>CALSNA010000004.1 GCA_943787595.1 uncultured Pseudomonadales bacterium
TGTAAATACCCCATTCTTAACACAGCCACCTCGTAGACAGTTTAAGCTGCATTCCTATACTCAGTGGGCGTCATATCATTGAGCGAGTCATGCGGCCTTTGGGTGTTATAAATTTCAATCCATTCGTCCGTTATCTGCTTAACCTCCTGTAGGTTTTTAAACCAATATAAGTCCAATACTTCATGCCTATATGTACGATTAAAACGCTCTATATAGCCGTTTTGATACGGGCAACCAGGCTTGATATAGTCAATTCTGATACTGTGAGCTAGAGCCCAATCGGTAAACACGCTTGACGTGAATTCACTGCCGTTATCAACCCGAATCTTCTCTGGATAACCATGCCATTCGCACAACCTGTCTAAATAACGTATAACACGCAACGATGGAATGCTGGTGGCTATATCAATGCCTAATAGCTGGCGGTTAAAGTCATCGATGATGTTAAATGTTCTATAACGCACCTTGTTATGCAGCTGGTCACTCATAAAGTCCATTGACCATGTGTGCCCTTGATGATTTGGCACCGTTAATGGTTCGGGGTTTCTTGGCGGTAACCTTCGTTTGGATTTGCGCCTAAGGTTGAGCTTTAACTCCGTGTACACGCGATATACGCGCTTATGGTTCCAGTGATAGCCTAGCTTACGCAGCCGCTTAAAACACTTAGGAAAGCCCCACCTCTGGTGTTTTTCCACCAAGTCATTCAGTGCATCGATAATGGCACTATCATCTGTCAGCGTTGGCTGATAATAAAACGCCGTTCGGCTTATAGAAACGACTTTACAGCTCATTGTTACACCGATTTGGTGTGTGGCCTGTAACTCCTGAGCCCAGACTTTGCGCTCTGCCACAGGCACTACAGCTTTTTTATGATTTCTTCCTGTAGCTGAGATTTAAGACTTAAGTCAGCGTACATTTGCTTAAGCCTACGGTTCTCTTCTTCAAGCTCTTTTAAGCGTTTAACATCAGAGGCTTCCATGCCGCCATACTTTTCTCGCCATTTGTAAACAGTTGAATTGGCTACGCTATATTTACGGCAGATATCTTTTATTGCCATACCAGCGTCAGCTTCTTTCAAAATTGCCACTATTTGGCTTTCGGTCATGCGTTTGCTCATCGTAAAACTGCTCTGGGATATCTTATAAAAAATTCTACGAGTGATGTGTATTAGTTTAGGGGATAGTTACACTAGTGTTATCCCAATTAACAGATCATCTTTAGATGAATTTGGAGAAAACTTAAATTTAACATTAAATAAATTTAAAAATGATAAACCAGAAGTGGTTGATGAATTCCATTCTGACATAGATGCTTACAGATGTTTAGATTTACTATCTCGAAATAACATAGCCAGTGATTCAATCATTCAGTGTTACCAGGAGAGTGATTCTGGAAGGTTGTATACCACAGGTATTAATTTACAAAATGCACCTAAAATCATAAGACGAGCTGCTCTTTCAGGAAACTATAATTATGATATTCAAAACTGTCATTTTTCCATACTGAATCAAAAAGCAACTGGATATGGACTTTATTTGGGGACAATAGAACACTATTTAAAAAATAAAAAGGAAGTCAGAAATAGTATAAGTAAGGATATGGGATTACGTATTAAAGTAATTAAGGAAGTACTTATTGCTATGCTTTATGGATCACCATTAGGAAAATATGGAAACTCTATATCAAATAAGGTTGGTGTTGATAAAATTGATGAAATAATGGCAGATGATTTTTTTACTGGTATGAATCAGGATATTAAACTAGCTCGTAATACCATAATAGATAAATCATCTATTTCCAGAGGTCGATTATCCAATGCTATGGGAAAAAATATTGTTGTTAGTAACACTACAAAAACCCAACAACTAGCACACTTACTCCAGGGTGTAGAAGCACTTGTACTTAAAACAATGGTTACTCAATATAATGAAAATATTTTACTCTTGCTGCATGACGGATTTATTAGTAATGAAAAATTAGATATTAAATATATGGAGGAAAATATTAAATCTGAAACAGATTATAATTTGGTTTTAGAAAGCGAATTAATTAAGTCACCAGCTAAAGCGGAAATTTCTAAAAGATTATCATCTCATCTTAAAAAATCTTAAATTTCTGTAATTTAATGTATGGCAAAATGGTATAACAGGTTCTGGCAGGGACTGGTATATTATGGCAGGCCTATGTATTAAATGGGGGAGCCATAAACCCTAACTAGATTGATTGCTATATTGGATAAGGATGTTCAATGCAGCTTTCTTATATCAAGTTATGACAATGGATAAGGTCATAGTTACAGTAGATGATCAACATGTTTAGAGTCCCTTCACAACTTTAAGCAGAAGTAATTTTTATTACATCCATGATTAAATATATCGCTTTATGCCTGGTCAGATTATGATTGTGCGATACATTTTGATACGCTGCAGTTGCCCAGTCTGTTTGGCAGTGAAGAGCAGTTACGCGACATTTGGGCCAACCCACTCACTCGCAGAGACTTAATGAACAAGCTGGAAAAAGAAGGTTGCCACAAGGATGATTTGCTCAAGTTGCAGGAACTCATAGATGCACAAGACAGTGATTTGCTTGATGTACTGCAATACATTGCCTACTCAAAAGAGACTGTCAGCCTTGTGGCACGTGTGCAAACGAACAAAGACAATATCTACACCTTGCTCAATGCCCGGCAGCGTGAATTCGTAAGTTATGTGCTGCGTAATTATGTTGAGGCTGGCGTTGATGAGTTGGACATTGCCAGGTTAGGTACGGTGATTACCGCCAAGTATGGCAACGTACAAGAGATACAGCGTACGTTCATAGAGTTTCAGACACACCTGTACAAAGAAGCATTAAGTTGAAGTGCAAAATAAGCTAGAGACCAGGTTGTAAGACTGGCCTGGAAAACAGAGCTAGAACTTGTAAGCTCAGTTAGACCTCCCCAAAAAAACAAGATAAGTTGGCAAGTGCAAAAAATGTGCTTACAACACTGATTCGCTTCGATGCTATTTTACATGGCTACTTCGAATGTCTACAGATGTAAACAAACTATGACACAGTGGGATTCGCGCACTTTGCCATCGGCAAGACGTACGTAAAATGAGGGCTTGATGTTTTTGATGGTACTGGATAAAATCCATGTATTGGGCCTAATCCATTAGCATCTAATCCAATATTTGGATTAGAAAATTCAATATAAGAGTCTGAAGTAAAGACATCCTTAACTTCATTAACAAGTAATGTCCCAAAAAAAAATTTCTAGTATTTTATAATGGAATTATAGGCTTTAGTGATCATCAGTCGTTTTTTACCATTGTGCTTATTAATCAGTGTGGGAATACTGATTGCAATTATCCTGTCTATCGGTAAAGTGTTACAAAGTCATGGCATACCCCCTTTGACGCTTACATTCTGGATGGTGTTAGGTGCGGGTATTCTATTATTGCCATCCACATTTTCTAGCATTCGAGAAAACAAAATTACTTTAGGACACGTTCGATATGGATTAATTGCAGGCGGATTAAGTAATGCTTTTCCGATCATGCTCATCATGTATGCAATCCCTCACATAGGATCAGGGATGTCCTCTGTTGTTTACGCGTTCCCCCCATTATTTACTTATTTCATATCAATTTTATTGAAACTGGAAAAAATCAAAATTCAGCGTATTGCTGGCCTCTTTTTAGGGCTTACTGGTGGTTTAGTTATTGTATGGCCACCTGAGAGCCCATCTATGAATAGCTGGATGGCGTTAGCGATGTGGGCTCCTTTGTTTTTATCTTGCGCTAATATATATCGCACATTAGCATGGCCATCTGGTGCACAGCCGACGGTCTTGGCTTGTGTTATCATGTTTGGTGCTGCCATTATTCTCTTACCAATGACACTCTTAATTGATGGTATTCATCCTGTTTTTTCAGACTCAGATAGCATTACTACTTGGTCTATTGTGGGTGTAATGATCACTATGGCAATGATGTATAGCCTCAACATGAAATTGCAAAAAGTGGCAGGGCCTGTTTATTTAAGCCAGGTAGGTTACGTTACTATCCCAGTAGGTTTATTGATTAGCAGCTATGTGTTCTCAGAAAATTGGGTCATGAGCACTTGGGGTGCTTTGGCTTTAATTGGATTAGGATTATGGTTAACGGCAGTTGAATAACTGCGTTTGGGAAAATAGATATTGTGATTAAAGGTAAACTAGTTTACTCAGTAATCTCTTCAACAAAATACCTGATTATTTCTTTATCTAATTATATCAATACAGTCTACTTCCATCATTTGTTATTCCCATCATGAATAGTAGATTAATTTTAGTAATTAAATATCTTTAAAAAAAATTCAACTGTGAACATCACACGTATAGATTAATATCTTGTAATGAATGCCAAACATAGATACTGTTTTTTTAATCAATACTTTTTCATGATTAACCTGTTACACATCTCACTTGGATTTCGTCAAGTTTAGCTCACAGGCCTTTTTTGTTCGATCGGAATTTTCTGATCAGGCATGCTTCAGACTAAATTGCCCAGATTAAAATCGCAAGGCAAGCAGTTTTCCTGTCACTTTTAAATGCAAATTCCCACCTGTAACTATCTCCTAAAATGCTACAGCTAGCCCGTAGAATTTCTTTTACACGATTTGAAAGGATTTTTACGATGGCAAAACGAAAAAGTGAAAGCCAGATTGTGACGATTTTGAAAGAAGCTGAAGCTAGTCAATATGTTCTGCTGTCTGAATTAACATGCTCCTGGAGGTTATCCATAAGTGCGGTTAGTCTGGTTTAAAAGAGATCTAAGAATAGAAGACCATCTGCCACTGACTCAAGCGTCCAGGCTAGGTCCTGTATTGCCGCTCTATATTATTGAGCCAGACCTATGGTCCCAGCCTGATATGAGTCACAGGCACTATGTGTTCCTGCAGGAATGTCTTTGTGAACTTGATCAATCATTGAAGTCGCTTGGACAGAAGCTGATTATAAAGGTCGGTAATGCAGTTGATGTACTCGAAAAAATTAATCAGCACCACAATATCCAGACACTACGATCCCATCAAGAGACATGGAATGGCTGGACATATGGTCGCGACCAGGCCGTTAGGCGCTGGTGTCACGCAAAAAATATCCCATGGCATGAGCCGGTTCAAAATGGTGTGATACGTCGTTTGCAGGATCGTGATGGCTGGGCTAGACGCTGGTACCATCAGATGAAGCAACCCACCGTGAGCCTCCCTTCCAATCTTGAAACTATAGAAGAGCGATCTGATTCCTGGCCCACTTATCAGGAACTTGGATTACAGGAAGATGAATTGAGTGATCTACAATCAGGTGGTCGAAACAAAGGACTAAAGTTGCTGCACAGTTTTCTTTACGAGCGCGGAGAAGGTTATACCAAAGCAATGTCATCGCCTGTAACTGCGTTTGATCACTGCTCAAGGCTCTCTGCTCATCTGGCTTTTGGCACATTATCCGTCCGTGAAGTATTCCAGGCATGTGAGCAGCGTAATCAGGAAATCAAGCAGATGCCTCGTGGACAAAAAGGCACATGGTCCAGTGCAATGCGATCATTCTCGGGCAGGCTACGCTGGCATTGTCATTTCATTCAAAAGCTGGAAGATGAACCACGCATTGAATGTGAAAACATGCATCCTGCCTATGATAGCCTGAGGAAAAAAAACTTTAATGATGACTATTTTGCTGCATGGAAGTCTGGCATGACCGGCTATCCGATAGTGGATGCCTGCATGCGTGCCTTAACGGCCACCGGCTGGCTTAATTTTCGCATGCGTGCGATGGTGATGAGTTTTGCAAGCTATCATCTCTGGTTGCACTGGAGAAAACCAGCCCTGCATCTGGCCAGTCTGTTTACGGACTATGAACCAGGCATTCATTACAGCCAGGTACAAATGCAATCGGGTACAACAGGTATTAACGCAATTCGTATCTACAATCCTATCAAACAGGGATTTGATCAAGATCCGGAAGGGGTCTTTATCCGCCACTGGGTCCCAGAGCTGCGAGGGATGGATCAAGCATTTATTCATATGCCCTGGCAAGCAGAATCACAAATGAATGGCTATCCAATGCCAATTGTTGATGAAAAAGCAGCTCGAAAAGCAGCGGCCAATGAGCTTTATGGCCTCAGAAAAAGCAATGCTACTCATAAGGAAACGGCCCAAAAAATTGTGAGTAAGCATGGTAGTCGTAAGGCTGGCTTCCCCAGAAGGCCCGGTAAGAAAAAAACACAGCTTAATACCCAGGGCGAGCTTCTGTTATGAAAATATTGCGAATCATTTTAGAAGAGCAGCGGCCAGGATCTATAAAACCAAGTAAACATATTATAGACCATCACTAATCGCCAACGATAACACTGCTTCATGTTCAGATTTAAAGCAGGCAGCAACAAAGTTTAGCTTTAATGCAGTTGGACTATCCATTGATTTTGGCACCCTGAAGAAGATCAAAATACCGGCATTGCTCTACCTCAAATATCGAGACAATGACCATTTTTCAGTGCTAAAGGGCATCAACAATACGCACGTTTCACTGGCTGACCCATCGTGGGGTAACAGGACATTCATGGTTCATCAATTCAAGAATCTGTGGCAAATAAAAGATACGCTAAAGGGTGAGGCTTTAGTGATTGTGCCAAACGGCCAAGTAACCACAAACAACGACTTCTTTAAGTCTCCGGTAGTAAGCAGTCTATCAACATTGCCCTTAATTCTCAGATAAAGAACACACTTAGCTAGTCAACCTAGCCTTTATTTCTTGTGATAGCATCCTATTCAGAGATTAGGAAATCCTAACATTAGTGATAATAAAAATTATGGTTGGGGGTATAAATTTATATAAAAATTTAAATTTTTATATAAATCGAATCATTAATTGATAATTGTGTGTGCGGCTCCGAACCTGGACTCGGTGGATACCGTGACCGATGGCAGTGGCACCATCGTGCACCAGCAGGCCTTCAGTTTATTTGGGGTGCGCTACAACACCGACTGGCAGGAACCGGACGGTGACCCAGTTAGCCAGATCGATCCCTACACCAGCCGGGGCTTTACCAGTCACGAGCACACTGCCGCCTTTGGGCCGATCCACATGAACAGGCGGGTGTATGATCCGGAGGTAGGCCGGTTCCTCAGTGCCGACCCCTTTATCCAGTCACCCCACAACAGCCAGAGCTACAACCGCTATAGTTATGTGCTGAACAATCCCTTAAAGTATGTGAACCCCAGCGGCAATTTCTGGAAGTTGGTGCGTAATAGCATTAGCAGGAACTGGAATTGTTTTACCCGCACGGTCAGCCAGTTTGTGTGGACGCGAACCAGGACGACACGGGATGCCCAGGATATTCCCCGGCAGTACTGGCGTTCCAGCTTGAGCAATACTAATGCAACAAATTTAAAAATCAGTTCGGGTAGTCTGATTGTA
Organism: uncultured Pseudomonadales bacterium; assembly: GCA_943787595.1. Classification (GTDB taxonomy): domain Bacteria; phylum Pseudomonadota; class Gammaproteobacteria; order Pseudomonadales; family Balneatricaceae; genus CALSNA01. The sequence continues at coordinate 7,436 of CALSNA010000004.1, forward strand.
ATAAATGCCCAAAAGGAATGGTTAACTCATGACTATGAATTTGAAACGGAAATTTGTTCACGTTCTGGGTCTGCTTGTATAGTAGATAATGTCTGGGGAGTAGTTAAAGATAATTCTGTGCTGTTCCAGGATGGAGGGTTAACAGATGGCGCAGTGAGTAGTATTCCTGGAATAGGTACTGTAGAAACTTGTGTCGATGACGCCTCTTAAAATCTGGTCAATCAGACTCGTGACAACCACCTTTTCAAGCACGAAACTATTGTAATTGATCGTGTTTTACTCTATGGTTCATACCCTTTGTCTAATTATCAACGCCGTTTCAACGACAATCTGAAAAATCACATCAGCCGAAAACTCCCGTCAAATTGGGCCTTTGGGTTATTTTGATCCAAATTCTATTTGCAAAGATTGGCAAACATTTACACATTTTTGCAATATCAATCATCGTCATGGATAATACTTGACCGTTGAGACGCTTGTTCCCTGGGGTCTGGTTAGTATATCGCCCACCTATTGCACACATGATTTGTTTGCAGAGAAAATCATGCACACAAACCTTAAGTGTTGTAGGGGTAGTGTTTTTTGTGGGATAAATTTTTTGCGATCAGTATATAAATCTTAATTGCTGGCTCACAAGCTATAAAAGCTGACATAGATCAAAAAGAGAAATTAATTGATCAAAGATCGACATCAACTTAAAACAGGCACTTACAACATGTACAAATCAGCATTTAAGAATATTGATGACACTTTATTGGCAGCAAATCGTAAAGGTCATAAAATTATGACCTTTAACGAACTGGGGTTGTCTGTCCCTATTTTAAAAGCCTTAGCCTCTCAGGGTTATAGCGAGCCTTCACCTATTCAGGTAAAAGCTATCCCCGTGGTACTGGCTGGACAGGATGTAATGGCAGCGGCCCCAACCGGAACCGGTAAAACCGCTGGTTTTACCCTACCTATCCTGGAGCGCTTGTCCAAAGGTCGCCGCGCTGGACATAATCAGGCGCGCTGTTTAGTTTTGACACCAACCAGAGAACTTGCGGCCCAGGTAGGTGAAAGCGTAGCTACTTATTCCAGGCATCTTGAACTGAGTTCAGTGGTGGTGTTTGGTGGTGTAAAAATCAACCCACAGATGAAGAAACTGTGCCTTGGTGCTGATGTACTGGTGGCAACACCAGGGCGCCTGATGGATTTATACAGCCAAAATGCAGTTAAGTTTGGTAATTTGGAAGTGTTGGTACTTGATGAGGCTGACAGAATGCTGGATATGGGTTTCATCCACGATATTAAACGGATTATTGATTTATTGCCTAGACGTCGCCAAAGCCTACTGTTTTCGGCGACTTTTTCCGAAGATATTCGCAACCTGGCCCACGGCCTGCTGCGTAAGCCCATTGAAATTTCTGTAAGTCCGCGTAATGCTGCTGCCACTTCAGTGACACAGCGGATCCACCCTGTGGACAAGAAAAAGAAAGCGCTACTGCTTACAAAACTGATTTGTGATGGGCAATGGGAGCAGGCACTGGTATTTACCAAAACCAAGCATGGTGCTAATAAGTTGACTAAACACTTAGAGGCTGAAGGCATAGTAGCTGCCGCCATTCATGGCAATAAAAGTCAAGGTGCGCGCACTAAAGCCCTGGCTGGATTTAAGGCCAGGGAGATAAGAATTCTAGTGGCCACCGATATTGCAGCTCGAGGGTTAGATATTGAGCAATTGCCTCAGGTGGTTAATTTTGATTTACCTAATGTTTCAGAGGATTATGTGCACCGTATAGGCCGCACGGGGCGCGCTGGCCTGACTGGGCAGGCGATTTCTCTAGTGAGTGCTGATGAGGGCGATTTGCTGTCTGATATTGAACGCTTGATACAGCAGTTATTACCCCGCGAGGAAATTGAGGGCTTTGAACCTGTTCACATAGTGCCAGAAACCAGTCTTAATGTGCCTGTGCGACATAAAAAGCTGCGTAAGGCTCTGAATCATGAAACCAAGCTGGGGAACAACAGCAGATACAGTAGGTCTAGCGCCAATCGTTCTGGCTATGGTCAAGGGCCCAAACCGGGCAAAAAGCGCAATTCTGGAGGGCGCAATCAATCTGCTACCTCTAAGATTGCACCCAGGGACGGTTCGCGTAGAAGTTCTAAATCGATCTATTGATAGTTGCTGTATTCGTCAAATGGGGATAGAAACTGAAGCTATTCAGAGGATGATTTGGCTCAGTAAATATACAGAAACAAGAAACCTGCTTGATGCGGGTTTTTTTATTGGGGATAAGTAAAAAATAAACGATTTTACTGACTTGCTATCATACTTAAAAAAGGCCTTGCCAAATTACTGCTATACTTCTTACCTAATTGTTATCGTGGATAACATTTTAGTTTTTTATAGCACTAAGAATATTGGAGACAGGTACCGGCGATCATAGCAATAACAGAGATTGGCAAATTGCTACCAACTTTACCCGGTCAGCACTAGCTGGACAGATAGTTTCATTTGGTTAAGGGATTGGAGTAACATGATGGGCTGATCACAGGGCGTTTTTCGGTGCACTGTATGGCGATCAATTTTGTAACAGGTAGAGCACGCCATCATGATAAGCAGGCCAGAATCATTTGTACTCCCTATAATCTAGTACTTCGCACTAAATTACCAAATAATCCTTACAGGGAGGACCATTTACACCTGTGAAACGTTATCTATTTAGATTTTTTTTTCCTAAAAAAGTTGCTATTGGAGTAGGCGTATAGTAAACAAAAATATGATAATATGTTCAGGATCGTGTCTCTAGTTAGTGGTTTTGAAAGTAGGTAAATTGAACTACAAGGAGCTTCAAAAATGGTACCCAGTCTGGATATTGCCCAATATCTGTACTCTGCTTGCAGAGCTAGAAACTTAAGTATTAATAATACCAAGATGCAAAAACTATTATATATTGCTTACGGTTTTGGATTATATTCCAATGGGTCTGAACTGTTCGATGAAGAACCAAAGTACTTTCCTCACGGACCAGTTTTTACAGATGTACTTGATGCCTATGAATCCATAAAACTACGTCATGAACCAACAGACAACGTAGATTTACCCAAAGAAGCAAAAAAAATATTAGATTACACACTAGAACACTTCGGGAAATTTAACGCCAAATCATTATCTGATTGGTCACACAGGGAAGGCTCAGCTTGGTATAACACCAAAACATTCATCCCAAACGTAAAATATGCAGATAAAATCCCTATTCCCTTCATAAAGGAAGAATTCCTAACTTTTTTTAGTAAGTCAACAAACAGTTTTTAGTATGAGAGATTTGCCTGACCATCCTAATACGGAGGAATTTAGCGATAGCCTAAGTAATCCTCCCTATGATCCTGATCCTGAAAATAGAAAAAAGATTGGGGAAAACAGAGCCACATTTGATTTTTATATAGAAAAGCTTATAAAGTGGACACTAGTGATTTTTGTTATATTTCTTGCTATTGGCTTCCTGGTTTTATTAGGCGCATATATATTGAATTTACTGGGTTTAATTGATCTTATTGAGACTAATGCGCAAAAAATAGGTACTATTATAAGTGATGTAAGCAGGGCTGTTTTGATATCTTTGGTATCATTATTTGTAAGCAAGCATATTGTAAGATCAAGCTAATGTTATTAGCTAATCATACATATTATATTGATCCACCACATGGTGGCTAAGCACAAAAACGATCTTTCAGTCCAGTTCGAGTACATCGTTTTGATATATAGATCAGAATCACTTAAAAACATCTTTACAGTCAGTGGATCTAGAATATAATTTTGACAAAAATCCATTTTTCTAGCGATCTGACAATACACCCAATTATAAATACAGCCTTCATTATAGAACCAATTTGCTTCCGCTAATCTTCCAGCTTCTTAGTTAATTATTTTTTAGATTGTTTGATTCATCATTTAATAGATTAACCAGAAAAGATAGAGATTTTTCACCGTCTACCTTATGATCCTAAAAGTGTTTATAGGCCACATGCTCACTGTATTTAGTCAAGCAGTGTTATATTAACCTATAGGGTCAGTGCCATTGAAAACGCACAAAATTTCGGAATGGCTGATTAAATAAAACCACCTAATAGTACATACGATTTAAGTCATTATTCTTAATGAATAGTTTTAGTAAAAACTATTTTTTAGTGCAAAAAAAAGAATAGATATTTGAATAATTTTCGGCCAAATTCATAGTCCAACTTAACTCTAAAGCCACATTTTTGTTGCTTGGATTAGGTAATAACTTCTCCCATTGTCTATCTGAAGTTAATATTAAATTTTGGATTGTGGATTTAATTTGAAGACATCTATCTTTTGTAAAAAATACTTCATCAGCTTTTGTAACGTTGGCTAGAAAACAAAAAATGATAATAAAAAAGATTCTAAATTTCATGATTTTTTCCTTAGTTGAAAAAAATTGCTGGTTTAAACACATCAAATCAGACTCGTTTGACCCTAAATTTTTTTCCGGATCCAGATAGAGAAGAGGGTGCTCAGACAGCAAAAAAGCTGGCAGTGATTGCTGCTACCTGGTCATTGCCCTAAATAGACGACCATCAATTACTAATAGTGCCAGTATGATCACTAAGCCACCAAAGATTTGCCGCCCTGTTAAGATGTCGTCCATGACTAGCCAACCCAGGAAACTACCAGACACTGGAACTAACAGGGTCACTAAAGTGGCATTGGCTGGACCAGATTTAACCATAACGTCAAAGAACAACACATAAGCAAAAGCGGTAGAAACAACTGCCAGCCCTAACAAAGCCGTCACCACAGGTACTGGAGGAAAGTTCTGAGGCAAGGGTATCTGCATAATGCTAACCAGTACAATCATAACGAAAGACGAACTAATTAATTGGCTAGTGGCTACTTTTACTGGTGGTTGGCCAGTCAAAAGACGCTTGGTCCAAACACCTCCTAACGCATAACTAAGAGCACCGGTTAAACTTAAAACCAGGCCCAGGCTGTTAGCATCGGCAAAAGAAATTTTTTCGTCGAACAGCATTACTGTGCCAGTAATCCCAATCAAAGCGCCGACAATCCGATTAACCGTTAATCTTTCTATAGATAAGCCAGCTAACACCAGGAAAGTAAAAACAGGAGTCATAGTGTTTACGATGGAAGCCAGACTGACTGAGATATAGGTTTGAGCATAAAAGATTGCGCTAAAAGGAATGACATTATTGAGTAATCCCATACCTAGATATCTAGCCCATTCTCTGATGTTATTGGGTAGAGATAAGCCTAACATTCGTAATACCACTAGCATAACCATCGTGGCCAGAGAAACGCGAATTGTGACGACCCATAGTGGATGAATGTACAAGACAGCTATTCCAGAAAATAAAAAGCCACCACCCCAAATAATAGACAATAGAATCAGCTTGCCTATTTGTTCAGAGTTCATGGCTTTATATGAATGTTGCACTGGTCATTGTCCTGGTGTTGGTCGGTTTCGTTTAATAAAGTTGTTTGAAAATCTACACCAATAATGTCTAGAAAGTCCTGTGTGAACGAATATCATTATCTGCATCAAATGCTATGTATATTTTATTTCTATAGGACATATTATATTACTCTATTTTTTATACTGATCTAATTAGTGATGCTAGCCAATCGGCGGTATCTCTTGGGCCGCCGCATGCTGGTCAATCTTGCAGCGGTCCAAGTACATCAGTGTGGCCAACAGGTTCAAGTGATTGGATGGCAGCTGTACGGCTATCAGGGTGATACCATGCACCAATAACTCAGAGATCATTATGGCTCTAAAGGCTTTGTGAAAGGGCTTTATATCTGGCAAGCTACACCTTCTTCATGGCCGTACTCATCTTTCTAGTGCCACAATACCCGCGCTGGCCAGGCCCATTGTATAGGTAGTAGACCTGTTAAGGCTGCCGGATTTTTTAATCCCATTTTAAAATTTCGTAGGGCTTGTTACTGATAGGTGTACTTTGCCACTTATATGCCTTGTTTACCCAGTTTAGATCAGGATATTCGCAGATCTGAATCATACGTCGTGACAACTTGATGTGATCCAGCCACAGTCACTGGACGGCATACCAGCTTTTCAGTTGATTCTTTTATTAGAGCATTTGATTAATTCGACTCAGCTTCCATTTTGTCAAGGCCAGTCCTTAGATATTTTTCATTGTCCATTTTATGAGTCTAAACGTATTTATGGCCCAAAATTCTACTATATTTAGTCAATCGGTGGCGCATTAATCTGTGAGATCAATGTCATTGCACACCTGCAAAGTAAAAAATAACTTTAACAACAGCGATAAGCACAATTACAAATAAGATGGTCATAGAAATGCCCATAATAATAAAATGTATGGGGTTTCCATGTTCAAAATCTTGCTCGCGTATGACTTCTCTTTGAACACCCAGGAAAGCCATCATGGTGCTTTTAAATACATGCAACCAACCTAATTTAACTTTTTTGTTATCTGGTTGTTTTTCGGGTAATGGCTGTTCAGACATGGTTTGTATTTTCTCTTACTGTTGTTCAGCTAATTGACAGTGTATCTCGATTCACTGCATATTGATTAATCCTATAACAGATTGAGCACATTATTGTTATAGACAGGTGCAAAAATTTTGCCCGGCCATTGTGCTATTCCTTTGTAATAAAAGATCAGTGATCATTGGCAAATGTGGACAGCCTTACACACAATATGACAGCTTGATCACACATTGCATGTTGCATGCTAGCCAATCTTACAGAGTGGTTTAAGTACATCTGATTTTTATAGTGAACAAGGTTAGCTATTTACTCTGGTGTAGATTTTTTGGACACTCGATCAGCTATGGGAAGAATTTCCTGATATATACATCTAGCGCATTAGCAAATTTCATACGATCGCGCTGGGTCAATGGTGGTGGCCCTCCTCCTACCTGAATGCCGCTGGAGCGCATTGAATCCATAAAGTCGCGCATATTAAGGCGGGTGCGGATATTGGCTGTAGTATACAGCTCTCCTCGCGGATTCAGTGCCACCGCCTGTTTGTCAATCACCTCTGCAGCCAATGGTATATCTGCTGTAATAACCAGATCATCTTTTTCCACCAAGCTGACAATATGATTATCTGCTACATCAAAGCCTGCCCTTACGCATATAGAGCGCACTGTGAATACTCGTGGAGTACTCAACGGTTGATTAGCTACCAGAATTACTTCTATGCCAGTGCGTTGTGATACTCGGTAGAGGATATCTTTAATAACCGTTGGACAGGCATCGGCATCTACATAAATTTTCAATGGTTTAACTCATTCTAAAACCTTACATCACCTCGAGTTTGCCAGAGATGGTTTTGCTTGCATCATGTAACATTGCTTGACCTGGCTGGTTGATAATCAATTTATTGTTATTTAAGATAAAAAAGCCTAATTCAGAAAAAGTTGATATCTTTTGGCGGAACTAGCCATTTATAGAGGATTTTTTGAGCCACTGCATATTGAACAATTCTGCAACAGATCAAGTGTATCATCGTGATAGACAGGCCAGGATTATTTGTACGGCTAATTGACTCAGAATTTAAAATTACTTAATAAAAAGCCATGTTATTAACGACCCTACAATACATCCAATAATAAATACGGACCTTATTCTAGCACTGTTTTCTTCTCGCCAATCTTGCAGCTTTTCAGTTGATTCATTCAGTAGAGTAGTGGATTCACGTAGTCGAGTGTTTGATTCATTTAGTTTAGAATCCATTTTATCAAGTTCATCTCTTAGGGATTTTATATTCTCCATTTTATGTTCCTAAACGTATTAATGGCACACAGGCACACTGTATTTAGCCAATCGGCAGTATATTTTAAGCCGCTGCATGCTGGTCAATTTTGTGGCTTGCTTGGCTTCCTGGCCTGAGAGTAAGCCTGCATTATCTGCCAGGTTTAAGTCATTCAGTAAAGATAATTTAATACACTAACTGGGTGAAGCATTTTAAATGCACACCTTGAGTCACTTTCAGGTATAAATCCACAATCAGAGTCATGGAGGAACATTTGGTGTTGACCATTGAACGTCAGAATATCAATTTCTGTAACAAAATCAAGCGCTTTCAACGCAAAATGATCTGCTTATCCAAATCAGTAACGCCACAGACCAAGATCATAGGTCAATTCATTAACAGGACTTTCTTTAAACTCTTCTAGGCAATGCTTAACCAGTGATCTCTTTGCTTTACATATTAAGTTTATTCCTACGGTTTACTACGCAACAACAAAGCTGGTCTCAACTTTAATCGATTAATTAAATATCGACTACCCAAACCTAAACATAGCGTACTTGTTGCCAAGGCAGTGGCAAACCCAACCCAACCCAAATAAGATCTTCAGCTGGCAACTTTATTTGATAAATCAATAATGGTATCGCAACGGCAGAGCCCATCATCACTGCAAAGATTGATGTTAATAAGCCCAGTAAAATATATTCTGCTTGAAGACTTTTCTTAATCACTGTTAAACGAGCTCCAAGTGAATGCAAGATGGAGGCATCATAAATTTGTCGAGCTCGGCTGGTGGCAATAATGCTGATTAGCACTAACAGGCTAGCTGTAAGACTAACTACTGCAATAACTGCAAGCCCTGCAGTAGCCTGTGATAAAAGGCCGGTTGCCGTTTCAAGTATTTCCTGAGTTCGAACAGTAATAACATTTGGTGCAATATTAGCAACATCACCTTGAGTAGTTATAGCACTGTCATGCCCCATATAGGCAGCACCCACATAACGATGTATAAATGGATTTAATGCACCGTCAGACAAAATTGCTTCAAACCAAAACTGAGTTTGAATGCCTTTTTGACTATAGATAGCAGTCAATTTAGCCTCTAATTCCTGACCAGTTATTTCAAAGGTAAGGATATCTCCCCCTTGTAAGCCCAGCTGGCTTGCTTCGCGATCCTCGATGGCAACATAAGCTCTGGAAGTATTATTGGCATCCCACCAACTACCGCTGGTAATGGCCAGATCGTCAATATTATTGGCTAGATAACTCAGTTTGTGCTCATCCCGTGCTTCTTGAATACGGCGTTGATTATCACTATTCCTAAGGTTTTCACCATTAATTTTAGCAATCCGACCCAACACTAATGGTGCAGTATCAAAACGCTCAAAGCTAGGTGACTGTTGAACCGTTCCAATAACCTCTTCAATCTAATGTGCTGAAATATCATAGAATACCAGCGCAGGAGACTCTTCTGGAACCGTTTCATTAACCAAACGAAATAATGCGGTGACAACCAAGGTGCATGCAACAATCAACGTTAATGCCGAACCTAATGATAGCAGTGAGGTTCTAAGTGGTGAACCGGGACGATGTAAGTTAGCCAATGAAAGCCGCAGTGCTAAACGCCCGTTAAGTACTGGATGCTCGTCCAGTGATCTTGCCAACTTACGTAAGCCCTTTACAACACTATCCAGTAACCCTAATACTATGGTGATCACCGTAACAAAGGCCAAGCCAAATAACGGGTCAGGAATGGCAAAGAGTACTAATACAATAATTAGGAATATACCTGTTAGTGTTGCCAACCAGTAATGTTTGGGCGTTTCTGTCAGTGAATCATCAATACTGCGAAAAAGAGCGGCTGGCTCAATCGACATGGCTCTGCCAATCGCAGGCAGTTCAAAAGTAAAAGCAGTGAGTAAACCAAAACTAAGGGCGATAATTGACGGAGTGATAATTGCAGCGAATGTTTTAGCGACTGGCAGTTGCACCGCCACGACCGAAGCAGCCATTAAAGCTAAAGTAATACCAATTAACACACCAACTAAACTGGCACCCAGGCTCAGAATACAGACTTGGAGAAGATAAACCACAGCTAATTTTCTATTGCGTAGCCCCAGTGCCCGAATGGTGGCGATGGTCGCTAGTTTGCCCTGTAAATAGGCCTGGATACTATTAAAAACCCCAATCCCACCAATAAATAAAGTGGTAAAACCTATCAATAACAAACCGGAGGCAAGTTGATCGAGCACTTCAGCGATGCGTTCGCTGCGATCATTAAAGGTGCGAACCTCCCAATCAGAATTGGGGAATGTAGCGATAAATCTGTCCCGCCAAGTATCAGTATTAAGCTTGGTGCGAACTCGGTATTCATAGTCTAACCTACTGCCGAGCTGGATCAATTCAGATGCATGCAACGCTTCTTCTGAGATTAATACAGGAGGGCCACGCCAGTCAGCGCTGAGGCTTCGATCTGGCTGATGAACAATAATGGCACGAACAACTAATTTCAGTGAGCCAATCTCAACTTCATCATCAGGTTTTAGTTCCATTCGATCCGCTAGCACAGGGTCTAAGGCTATACCCCAGTAGCCATCCATAAACTCGATCGCCTGCTGTGTCGTCTGCTAAGGTTGTAACAGTAAATCACCATACAAAGGATATCGGGTATCAGCTGTTAAAAGCTCTACCAACTGAAATTGACCACTGGTGGTTCCCATCATAGTCCTTAATTCAATGGTTAAGGCACTGGTACCATTTTCATTGATCCAGGTTAGAGCTTCAGATGTTAATGGGGCACGTGCATCAACTTTAAGATCCCCTCCCATCAAATTACGGATATTAGCTAGCAAGCCGTCATTAACCTGCCGATAGAGGCTGCCCGTTGCTGTTATGAGAGTGACGCCAAGAGCTAAACAAACACAAAACACCCATAGTGAGCGACTGCTAGCTTTGAGGTCTTGCCAAGCCAAATCAATCAGAAATCGCATGATCAGCCTTTTCTTTCGGTAGTGCTTGTTTATTAACACTTTCTTCTACTAATAAGCCGTTGTGCATACAAAGGATACGATCACAGTGTTGGGCCATTTGATTATCGTGGGTAACCAAGACTAGGGTGGAACCAATCTTGGCGTGCAAATTAAATAAAAGCTTACGAATACACTCTCCAGTGCGAGTTTCTAAATTTCCGGTAGGTTCATCCGCCAAGACTAACCTAGGCGAGTGCACCAATGCCCTGGCAATGGCTACTCGCTGCTGCTCCCCTCCCTATAGTTGTGTAGGGTAGTGCCTCATTCGCTCACCTAAGCCGAACTGTGTGAGCATGACGCGAGCTTTTTCACGAGCACTGGGCGCACCGGCAATTTCCAGTGGAAGAGTCACGTTATCTAATGCGCTAAGGCTAGGGACTAGATGAAAGGACTGAAAAACGATGCCTAACTGGTCTCTGCGTAAATCCGCTAGCTGATCCGCATCAAGGTCCGTCAGAGAGACATTGTCAAAGTAGACCTGTCCCGAGCTAGGAATCTCTAGACCAGCCAATAGCAACAGTATAGTGGTTTTACCAGATCCCGAGGGACCAACTATGGCAATACTTTCTCCATTGCCAATTGAAAGGTCTAAGCCTTTAAGGATATCAAGCTGTTTGCCTTCCAGTTCGTAGCTCATAGATAATTGCTTCAGTCTTATCATGGCTGACCTCTTTAATATCTTTCATGATGCTGTATTAACATGAATAACCATTACAGCAACGGATCACCACTATAATACGGTCCATTAAGTTAAGTAATGCTAAAAAATGGACCATGATTTATTAGAAAAGGGAAATTGACAAATCTTCTTTAGCTCCATGCCACACTGAGTGTGGTATTAGGTCAAATAGGGAGAGTGGTTTTAAATTCATCAGATTTCAGCGTATTGATGAAAGATTACTGTGATTTTTTATTCATTCCATTCACCGAACTCATACTTATATTTTTCTATTTTCCTTCTTCAAAGTAGTACAGCGTTAAACAGATGCTACTATCTCTTTGACATACGAGTAAATAATCAGTCTGTGAATCTTCACTTAAGTCTAGTGATTGCAAATAGTATTTTTTGTTACTTTGTAGTTGCCAAGTCGGTTCAGTTTCATTTTAGTAAATTGATTTTAAAAGCTGTAGTGATATATTTAATGGGTACGGTGGAGATAAACTATTCGTTGGTGGAAGAAGGGTGACTACTTTCTCTATTTTGATATATTTGATTGATGCGCACGACAATTTCTGGGTGAATAGAAGTGTATTGTTCTTTCATTTTTGGCATCGTTTCATATCTTGTTTTTGTGGGTTTTCGACCAACGTAGTTAATATCAAAATCGTCTAGCATTATTTCGTTATTTTTGAGTCGTTCCAGTTAGTTATTTACAACAATTTTCCGAAAATCAATTAATGGGGAGTTAATAAGTATGATCACTCCAAGCACAAGCAGCTCGACATAGACATGGCTATCATTTTTTTGTAATGCTCCAGCCATATTGATCAATATGAAGGTTCAGCTTGTAAAACAATATTATGGAGTAAATCGGTAATCATGTTACATCGATGTATACAAAGCAATTCAGCTAAAGTGCATATGGACATTGTTTCGGATCACTCTCATAAACAGCACTTACAAAAAATATCATGAGTGCCTACATTCACAATATCAGTATATTGCCACCATTTTTCCATAAAGGGGGCAGTCCAGTAAAAGGTAGAGCACTAAGGAATAATATGTAAACAAGTACAAGTAGGATGAGCAGCAATTTCATCAACGTTTATTGCCGGCGCGTGATGGTATCAATGGTATGACTTAACCTGCGAAAGATGATGACATTAAACTCATTTACCAATGTGGTAGATCAGTAATAGAACCAGTATTTTTCAAATGCTTCCTTAAAAAATCAAAACAATTCACTCCAAAGCAGGGAAATCAGCCAGAAACATCCTGTAAAAGACAATGAGAGTGAAAGCGTGAGAAAGTTTTGCCACGACCAGAGAAACAAGCTGGAATAATTGACTCGCTCACCTGCTGCAACTTGTTGTATGTATATAAGAGCTTTGAACATTACTAAACTGATAGTGAGCGCGTAGCTAAATAGCAATGGGTAAATAGCAAATATGTTCAACAGATGAGGCCTGTGAGCCAACATACTAGCTAAGTAATCCACTTAATAATGCAAACAGCAAAGTATATTTCACAATCGCAGATATGCAGATATATTGCCAGGCTTAATGTTAAGCAAGATCATCACCAGCAATATTAGTGCTATGCTATAGAAAGCAAATAGCTACTTGGGATTGTTGTTTGGCCAGTAGTCTTGTAACTATCCCCTAAACTAATACACATCACTCGTAGAATTTTTTATAAGATATCCCAGAGCAGTTTTACGATGAGCAAACGCATGACCGAAAGCCAAATAGTGGCAATTTTGAAAGAAGCTGACGCTGGTATGGCAATAAAAGATATCTGCCGTAAATATAGCGTAGCCAATTCAACTGTTTACAAATGGCGAGAAAAGTATGGCGGCATGGAAGCCTCTGATGTTAAACGCTTAAAAGAGCTTGAAGAAGAGAACCGTAGGCTTAAGCAAATGTACGCTGACTTAAGTCTTAAATCTCAGCTACAGGAAGAAATCATAAAAAAGCTGTAGTGCCTGTGGCAGAGCGCAAAGTCTGGGCTCAGGAGTTACAGGCCACACACCAAATCGGTGTAACAATGAGCTGTAAAGTCGTTTCTATAAGCCGAACGGCGTTTTATTATCAGCCAACGCTGACAGATGATAGTGCCATTATCGATGCACTGAATGACTTGGTGGAAAAACACCAGAGGTGGGGCTTTCCTAAGTGTTTTAAGCGGCTGCGTAAGCTAGGCTATCACTGGAACCATAAGCGCGTATATCGCGTGTACACGGAGTTAAAGCTCAACCTTAGGCGCAAATCCAAACGAAGGTTACCGCCAAGAAACCCCGAACCATTAACGGTGCCAAATCATCAAGGGCACACATGGTCAATGGACTTTATGAGTGACCAGCTGCATAACAAGGTGCGTTATAGAACATTTAACATCATCGATGACTTTAACCGCCAGCTATTAGGCATTGATATAGCCACCAGCATTCCATCGTTGCGTGTTATACGTTATTTAGACAGGTTGTGCGAATGGCATGGTTATCCAGAGAAGATTCGGGTTGATAACGGCAGTGAATTCACGTCAAGCGTGTTTACCGATTGGGCTTTAGCTCACAGTATCAGAATTGACTATATCAAGCCTGGTTGCCCGTATCAAAACGGCTATATAGAGCGTTTTAATCGTACATATAGGCATGAAGTATTGGACTTATATTGGTTTAAAAACCTACAGGAGGTTAAGCAGATAACGGACGAATGGATTGAAATTTATAACACCCAAAGGCCGCATGACTCGCTCAATGATATGACGCCCACTGAGTATAGGAATGCAGCTTAAACTGTCTACGAGGTGGCTGTGTTAAGAATGGGGTATTTACAGTCTAATTCTATGGTCTGATGGAGATAAAGCAGCTGAAAGCCCTGGAGTAAGGCAATCAAAACCCTTAATTTATGGTGCAGTTGCTCACTATATTTTCCATCGAGTCGATTTTCTATACACCTCTGTGGTGATTTTTTACTACGCTATTTTGCTATACAGTCGGCAATGGGGTGAATGTGCTAACTTTTAATGGAAGATAGAATATCTTTGGTAAGGTTCCTGCTAATTACCTTTCTTAAAGAACGGGATTTTTTAAGAGAAGTGTCTACAGATTCAAGCGGTGTTAATGGCATTATGGCAGAAAGATCAGTGTCATCCAGTGTTACTGCATTGAGATCGTACTTCTCAGTTGACCAGTGATGAGATCCAGCGTTTCTTATCAGCCTACAAAGTGATCTTAAGCATGAATGAGATAAGTAGCTGTTACGGCAATTCGGTAACAGATATTTTCTTTGGCTGACTGAAACGTGAATAGAGTCATCAGGAGTAGCTATGGAGCTTGATTTGAAGCCAGATCAGATGTATTTAATTATATCGAACGATTTTATAGCTAGATAAAAAGGTGTAAGCTGATTCAGTATGTGTTTAATTGATTGTCTGAGCTAGCAAAATAAAACCAATATGCAACGTCAATGAGTTATTGGTCAAATGGTTACATATTGTGTAGAAAGGTTTTATTACTTGTCTAAAGCAGATCATTGTTGTGATGTCATACAATCTCAATTGCGCTTGTGCACGCGCTCTTTGGTGAAGCTGTTATCATTTAACAATTAGCACAAAGACCACGGATTTCTGTTACTGAATTTTCTAATCTGAAATTGGTATTACGACTTATATTTTGTATTGCATCTACAGTGAGCGAGTCACTTACTTCTTGAGCTTTTCCGCACTCCAAACAAATTGCGAATATGACAGTCTTTCTAATGTTGCAATCGCTGGAATCCAATTGACAAGGTACAAAAGCGTTCAAGCTGTCCAGTCTATGAATGACTCCAATTTCTAAAAGTTTACTTATCGCTCTGTAAACTTGTAAAGGGGCTTTTAAGCCTCTATCCCGTAGCGCGTCCAGTATAGAATAGGCGGTTAATGGCTTATCAGCCTCTAATAATGTGTTTAAAACTAAAGATTGATTCTTTGTAAGTCTTGCATCAAATTTGATAGGCGTATTCATTACGTTTTTACCTCAGATTTTAGAGGATCTTTTGAATCTGATTTTATTCGCAATTTTGATTTAAGACGAGGGCCTGGAATGATACTCAAAATAAATAAAACCAGGGCCGCTACTACAATACTAGGTCCTGAAGGGGTGTCCCATTCCAGCGAACCAAAAAGACCAATAACAACTGAAGCCAAACCTGTCAGTCCCGCTAATACTGCCATTTGCTCTGGTGATGTTGAATATTTCCTGGCAGTTGCAGCGGGAATGATCAACAATGCAGTGATCAGTAATACGCCAACAATTTTCATTGATATTGCGATTACCAACGACATTAGAATCATAAATATCATTTCAGAGCGTTCAGGTTTAAGACCTTCAGCTCTTGATATCTCAAGACTTACGGTAGAAGCAAAAAACGGGTGCCAAATTCTCCAAAGGACGATGAGTACTAGTGCACCACCGATCCAGATTGTTAGTAAGTCGAGTCTGTTAATTGCTAAAATATCACCAAATAGAAAGCCCATGAGGTCAACTCTCACCCAAGTCATGAAGGCTAGTGCTATTAAGCCAATAGCCAGGGCTGAATGTGACAATAATCCGAGCAGTGCGTCAGAAGATAGGGGAGCCATCCGTTGCAGTAGCAATAAGGTCAACGAGACACTTGCCGAAATAATGAATACTGCCAATGAAATATTCACTTCCAAAAGCAGTGCTAGAGCGACTCCAAGTAATGCTGAGTGCGACAATGTGTCGCCAAAGTAAGCTAATCTGCGCCATACAATAAAGCAACCAAGAGGACCAGCCACTGCCGCAACGCCAATTCCACCCAGGAGCGCCCTTATAAAAAAATCATCAAGCATCTTGAGT
Source organism: uncultured Pseudomonadales bacterium (assembly GCA_943787595.1). GTDB lineage: Bacteria > Pseudomonadota > Gammaproteobacteria > Pseudomonadales > Balneatricaceae > CALSNA01. Next base: position 23,748 of record CALSNA010000004.1, read on the forward strand.
ATCTACCTCGTAACTTGAATTACGCTGTTTTGAGCGGTTGTCCTGATCCTCAACGGACCCATTCAACCCATGTTTATGATCATGCTTGTGGTCGTATAGGGCTAAACTGGATGCGATTCGTTGACCAAAAAGTGATTTAAACTCAGATGAGGCAGTAACATTTTTGGGCGTTCCAGAGCAACACACATGACCATTGAGACAGATCACTCTGTCTGTAGTGGACATCACAACGTGTAAATCATGAGATATTAACAGAATGCCACAATTCAGATCATTTCTAATAGTCTCAATTAATTTGTACAGTGCCATTTCGCCCGTATAATCAACTCCACGCACTGGTTCATCTAACACTAATAATCGTGGGCGTTTAACAATTGCCCGAGCAATAAGTAAGCGTTGGAATTCTCCCCCAGACAGATTCATTATTTGCGCCTTAGCTAAATGTGATATTCCTGTCACCTTGAGCGCTAGTTTGATATCGTTTTCACTACAGTGATGGGTGAGGTGAAGGAACCTTTCTACATTTAAAGGAAGTGTCCAATCTATACTGATCTTCTGAGGCACATATCCAACTGTCAAATTTTGCTGACGTTGAGCTCGTCCTGCATCAATGTCAATGACTCCGATTGCCATCTTCGCTGTTGTTGTTTTGCCCGCGCCGTTTGGGCCAATTAAGGTAACAATCTCGCCGGATTTCACGTCCATAGTTACATCTTGAACTAGCCAGCGACCGGATCGATAAATGCCCGCATGTTCTAGCTCTACTAGTTTAGCATCTCTGTTCAGCATTGCTTAATTATCCAATAAATCAGGTTGAATTATGAATGAAATGTTATATCATAACTGTATATTATATGGTTTTTAATTAACTAGTTCGAGGAAATCATGCAGTCCATAAATTTTACGTATCTCAAACAGTCTGCTGTATTAGGGGTTGCCCTGTTTGTGGCTGGAACCTCAGTCGCGAAAGCTGACTTAAATGTAGCGGTCTCTATTAAACCCATACATTCATTAGTTTACTCTGTAATGGAGGGAATCAGCACACCTGATTTGATTGTTGAAGCTGGATCTCCTCACACATATTCATTGAAACCGTCACAGGCAAAGCAACTTGAGGAGGCTGATGTTGTATTTTGGGTTGATCACAATATAGAATCCTTCTTAGAAAAACCCCTTGAAGCAATTGCCACGAATGCGCGATCGGTAGAGCTGGGTAATACCCACGGATTAATTAAATTAACATTGCGTGAGGGCATTACCTTCGACAGTCATGGACATGCGGAGCATGCAAAAGAAGAACATGATGATCGTGGTAATGGCAACTACAACCCACATGTGTGGCTCGACCCTGTCAACGCAAAAGTTATGGTTCATAAAATTGCAGAAACTCTGGTTGAACTTGACCCAGTTAATGCCTCAAGGTACAAGGCAAACGCTTACAACCTTGAAGCTGAGCTTGATCTGCTTACCACGCAAGTGGGCTCAGAATTAGAAGCTGTCAAAGGCAAAGGCTTTGTCGTTTTTCACGATGCTTATCATTATTTTGAGAACCGCTTCGGTATGACAGCTCTTGGTTCGATAACTGTATCTCCTGAAGTACTTCCAGGAGCCGCTCGTGTGAAGGAACTAAGGGAAAAGGTGAAGGCATTAAAAGCAATGTGCGTTTTCTCCGAGCCCCAGTTTAAACCAAAATTAGTGGCGACAATTATCGAAGGAACCAATGTGGGTTCTGGTGTCCTTGATCCTCTAGGAGCAACAATTGATGCAGGTCCAAAACTATATTTCAAATTAATGCAAAATATGAGTGCATCACTGAGAGAGTGTCTTCTGACGGAAAGTTAAGAGATCATATGTGGCCTGCAGGTTAAAATATAGACTTGTATTTGCAGGAAGGCAACGGGTTATCGTCATAAGTCAGCACTAGAGAAAATAATTTTTATCTGTGACTGGCACTGGCAGGTCATGTCGTACAGTCAGAGCTATATCTGGTAAACTGATACTCATAAAAAACGCCTTGTGTGGCTTCCTTATGAGTATCTTTTCCCAGCAGTTACTTTAATTATGCAAAGAAACCGAAACCTCTGCTTGATATTAAGGCTAGTAAGATCATAAGACCATTCAATGTTCCCGGTTAGTTTGCTTATTTTTTGGTTTATCTTCTTACATAGAACAGTGCTCTTATCGTTTATAACTGTAATCTTGGTAGATACACTTTCCTCAATATGCTCAATTATGACTTTAATTCAGTTATTTAGATCTATATCAAGGTGGCTAATATGAATTAGTCTGATGTTTGAGTACCATCATGCTCAAATCTTAGTGGTCGCGTTTGTTCTTCTGAACTTCTCAATGGGTTTCTGATATCTGGAATTAAGTACTTCAGCTACATCTCCCAAATTAGCTTCTTTATCGTTTCCCATGCGGCATACTTCACACTTTTTTTGTGCCCATGGCGCCATGTAATTTCCTAGTATAATTTTATATGTATAAATTCAATCATGCAGAAAAGGACACAAGAATGTAAAAAAACAAGGAAGTTTGCTTTATGTGGATTTTTGCTAATGAGGAAATTACCTTGGCTTTGATTTGGCTCATTATTGCAGATCACTGCTATATCTGAACTGTGTTGTTTGCCGCGCACTAGTTTGGAAAAGGTTGCTGCCATCTCATCATTCTCAGTATGACTAATAGTAAAGTATGGTTAATAGCCAGAAAAATCTCACGCCAATAAAGGCGATACAAGCAGTAAAGTTTTGATAGGCCAGCTAAAATCAGTTCACGCCCTGTAGTTTATCACCTCAACATTGAACACCTAGATTAGGATCAGACCCGTACGCAGGGCAATGGTAATGAACACGATGGCCAATAAATAATCCGGTTGTCGAACCTTGCGCTTGATGGCCGGCATCCGTTATCCTCACCAGAGTGTTAAATACCGGCTTGAGCCAAGAATCTGGTGTCGGTGATTCAGTCTCGGTAGTGCGGTTTCTATATTATCTACGGTGGCAGTTAATGCACTATCAACAGATGGGGTCATTGGCTTTTATCGTGCTTCGGACACATAGTTTGAGTGTGTCTAAGGTGCCAAACAGCACTATGACATTTCACTACTAACTTTTTATGAGCGGCAGTTGAAGTTTATTTTTTGCTTATTATTGTATGTTTTTACGTTATAGGTTTGTACGAAAGCCCCAAGCATAACGGTGATTAATGTATTGTGAAGGTATTACTAATTTACCTTTATCCAGCGTTAGTTGACTCTGGAAGCTTCAAGTTTGGCTTTTACATGATCAGGGTTTCATGTCCTAATTGCATAAGATAGAGAAAAAATTTATTGAAAAGTAAATAACTGTTGATGGGAAGGATTACATCAGATTTGGCATAGCCTATCCCTAAAATTAATATTAAAAATTTTAGTCAGCAAAGCAGCTATATATAAACGAAAAAATATTTTTAAGTTATTTTATTATTACATAATAATGATATTAATATGATTTTAAACATGTATAAAATTTTACCAGGAATTTTGGTCAGTTTCATTATTGCTCTTTCAGGAATATATTTGAGTAGTTTTATTGGTACTGATATATTGAATTTAAAAAAGAGCCCAATTTCCCCAATTATGCTCTCAATTATTATCGGTTTAATAATTGGAAATATCTTTAAAATCCCAAAAATATTTTCAGAAGGTATAAGCTTTTCTCTTAAATTTATTTTAAGATTAGGAATAGTATTTCTTGGAATTAGATTAGGTCTTTTAGATATTATCAAAATTGGTTTAGTTGGAATACCATTAATTATATCCTGCATTATCATTTCTATATTAATAGTTAATTTTTTATGTAAATTATTAAATGTATCTGAAAAAATGGGTTCTCTTATAGCTGTCGGTACAAGCATTTGTGGTGCTACTGCAATTGTTGCAACTAGCCCAGCAATTAATGCAAACAAGGAAGAGGTAACTTATGCGATTGCGAATATTACAATTTTTGGGATTATCGCAATGTTATTTTATCCATTTTTAGCACATTACCTTTTTAATGGTGATGAGTTATCGATTGGTTTATTTCTTGGTACTTCAATTCATGAAACTGCTCAGGTAGCGGGTGCTGGATTGATATACTCGGAACAATTCAACTCCCCACAAACTATGGATATTGCGACTATTACTAAACTAGTTAGGAATATTAGTATGGTTGTTATAATCCCTGTAACAAGCTATCTATACTTAAACAAAAAAAATATATCTAAAAAAAATGTTAGTCCATCAATGCTTTCTATTTTTCCAATTTTCATTATAGGCTTTATTTTTATGGGTGTTATTCGATCAATTGGAGATTATGGTATTAATAATACCCAATTGGCTTATGGGGTCTTTGACGAAAATAGATGGAGCCAAATTATTTATATAATTCGATCACTAGCTGAATATTCACTGGCCATTGCAATGGCAGCAGTTGGTATTAGTACAAACTTAATGTCATTGAAAAATTTAGGTATCAGGCCATTTTATGTTGGGTTTTCAGCTGCTTTATGTGTTGGCTTAGTTAGTTTTTTTGGAGTCACCATTATAAATTATTTAATTTAACATTTTAATAAAATTACTTTATTTGGATGGCTAATAATTAATATTAATACTATTATTTTGAGTAAAATTATTTTAAGTAATACTTTTATTTTTTTGCAATAAATTTTCCCTTCCATGTATGTGAAAACCTCTGGATAATTTCTGGTTTTTAATGATTTTATGACGCGGCCCTAAAATCCTAGTGACAGTTCAACTGCAATTATTATTGCAGTACCATGCAGGTATAATTTTAGTAAAGGTAAATGAGTACGTTACGTGACACGTACTTTCATTAACCAGAACATTTCAATAAAGGAATATTATCCAATGATTGAGGTGTAAAATAGCATAACGAAAAAATAGAAGTCATACAGCAAAGCTTAAACAAAATGCGGTTGCTTTGGTTACAGAACAAGGTTGCTGCGTTCCTAATGTAGTCGTATCTACCGTTATCGCCGGTAAGTTGTTCTACAACTGAAAGGTCACGTTTGAAGCAGAGTCATAAATCCAGCATCATCTTGTTCAAGGAAACTTGGTGAAATTTCAGACGATCAAGCTGGTATCTCTGGCATGCCCTTTCATTAGGTTTCATAGATTAGCGAGGGTCAACTACTTTACTTACTATGCTGAGCTGAAATAGCTTGCGAAAGTGGTTGGGCAAGGTGGGCTTTGATATTAGCGATTACGGCTTTTCAAAAGCAGATGGCTAACCTGATATGCTGGTCACACAGCATTTGGGCTACAAGGTCAGCACCCAGAATTAATACAGTGATGTGGTTGCAGATAACGTACTGAACCAGAATTTTAAGCTGGTGGCCACAATCAAGTGTCGACAGGTAATGTAATTTATCTAAGGTTCGGTGGAAGCTGGCCGTATCTTGCTATTGTAACGGACGCATCCTTACTCCGTATTGTGGGGTAGCCGGGTCAACTATCACTTGAGCGTTTCGGTATTCAGAATGCTGGCACTTTTTGGAATCATGCTGTAATAGAACAATCCTTTGGTAGTATAAAGTGCAGTTGGTTATTAAAAGTATTCCACTCAAACACGGAGTCAGATGAAAAATGATGTTGCTGAGTTCAAGTATTATTACAACCTAGAATAGTCGCATACTCCTAACAACAATAGATCATCCACTAAATATGTAAACGCCTTAAGAAAAGTGTCCTGATTTAGTTACGTAGAACACGTTTAATGTTGATTTTATAAAAGTGCCAAACGAAGTCATTCAAAGAATCACAATGCCAGCGATATTTTTTATATTCATTTATTCCGCTAATGGCATGTTTTCCCCAGTGCTTTGAGGCGCCAGTAGTTATAGGGGAGCGGTGTGACGAAACCTGCAAATAACATGATTGGGATCACCCACCATGTTAGTTTTGCTCCACCAGTCAGCCACACATCAACAATATTCATGGCCATTTCCATTGAAATCATGGAAATAAGCGACATACCAATTGCAGTTTTGAAGGCAAGCTTACATGTCATCTGACGTGAAAGGATAACTGTTTCCAGTACAATAGATGTTAAAAGGCCATTGATTACCGCTAATGCCATGATCACAAGAGTTGGCCATGGGATGCCTGTAAATTGGAAAAACGCAATGGTGCCCAGATCGCCTATAGCACATCCGAGTAGGCACCATGTGGTGTTTTTCGATGCTACGTGCCAAGTGTGTTGGCATCTCCAATTGATCGAAGTTACTACAGTCATTGAGATCATGAATGCCCCCTTAAAAGTCATTCCTTGTATTCATGGAAAACTATAATAAACTTTCCAGTCACTAGAGAGTCAAGATAAATATATTAAATGCATCAAAAATTGCCCGTTTACCGGTCAAGATGTTGCGGTATTATGCTGATATAAGGTCGGTACAACCTGTATCGTGAACAAAATCTGGATATGGAAATTACGATGATGCCTCCCTTCGCAAACTGATTTTTGTCAGGCATGTTCGTGAATTTGGGTTTTTGATTGCTACATGTGGCGAGCTTTGGTAATGATAGACCTGATTGCCCAATTATTGATTCATTCCTAGAAAAATAAAGAATATTTTATTCATAGTGTATCGTTGCATGCTGATTATCTATTTTCCACGATTTTTAATCCAAGTATTCTGAGAAGGGCTGGTTGATAAAAATTGTGTGAATCCAGCCCATTGATCTGAACTGAATAGGCGAGGGACCAAAAATAGCATCATATGCAAAGTTGCACTAGGGACAGCGAATCAACAGCAGCGTAACCACTTTATCAAATCGAAACGCTGGGTGATAGAACAGAGCCTAGACTCACTCAAGTGTTACTCTAAATTTTGTCAGATGGGTTATTTTGGTTAGATTAAAGTCTTAGGGCAATCTTGTCTTAAGGTTATGTGTTTGCACTTGCTGAAAGCTAGCAATAAGGTTAGTTATTATTGATATAATCATTGGGAAAACTTAAAAAGCGAGTATTTTGACAGAAATAGTGAGTATTTAGGGTTTATTAAAAATGTTTCACTCCGTTATTAATACTATAGTCTCGTAGAGGATTTAAGCCTTATTTTTGTATTCAATGGATGCTATATTATTCAGTGAATCGTGTTTCTGCTTATGGTTATAAATCTCAATCAAGTCTTGCGTGATTTGTTCTACTTATCAAAGCAGGCAGGTGCTGGGGATGCACTATGTAGACAACTACTAACTAATTATCAGGAAAAAATCAGGCAAGGTAAAAGCTCATGTTCAGCTATAAGACAAGGCGCTACCAGAACTTAAGCTGCTTGGTCACGTAAGAATTGCTGTTTGACAAAAATCGTTTTCTCAAAATCTTCTGATTGAATTTTGGCTTGGTATAAAAGCTTGGTTCGGACATGCAGCGGACGCAAAATATACCAGGATCGACAACTATCCTTACAGTATCAGACGAGGACGTTAATACAATCCCCTTTGAAGGTATAACCTCGAATACATTAGATGGCCCTGTATTTGATAGCGTCCTGGATATAGTGTCTGTGCAGGCAAAATTGGTTTTTTTACAAAATTTTATTGACACTTACAAAAACCATATTACGATTAATCGCAGAAATAATTCTGCAAACCCCATTTGTATTAGCCCAATAGTTGTGCCATTACATCAACGTTATGCCGTATTGAATACAAGCCACTTGGTTTTGGCTTGTTTAGAAGGCTAACATGGTAACAACTATTCAAGGTAGGGAACAATGTCTACCCTAGGGCTGTGGTATTGAGCATATCTCTAGCCAGCAAAGCCGGTCGTTTGCTATCAACAGCTTGGTAAGCTAAGGCAACGAAGAAATTGCCAGTAATCACCGGGCCAACTAACTGAATGATAGGTTTACCAATATGCCACAAGTAACCACAACAAAAAATGCTAACCATAATTTGGAGTACCCAGGTGCCAGTATTTTATTTGTCGATGATGAGGATAATGCCCGCAGTTATTTTGCCCATTTTTTGGCAGAAGATTTCCAGGTATTAACTGCAGAAAGTGCTGAAGTAGCCTTAGCTATGCTCAGAGATCCTAATAATAGCATTGGAGTTGTCGTTTCTGATCAGCGTATGCCAAGTGTACAAGGAGTTAGCTTATTGAATCAGCTGTGTACTGAATTCCCTTATGTGATAAGAATCCTGACCAGTGCCCATGCTGATATCAATGAAATTATCAAGGCCATCAACGGTGGTGAAATCTATCGTTATATCGCCAAACCTTGGGATATGCAAAAACTCAGATTTGATATGTTTTCAGCCATGCGCTTGTTTGAAAAACGTCAGCATGAACGTGATTTAATTTGTGAGAAACGGAAGGGAATGTATATTCTTACGGAGCGTTTGAATGATGAATTACGCTTTCCAATGATGACTATCCGCTCTATGGCCTTAACCATAGATCAGTATTTACCGAAATTGATTAGCGCCTATCAGCAGATTGATTCTGGACATAGACCTAAAGGCGAATTAAAGTCGATGGATTTACAGTCCCTTGAGGAGACAATTGGCACCATTAACCAGGAAGTAAACTTAATGCAAGGCTATGTGGACATCTTGCTGATGAATACCCAGGGAGACAAGAAAAAGATCAAGCATAATCGTCGCAATTCCATGCAATCTGCTATTCGTTACTCATTGGACAACTATCCTTATAAGCCCAGTGAGAAAGCGCTGGTTTATTTTGAACCTGAGTTACAGGATGACTTTTTATTTCATGGTGCGAGACAAAATGTCATCACGATAATAGCCAATTTGCTGAGCAATGCCTTTTTTGCCTTGGCAAAATCAAGAGGCAAGCAAAAACAAATCAAGATCAGCTTGAAAAAGGGTCATGACAGCAACACGATATACTTTGAAGATAATGGCATCGGCATTGCAGAAAACATTAGACCTTATATTTTTGATGAGTTTTTTTCTTCAAGGAATAACCGAATTGGTGCTGGCTTATCTGCTTGCCACCGTGCTGCAAAGGCGTTGAGTGGCAGCATTGAATGCGTTAGTGAGGTAAGAAAATTTACTCGCTTTATTACTATTTTACCGACTTGTGAATCTGAACCCTGAGTAACATTATGTCATTCTCCTATAGCCATATTGTGGATATAAAGCCAGTTTTTGCAGATATCTCCGAAGCTTCCTAAGTAAGTTGTGTGTAGTAATAATCTATGCAGCTTTACGAAAAAGGGGTTTTGCAAGTTAGTACTGGCCTTTGATACCAATTTTCAGTGGACCTGATTTTTTCAGTTTAGAGCTTTGGTGAAATATCCCTGATTTTCATTGTACTGATGTGGTAGTTGAGTCCCAGGGTTCAAGCTTGTTCAGCATCTTACACTCACTTTATATCTACGGTGGTAATGGTGGTTTTAGCAAGACATTGCCTATTTGCTAGTTGAAACCAGATTTTAGCTTGTCGCGTAGTTATCTCATTAGGCTGGTTTTGTATAGCTCTACTTACGAATCGCTACCTTAATGTTCGGAACTGGACACAAAAACGAACTTCATGCATAGCTAACATTAGAAGATATGAAAAATTTAAAGAGTTTATTTGTACTGTATTACAAGATTATCAGTGGGAGAGAATAGAGTCCCCCTTGCTTGTGGGTAAACACGATAACTGTAGCGCAACTGGTAAACACAATTGTTTATTTATCGCAGCCGTTTCTAGCTTTATTGTACTGGAACACGCTGGCGTGACTTGCTGGGAAACCCTGATAATTGGCATACCACGGTTACCCGTTATCGCTGTTGGTACAAAAGCAGATGCCGGGAGACTATTATTATGATACTGCCATAAGATGCCAAACTTAAGTGTCTAATGGTTAATAGTTATAGTGCTTGAGCGTTTTTCTTTCATAAACTTAAGTAGAGTCACTGTATTGTCACGCGATACAACAAGTTCAAATGAAACGATCAATCCATGCTGTATTGGTTAAATTCGATCATTTGGCGTTTTATAATTGTTAATGTGCCCTAGCGACCAAGGTAATTGAGCCTGTTCTTGAGTCAGTCATCTTTCAGCCTTTTTCATGGTCTATCTTGGCATTTAGCTGGACTTTATTGTGATTGAAATTTATCAGTGTAAGGTGTCTAAAAAAGTCATTCACTACGTACTGTGGAAAAACCAAAAAGTGGTGACAGACTGTCTGGAAAACCTGACATATTATTAACCGAAATGGGAAGATTACTGTTTAAATTCAATAAATGGTTCAATTTTCCTGAAGTAATTGGTTGAGTCGTTTATCCTATGAATGTGTTTGAATCTTTCAATAAATTGCTAAAGTAATTGAGGAAAAAAAATTTCCCAAATTATAATTTGATTAGACTAGTCACCTATCTGGCGATTTAAGAGCCTTCAAAAAACAGACTATGTCAATCAGAAATGGGGAAATAATATCGAATTTTTTTATGATGGTTTCTGAGTAGTATCGAATAAACGATGTTTAACTAATACGATTACATAACATTATTTATCAGGCCTTTCAGCGTACATCAATGATCCACTGAACTGCACATTCCACAAAAATTTCTACACTGTGCAATTATGGTTAACAGGGGGCTGAATTGTGAATCCTGCGAGTGTAAATTTGCCATTAATCACTAAATCAATGTCATGTATTGGGATCTTTAATATCAGCTTATCAGATAGCTGTGAGTTGTTTATGTAGTCAAGATAAGCAAAAATAGCGGCCGCTATAACGAAATTTCAGGTGTAACAGGCCAAAGGTTGAAAGAAGAGTTTTCCCAAAATGTGTACAGCCTAAAAGAATGACTTTATGATAAATCATAACTTTCTCAATGAAATTAATAACCGAAGGACTTTTGCAATCATCTCTCATCCAGATGCAGGCAAAACCACCATAACTGAAAAACTGCTTTTGTTTGGTAATGCCATTCAACAAGCTGGTTCGGTCAAGGGCCGCAAGTCGGATCGTATGGCGACCTCAGATTGGATGGCTATGGAACAGCAACGGGGTATTTCCGTCACCTCATCTGTGATGCAGTTTCCCTACGCGGGGCGTACCATAAATTTACTGGACACTCCGGGCCATGAAGATTTTTCTGAAGATACTTATCGTACCTTAACAGCCGTGGATTCGGTGCTCATGGTGATAGATGGCGCTAAAGGGGTGGAAGATCGTACTGTCAAACTGATGGATGTGTGTCGTTTGCGCGACACGCCCATTTTTACCTTTGTAAATAAGCTAGATCGTGAAGTTCGTGAGCAGATTGAGGTGCTGGATGAGATTGAACAGGTATTAAATATTACCTGCGCGCCAGTGACTTGGCCCATCGGTATGGGCAAAAGCTTTAAGGGTATATATAACCTCTATAATGATACCATCCACTTATATACTTCAGGACAAGGGCATACAATTACAGCAGATCGCTGTATTGATGGACTTGACTCAATTGCTGCCGAAGCTGCATTAGGTGATTTGATTGACGAACTGCGTGAAACTATTGAATTAGTCCGCGGTGCAAGCCATGAATTTAATATACAGGCTTTCCTGGCAGGCCAATTGACCCCAGTGTTTTTTGGCACCGCGTTGGGTAACTTTGGGGTACGAGAGATGCTCGATTATTTTGTTGCATGGGCGCCTGCTCCTGGCAGTCGTGAGGCCGCTTCTCGTGTCGTAAATGCAAGTGAAACAAAATTTTCTGGGTTTGTATTCAAAATTCAGGCAAATATGGATCCTAAACATCGTGACCGTATCGCGTTTATGCGCATTTGTTCTGGTATCTATGAACGAGGTATGAAAATGCGCCACGTACGGTTGGGTAAGGATATAAAAATTGCTGATGCAGTTACTTTTATGGCTGGCCAACGTACCCATGTTGCAACTGCATGTCCGGGTGATATTATTGGTTTGCACAATCATGGCACGATTCAGATTGGTGATACATTTACTACTGGAGAACCATTGCAATACACGGGTATTCCCCACTTTGCTCCTGAGTTATTCCAGCGGATCAGGTTGCAAGACCCACTGAAAATGAAGCAACTGAAAAAGGGGCTACAACAGTTATCCGAGGAAGGTTCCACACAGTTGTTCATGCCCCAGAAAAATAATGATCTGATTCTCGGTGCGGTGGGTGTGCTGCAATTTGAAGTGGTTGCTTATCGACTCAAAGATGAATACAAGGTAGCGTGTATCTATGAACCCGTTACCATCCATACAGCCCGCTGGGTTGAAGGTGATGACCCTAAAATGCTGGAGGAATTCAAGCGTAAGGCCATGAATAACTTAGCGATTGATGGTGGTGGTCATTTAACTTATCTGGCCCCCACTCGGGTCAATCTAAGTTTACTGGAAGAACGATGGCCAGATTTACGTTTCCTTGCCACCCGTGAGCACTAACGTCTGCCTAGTTCACTATTATGAATGGGCTAACTGGATTAATTGACAGCCACTGTCATCTGGATCATCCGCGCCTAGACAAATTGCATGAAACCATCTGGCGTAATTGCCTGGGCCTTGGAGTTACTCAATTGGTGATGCCGGGCACGCATCGTGCTCAGTGGCCGCGGCTTGTAGCATTTTGTGATCAGCAACCAGGTTGGCATTTGGCCTTGGGACTGCACCCTTATTTTATAGATCAACACCAGCCAGATGATCTGCAGGTATTGGAGCGTCTCATACGGCAAAAGCGGCCAATTGCCATTGGTGAAATTGGTTTAGATTATAGCCTGCCAAGTCTCAATTCATGCTTACAGCAGCAGTTGTTAGTTCAGCAGTTGATCATCGCCAGGTCCTATCGGTTGCCGGTTATCTTACATGCGCGTCGGTCACATGATGCACTATTGCAAATATTACGTCGGACAGGCTTTGGTGAAGGTGGTATTGTTCATGCTTTTAACGGTAGCTTTCAGCAGGCTGAAGCCTATCTGGCGTTGGGGTTTAAATTGGGCTTCGGTGGTGCACTCACCTACTCACGAGCTCATCGGTTACAACGTTTGGTTCGTTCGTTGCCCTTGACTGCACTGGTATTAGAAACCGATGCGCCTGATATGCCCATGGCTCACCAACAAGACCGACTCAACCGGCCTGACCACCTTCCCTATGTGCTTGACTGTATTATCAAACAGCGCAGTGAGAGTCCAATCGATATTGCGCGACAGACCCAGATCAATACTGTAAAGGCATTACGGATATAATAGATACAGCTGGTGGGAGCGGGTATTAGCGAAAGTAGCCTCTGCGACAAGCTTATATAAGCGTTTCATTCTGTTTTGAGTTTAATTTTGTGGTTGTTCGGTTCAATGATTTTGTGGTCTTTATTGCTCAGTCCGTTGGCCCACTTGTGGTTGTAAAGATTGCAGATATCGTTTGTTGTATCAATTACGCTATCTGCGCGGATTGTCCAGATACCGGATCTAATCTAATTAATTCGCCGAAATTTTCCTGTCACTTGTTAAGTTAGTTCAGATAACGTATAAATTTGATCATATGGCGCAGATATAAATTGGAGAATATGAGTGATGTCAAAAATAATCCAGTCTTATGATAACGTCCCAGTAATAGCCAAAGTTGGTGACCGAAAGCGAGCTGGTATCATTAAATCTGCAGCTACCGTATTCTCACATAAAGGCTATGATGGCGCTCGGGTGGATGAGATTGCACGATTAGCAGGCATGTCAAAAAATAATATGCTGTATTACTTTAAAAGCAAGAAAATATTATATCGTGTGGTTGTAGAAGAAGTATTGAATTTGTGGCTAGAATTGATTGGTGACATTGATAACTTTAACGATCCTGTAGCAGTGATGTCTTCCTATATAAATGATAAGATGAAATTATCTAGAATTTACCCTGAAGCATCCAGAATCTTTGCAATGGAGCTGCTTGCAGGTGCACCTGTTATTAGCGATTACTTGGCTAGTCAATTACGCCAATGGGTTAATAGCAAGTCACATATCTTCTTGCAGTGGCAAAGTGAAGGCAGGATGGCTCCAGTTCCCCCAGCGCATGTATTCTTTATAATTTGGGCTGTGACGCAGACCTATGCTGATTTCAAATCACAAATCACAGCTGTGCTTGATGTTGAAGATTATGATTCTGAACTTTACAGAGAGGCATCCCAAACGGTCGTTGATGTTATGATTCGTGGTTTGGGCTTGCGCAGAGAGCCTGGGTTCCAATAATTTTTTGACCAAATGGTAAAAAAAAATTGACCATTTGCATGAGTTAGTGTTAAAAATAGTAATAGCTACTTATAGTATGGGATATACCAAGAGCAATTTGTAACGCTTGACTTGAGCTAATCGTTGCTGAGACAGCTCAATCAATATTAAATGGAGCATCATACAATGACAAAAATAAAATCTGGAATAATTCAGATGGGACTCAAAGGTGATACTGGAATGCATCCAGATCAGATTAGGGATCTAATGCTGGATGCCCATTTGCCTCTCATTGACAAAGCAGGGGCTGAGGGCGTACAAATTCTTTGTTTTCAGGAAGTATTTACTCAGCCCTATTTCTGCCCCAGTCAAGATAGTCGCTGGTATGCAGCAGCCGAAGCCATCCCCGATGGCCATACCACTCAGCTCATGCAGCAATACGCCAAACGTTATAATATGGTTATTGTGGTACCCATTTATGAGGAGGCCATGCCTGGAGTTTACTATAATACTGCAGCAGTAATAGATGCCGATGGCACTTATATGGGAAAGTATCGTAAAACCCATATCCCACAAGTGGCTGGTTTTTGGGAAAAATTCTTCTTCAAACCTGGTGCTTCAAACTGGCCTGTATTTGATACGGCTTATGGCAAAATTGGGGTTTATATTTGTTATGATCGCCATTTCCCAGAAGGCTGGCGTGCGTTAGCTCTCAATGGAGCTGAAATTATTTATAACCCATCAGCCACTGTCGCTGGTCTATCTAAATATCTTTGGGAATTAGAGCAACCTGCATCAGCCGCGGCTAATGGAGTGTATATTGCTGCTATTAACCGTATTGGCATGGAGGCACCATGGAACATAGGTGAGTTTTATGGATCCAGTTATTTTGTTAACCCCCGTGGTCAGATTGTAGCTCAAGCCAGTCCAGATCAGGATGAATTGCTGATTCATGAATTGGATATGGCTACTGTGCGTGAAGTGAGAGATAACTGGCAATTCTTCCGAGACAGAAGACCCGATACCTATACACCGTTGACTGAACTGAATTAACATTAAGTTTGTCCTACTTCTGCGCTACTTTTGCATTGGTTTACTTAGGGCGGATGTACACATAATTGAGGGTTCATTGACGACTTTTTTTGCAAAAGCCAACGCCAAATGGACGCAATATAAAAATAATATTAAACAGCATGAGCAATTTTCAATGATCTTGCAGTTACTACCAGCGCGCCTTTGGAAATTGCCACTGTTTCGGTTAATCTGGGTTATTAATTGCCCAAGGAGAAACTATCGGTGAGTTCAGATTCGGTGCTATCTTCAGTTGCTGTTGAAACAAATCAGTTATCGTTGCAGTTCCAGACTAATGATGGTCCCGTGGTGGCTCTGGATAATATTAACTTGACCATTGAGCAGGGAGAATTCATTTCTCTGATTGGCCCTTCCGGTTGTGGTAAGACAACCTTGGTACGGGTGTTGGCTGATCTGGAAAAACCGACCAGTGGTCAGATATCAGTGAATGGTATTTCTCCTGAGCAGGCGCGTCTGGATCAGTCCTATGGTTACGTGTTCCAGGCTCCAGCACTATTGCCTTGGCGCACTGTGAAGGATAATGTGGTCTTACCCCTGGAAATTATGGGGTACTCTAAATCTCGGCAACGTGACTTGGCAGCTGAATATTTGAACTTGGTTAATTTACAGGGCTTCGAAAGCAAGTATCCCTGGCAATTGTCGGGTGGCATGCAACAGCGGGTTTCCATTGCCCGGGCTTTGAGCGTAGAACCACAATTATTGTTTATGGATGAACCATTTGGCGCTCTGGACGAAATTACCCGAGACCACCTGAATGAACAATTATTGCAACTTTGGGGTAAAACGCGTAAAACCGTTGTGTTCGTTACTCATTCTATTCCCGAAGCAGTATTTCTTTCCAGTCGCATTGTTGTGATGTCGCCAAGACCAGGGCGGATTATTGATATTATTGACTGCAACCTGCCTCCTGACCGCAGTATTGATATTCGTGAAAGTCCGCAATTTTTGGAGATTTCCCATCGAGTAAGGGATGGCCTTAAATCAGGTCATAGCTACGATGATTAGTCTGATAAAGTCTCATCTACTTAAAACCGATGCTCTGCCAGTCATGACCGTAATCCTGGCGGTGCTGGCAATCTGGTATCTGGGTGCTGTTCATCTAAATAGTCCGCAGTTACAAGATCGCTATAAAAAACAAGGAATAGAATGGCGTTACAGCCAACTAGTGTATGATAGCTGGAATATGAAACGGGCCGTGTTGCCATCACCTCACCAGGTTGCTATGGAGTTGAAAAAGACCATCATTGATCAGAACATTACCTCCAAACGCAGTCTGGTTTATCATACTGGTGTAACCCTTTCTTCAACCTTTCTAGGTTTTATACTGGGTACTGCCTTGGGTATTGCGCTGGCGGTGGGTATTGTTTACGTAACGACTCTCGATCGCAGTCTAATGCCCTGGGTTATTGCCTCGCAAACTATTCCCATATTGGCGATAGCGCCGATGATTATCGTAGTGCTGGGGGCGATTGGGATTACGGGTCTGATCCCCAAATCACTAATTTCCATGTATTTATGCTTTTTTCCAGTTACAGTTGGTGTGGTTAAAGGGCTACGTTCACCTCAGCCTATGCTGCTGGATCTGATGCAGACTTATAATGCGAGCAAGTTGCAAGTTTTTTGGTGCTTGCGTCTGCCGGTCGCAGTGCCGTACTTATTTGCTAGCCTTAAGGTTGCCATGGCTCTGAGCTTAGTAGGTGCAATTGTGGCAGAATTACCGGCTGGTGCTCAGGCAGGGCTAGGTTCGCGTCTGCTGTCGGGTTCATATTATGGTCAGACTAACTTGATATGGGCAGCGTTAATCTGTGCTGCTTTAGCATCAGCCTTGCTGGTCTATCTTGTTGGGTTTTGCCAACGCCAGGTCTGTCGTCGTTTAGCAGGTGGACAGGAGGTCATTTGATGTTTCTTAAGCTTACCAGACATATGTTTTCTAGTTCTTGGCTGGCTATCCTATTCGCTGTGTTGGCGTTTTCTTTGCCATTAGCTACAGACCAATCCTGGTGGTTGCAATCCATATGGTTAATCGGTCCTTGCTTGATTATGATCAGCTGTATCTTAAATCTGCGCATACCTAGGCAGCAGGTTTTTTGGACTACTGGTTTGCTGATAATTGTTCTGGTGTTACTTTGGTTAGCCTTAACCATGGTACATGACGTGCATATTGCGACTCATGCCGCAGCAGGATTTTGGTGCTTCGTGATTGCCCTGGGGTTATCGCTTTGGCACTGTATGGCGCGGTTGTCAGCAATATCCACCATTTCTCCCTTGGCAAATAGGATGCTATGCCTTTTGATCCCGGCTTTATTTGGGATTTGGTTAATCAGCCTATGGGAGTTGGTTGTAATCGGTTTTGGTGTCCCTCATGTATTGCTGCCTGCCCCCAGTATCATTGGTGAGGCCTTTTCATCCTCTATGCCAACCCTGGCTGCTGATTTCAGGCAGACATTTATCAAGGCTGTAATACCCGGTTTTATTCTGGGCAACAGTGTAGGTTTTCTGGTAGCTTTATTAGCAGATCGGGTTCCCTTTTTAAGACGTGGGTTACTGCCAGTGGGAAACCTAGTCAGTGCCATTCCAATTGTTGGTATTGCACCGATTATGGTAATGTGGTTCGGTTTTGACTGGCAGTCAAAAGCAGCAGTAGTAGTCATTATGACATTCTTTCCCATGCTGGTGAATGCCATAACGGGGCTGGGTCAGTCTGACAAAACAGAACTAGACCTGATGCGTTCTTATGGAGCTAGCTATTGGCAAGCATTTTGTAAACTTAGATTGCCCTATGCGCTTCCGTTTATTTTTAATGCCCTTAAAATAAATTCTACCCTAGCACTGATTGGGGCCATTGTTGCTGAATTTTTCGGCACTCCGATTGTAGGCATGGGATTTCGTATTTCTACTGAAGTGGGGCGTATGAATATTGAAATGGTTTGGGCTTCTATAGCAGTAGCAGCGTTGTCCGGATCAATTTTTTATGGATTATTGGCATTGCTAGAACGGTGGGTGACGTTTTGGCACGCGTCGTTTCGCCAATGATTTTATGGTGGCCCATTTTTGGGCAGTTGGATATAGGCAAGTAACTACGGGGACTTTAGTAAAATGAACAAAAATAATCAAATGAGACATTTACTGATTGCAGTGTCATTAGCGTGCACCAGCATGCTAGTTAATGCAGCTGATCAAGTGACTCTACAACTCAAGTGGGTTACTCAGGCTCAGTTTGCCGGATATTTCGTGGCACAGGACCAAGGTTTTTATGATGCTGAAAACCTTGATGTGACAATTAAACCAGGTGGTCCTGATGTGGCACCTCCACAAGTTATTGCGGGCGGTGGTGCTGATGTAGTAGTTGACTGGATGCCTTCAGCACTTGCCTCGCGTGAAAAAGGCGTGGCCTTAGTTAATATTGCTCAACCGTTCAAACGTTCTGGCATGATGCTGACCTGTCGCAAAGATAGCGGCATCGAGGTTCCAGCAGATTTTAAAGATAAAACTCTGGGTGTCTGGTTCTATGGTAACGAATACCCTTTCCTAAGCTGGATGGGTCAATTGGGTATTGCCACTGATGGTAGTGCTGGTGGTGCCACTGTACTCAAACAAGGTTTTAATGTAGATCCGATTCTGCAAAAACAGGCTGAATGTGTTTCCACGATGACCTATAACGAGTATTGGCAAATTATTGATGCAGGTTTAGATGCCGATGAACTGGTGAACTTCAAGTACGAAGATCAGGGTGTATCAACACTAGAGGATGGTCTATATGTTATGGAAAATAATCTGTCTGACCCTGCTTTCGTTGACAAGATGGCACGCTTTGTTCGAGCGTCAATGAAAGGTTGGGACTGGGCACGTGAGAACCCCGATGCAGCTGCTGATATTGTGTTGGAAAATGATTCTACTGGAGCTCAGACCGAACACCATCAGCGTCGCATGATGGGAGAAATAAATAAGCTAACTGTGGATGGGGGTAAGCTGTCTACAGCAGACTATGATCGCACTATATCCACTTTGATGAATGGTGCTTCTGATCCTGTTATTTCTGCTGAACCTAGTGGAGCCTGGACTCATAAAGTTTGGGATGCAGCTTTTTAAACGACGATATTGCAAATCAGGGCTTTGAACAACTCATATTATGGTTAATTAATCATGAGTTGTTCACCTTTATTATGGTGAACAACACCCCTTCGTTCATGCCCTGAAAGTCCTTTCATTCATGCCCCGTTAGGTGCCTAATATTTTCAGACTAAACTTATGGAGGTTCAATTATGTCCCTGATGATCAGAGGTGGTACCGTTGTTACAGCAGATCAGACTATACAAGCTGACGTGTACTGTGAAAATGGTAAGGTCGTTCAGTTTGGTCCTAATCTGGATGTACCTAGCAATGCTGAAATTATTGATGCTGGCGGGCAATATGTAATGCCTGGTGGCATCGACCCACACACACACATGCAGTTGCCATTCATGGGTACCGTGGCCAGCGAAGATTTTTATACCGGCACAGCAGCCGGCCTTGCAGGTGGTACTACTTGCATTATTGATTTTGTTATTCCTGCACCGCAACAGTCGCTTATGGAAGCTTACAAGCAATGGAGAGAGTGGGCGGAAAAAGCTGTTTCCGACTACAGCTTTCATGTTGCTGTAACTTGGTGGGATGATAGTGTGCACAAAGATATGGGTACTCTAGTTCATGAATATGGCGTAAACAGTTTCAAGCACTTTATGGCCTACAAAGGTGCTATCATGGCTGATGATGAAATTTTGGTAAATAGTTTTACCAGGGCTTGGGAACTGGGAGCCTTACCCACTGTACATGCTGAAAATGGTGAATTGGTGTGGCAGTTACAGCGTAAATTGCTTGCTATGGGTATTACTGGACCAGAAGGCCACCCTCAATCACGCCCTCCCGAGGTAGAAGGAGAAGCAGCTAACCGAGCGATTCGTATAGCTCAGACTTTAAAGACACCAGTTTATCTGGTGCATGTGTCAGCTAGAGAAGCATTGGAAGCCATAGTTAGGGCACGTAATGAAGGACAGCGAGTGTTTGGTGAAGTTTTGGCAGGACATTTAGTGATCGATGACTCAGTTTACTTGGACCAAGACTTTACCAAAGCTGCGGCTCATGTCATGAGCCCTCCGTTTCGTCCTAAGGACCACCAGCGTGACTTATGGCACGGATTACAATCTGGAAACCTCCAAACCACGGCTACTGACCATTGTTGTTTTTGTGCTGATCAGAAAGCTGCAGGGAAAGATAATTTTAGCAAAATTCCTAATGGTACCGGTGGCATAGAAAATCGTATGGAAGTTCTGTGGAATGAGGGAGTAAATACAGGTCGGCTAACCATGAATGAATTTGTACGGGTGACTTCGACCAACACCGCACAAATTTTTAATATGTACCCTAACAAAGGCACAATTGCTGAGGGTGCAGATGCTGATATAGTTGTTTGGGATCCCACTGCAACTAAGATCATTTCGGCTAAGACCCACCATCAAAATGTTGATTACAATATCTTTGAAGGCATGAATGTAACTGGCACTGCATCACATACGATCAGCCAAGGAAAAATTGTGTTTAAAGATGGTGAGTTGATTGTTGAGCGTGGTGCTGGACGCTACATTAATCGACCACCATTTGCGCCTTACTTCGATGCTGTTGCTAAGATGCGTGATCGAACTTCACCGATTAGTGTGAAACGATAGTGGTTTAGTTCACTTTATGGATAATGACATATCACACGTCGGAAAATAATTCCAAAATATGGAGATCAGTACCGTGAAACAAGTAACCACACCCAATTTGCTCGGCGCTACGGATAATACCCCTAATGAAGGAATTTCCTCAGTTGGTGGCCACGCTCAATTTACTGAAATGCATCCTCCGCTTGATGCCCGCAGTGCGCTTGTTGAATCGGATCGATGTTACTTTTGCTTTGATGCGCCTTGTATTGAAGCTTGCCCTACAGGCATTGATGTGCCTAACTTTATCCGTATGATATCCAATCATAATCCAGCAGGGGCAGCAGCAGTTATTCTGCAGGAAAATATTATGGGTGGCACCTGTGCCCGTGCGTGCCCGGTCGAAACATTATGTGAGCAATCTTGTGTTAGGAATAAAGAAGGCGATAAACCAATTCAAATTGGTTTATTACAACGTTATGCTACAGATACTGCAATGGCTGCAGGGGAAACCTTTTTTACCCGTGAGCCTGATAGTGGCTACTCCATTGGTATTATAGGTGGTGGGCCTGCTGGGTTATCTTGCGCTCATCGCTTGGCTATGCTGGGTCATCAGGTGGTGATCTATGAATCTCGGCAGAAAACAGGTGGGCTCAATGAGTATGGTTTGGCTGCCTATAAGATGCTGGATAATTTTGCCCAACGTGAAGTTGAATATATAATGGCTATTGGAAATATTGATATTCGTCATGGCATGCAGTTGGGAGATAACATTAGTTTGTCGGAAATACAGTCTGCGCACGATGCTGTATTCTTAGCTCTCGGCTTAGGTGCATGCAATATGATTGGCTTGACTGGTGAAAACAGTCAGGGAGTGCAAGATGCTGTTGATTATATCCGTCAACTGCGTCAGGCAGAAGATTTATCCCAACTGCCTGTAGGTTCTCAGGTAGTAGTGATTGGTGGTGGTATGACTGCCATTGATATAGCTTCTCAAACTCGTTTACTAGGTGCCCGAGAGGTCACTATTGCTTATCGCCGTGGCGCTGAGAATATGAAGGCTAGTGTAAAGGAACAGGAATTTGCTCAAACCCATGATGTGCGTATCATGCACTGGGCTCAACCAGTGAAACTACTGGTTGAACAACAGAAGGTAGTGGGTGTGGAGTTTAAATCCACTGACCCAACTGCAAACCAAGAGAATTTTGTATTGCAGGCTGATATGGTGTTTAAGGCCATTGGTCAGTTACTAGAGCCTATCGATGCAAATCGTAATATCCAGTTTGAACTTGAGGCCGGTCGCTTACGAGTGGATGTGGAACGTCGTACCTCACAGTTTGGCATATGGGCTGGAGGTGATTGTATTAGTGACGGCGATGATCTTACAGTTAGTGCAGTTCAGGATGGCAAACTTGCTGCCCAATCCATTCACAAGTTCCTCAATGGCACACGAGACTGATTCAGGAGAGTAGAATTATGGCTGACTTAACTGCAAATTTTATTGGCATTAAATCCCCAAATCCTTTTTGGCTGGCTTCAGCGCCGCCTACAGACAAAGCCTACAACGTAATTCGAGCCTTTGAAGCTGGCTGGGGTGGTGTAGTTTGGAAAACTTTAGGTGAAGATGGGCCTCCGGTGGTTAATGTCTCTGGTCCTCGTTATGATACGCTCTATGGTAAGGATCGTAGTGTAATTGGTCTGAATAATATCGAATTGATTACTGATCGCCCCCTGGAAACAAATCTACAGGAGATCGCTCAAGTCAAGCGAGACTGGCCTGATCGAGCCATAGTAGTGTCGCTTATGGTTCCTTGTGAAGAATCAGCCTGGAAAGCCATTCTGCCCAAGGTCGAAGATACCGGTGCTGATGGTATTGAACTTAACTTTGGTTGCCCTCATGGTATGTCAGAACGAGGTATGGGGGCATCAGTAGGTCAGGTTCCTGAGTATGTGGAAATGGTAACGGCCTGGTGCAAACATTACAGCCGTTTACCAGTGATCGTCAAATTGACACCAAATATTACAGATATCCGACACTCGGCGCGCGCAGCTAAACGTGGTGGTGCTGACGCTGTCTCCATGATTAACACCATAAATTCCATTATGTCGGTAGACCTTAATCAATTGGCGATTACGCCTACAGTGGGTGGTAAAGGTACCCATGGTGGTTACTGTGGGCCGGCAGTTAAGCCCATTGCTATGCATATGGTGGCTGATGTGGCTCGAGATCCAGACTGTCAGGGGTTACCGATATCAGCCATTGGTGGAATTAGTAATTGGCGTGATGCGACTGAGTTTATGGCTATTGGTGCCAGTAATGTTCAGGTATGTACTGCAGCTATGACCTATGGCTTTAAAATTATTGATGATATGGTGGATGGACTGAGTCGATTTCTGGATAGTAAGCAGATGCCTTCTTTGGATGCGCTGGTGGGGGCAGCAGTACCCTCAGTAACAGACTGGCAATATCTCAACTTGAACTATGTTGTGAAGGCGCAAATTGATCAGGACCTCTGTATTAAATGTGGTCGTTGTTATATTGCCTGTGAGGACACATCTCATCAAGCTATAACTGCAACACAAGTTAATGGTGAGCGTCATTATGAAATAAATGACAAGGAATGTGTGGGTTGTAACTTATGTGTTAGCATCTGTCCTGTAGAAGATTGCATGAGTTTACGTCAACTAAATAGCGAAGTAGATACACGTACAGGCAAAATGGTTAGTGGTGAATACCTGAACTGGACCCAGCATCCAAATAACCCAATGTCGTAGCTGTATTGTAGCTGTGGTTTTATCGACAATGACCCAACCGTGGGTCATTGTCGTATATGCTGATACCAAAACTTTATCTATTTACTCATAAAACTCAATTATGTTGGTGTAACTAATGGTCATCCCAACTACTTGTAACCAGCCTCCATCGTTTTCTCATAGCTCGGTGTTTACTTATAAGGTAGCGGATAACCATATTGGGCTAAACAAATTATTCCGGTTTATATCATCTTGGTTTGTAATACCTTTTCCTTACTGAATGAGGTGTTGTTCTACCTCATAGATACTGTTTACTGATTATCGACGATGAATAAAATCAGAACTCACGTTTCCAACAAAGCAGCGTGGGAAGAAGGGGTAAGTGTTGGTTGCAAAATAAGTATAATTGCCATTATGTATCATGCCGTTGCATTCGTCTAAGTCGCTTAATTCCGAAATATATTCATAGTCTTGATTATAAGTGCCGTCATAGGTTCCATATGGTTTTGTTGGTCGTGTTCCAGATTTTAACTGCCAGGATGATTTTGCTTTTTCTCCAATATAGTGAATTTCAAATCCATCTGCACCATAACCAATCAGGCTATTTTTTAAATGAGCAACTAATGACGGTGAAACAGCATGGTAATGATACATGCCTCTATTATCAACATGGGCATTTTCATGGTCCATGCCCAGTGTATTATCAGGCCCCATTCCTTCTAGATTCCAACCGCTTGAGCGCCGCTTGCTAAACATTCTGGGGCTGTATTCATCATACCATTCAGCGGTACCAGGACGGAAAATAATACCAGTAATAGAGATTCCTGATCCTCTAGTTCGCCGTGTTACTTTGTTACTTTTTTTTGGGGTTGCATCAACACAAACCTGGATTGTTTGAGACTGGAACTGATGAGGATTGCCACGTGTTGGAAATTGACCAATAGCATGATTTGGTGTGCCATTTGAAGTAATGCAGCGCTGATCGCCTTTGATCATAACTTTTACTTCATTTTCATAAGCAAAGCTTGTTGCTGTAAATAATGTAATTAAAGTTGCTGTCAATGCTTTTTTATATGCCATATGTTAGCCTATGATATTTAAATAATAATGAAACCTAAACTCTTCCAAATTAGTACACTTTGTAAGCCATGGTTATTATACTTGACGAATAAATTTTTTAGGCTTTATTTTTTCAAAAATTAGACTTTAGTGCCTGTTTTTTATTTACAGCTTGTTCGTCTAAATTCTGGATCATACTAATGAATTAATAAGATAGCTTTAATCTGTGTCTGTGAGTATATATTTTTATGCCTAAATTTCTATCCAAATCTAACTTTTTAAAATAAGTGTAAGAATTTAATTATATTAACCACCTAATTTATAACACTTTAAACTTCATAAACCTTATTTCCTATTTCATCGCGGGCCTATAAACTGGGATACAATTGAAAACCGTTTACCCTAATATTTTTTATCTAAAAATAAGTATATAAGTATATTAGTGTATAGTTTCTCAGATTTATTATTATTTTTTCCATAGCAGTTGATAGGTTTTTTACTTGGCTGTCGTTGAATTGGTATAGAACTATTCTAGTATCTGCTTAAATTATTTTTTGGTTGTATAAAATACATTAATTATTAATTTGGCAAAAAATAGTAGGAAATATGCTATCCTTCCTATATTAAAAAAGATAATACAAAATTATCTTCTGAAGCCCAAAAGCAGATCCGTCATTGTAACCACCCAATACATATTCAGCATCCGGTAGTTTATAACATCAGAAGGTTAATCGGGCATAAATTAATTGATTAGACTGTGGCTATTCTCATTGGTGATTTCAATAGCTTTGGCTTTTAGATATTTTACCATTTTCTTGATCCGAACTCTGGGTATAGTTCAGTTATATGTGTGCCCGCTTAAGCTGGTTTAAAGGCAGTCATGATCTGACTATCTGAATATTTAGATTGCTTCACGCCGAATCGGCTGCGTTTATGTTACGAAAAAATTCTACTTTTTGAGTCAATTAAATTTCGATAAAATAACTTTATCAAACTATCTGGTTGTGCTCATAAGGAGCTTTCCAGATTAAAAAAAGCTGATTTACTAGCTGTAAATTAGTTCGGAATTTATCGTTGGGAATGATAATTTTTATTTAAGTAATTGAAAATTTTATATAAAAATAACGAGTGGCAAAATAATGCAAACCTAAGATTTTGATGAAATTAGATTATTTTTTCAGTATTACAAAGAAACCTACAAACTATAGGAACGATTGTGAAACATAGAAATGACTGAAAAAAAATTAACGGATTTAAACATAAGAACTTATGAGCACGTAGACATGGAAGACGTTATACATGTTTGGGAAGAATGCGGTTTGATAAGAAGCTGGAATAACCCAAGATTAGATATTCAGCGTAAAGCAAACACACAACAAGATTTGTTTTTTGTCGGGGAGTTCTCAAACAAAATAATTGCTACTGCTATGTTTGGTTATGAGGGACACAGAGGATGGTTGCACTACTTCGCTGTTCTTCCTCAATTCCAAAAAAGTGGCTTTGGAAAACAGTTGTTAGAATTTGGAGAACTTATACTTATTGATAAAGGTTGTCCAAAACTAAACCTTCAAATCAGAGCAGATAACAAAGAAGCGATAAACTTTTACAAAGCAGTTAGCTACGATCAAGATAAAGTAATTAGTTTTGGTAAGAGGTTGATTGAAGACTGATATTTTTATTTACAAAGTACTTACATAGTAAAAATAAAAAAAGTTAATTACGTGATACACACGATTAGGTAGGAATCCGCCTGGAAAAATAGCAGAAAAACAGCAGTAGAAGCATGTCGGCAAGCAAAGTTCGATGGTCAAGGCCGCTTAAATGATATTCAAGTAAGCCTGTTAATGAAGCTGACGTGTGATAAAACTCCACCACAAATAAAGAGCCTTTTTGCCCTATAGAATCGTCAAGCCATGTAACAGGTAAACGATGATTTATTTATAGTGTATTAGGCTGGTGTTGTACACCATCACCGACTGTACGGAACGTTGGGGAATTACATCGCAAAGACAGGCTAGGTCAGCATAGGAGTGGAGCTCTAAAGCAGTTTGAAAATAGCTGAATGAGGGTAGCTTGCCATTAAAAAACATGTCAAAGGCAGTGGTGGAGAGATCTACATACGTTTCGCACCATACGACGTCAATAATCGTGGTTCAGCCTGGTTTAAACGCTGATAAATACCTTGATACGGACTAAAACACTGGAATTAAAAGCACTGGCACTGCTCGTAACCAGAAACAACTTAAGAAAACGGTAATGGGTCACATGCGGATGCTGCAAAACAAGCCTGCTGAACGGGTTAACAGGTATTTTGAACACAAGAAGATTGCATATGCCGCTCAATAGCTACCTTAATACCAGTTAATCTATCCAGCCACATGCGTGTAATTGATGCAGTAAATGCATTGATTATAAAACTGAGTTATCTGTGCGGAGGTGATGAACTGATTTTATCCTAATTAAATTCTTTTTATCATCTAAGGAGTAAGTCGTTCAATTAACCAGCTATTGCCATCGTTCCGATATCGTAGACGATCATGTAAGCGGCTGATTCTTCCCTGCCAAAACTCAATATTGTCTGGTATTAAGCGATATCCCTGCCAAGTAGGTGGACGTGGGATTGTACTGATGCCATCGTACTGGGTTTGTACATCTGCAACTTGTTGCTCCAATATTGCACGACTGGCAATGATTTGGCTTTGCTGTGCAGCCAGTGCACTAAGTTGGCTAACCTTGGGTCGGCTGGCAAAATAGGCATCTGAACTGGCCGTATCAATTGTTTCTACCTGACCGCAAATACGTACCTGACGTTCCAGAGCGTGCCAGTAAAATAATATGCAAGCATGAGGGTTTTCCTTTAGGTTTTTCCCTTTCTCACTACCGCTGTCAGTAAACCAAACAAAACCGTTAGTATCAAACCACTTTAACAATACCATACGGGCAGTTGGCAAACCATTGGCTCCAGTAGTTGCCAAAGTCATGGAGGTTGCATCGTCTGGATATGCATTTGCTGCTTCATCCAGCCAATGACTAAATTGAACTATTGGATTAGCATCTAATTGGCTGCGATGTAGACTTTGGCCATGATAATCACGTCGGAAAGATTGATAATCTTGCTTCATGGGTTAGCGTTTCCTGATATTTATATTTATAAATAAAGTTATTATACTCATTAATGCAGCATAAAATTCAGCTCAACAGCTTTATATCCTACGGAGATTTTTGGCTAATTTTACGTTGTTTCAGTATCGCTGGTTTACATTACAAGGTTAGTCCACTCAAAATCGTGCCAATCACTTAATCAGCCAGAATATATCATGCGTAAATGCTATGATCATGTATTCGTAATTAAAAGATAAATATGATCTAATCTGTAACTTAAACATGCTAAATCTTGTATTTAAACATCCAAATATTACTGGATGGCAATAAAGTTGCCAAACTGTTGATTCCTTTATGTTATAGCCTTGCTCTAAAGCAAAAATGATTGTAAATTTACCTGCAGATTAAAGCCATGAGATTTAATTTTTCCATTAAGTAATAAGATTTTATGAAAAAAACCAATATTCAACTGCACAATGAAATGTCAGTTACCTTAACCACTTTAGCCAACTCATTGCGCATGATGGCTGACAGTTAAATTTATCTCAGTATAAGGACTTTACTTCCCATGATTCGCCAACCAATTTTTTCTGGCGTGTTTAAGTTGCTTCTTCTCCCTGGATTAATCATCAGTAGTGCAGGCTACTATTTTTATTATATGAAGTCGTCCAAGCCTAAGATTCCCGCAGCCCCTGCCACAGAAAAGAGCTGGAGTATTGCAGTGGTGCCTGTGCAATTGGCAGACCGGTCACCCTCGCTAACTTTGTATGGTGTGGTTGAGGCACGAGAAACAGCAAAACTATCAACCACAGTGAACGGTTATGTCAAGGCTATTCACTACAACAAAGGAGATCGTGTTAATCAAGGTGATTTGCTACTAAGACTGGATGATCAGGAGCTAAGACTGATACTAAGGCAACGTCAGGCTGGTATTGACGATCTGGAAGCCCGTATGGATAACGAACAATTACGGTTCAAATCAGATCAGCAGGCACTGATGATTGAACAACAACTACAGGATATTAACAATCATAACCTGCAACGCCAACAAGAGCTATTGCAACAGAACATGAGTGCCCAAGCTAGGCTTGAGGATGCTTTGCGTACAGTGCGACAGCAACAGCTTGCTATAATAAATCGTGAACGCAGTATTGCCGAACACCCTTCCCGGCTAGCTCAACTCAAAGCGCAAGCCACAAATAGTGAGGTGCAGTTGTCATTAGCTCAAATAGACCTTAAGCGTAGTCGCATCACTGCTCCTTTCAGTGGTCGAATTCTTAGCATTGATACCGCGGTAGGTAATCGAGTCCGCAACGGTGACCGATTGTTAAGTCTCTACAACATAGACAGCTTGGAAATTCGTACTCAAATTCCTGACCGCTATCTGCCTATGCTACAGTCCAGCAATGGCCCAGAACTAAAAGTACAAATTTCAGTACAAGATAAAATGGTTAACCTAAAATTGCAGCGTTTAGCTGCTGAAACAGCCACTGGAAGAGGGGGAGTTGATGCCTATTTCGGGATTGTGGGTGAGCAAGCCATGCATCTTGATATTGGTCGCAACGTGCAGGTGTATGTGCAATTACCACCCAAGCGTAATGTTGCAGCTATCCCTACTCAGAGCATTTATGGTCAAAACCGAGTTTATCGAGTGAACGATGACCGACTACAGGCCATTGTGATTGAGCGAGTAGGGCAATGGACTGATGCTGATGGCAATAGTCTAACTCTAGTTGCTGGCAAACAGCTGCAAGAAGGCGATTTACTGATGACTACCCAACTTCCCAATGCAGTAACCGGGCTATTGGTTGAAGTTAACGAATAGATAGTAGGATAGCAACGTTATGCTTCAGGAATTTATCCGTTTATTTGCAACACACAGGGTAGCACCGAACCTGTTGATGTTGACAATGTTTATTGCTGGTTTATACAGTATCGAAAAACTGAATACCCAGTTTTTTCCTGATTTTGCTATTGATGTGGTGACCGTTAGGATTGCTTGGCCAGGGGCTTCGGCAGAAGATGTACAAACCAGCATTACCATTCCAGTTGAACAGGATTTGAAAAACGTCGCAAATATAAAAAATATCAATTCCTACAGTGTTCGCGGCCTGGTGGTACTAAATCTTGAGGTGGCCAGCGGAGCTGATTTTAATGAAGTCACCAATGCAATTAAACAACAACTGGATGCTATATCTGATCTGCCTGTTGACGCTGAAAAGCCTGTTATACAACAGCTTGTCATGCAGGAGGAAATTGGTAATATATTGATTACTACTGATGGTCCAGCAGTAGAACTGATTACACTTGCACGACAAGCAGAAAAAGAGTTGATCAACCGTGGCATCAATAAGGTTTTATTCATTGGTTTGCCAGAGCAAGAAATTGCAATTCAGGTAGATACTGAAACCCTGCATAGTCTTGGTCTTACTTTGAACAACATGGCTGATTTAATCCGTCAACAGAGTCAAGATATTTCTGCTGGCTCAGCCGGTCGTAATCAGGTTACCAAGCAATTACGCGCTATTGGTAAGGTGCGTGATGTCGCAAGCTTTGAACAATTGCCACTGTTAACGAAGAACAAGTCACAATTGGTGCGTCTGGGAGATGTGGCGGCAATAAGCCTGCGTTCTAAAGAAGATCAAACCACTATTTTCCATCAGGGTAAACCTGCCATCCAGTTACGTGTTATGCGCGGTAAGACTGAATCTACCCTTAAGTCAGCTCGTATTATGAACAATTGGGTATCCGATGCTCGCGACCGTTATCCTGATAATATCAATATTATCGTTTATGATGAATCCTGGAAGATGTTGCAACAACGTATCAATTTGCTAATTGATAATGGCTTTTATGGACTGATCCTGGTAGTTATCCTGTTATTCTTATTTCTGAACTCACGAGTAGCCTTCTGGGTCACCATGGGTATACCTGCTTGCCTGCTAGCTACCTGGGGTGTGATGTATTTGCAAGGTGGTACCATCAATATGCTGAGCTTGTTTGGTATGATTATGGCGCTTGGGATTATTGTGGATGATGCTATTGTTGTAGGGGAAGACACTCTAACGCATGTCCAACAAGGAGAGTCATCATTATCAGCTGCACTAAGTAGTGCTCAACGTATGTTTGCACCAGTGGTTGCGGCATCATTGACTACGGTAGCAGCTTTCTTACCGATGATGCTGGTGGACGGTCCAATGGGTGCTATCATCAAAGATATTCCCGTGATTGTTATCTGCGTCATTATTGTTTCACTGATTGAATGCTTCCTGATACTACCTGGTCACTTGCATCATAGCTTGAAAAAGCAGCAAAAAAAACAAGCTTCCTGGCTAAGGCGGCGCTTTGATACTGGATTTAATGACTTTAAAAACCACATTTTTCGTCCTGTGGTAACACTGGCAGTTAATTTCCGAATGGCAACTCTTGCTTGTGCTATAGCAGCCTTAGTGATTGCCATTGGCATGATGGTGGGTGGTCGCCTGCCCTTTACCTTTTTCCCAGAAGTAGATAGTGATACTTTACGAGCTTCTGTACAGTTTTCCTCTGGAACTTCAGATCAAATCCGGGGTGATTACCTGAAAAAAATTGAGCAAGCTTTGCTTGAGACTGAAACTGAGTTGGGTGGTGACCTAGTGCGTGAACGAGTGACCTATTTCGGCCAATCTGCCACTGGTCAGGAAAACCCTGTATCATCAGAACGGATTGGTATGGTTAGGGCTGAGCTTAACAATGACACAAATCGTACCGTGACTAATGCTGAATTTATTGCATTGTGGCACAGCAAACTGCCACGACTTGCAGGATTGGAAAAATTGATCATTGACCAGCCTGCATCTGGCCCCCCAGGAAAACCTATTGAAATGTTCGTTACCGGTGCTAATGCCGACAAGTTGAAACAGGTTTCATTAGAACTGCAGCATCACTTACAATCTTTTGATGGCGTATTGAATATTGATGACAATCTTGACTTTGGTTCTGAGCAGTTTGTTTTCTCACTGACGCCACAGGGGAAAACATTGGGTGTCAGTACCACCGATATTGGCCGCCAACTGAGGGCTGCCTTTGACGGACTTAAAGTACAGAGTTTTTATCAGGGCAGCGAGGAAATTGATGTGCGGGTCATGCTTAACGATAGGGATCGCAATAACCTCAATACCCTCTATAATCTGCCAATTATTCTAAGTTCGGGCCATTCGGTGCCGCTGATTGATTTGGTTAATTTCACTGTACGTCAGGGGATTGATTTATTTCGTAGCAACGATGGTGATTTGACTGCCATCATCAAGGCAGACGTGGATATTCAGTCTACCAATGCCGGTGAGATTATCCGTAAACTGGAAGCGGGTATTGTGCCAGCCACAGAACGTAAACACAGCGTCAATATAAGTTTTAAAGGCAATAAAGCTAATCAAGATGAAACCCTGCACGATATGAAGATAGGCTTGATATTAGCACTGATCCTGATTTATATTATTCTGGCTTGGGTATTTTCATCATACACTTGGCCCCTAGCAGTGATGTTTACCATCCCCTTTGGTTTAACTGGGGCCATCTTTGGTCACTCACTGTTAGAAATAGATTTGACCATCATGTCAATGTTTGGGCTGTTCGGTTTATCTGGAATTATAATTAATGACAGCATTGTGCTGATCACATTCTATAAGCGCTTGAAAGAACGTGGTATGGATCCCTATGCAGCGGTTATCGAAGCATCCTGCCAACGCTTGCGGGCAGTCTTATTGACCTCTCTTACTACTATTGCAGGTCTGGCTCCCATTTTGTTTGAAACTTCCTTGCAAGCCCAGTTTTTGATTCCAATGGCCGTCTCAATTGTTTTTGGCCTATTATTAGGCACCTTGCTGATTCTGCTGGTCGTGCCGTCCATGATCCTCATGTTGGAAAATGCTACCATGTTGCTAATACGAAAAAAGGTTACGCCGAAAGTATTACCTATTTAGACATGACTAAATGAGCGCTATAGATTCTAGGCGCTCTTGTAACCATATTAGTATCAGTAATCCAGATTGATATAAGTTCACTATATCGTGTTTTTTATTTATTCAATTTATAGGGATGCTGCAAATATAATCACTATATCTTGATCTTGTATTACATATGATAGGGCGTCGACCATATATTTGTTAGATCATCCCGTTGTAGCTAGACAGGGTCAGTTCAAGGTGGTCAGGTTCCATGATTATTTGGAACCAGCCAACTAAAAAATTGCCAATGGCTTTACAAACTGGCTTTGCTGAGGATTTTGGATTTCTGTCGGATGGCTTACCAGGTTTATCTATTATTAACGTGCCGATCTTTTGGACACTTCCCCATCACCACAGTTCGTCTGTAACCATCAATACGAGCTTGTAATCGTTGCATTGGAAGCTCTATAGCAATTCATGGAATAATCAAGAAACATTGGTCTGGTTGTCAGATATGGCATTTGTAGTGATTTTAATGTAACATTTCTAAAAGTAAATTAACTGCTTAGACTTATGTGCACCCTCTAAATAATTAAGATTTGGTAAATAAAAAGTATTTAAAAATAACTTGGCGTAATGGCATGCCAAAGCATTCATGTACAATACTGCAATCAGTAAAAGATCTTTGTAGCCGCATCGAAAGTTGACTCCATTAACTGTATTAAGTCTTGTCTGCCTGATATTTACGAAGTTTTTCAGCGATAACAAAGGTTGAAATGCAATTGCTTACACCTGGCTAGACAAGACTAGCTAATCTGAGTACTTGTTCATGAAAAAACAACTTCTAGATTGTTAGCAACTTAAACATTAAAGCTGTTTAAATTGTGCCAAAAATATTCTGAATGCAATTGAGGTCTCGTAATCATTACTATAATTTCTACAACGTTTATTACGTTCACGTATAGGCTTAAACGCAGCGTATTGATAGGTGGATTTTTAATCCATGCTTAACCTTAACACCGTAGGCCTGTGTGATAGATTTATCTTTAGCAGACCGCAACACCACTTTGGGGACGAATGTGCAAGATAACACGACTGATATAGATCCGATTGAAACTCAAGAATGGCTTGATGCATTTGAGTCAGTTGTTCGTCACGAAGGTGTAGAACGTGCTCGCTTTATTTTGCGCAAGCTGGTTAATAAGGCAACAACAGGAACTCCTGTAGACTTAACATTAACTACTCCCTACTGCAATACCATCAGTATTAAACATGAACAACGCATGCCAGGTGACCTGTTTATGGAACGGCGGATTCGTTCTTTGATTCGCTGGAATGCCATGGTCATGGTGATTCGAGCTAATGACAATGATGAGGGTTTGGGTGGCCATATTTCTAGTTTTTCCTCCGCTGCTACCTTATACGATGTTGGGTTTAACTACTTTTTCCGTGGCCCTAAGGATCAGCAGGAAGGTGACTTGGTATTCTACCAGGGACATATTGCACCTGGTATTTACGCCCGATCCTATCTAGAAGGGCGTCTGACCGATGCCCAGATGGATAACTTCCGCCGTGAAGTAGATGGCCATGGTTTATCTTCTTATCCTCACCCCTGGTTGATGCCTGACTATTGGCAGTTTCCCACCGTTTCCATGGGTTTGGGTCCCATCCAAGCTATCTATCAGGCACATGTGATGAGATACCAGCAACAGCGTAAGCTGGTAGATCACGGGGACCGAAAAGTGTGGGCGTTTGTGGGTGACGGAGAAACCGATGAACCAGAATCGCTTGGTTCCATTGCCTTGGCTGGGCGTGAGAAGCTGGATAATCTCATCTTTGTGATCAACTGTAATCTACAACGACTGGATGGTCCAGTACGAGGTAATGGCAAGATTACTCAGGAACTAGAAGGTATTTTTCGTGGTGCTGGTTGGAATGTCATTAAGGTTATGTGGGGACGCCACTGGGATCCTCTGTTTGAAAAGGATGAGCATGGTTTGCTGCAAAAGCGTATGGATGAAGTGGTTGATGGTGAATTGCAGAATTACAAGGCCATGGGGGGAGCTTATACCCGTAAGCATTTTTTTGGCAAGTATGACAAATTAAAACAAATGGTTGAACATTTGTCTGATGATGACATTATGGCCCTTAACCGTGGAGGTCATGATCCCTATAAGGTTTATGCTGCCTATTATGCGGCAATTAACCACACTGGCCAACCTACAGTCATCCTGACGCAGACTGTTAAGGGATATGGTATGGGGCAGTCTGGCGAAGCTAAAAATCCGACCCATTCCCTAAAAAAGCTGGGCATGGATGATATGTTGGCTTTCCGTGATCGGTTCAATATTCCATTAACCGATGAACAGGTTAAGCAGGTGCCTTACTATCGTCCGGCTGAAGACACGCCAGAAATGAAATACATGCGAGCTAAGCGACACGCCCTTGGTGGTCAACTGCCTTATCGGCGAGCCACGTTCAAGCCGCTATTGACCCCTGCCCTGGATATTATGGCTGGGCAGCTTAAGTCCAGTGGCAAACGGAAAATCTCTACCACCATGTCGTTCGTACGTACCCTTACTGCCTTGGTTAAAGACGCAAATATTGGGCAGCGTATTGTTCCTATTATACCGGATGAAGCACGCACCTTTGGTATGGAAGGCATGTTCCGCCAGTTAGGAATTTATACTGCAGAGGGACAGAAATACACGCCTCATGACTCTGATCAGATTATGTACTATCGTGAAGACCAGACCGGCCAAATTCTGGAGGAAGGTATTAACGAATCAGGAGCATTTTGTGCTTGGTTGGCTTGTGCTACATCTTACAGTAACAATAACTATGCCATGATCCCGTTCTATATCTTCTACTCTATGTTTGGTTTTCAGCGGGTAGGTGACTTAACTTGGGCTGCTGGCGACAGCCAGGCTCGGGGCTTCTTGATTGGTGCCACAGCAGGTCGCACAACTCTCAATGGTGAGGGCTTGCAACATGCAGATGGCCATAGTCATGTTATGGCTAATATGGTTCCTAACTGTATTTCTTATGATCCTACCTATGCTTATGAATTAACCGTGATAATTCAGGATGGCATGCAGCGTATGTATCAGGATCAGGAAAATAAGTTCTATTACATTACGGTCATGAATGAAAATTACCACCAGCCAGAGATGCCCCAAGGCGTAGAGGCAGGTATCGTTAAGGGTATGTACTTGCTACGCCAGCAGAATCCAAAGCTTAAAAAGCGTGTGCAGTTACTTGGTTGTGGCACTATTTTGCGCGAATTAGAAGCCGCCGCCATCCTATTAGCCAAAGACTTCAAAGTGGGTGCTGATATCTGGAGTGCCACCAGTTTTAATGAGCTAGGACGAGAAGGGCGAGAAGTATGCCGCTGGAACTTGCTCAATCCAACCGCTAAAGTACGTAAAACCTATGTGGAAACCTGTCTTGAAGGTCGCCTAGGTCCGGTTATTGCAGCCACTGATTATGTGAGAGCTTTTGCTGATCAGATCCGTGAATATGTTCCTGCTACTTACAAGGTGTTAGGTACCGATGGCTATGGCCGTAGTGATACCCGGGAAAAACTCCGGGAGTTTTTCGAAGTAAACCGTTACTTTATTATTATAGCTGCTTTACAGGCCCTGGTTGAAGATGGAATGCTCCAGCCAGAGGTAGTGGCAGATGCTATAAAGCAATTCAACATCGACCCCAACAAATCAAATCCGGTTTGTTTATAAGCAGCTTGGTTAGAGATAATTGTATGACTGATAAGACAATGTATATTCCAGACCTGGGCGGCGCTACTGATGTTGAGGTCATTGAACTGAGTGTAGCGGTGGGTGATACCGTCAGTGAAGGCGATTCACTGATTGTGTTGGAAACAGACAAAGCCTCCATGGAAATACCGGCTGATCAGGATGGCACCATCACCGTGATGCACCTTGCGTTGGGTGACAGCTGTAGTCAGGGTGATCCACTATTAGATTTTACTACTGTTAAGCCAATGGATGATCAATCAGACACCAGTCCAAAAGCCATCTCTACATTGGCTCCAGAAACTATAGTGGCCTCAAATGAGGATCAAGCACTAACTGCTAAAAATGAGTCAAAAACAGTACGAGTGCCTGAATTAGGTGGTGTGAGTAATGTCGAGGTTATTGAGGTAGCCGTACAGATTGGTGCTGAGCT
Organism: uncultured Pseudomonadales bacterium; assembly: GCA_943787595.1. Classification (GTDB taxonomy): domain Bacteria; phylum Pseudomonadota; class Gammaproteobacteria; order Pseudomonadales; family Balneatricaceae; genus CALSNA01. The sequence goes on from CALSNA010000004.1 coordinate 60,720, forward strand.
ACTAGCTGGTGACGTTATTGTAGTGCTTGAAACCGATAAGGCAAGTATGGAAATTCCTTCGCCCTATGCAGGTCAGATCACTGAATTATTGGTTCAGGAAGGTATACAAATTAATGAAGGGGATGCCATTGCCATTATGAATGTTGCTGAGACAGGAGGGGTAGAACCCCCTGAGCAACAGGCTCAACCAATGCCACAGGAATCCCTGAAGCAACAGGGCCAAGTGATATCTCAGGCGCCTGTGCAAACCGCTTTGACTGCGAAAACGACCCGAACGCATGCTGATCATGGTACACTCAAGTCAGTACACGCGGGTCCAGCGGTGCGCATGCTAGCTCGTAAGCTAGGTGTAGACTTGACTCAGGTTGTAGGAAGTGGGCCTAAAAATCGCCTGTTGAAGGAAGACATTCATGATTTCGTCAAACATCGATTGAACCAGCCTCAGTCAAATGCCATAGAATCATTACCACTCATTGATTTCAGTCAGTTTGGCCCGATTGAGCGGGTTAAGATGCGTAAAATCCATCGCTTGACTGCTCGTAATATGACTCGAAGTTGGCTGAATGTCCCCCATGTAACCCAATTTGATCATGCTGACATCACGGATTTGGAAGCCTTTCGCAAGGATATGAAATCTGAAGCAGAAAAGCGGGGCGTCCGTTTAACATTGTTGCCATTTATGTTGAAAGCCTGTGCTCAAGCTTTACGCCAATACCCCCAATTTAATATGTCCTTGGATGCTGATGACGAACATTTAGTGTACAAGCACTACGTGCATATTGGTGTAGCAGTAGATACTAAGTCTGGTCTGGTGGTGCCCGTATTACAAAATGTTGATCAGAAGACCATCTGGCAATTAGCTGATGAAGTTATTGCTGTAGTTCAGAAAGCTCAAAATGAGAAGCTCGTCCCAAAAGATATGCAAGGAGGCTGCTTTACTATTTCTAGTCTGGGTAGTATCGGTGGTAGTGCATTTACTCCCATAGTCAATACCCCGGAAGTAGCTATACTGGGCATTTCAAAAGCTGAAATTCAGCCTCGTTGGGATGGCAGTATCTTTCAACCAAGACTGATAATGCCGTTGTCTTTATCCTATGATCACCGTGCTGTTAATGGTGCTGACTCTGCTCGTTTTACCACTTATCTGGCTCAAGTATTGGCGGATATCCGTCATTTGCTAATGGGATGATTCACTTTATTTGCAACGATGTTAGCCACTTATTGTAAATACATCGAAGCTACCACATATGATACTGGCTGTTAATATTGTACTACTGACTAGCGATATTAGTTTATTGATCGTGAACCAATTGAGCTTCATCAAGATATGATGAACACACTGCTTATTTAGAGTGTCAGTATGGGCGGTAGCTGATTCAATAATCTTAACCAGCCAGTATGATAGAAGTTATTGCTTGTGGCAGTTCCGGTTATATCGGGTCAAGCTGTATCTGTAGTAAAGGATAACCGCATATATGGGAACTGCCGCTAAAATTTTTCTATAGTCGTACGATAACTATTTGCAAGCTTATATCCTTGCTCAATTTAAGTTCAGATACCTTACCACTCTATCCGTTGTGTGGTTACCCAAACAATTTTGTTGAAACTATTTTGGTTTCCGAGCTTTGTATACAATATTTGAGTTAACGCCATGATTAAAGCCCCTAATCATTATGATATCGCTATTATCGGAGATGGTATAGTGGGGAGTAGCTTGGCCTGTGTTTTAGATGATGTGGGTTTTCGGGTTGCTTTAGTCAGTGCTGATGCTTGGGGTTGTGCTGAAGATTGCCCAGACGACTTGGCCGGTTTGCGTGTGTCGGCGTTGTCTGGCTCATCTTGCCACCTGCTGCAACGGGTCGGGATATGGCCAGAATTAGCTTCAACAGGGCAGCTAAAACCATATCGTGGTGTACAGGTTTGGGATAGCTGCAGCACTCAGGATCTCACTTTCCAAGCGACTGAACTGCACCGTGATGAACTGGGCTTTATCGTTGCAGACCGTTGTGTCACATTAGCTTTGCACCGACAACTAGCACAACGGTCTAGCATAACCTGTTATACGGGTGTTTCCTTGCAGGATTTATCCATGTTTCGTTTGGGATGTGGACGTGAGCTAAACCTGGACGATGGCACTCGACTCACCGCCAGCTTGGTAGTTGGTGCTGATGGGGCTCATTCTAATAGTCGATTTTTGGCAGGCTTTGCCCTACAGACGTGGGATCACTCATACTGTATGATTAACGCCCGGGTGCAGTTGGCTCAATCCCATCAAGGTACTGTCTGGCAATGTTTTACTGCTACTGGCTCGTTACTCTTGTTGCCACTCCCTGTAACTGCTGGCCACAATCGTTGTGTGCTCATTTGGTTGGTTCAACCAGCCCAGGCAGTTTCATTAATGGCACTGGATGCAGATGACTTTTGTCAGGCCTTAGGGCAGGTGGTTGCATGTCGTCTGGGATCAGTGTTGGCTGTTGATTCCCGCTTATGTGCTCCCTTACGTCAGCAACATGTCAAAAGTTATGTTCGTCCAGCTATGGCTTTGCTGAGTGATGCAGCTTACATCATGCATCCTTTGTTAGCACAGGGTACTAATCTTGGTTTGCTGGATGTGGTTGCCTTGACCGAAATTTTGGGCTACGCGTACCGACGAGGGGCAGATTTTTCCAGTTTGCCAGTATTGCAACGTTACCAGCGTCGGCGGCAACGTGATAACTTGCACCTGATGGCGCTAACAGCAGTCTTATCCCGTTTACATGGTACCCAAAATATACGGTCTTACTGTTGGCGTAATTTAAGCCTGGGCACGTTGCGCCAACTACCGTCTGTCAAATGTGCTCTGATGCAACGTGTTATTGATTTGGGTTTAGCATTGCCTCCCTTGACTCTGCCGAACTCCTTTTAACCAGACTCTTGCAGCTGATCCAGCAGTCGTTACAATGACACATCAGATATAATTTGTTAATGGGTTTTATAGGAGATAACCAATGTCTATACCAAGTGAATTGAAGTATTCTGCTAGTCATGAGTGGGTACTGGATAAAGGTGACGGTACCGTAATCATTGGGATTACCGAATTTGCCCAGCAGCAGTTGGGTGATGTGGTGTTCGTTGAGTTACCTCAGGTCGATGCTAAATTATGCAACGGTGATGAATTTGGAGTGATTGAATCTGTCAAGGCAGCAGCTGATTTATTTGTTCCCATCGCAGGCGTAGTGATCGATGTCAATACCCAGCTTGAAGATGAACCGGAGCTGGTCAATACTGACCCCTATGGCAAGGGTTGGATCTGTAAGTTGCGTCTTAATGACATTGATGACCTACAGCAACTGCTAGATGCTGATGCTTATACCAGTCTCTGTGAAACGTGATTAATGCCTGCGAGGTAACTTGCTGAATGGGTACTCGTGTGCGTTTTAGGTGCGTAAACTAAGTTGGCGCCAGCCCTCGTCAATCGCATGGGCCTGTAAAAGAGTATCAGCATCGACCGCTACCGGGTGACCTACTGCTTGCAATAAGGCAAGATCATTATAGGAGTCGCTATAGAAGTAAGCTGTAGCCAGGTTTAGCCGTTGATCTGGCTGGGTCTTCAGCCACTGTTTCAGTCGCTTAACCTTACCAGCTTGGAAGCAAGGGACTCCAACTACCTGACCCGTATAACCACCCTCGTCACACTCAGCGCAAGTGGCCAATAGGTGCTTGATTCTAAGATAGTGGGCAATGGGTGCAGTAATAAAATCGTTGGTTGCAGTAATAATCACCAAGGTATCACCAGCTTGCTGGTGCTGTGCCAATAACTGCTGACCTTTCGGCAACACCATCGGCAAAATACTTTCTTGCATAAATTGCTGGTGCATTTGACTCAACTGTGACTGGCTAAATTGAGTTAAAGCTTGCAGTGCAAATGTTAGATACGCGAAAATATCCAAATTGCCATATTGATATTGCTCCAAAAAACGATCATTGGTTTGTCGGTAGATCTGTGGATCTACCAGTCGATGGCGCACTAGAAACTCACCCCAAGCATGGTCGCTATCACCTTGCAATAGAGTGTTATCTAGATCAAATAAAGCTAATGCCATAGTCTTAACCTGTCCGTTTCGTAAACATTGGCCTGTTATAGTTGTGATTCTAGATTAAGGTCAGGGTTATTATTGATGCTCAGTGACTTGTTTTGCAATACGAATTGTTCAGTACAAATTAACATTAGCAGTTGTGTTCGTTAACTGGTTTGATTATGCAAGCTGGCCATGTCTGGTAACGTGCATTGCACTTGTCCAACTGGGCCCATAAAAATCGTTTGCTTCATCACGTTAATGTATGATTTTTCGGGCTGGCATAATTCATGATGCAGTTATTATTGATTACAGTGATAGGTTTAGATGTGACGATATTGCCCTGCACTGTTGTGAGCTAATGCGATCAATTGTGCAGTTTACAGATCATGGCTTTAAAAAGATAAATTTTAACCTATTATTTTGCCCAGTGTATGTTGTTATATCCATTTTTGTGGAACAATGACCCTGAACATTGATATTCATACATTCAGACATACCCTTCCTAAACTGGCATTTATAACAGATGGACATACACTGATAGTTATTTCAATAGCAACAGCGATGAATGGTAACTTTAGATCCAGTAAACAATTTTGGCACGAGTTGGAAATGCATTGGTTGGGTAAATGAAGAAACCTTAAATATTTATTAATTTTCTATACGTTATGGACCTAATAAGCATTGAAATTTGGAATTTAGGATGATTGATCAAGATGGCTTTCGCCCTAATGTTGGTATTATTTTAGCTAATTCCTATGGCCAGGTTCTTTGGGCCAAACGCATGGGCTGGGACGCATGGCAATTTCCTCAAGGTGGTATCAACCTCAATGAAACACCAGAGCAGGCATTATATCGGGAATTACGAGAAGAAATTGGCCTGTATCCGCAACAGGTTGACATATTGGCTTGTACCAGAGGCTGGTTGCGTTATCGATTACCCCAGCATATGGTGCGAACTCAGTTGCATCCATTATGCATTGGCCAGAAACAGAAGTGGTTCTTGTTACGTATGACAACGCCTGATACATCGGTAAATACAGCTACTACTGACAAGCCAGAATTTGATTATTGGCGTTGGGTTAGCTATTGGTATCCAGTTAATCAAGTGGTGGCTTTCAAGCGTAATGTCTATCGTCGTGCCATGAAAGAATTGTGCAAATACCATGCACGCCTAGTGTTACAACATCAGAGTCGCCTACCACTGTGTCCACAATAGTGGACTGATTACCATGTTAAACAGTATTCGTAAAATTATCCAGTCTGTTAATGCAGCCAAGGACCTGCAAACGGCCCTTGATCTAATAGTACATCAGGTGCGACGATCCATGCGTGCGGATGTCTGTTCGGTATATCTACATTTTCCTCAAACCAATAACTTTATTTTGATGGCAACTGAAGGCCTGAATCAGGCTGCGCTCAAGATAGCCTTATCAGCTGATCAGGGACTAGTTGGTTTAGTAGCCAGTAGATCTGAACCCATTAATCTGGAAGATGCTGCTAGTCATCCTAACTATCGGTATATTGAAGCCACCGGGGAAGAGCAGTTTTGTGGATTTTTAGGAGTACCGATTATCCATCACCGCAAGGTGCTTGGCACCTTGATTATACAACAGCGTTGCAAACGTAGTTTTACTGAGGATGAAGAAGCGTTGCTGATTACTACCTCTGCCCAGCTAGCTGGAATCATTGCTCATGCAGAGGCTACTGGAGGTGGATTGCGTCGTGATGTTCTCGCGGACGATCAAAGTATCAATATTGTTTACACGGGTGTCAGTCGCTCTGGTGGTGTGGCTATTGGCCAGGTAGTTATTATGGCACCACCAGCCGATTTGGAAACAGTGCCTGACCGGCCTTGTGTTGATCCAGAGCAGGAGGTGGCGGCATTTCAGATTGCTCTCAATGCTGTGCGGCGTAAAATCAAAGTGGTTGGTCGAACTCTGGCCCGTATCCTTAAAGGCCAGGAGCATGAGTTGTTTGAAGTGTACATGCGTATGCTTGACGATAACGCCTTGGCTGGGGAAGTAATACAACATATTCGCCAGGGCCAATGGGCTCAGGGTGCGTTGCGCCGAGTGGTTGAGGTGCATGTCACCGCCTTTGAAATCATGGATGATCCCTATTTACGTGAACGCGCTACCGACATCCGAGATTTGGGTCGTCGAGTACTGGCAGAATTGCAGCAATCTGGTACCCAACATCTTGAGTTTCCTGCATCCACAGTTTTAGTAGCGCAAGAGGCCAGTGCGGCTATGTTGGGAGAAGTACCACCTCATAAGCTCAAGGCTATAGTGTCAATCACAGGATCCAGTAATTCCCATGCGGCCATTCTGGCACGTTCTATGGGTATTCCCACTGTTATGGGAGCAGTGGACTTCCCGTATACTCGTTTGGAAGGCAAAGAAGTCATCATTGACGGCTATAATGGCCATATTTATCGTAATGCCAGCCATGAGCTACGTCAGCATTACCAGAAGATTGTTGCTGAAGAAGCTTCATTTGTCAAAGAAGCGACAGCATTGCGTGATCTGCCAGCCATGACTCTTGACCAACGCAGTATTTCTTTATTCGTAAATACCAGTTTGCCTCTGGATGTGCCACGTTCATTGGATAAAGGTGCGGAAGGCGTGGGTCTGTATCGCACTGAAGTGCCTTTTATGCTCAAGGAGCATTTCCCTTCGGAACAAGAGCAGGTCAGTTGTTACCGTATTTATTTGCAAGGCTTTGCACCTCGGCCAGTAATCATGCGAACTTTGGATATTGGTGGAGACAAGAGTCTTCCTTATTTTCCCATCGAAGAAGATAATCCTTTTTTAGGTTGGCGCGGCATTCGAGTTACTCTAGATCATCCAGAAATACTACTAGTGCAGTTGCGAGCTATGTTGAAGGCTAGTGCAGGATTCAATAATCTGCGTATCATGCTGCCCATGATCACTCATATTGCAGAAATTGAGGAAGCAAGACATTGGCTTGATCAAGCTTATACTGAAGTGATTGATGAAGGTTACGAATTGCAACGACCGCCTATTGGCGTTATGATCGAAATTCCGGCTACTGTTTACCAGGCCCGCCAGATCGCCAAAAAAGTTGATTTTATTTCTGTTGGTAGCAATGACTTAACTCAATATCTGCTGGCTGTTGACCGTGACAATGCACAGGTTGCGGAACTCTATCACGCATACCATCCGGTAGTTCTAGCAGCCTTACAGCATGTGGCCCTAGCTGCCAAAAGTGTCCGGATACCTGTAAGCATTTGCGGTGAATTAGCTGGTGACCCAGGTGGTGCTTTGCTGCTCATAGCGATGGGTTACGATATACTGTCAATGAACTCAGTTAATATTCCTCGTATTAAGTCAGTGATTCGTAACATGCATTTTAGTCAGGCAAAAACTATGCTTAAGTTGGCCATGCAGCAGCAGGATGCCAGCGGTGTTAAAAAAATTGTGCAACAGACTCTGCATAAAGTAGGTATAACCCAGGCACATAGTTTTGTCATGCGTGACTGAATTATGGAACAAATTATTTTTTCCTTCTAGTTACCGATGATAAGATCATGGTACCTAGACTAGAAATTGGGGGTTAGGCCAGTAGGGCCTGCGCTGGTAATATAGGGATCTTAACTGCAACTAAGTTGTCAATAAGATTTACCACGGGTATGTATTTAAGCTGCTTCAGGCTGGGAATTTCATAAGGACGGACCATTTTGGCAAAGATAGAGTTAACTTGATTCATGCCCAACTTCTTTTCAGCATATTACTTTGCGTGGTCATTTTCGAATCCTAATTGAGATAAGGTAGCCGATGGTTACCCTAAATCCTTACCTACATATGTTTTGAAACCTCCAGTTATTTATGCAGTATTCAGGTTAAGTTAAGATAATCATTCATTTTTTGAATCCTTGCATAGGAAGTCAGTATGAACTGTTCCAGTACACAAATGGCTATTATCTCAGCTCTCCAAGTTAAGCCTGGCATTGATGCTAAAGCAGAAATCCAGTCTCGGATTGGATTTATTAAAAATGTTCTCACCCGTGCCAACCGCAAGGTATTAGTCTTGGGTATTTCTGGTGGTATTGATTCCTGTACCACTGGCAAGTTGGCTCAGTTAGCCATTGATCAACTCAATGAACAATATCAAACTCAGGATTATCAGTTTATAGCTATGCGTCTGCCCCATGACGTTCAAGCCGACGAAATTGATGCTCAGCAGGTCATAGATTTTATTCAACCATCACAACTGGTCACTGTTAACATTGCTTCCATACTGGCCAGTTTGGATCAAGCCTGTGCTGCATTTCTATCTGGCATTATGGTCAGTTCCAGCAAAGTTGACTTTTGTCGCGGTAATGTAAAGGCTCGTAGCCGCATGGCAGCACAGTTTTATATCGCTAACTTAATGGATGGCTTGGTGCTGGGAACTGATCATGCTGCTGAAGCTATAACTGGCTTCTATACTAAGTTTGGTGATGGAGCATGCGACTTGGTGCCCTTGTTTGGTCTCAATAAGCGGCAAGTTAGAGCTGTAGCGAGCCAGCTAGGAGCACCAGCTAATATCTGCCACAAGATTCCCACCGCTGATCTTGAAGACCATAAGCCGCAGCAGCCTGATGAATTGTCACTTGGTATGACTTATAACCAGATTGACGATTATCTACAGGGCAAAATGATTGATAAAAAAGTACAATGCGCCTTGGAACATCGTTATCAATCTACCAAACACAAACGTCGGCTACCAATTACTCCTGCTTGTGACTGGTATTAATAACTGGATCTTATGGGCTGGTTTAATCGAATAGATTGAATATTCGTTTGCCCCATCCGATCTGGTCCGCTGTCGTTACCTGACTGGATGGTTCGGCCGATTTCTGTCGGGAAAAGTTAGTATCCAGTATTTGCTGGGCATTGCTGGCATTTTCAGTGAGTCCTAATTCAGTATAAGCCTGCACCATAATGCTTAGAGCTGATTCTACTGCTGGTGTCAATTGGTAATGTTCCACTACATATCGACCTCGGTTGGCGGCTGCCAACCACGCATTACGGGATATGTAGTAGTTGGCTACATAGATTTCATGATCTGCAAGTAAATTACGTAAGTAAACCAGACGCTTTTGTGCATCTGGTGCGTAAGTGCTGTTGGGAAAACGTTCAATCAAAGTTGAGAAATCAGCAAATGAATCTCGTGCAGCGCCTGGATCTTTGGCAGCCTTATCGGTACCCAGATATTTTTCCAGGGGATTCTGATTTTCTTCAAAGGCAGTTAGCCCTTTAAGATAATAAGCATAGTCTACATATTCGTGTTGTGGGTGCAATCGAATAAAGCGTCCGGCCGCTGCCTTAGCAGCTGCCGGCTGATTACTTTTATAATATGCGTAAATAAGTTCCAACTGCACTTGTTCTGAGTAGCGGCCAAAAGGATAACGTGCTTCCAGTGTCTCAAAATCTTCAATGGCTAAACGATAATTACCGCCAACTGCCCGTTGCATGCCTTGTTGGTAGAGCTCTGCTTCTGGCAATACCGCTTCAATGGTTAATTTTTCCCCTTGACTGGAACAGCCACCCAGTAGCATTAACATCAGTATAGCCCGTAACCTAAGCCTACAAACATAGTGGAACTGACTGTGAGCGAGGTTGATACGGTGGGTGAATGAAAGGTTCATATTTGTATTTTGATTGTAAGGAATTAGAAAGTGTTTATCATACCATTGTCTGCTCAGTGCGCGAAGCTATCAAACTCAAATTGCCATAATCTTGCTCATTTAGACTGGTTATTTATATATATAGGCCATCATGTAGCAGTTACTTTGGTTGGCAGGCATTTCTTAGGTATCTTTATCTGGCCATCCGCGTCTACAAACACATCACATTATTTGATTTGCCTGGATAACTTATAAGTGGGTATTTCCAGTATTTTAACTGCCTTAATTAAAAAGTGCTGTAATCTTTGAAGCGCAGCTATTGGTAGCCTAATTCAAATAGTGAACAGATCAAAATATTATATTTAGTATTCATTTAACGGTAAAATTAAAATGGCATGTTATGTTGATATAGCATTTTTACATGGAAGAAGGTTCGTTACCATAGATACTAACAACAGTTTCAGAAAACTCATTCTTTACAGTAAACTGTATTGTTTCAATTCTAATAGGGTGTTTATTGTGATGGCAGGGATCTTGAATCAACACTTGGTGTCACGATCATGAACTACACCATGCGCCCCATTGGTTATATTAACACCTGCTTTAAGGAAAAATTCGCTACTCCTAGGCAGCCTGGTCTGGTGACTAAAGCCAAAGCTTTGTTGCAATTACAGTCACCATTAAATCATCCTGATACTGTCATAGGGCTGGAGGGCTTTTCCCATATCTGGTTGCTATTTGCTTTTCACCAAACTGTCGCTCAAGGCTGGAAATCCAAAGTACGCCCACCCCGCCTTGGGGGCAATCGAAAACTAGGAGTATTTGCCACCCGAAGTCCGTTTCGACCTAATCCTATTGGCTTATCATTGGTGCAACTGGAACGCATTGACACTAATGCCAGTGTATGCCTGCATCTGCTTGGTGTTGATCTGATTGATGGCACTCCGATACTGGATATAAAGCCCTATCTGGCTTCGATTGAATCCATAGACTGTACTCGTAGTGGCTTTGCTAGCACCAATGCAGTGTTGGATTTGCCCGTACATCTGAGTGACCAGGCTGAGTCTGTCTGCCTCGCCAATCCACACCTATCCCCATTGATTACACAAGTATTGCGTCAAGACCCCAGGCCTGCCTATCAACGTTATGACCAGGGCCGCAGCTATGGCTGTTATCTGGATCAATACAATATACGCTGGCGGGTGTTGGCACATTGCATTCAGGTGGACTGCATTGAACCAGCTTGATTAATATTTTTTTACACATGGCTTACTGAGACAATACAGCCCTATGCTTGACGACCAAATTATTGTGCTTGATCAGCAACATATCTGGCATCCCTATGCTTCCATGGACAACCCGCCTCCAGCCTACATTGTTGCTAGCGCCAGCGGGGTACATCTGAAGCTGCGTGATGGCCGTTATTTGCTTGATGGTATGTCTTCCTGGTGGTGTACTATCCACGGATACAACCATCCGCGACTTAATGCAGCTTTACAGCAGCAGATGCAAGCCATGTCCCATGTCATGTTTGGTGGGTTAACTCATGAGCCTGCCGTAGAGTTGGCTGTGCGACTTGCTAATATGACACCAGCTGGGCTAGACAAGCTATTTTTTAGTGATTCAGGCTCAGTAGCAGTTGAAGTAGCTATCAAGATAGCCATTCAATATTGGCATGCTGTTGGGCAACCCCAAAAAAACCGCCTATTGGCTCTGCGCCATGGCTACCATGGTGATACTTTTGGAGCGATGGCAGTGTGTGATCCTGTGACAGGTATGCACCAGCTGTTTCGTGATACATTGCCACAACATCTATTTGTACCTGCTCCACCAGCAGGATTTGAACGTGCTTGCACAACAATGGATCTGGCCCCATTGGCCCAGTTATTGGAACAACATCAGCATGAATTAGCGGCTTTGATCTTAGAACCCATCGTGCAAGGCGCCGGCGGCATGCGATTCTATTCCCCCCAGTGGTTACGCCAGGCAGCTGATCTGTGTCGTGAGCATCATGTACTGCTCATTGCTGATGAAATTGCTACTGGGTTTGGTCGCAGTGGAGCCCTATTCGCTTGTAACCATGCGGATATTAGTCCTGATATCATGTGTCTGGGTAAAGCTATCACCGGTGGTACCATTAGCTTTGCTGCCACTTTGACCCATGGGCACATTGCAAGCACTATCTCCAATGGTACTGCTGGTTGCTTGATGCACGGGCCCACCTTTATGGGTAATCCCTTAGCCTGTAGTGTGGCACTGGCCAGCCTGGAATTGCTCCAATCCAATAATTGGCAGCAACAGGTCAATGATATTAGTGAGTGGCTCAATATCGAGTTATCACCCGCTCAGTATTGCGATTATGTTAAACATGTACGAGTACTAGGTGCCATTGGGGTGATTGAATTGTATCAACCAGTGAATCTTGCTCGAATACAGGCGATGTTTGTGGCTTCAGGTATCTGGGTACGCCCATTTGGTCGACTGGTTTACTTAATGCCCCCTTACATTATATCTAAAGAGGAGTTAGAGCAACTATGTCGGCTTTTGTTACAGGTGTTAGCCAGTTATCATAAAAGCAGCCATCATGTCTCACCCATGTCATGATACTGGACTGCTTTAATATAGCGTGTGTCAGTTGATTATTCATTAATAATAGGTATCAGTTCTGACTGATTGGGCTGTAATTGCCCAATATGCCTAGCAGTATTGACCATATTTTGTATAATTTATTTTGGTCCTCAGCACGCATATCAAATCGCTCAATTGACTATTACATATCTCCCAAAGGTTGCCCATAAGGTTTGGGCTGATTGCTATAAACCCAGCATAATATTTGATAGTAACGCTGTTCACCCAAGCTGTTTCCACCTCATAAATCTGCTTGCTCAATAGGGCCGCGAGTAAGACTTTGCAATAAAAACAGTCCAGCTGCATGAATAGCCATTGTTTGTCCATCGTCAAATGTCTGCGAAAACAGTGTTGCCAGGTCATCGGTAGCATCCTCCTCCCATTCCACAATCGGCAGACTGTAATGATCTATCAGCACATGTGCAAACTCATGTAATAAAGTGTGCAAAAAAGCATGCATGGCATCTGTTGATGATATGCATCATACAACGGATCTGGGTTCTCGCTATCCTGATTCCCTATATGGGAATCACCAAGTTAAATCGTTGATTCAAGAAGTTCACCGGGTTATGTAATTCATGCGAAGCTTTTAGGCCAAGGCCGATTCAGCAGTGCTTGTTGTTGCTAAATACCTCAATCGAACCACTTGCCTTCATGTTATACCTCATCAACTAGTATTGGCTAAACCTGTTACCTTGCCGAACAGGATGATTAAGTATATTTCAAGTTATTGTTGCTGTAGTTGCCATAGGTGTGCATATAATCCCTGTTGGGCTAACAGCTCAGTGTGTTTACCTTGTTCCACCACTTGCCCTTGATCGATAACCAGGATGCGGTCAGCATCTACGATAGTGGATAAACGATGGGCGATAATGAGGGTGGTCTTATGGTGTGATATTTCTTCCAGGGCTGTCAAAATACTGCGTTCTGCTTGAGAATCCAGTGCTGATGTAGCTTCATCAAACAACAATATGGCTGGATTTTTTAATAACACCCTGGCGATGGCAATACGCTGTTTTTCTCCACCAGAAACTTTCAGCCCCCGCTCCCCCACTTTGGTATGTTCTTGCTTGGGTAGTGCTTTGATAAAATCTGATAAATGTGCCATTTCAATGGCTCGCCAGATTGCTGCAGTATCGGCATCAGGGTGGCCATAGGCGATGTTATTCCAAATAGTATCGTTAAACAGCACTGTATCTTGGGGCACCACGCCAATGCTTTGGCGTAGACTAAGCTGTTGAACTGTTCGGATATCCTGGCCGTCAATTCGGATCGTTCCGCCGGTCACATCATAAAAGCGAAATAGCAAGCGGACAACAGTAGATTTACCGATTCCGCTGCGTCCTACAATAGCAACTTTCTCTCCAGTAGCCACACTAAAATTGAATCCATCAAAAATAACCCTATTATTGTTGTAAGCAAAGCTAACCTGGTCAAATTCAATGGCTGCTCGAGTAATTTTTAGTGCTGGTGCGAGGGGCTGGTCTGCAATAGCTGGTTTACGTTTTAGCAAGTTAAACATATTTTCGACATCTGACAGGGCGCGGCGTATCTCTCGATAGATAAATCCTAGTGCATTCAGCGGGATAAACAGTTGCAACATGTAAGCATTTACCATCACCAAGTCTCCCAGAGTCATACTCTGATCCACGACACCTTTAGCAGCTAAGTATAATAGCCCTGTTATACCCAGAGTTATAATCAGTGCCTGGCCTGTATTGAGCACCGCTAAGGATAAGCGGTTATTGATACGAGCTTGTTCCCATTGGGTCAGTTTGTGGTCGTATTGGTGCCATTCATGGGATTCATTATTGAAGTACTTGACTGTCTCATAGTTCAGGAGGCTATCAATAGCACGAGTATTGGATTCGCTATCCAGTTGGTTGGCAGCACGAACGAATTGGGTTCGCCATTCGGTTGTGATAATACTAAAGCACACATAAGCTGCCACACATACCAAGGTGACAGCAGCAAACCAAATATTAAATGCTACCAACAGGATGATAGCGACTATTATTAGCTCAAATAGGGTAGGTAGAATATTAAAGACCATAAATCGCATCAGGAAATTGATGCCGCGAGTCCCTCGATCAATATCACGTGACATACCGCCAGTTTGACGGCTTAGGTGAAAATCCAGTTCTAATTGATGTAGATTTGCAAACACAGCTAGCCCGGATTTGCGCATAGCGCTTTCGGTAACTCGGCTGAACACGGCATCACGCAATTCCCCTAACAATACTGCACCAAACCGCAATAGGCCGTACAACAATACCAGTAGTACCGGAATTGCAACCGCCTGTGCCGCATGGCTATCTAGGCTATCTACCACTTGCTTGAGTGCCCAGGGCATGGACAAGCTTGCCAGTTTTCCACCTACCAGTAACAGCACTGCAGATATCACTCGCCAACGGTGTATGGTCAGGTAAGGCCATAGAGTGCGCAGTAAATCCATTATCTGCAATTCAGAAAATTTCTTGATGGGGTGCTGGCCGTAAGTGCTTTTCATGTCACAATCCTTATTTACATAGCCAGTTTATACACGTGACCTCACCGTATTTGCTAACTGAATTTGGGGCATGGTGATAACTACTGATTTGTTGTGTCAGAGTTTTGGTCACTGTGTAAAGATGTCGTGCGAAAAGTACGTAACCGGCCAGCATAGTCACAATTTGATACGTTGGTGACACCCATAGGCCAGTGTTAAATGCAGTTTTTAATACGCTGCGGGGATTCTTTGCCCCTATTTGTGTCTTCTTGGTTAGTGTAATTTTTAAAGCTGCTCCTTTTTACAATCCTTGGTTATGCGACATGCTGCATTAAAACCAGCACTGAATGATGGCATCAATGTGAATACGACGATGGTTAATTGAAGACACTCTAAATATTCCTCAATTCAATCATTATGCGACTGTTGCATGTAGGATTGCTCGATAGCCTGATGCTTGTGAAACTCAGGGGTTAGGTATGATTAGTGCTGCATAAGCCCAGCGGTTATTTACATCACCTAATCCCTTAATGTTACAATGCCAGCACAGCTTCTACTTCGATCTGAACTGCTTTGGGTAATGACTTAACTCCAACCACAGACCTGGCAGGATAGGGTTGCGCAAAGTACTGTGCCATCAGTTCATTTAAAAGAGCAAAGTGATGTAGTTCGGTCATAAAGATTGTCAGCTTTACTATCTGATTAAGAGAACCACCAGCAGCTTCTGCAATAGCCTTTAGATTTTTAAATACCTGTATTGTCTGAGGACTAAATTCTTGACTACACACCTCCATGGTGTCTGGATCCAATGGAATTTGGCCAGAAATATAAACGTTATTGCCAACCTTGACAGCTTGTGAATAGCTACCAATAGCGGCGGGGGCTTGCTGGGTTTCAATAATGGTCTTTGCAGACATAAGATGTATCCTGAATTAGTAATTTTACCATTTTCAGTTTAGATAATGCATATAGCGGTTCGGGATACTATCACGCTTAATTTTGATCAATGATTTGATGTAGATTATCTAGTTTGCACTGCAAGCCAATTTGGTCTACGAATTGCGGTAGTTCATATAATAGAAACTGACTGCATTTTCACGGCATTACCTATAAAAAATTTTACAGTCGTATTTTATATTTTTCTAAAATAACACGGGTTCTGTTTGGATTCAAACACTAGGTGGTGTTGTGTTTTGCGCACATAGTCTGTGCGTCTGAATCCTGCATGACAGTATTTGAGCACTGATCTGGTTCTGTTACCTCATGTTATCGCTGGAATCCACAAACGATGGCCATATGTTGTTTGTTGTAGTACATAATGATTAATCTGGAATCTTAGTTGTGGTACCTATCATTGCCTACATGCACGATGACTTAATTTATGATCCACCAAGTTACGCAATCTCAATAGCCATATTACCAATAATACACATGGTCAGCTAGCCTGTATTTTTCATAAAAACAGGCTGTCAATCGTTTTATGCTGAATCCTAGATCACACGCCATCTTTATTTTCCTGGCCCTAAGACATTATTTTGTAGCAAATGCCCAGTATTTAACCATGCATTTTAGGTGGAACTATAGCTTATTATAGTTTTTCAGTAAGTTTTTGACCCTAGCCCCCTTTATTGGGAATGGCTTACTTAGCCGTATTAGTGTTACATGTATGTTTGAGGTATGTATTTAGTGATGCTCTGTTGATGTTTTTAAACCATGTAAAAAATTTTAAAATCAGTTTAGCTAGTTTAATAGTTTGGATCCTAAGTTCGTTTGGTCAGCAACAGCAAGGTTTAGCCTGATCCAGCAAAAAAAAAACCGGTAGGTAAGCCCCAGAACTCAACACATGTGCTTCACCTATGATGTAGATGGTGCTCAAATCTAAAGTTGATTGAATAATCAAAGTATTTACAATATCCATGAACAGAACTTGTCGTTATATTGATATCCCATATAGATTTTGAACTTTATTTAGTGAAATATTTAAGTTGGATTACGGGCTAGCTATATGATCTGGTGCTCAAGATGGTTAGCACTAATTCTTTTCTAGGACAGTTTAAGCACTATAATCAGTATAGGGATTGGGAACATTCAAGCTGATGGGCTGATCATAGCCTGGAATGCGGATCTCGTCATGGCTAATGGCAAGATCTTCTCCTTTCAATACATCCTTGCCAAACTGGTAGATGGGTTTTGTCTGACCTTGAATGGCTTGCTCATTATAGGATTGAGCCCGCTCAAGTGTTGTTTCTTGTTGGGATTGTAGTTGATTCATCGAATACGATCCGTGTTTGCGCGTCAACATGGTTGTGGTGATGTGTGGGGAGAGTAGAATAGCGCTGGCATTATTGCCTCCAAAGCCCTTGGAGTTAAGCAATACTGCATCAATACCTTTAGTGCCTACTTCGTGGTGTTGGGCTTGGATACACAATTGGCTGGTGTGCACATCATCAGCTACATGGTCAATAGTATTAATACCAGGGATGTAGCCATACTGCCAAATGCCAAGTGAATTGTTGAGCTGATCCCCGCCAGCTGTTCCTTGAGAGTGTCCCAGATAGCATTTTATAGCAGCTACAGGCCAGTTTTCAATGCCGAAGGCACGTGCTGATTCATTGAGTACATGGGATTCCGTAACCCGGTTTTGGGGAGTGCTAGTGCCATGTGCTTGCACGCAGGTTCTTTGCTGTAAGCTACTAGTACCAATCAGTTTCTCTGCCAGAGCTAGAGCTTTACCTAGAGTAATATAATTACCTATTCCGGGAGCTGAGATGGATTTTTTATGGCCATCAGCATTGATAAATACATCAGGCACACTGCCGTGAATCTGTGCCCCAAGCTGTAGGGCTAGCGCATCGGAACATAACACCACAAACTGGGATGATTCCCCTATGGTAAAACCACAGTTACTGGAAAACGGGCGTACTGCCCGGCGATAGTCTGGTTTATCAGAATGGTCTAGGGCACACAGGCTGTGATCTTCAGCTAGAGCACCCATAGTGCGAAAACCTTCTATTACTTCAGGGGTGATGGGTGCATCGCTGCTTCCAACAATAACCAGTTGGCGTTTGCCATCCTTAATGTCGTTGACTCCGTTGTGTAAGTTATAAAGGAAGGTAGCGCAAGCCCCCAGTGATGAACCAGTGGCCCCTAGGCTGCCTATCAGGTAGGCATTGATGAAATCAGCTGGCATTTGGCCATAGCCAAGCGGCATTTGCTTGGAAGTAATACGCTTTCCAACGCTGGGGTTTTTGATTAGTCCACCAAAGCCTTGTTCATCAAGTTGACCAATGGAGTTACCTGCATACACTGCCACCTGATCAGGGGGTAATAGCGCACGGATATCCGACCAATCTATGCCGGTAGAATAGATGGCGTCGGAAGCACTGAAAACCGTCATTTGCAAGCTTCGGGGATGGTTGCGTGACTGGTAGAGGTTGCTGGGATCAAAGCCAGAAGGTAGCTGGCCAGCAGCCTGCACAGATGCCTGGCGATAGTCGGGCAGGATAGCGTCAATACCTCCGTGGATGGTGATCCTCAATTCATCGCCACCAGTATCTTCTACTTGCCAGTGAGAGGGTATACAGTTAGGAACTTGACGTCGTTTTAGGCGTATGGTCTGGCTTTGACCTTGGTCCGGTTGTAAGGTGGCGGCTTTATTCATGACCAGAGCATCCACATTATAGGCGCGGTCAACAATGCGCCGGACCAGAGTATCGTTTAGTACTGATGGTCCCAGTTGGCTGGCTAGTTTTTTGGGGCTGATACGGCTGGTTTGATTATTGAGTGTATATTGGCCTTGTTGATATGTGGCATTGTTAGTCAACGTGATCAGATCAAGGATAGTTTGTTGTCGAGTATGGGCATCTAGCTTATCAAGGATGAGACGTCGGTAGCCATGATGAAAGGAACTGCGGCCAGCGGCGTTAATACCGCCAAACCCAATTATAACCGGTAAATGGGACAAAACTTATCCTCACAAGCATTTTATGGGTATTGTTTTATATTCTTTTTGAACCACGATTCAGTTTAAGTAAGCTTGCATAGGTTGGCAACTATTAACTTGCTTTTTGCGCCAGTTGCTGGAAAAATTTATGCATTTCAGTCACTGACATAAAGTATTTTACCCACAATCTCATGGTTACAGTCATCCGGGACGTTGAATAGGCCGCACTTGTGACCATGCACTAAGGTGTCACTCATCAAGTCCATTGACCAATAAATATTAGTTTAGTTCGGCACGTGTATTGATAAAGGGTTGCAGTTAGGAAAACTCGTTTTTGCTTTACGCCTTATATTTAGTTTCAACACAATGAACCCACTTATGGTTTCAGGGGTAGCTCAATGTTTTTACGCTTACAGCACTTGTGCAAGCACGCTGGGGATGTGTCCCAGTTAAGGTTAACAACACAGGGATGTTCTTAATACCATCCGCACCTTTAAGTGGGTAGTTATAAGCGGTACGGGTTAAATAGACGGTTTTACAGCAGCGCTTGATGGAAACATCAAGCTGGTTGCAAAGCTGTTGTACCCAATCCTTGCGTTGGCTTTTTAGCCTTAGAGCTTTTTATGATCTTTGCCTGTATCCCGCTGTTTAGACTCAGCTCTGTATACATCTGTTTCAGCTGGCAGCTTATTCTTCCAGCCGGTGAATATCCGTAACCTCCATGACGCTATATTTAGATTACCATATGTAAAAGGTGCCTTGACCGACACTGCGCTTATGTCAAACCTCCCGAACTGGCATACCGGCTTCTGCTCCTTTAAAAATAGCGATGACTTGGTTTTCGCTTAATTGTTTACTCGTTGTAAAAACTTTTGTCGCTCAATTGTAAACATTTCTATGGCTTCACTGTACTAGTTTAAGGGTTAGTTACAATTGACCATTCTACCCTGATGAGCGAACATAAAGATTAGGGAAATCTGAATAAAGTTACAGGGATACTGGAAAAGAATTAATCCTGATCATTGCTCATGTCCCGATCAGGCTGGCGTATTTCACCGGTTTGGTAGAACTGACGGGTCAGCTTGATGTATTCCAGAAAGTCCTTGTTAATCTCTCTATTGGGTTTAAAACAACAGGTGAAGTGTAAGTTGCGATCAATTCATAGTTCATAATTTAGGGGCTTGACATAAAGTTGTCATCATATTGATAATATTTGGTATGCTTGATCCTTTGCCATCGTTTGACTAGCCCGGTGGGGGTATATTTCTATGTTTGAGCATAACTGGCTAATGATATTGGCCGTTCTGGTGTTTCTGGTTGGCTCGTTGATGTGGGCAATGCCTACATCACGCCAGCGACAACAAGCCCGGTTACGTCAGCAGGCTGCAGTCATGGGCATCCAGGTGCAGATTGCTCGCCTCCAGGATCTTTGCAAAGATGGTGCAGTAGCTTCCTCCAGAGCAATGATCATGGGTTACCATCTAGCGCGTATTCCAGTGCACAATCAGTCCAGGTCCAAGTTGTTGCTTAACCATAACTGGCAAATTTACCGGTCTCATGGACTACATGGTGATGGGCTACCATCAGGCTGGTGCTGGAACTGTGGTGAAGGAAACTTGGGCGTAAGTCAATTGGATAATTTGTACACTATCTTGAAGCAATTACCCGATGATATTTACGCGGTCGGTTCAAATCCATTGGCTGTTGTGGTCTATTGGCATGAAAGTGGGGGCCAGCAATGTCTCAATGATATCCATGTTTGCTTGCAACAGTTGCTAAAGTAGCGTTAGCAAAAGCTTATGTTGATGCATTGTGAAGGTGTCCGATATGTGGCAAACCTTTGTTTTTCGAGTTACCAATAGATTTTAAATCATGGTTTATCCCATGTGGTTTCACTTTACATTGTTTCTTGCCGTCTGCATCTAAAACTGTTTAGGTTTGCACTGTATCTAAGTATCTAAATAACGACCATCATTGGGCAAGATCAAGTATCTTGTATAGTTAGTGAGGGTATGGCCAAAGAAGCGATTAAACGCAATCTTGACTGGTGTGCGATGGTGGCAGTTAGGCTTAAATAGGCGTATGGTATGGCTCAGAAAATTAATTACCATGTAGTTTTTGGGCCTTGTTCAGCTATCAATAACGGGAGACTAATGCATGATTTATGCAAGTGAAGCCATTCAAGTCGAGATGGTTGATGATAAGTTTGCTAAACTGACCTTCAATAGTGCTAATCAGTCTGTTAACAAGTTTGATCAGAGCACTTTGAGAGAACTTAATCAGGCCGTTACAGAGATTCAAGCCACCCCAAACTTGCAAGGCTTGATGATAACCAGTGCCAAAGCTAGTTTTTTAGTTGGTGCCGATATTACTGAGTTTTCGCAACTATTTTCTGTTCCTGAAGCACAATTGATACGTAAGTTTTGCTGGGTCAATGATCTATTTTGTGCCATTGAAGATTTGCCCCTACCCACGGTTAGTCTGATCAATGGCCTAGCTCTCGGTGGTGGATTTGAGATATGTCTTGCCACTGATTACCGTATTATGTCTACAGCTGCCAGGGTGGGTTTACCTGAAACTAAGCTGGGTCTCTATCCTGGCTGGGGCGGCACTGTGCGTTTACCTAGACTGATTGGTGCTGATAAAGCTTTGGACTGGATTTGCACTGGTAATGACAAAACGGCTGATATAGCTTCTAGGGATGGTGCTGTTGATAGCGTAGTAGCACCAGAATTGCTTGAGCATGCAGGCCTATCATTATTGCAGCGCTGTTTTTGTGGTGAGCTGGACTACCGTAATAAGCGGGCTGAAAAACAGGCTAAAATTAGTCTGCAAGCCATTGAAGAAATGGTGGCATTCGCAACAACTAAGGGACTAGCGCCTAAGACTGGAGCTCACTACCCAGCCCTTGCAATGGCTATCAATACTATTCAACAGCATGCGTCAATGGAACGTGATGAAGCACTGGCCATTGAGTCAACTGGGTTTGCCAAACTAGCCAAATCTAGTGTTGCTACTAATCTGATAGGGCTGTTCTTGAATGACCAGTATCTAAAGAAAAATGTTAAGCTATTGAAGCCAAAAGCTTTACCGGTAACACAAGCGGCTGTCTTAGGTGCTGGTATTATGGGAGGAGGTATCGCGTACCAGTCTGCACTTAAGGGAGTGCCGATCCACATGAAAGATATTGAAACACCAGCTTTGCAGTGTGGTCTGGATGAAGCGGGTAAACTGTTAGCCAAGCAGGTTAGTCGTGGTCGTATTAATAAGGCTAAAATGGCCCAGGTGCTGTCACGGATCCAGCCAACCTTAGACTATAACAATTTTGACACTGTAGATCTGGTGGTGGAAGCTGTAGTTGAGAATCCAATTGTTAAGAAACGTGTATTGGCTGAACTGGAAACACACGTCGCGGCTGATACTGTAATTACTTCTAATACCTCGACTATTTCAATCAACCAGCTGGCTGGCAGTTTGCAAGAGCCAAGTCGCTTCTGTGGTATGCACTTCTTCAATCCGGTAGCACTCATGCCTCTGGTAGAAATAATCTGCGGTGATCAAAGTAGCGAGGCAACCATTGCCACAGCGGTAGCTTTCGCTAACCAGATTGGCAAAAAGCCAGTGGTGGTTCGTGACTGTCCTGGATTTTTTGTCAATCGGGTGTTGTTCCCCTACTTTGGTGGTTTTAACCACTTGGTGGATGAGGGGGTTGACTTTCGCCGTATCGATAGGGTCATGACAGCCTTTGGCTGGCCAATGGGACCAGCTCATTTGCTGGATGTGATAGGCATTGATACGGCTCATCATGCTCAGGCAGTTTTAGCAGAAGGTTTCCCTGAACGTATGGCTTATGCTGGTAACAGTGCCATTGATAGACTGTATCAGGCAAACCGTTTGGGCCAAAAAAATAGCGTGGGGTTTTACAGTTACGTGGCAGACTCCAAGGGGCGCCTGCAAAAGGCTAATGATGATACTGTTGATAAAATATTGCCACCACGACGTGATCTTATAGGGAAAGTAAGTGACACTGTAATCATCCAGCGCATAATGATCCCGATGTGTCTAGAGGTTCTACGTTGTCTGCAGGAAAACATCATTGCTTCACCCGCGGAAGCGGATTTAGCACTGGTTTATGGCCTTGGTTTTCCTTCATTTCTGGGTGGTGCTTGCAAATACATAGATGCCATAGGCTTGGTAGAATTCTATCGTCAAGCAGAACTTTATCACGATATCAGTCCGCTCTATCAGGCACCGGCTTCATTGCGTAGTTCAGCCAGTCCAGATACGACATTATATGATATTGCCATTAGCTAACGGCGTAATTCTAAGATAGATCTGATGGGCACTGATGTTGATGAGGCTGTGTTGATTAAGCTCTGGTGCAATTTAATGGATGTCAGCATGCCAATGGAAGTGCTGTTTGTTACTAAACGTATCTGTAAGGACAAGATTTGATAAACACAGAATTTTCACAAACAAACCAGTTATCCATTCAGTGAGACAAATAAAAAGACGTGTTGATAATCACTAAGAAGAGTCGTCACGGATTTATCTGTAAACGGCTGTGCTCAAGATATGCTGAAAAATGTAGAATCATTGCTTGGGAGCCGCCACAGTTGTGGGTAAATCAGTATGTTTTACGTGAGATATAATGAGTTTTGTCATGTCATCCAGCAACTGTTGCCAGGCCACCTGTTCCCGGATTTGCGACGCTGTGTGCAGGTCAGCAGCATCCACCATCGTCCTGACCTGCAAAGGCACGATATGCCGTTCACCCGGTTCCATCACAAGCCGTAAACCGGTCCGTAGCTGCAAAGTAAAACGCTGCACCTGACCATCCTGAGCCAATACCGATGCCTCACGGTTACGCCTGGTTCCAGATAACTCCAGCAATGGATAAGCCAACTCTGCCGTCGTCGCCAGTAATATAACCTCTGCCCCATAACCCCGCAGTCGTTCATGCACCGACCGAGTCAACACAGCATCATCACCCAGCACATGCACACGCATTGGTACCGCACCCGAACCCTGCAAATGGAAACCACACCCGGTTAGTAATACAGCCAGCCCCAGCAACCCGACAGCCATAACCTTCATTGACCTGTTCATCACCGCCTCCTGTGTATTACCTGACCCATCAACTAACCACAATATTCACTAACTTGCCAGGAACTACAATAATCTTACGAATCGACTGATTCCCAATAAAACGCTGGGCATTGGTATCTGCCAACGCCAGATGCTGAATGGTATCCCGATCCGTACCTGTATCAATGCTCAACTTGCCACGCACCTTGCCATTGACCTGAATCACCATATTAATGGTCGAACTGACCAGCGCCTGTGCATCCACTTTAGGCCAGGGTGCCTGCAACACATCACCGGCAGGTTCCAGCTCCCGCCACAGTACATGACACACGTGTGGAATGATCGGCGCCAGCAACAATACCGCAGTACGCCATGCCTCATGACGTACTGCACAGCTTTGGAGGGCTGGATCATGCCAGCGGCTGATGGCATTAGTTAACTCCATAACCGCCGCAATGGCCGTATTGAACATGTAACGTCGCTCCAGATCATCGCTCACCTTCGCAATGGTCATGTGCGTCTTACGCCGCAACGCCTGCTGGTGCTGATTCAGTCCATCAACCACCAACGCCGGTGCAACCGGACCTTCCAGATGCTGGTGAACTTGTCTCCAGAAGCGTTTGATAAAACGCTGTGCCCCTTCCAATCCCGCTGTAGACCATTCCAGAGACTGCTCCAGTGGTGCCGCAAACATCATAAATAAACGCACCGTATCCGCACCATACTGTTCAATCATCTGTTGTGGATCAACACCATTGCGCTTGGATTTGGACATCTTGCTCATGCCATCATAAACTACCGGTGTACCATCACGCGTGCAGGTCGCACCGATAATACGCCCTTGCTCATCACGCTGCGGATCAACCGCCTGCGGTGATAACCAGCGCCTGGTCCCCCTGGCATCAACCTGATAATACGTGTCCGCCAGCACCATCCCCTGGCACAACAGCCGTTTAAATGGCTCATCTGTATGCACCAGACCAAAATCACGCATCAGCTTGTGAAAAAAACGGGCATACAACAGATGTAAGATGGCGTGCTCAATGCCACCAATATATTGATCAACCGGCATCCAATAGTTCGCCGCACCAGGCTCCAGCATGGCCTGGTCATAGCGCGCACTGGTATAACGGGCGTAGTACCAGGCCGATTCCATAAAGGTATCAAAAGTATCGGTTTCCCGCTGAGCTGGCCCCTCACACAGGGGACAGCTCGTATTGATAAATTCGGCCAACTGCTTCAGTGGCGAACCCTGACCACTAATATCCACCTCCGTCGGTAATTCCACCGGCAGTTGTGCCTGCGGAACCGCAACTGCACCACAGTCCGGGCAGTTAATCACTGGAATTGGTGTGCCCCAATATCGCTGACGTGATATGCCCCAGTCACGCAGGCGATACTGGGTTGTCACCTTGCCCCGACCCAGACGTACCAGTTCAGCAACAATCGCTTCAAAGGCAAGATCAAAATCCAGCTCATCATAGGGCCCCGAATTGCACAACAGGCCCTTATCCGTGTAAGCACCACGACTCAGGTCCACTGATTTATCTGCCGTAGCCGGATAAATCACCTGGCGGATCGGTAACTCATATTGACTGGCAAACTCCCAGTCACGCTGGTCATGACCTGGGACCGCCATAATCGCCCCGGTCCCATAGTTCAGTAATACAAAATTGGCAATCCAAACCGGTATCCGCTTGCCTGTCAATGGATGCTGCGCCAGATAACCCGTATCCATACCCTGCTTTGCCAGGGTCGCCATGGCCGACTCACTCAGCGCCAGTCGCCTGCATTGGTCAATAAAATCCGCTAACCGGGTATCTGCCGTTGCCGCTTGCAATGCCAGGGGATGCTGTGGCGCCAGCGCAATATAAGTCACTCCCATAAGCGTATCTGGACGTGTGGTAAAGACTTCCAGAGCGGCGTGTCCGGCCACCTCAAAGCTCAGTGTCACCCCCCGGGAACGACCAATCCAGTTGCTTTGCATAGCCCGCACCTGCTCTGGCCACCCGTGCAACTGGTCAAGATCATCAAGCAGTTGATCCGCATAACCAGTGATTTTCAGAAACCACTGGGGAATGGCCTTGCGTTCAACTAATGCCCCTGACCGCCAGCCACGCCCGTCAATCACCTGCTCGTTAGCTAGGACCGTTTGATCAACCGGATCCCAGTTGACTACTGCATTTTTCTTGTACACTAGCCCGCGACCCATTAACTGGGTAAAAAACCATTGCTCCCAGCGGTAATAGTCCGGATCACACGTAGCCAGTTCCCGGCTCCAGTCAAAACCAAAACCCATGCGCTTGAGCTGCTTGCGCATGTAGTCAATATTGGCATAGGTCCATTGGGCGGGTGCCACCTGATGCTCAATGGCAGCATTTTCGGCTGGCAGACCAAAGGCATCCCAGCCCATCGGTTGTAGCACATGTTTGCCCTGCATCCGCTGGTATCGGGAAATGACATCACCAATGGTGTAGTTGCGGACATGGCCCATGTGCAGATGGCCACTGGGGTAGGGAAACATCGACAGGCAATAGTACTTTTCCTGCTGTGGTTGATCGATCACCTGAAAGCTTTTTTGTTGTACCCAGAAAGCTTGTACATCGAGTTCTAGGGACTGGGGCTGGTAGTGTTTATTCATGGGTTGCCTTGACGTTGGCCCTCGGCTGGTGTGTGGTGGCCTGACTGTAACAGAATTGTCCAGAAGGCAAATTTACAGAACTTTATTAATAGTACAGCAGAGCACTTGTTCGAGGCCGGTAAAATTGATTAAGGTCGCAAATAATTTGTAACTAATTACACTAGTATGTGGTTTCTTTTAGCACTGTGTTTGCTGTTGGCACAGTAGCCTTGATAAATAATTATATCCTGTTTCGATTAGGGTGCTACAGCGCATTAACCTATCTAAGGAAATTTATCCTGTTACTCATTTAATGTATCAGTTTAAGGGCATCATTAATACTGAAGGCAGCGCTTAAATTTGCTAGTTAAGTCATGAAATTTGGCTCCCTCATTCTGCACTGGTTGTCATCCAAAGAATGTCTATATCTGACATAATATTCATCAATAGCATGGTTACTTGAGTGAATGAACGTTCTGAACAAGTATTTTGCCTTAATACCCTAAGCTTGGTGTAGCATATTTTACAATGTAAATTGACGTGTGACTCAATACATTGTCAATGAGTAAACGGTTTATACCATCTCATCATTTTTCTTGCTCGTTTAATAAATTATACCGATTTTTAGTGCTATCCGTCTTACTGACCATATAAGAAAATCCTATTCATCGGCTGCGTTTACTGTGCCATTAAAGTAAGTTATATAAAATCTTTTTACATGCCGCTGTTAGTCCAGTATTAAATGTGTTTTAGGCACACAGCCAAGTTACTCTACTTGAATGCCGTTAACAGAATAAGTAACACGCATTTGGTTGATTATTGATAGGTTTTAACTACAGCTGATCATTTGTATTTGAATGTGCAGTTAATAGTGACATTTACAGACATGATTACTGCATTTAGGATGTTTAGAAAACCTTGAGTAATCTTTTGATTTTAATAAATTAATTGATAAATCATTAACTTTGGATGTGGCTTTTTGGTACGCCTATCCAAATGCTTTAAGAACGTCATGATAAATTAGGAGTTGTAATATGGCTATTTTCAGTAAACTATTCGGTTGTGATGAGGTAATTAGTCAGGGAATGAAGTGGATTGATGAAATCCACACATCTGGTACAGAAATGATTGAGGCTAAGATAAAGGCAAAAACAGATTTGCTAGCATCTTATGCACCTTTTAAGGTGGCTCAGCGTTACTTATCGTTAATATTTGGATTTACCTTTGTCATGTCATACATCTTGATCCTGGCCTTGTTTCTTCTCGGTAAGAACATTGCAGAAGTACAGCAAATAATATCAGTGTTTAAGATAGATTGGATTATGCTAACTATTGTAGGCTTCTATTTTGGTGGTGGTGCCTTTGAAGGTGTTTTGGGCAAAATGAAATAGTAAACATATAAGTGTGTCCTATTATGGATTATGCGATTGGTGCTGATGTGCTTAATTCTTTGCAAGATACAGCACAACGCTGAAGTAATTATCACATGTAGTTAATAAATGAGAATCTAAACAGTGAGTATGAAATCATTCTTAACAGGTATGTTAAATGTTGCAGGTAATGCGAATCCACTAATTGGTGCAGCTACTGGCATTATCAATAGTTTTTTACCTTCGGATAAAAAACTTTCCACGGCTAACACTGGGCAAGAGCTACTAAATGCCTACAATCAGTTACCACAAGATTCCCGTCAGCAAATTGACCAGCGGGCACAATTAGAACTAGCTAACATCCATGCTACCGTTGACAAGCTTGAAGCCATGGTAAGCGTTGAGAATGCTGGCAGTAATACACGGCCATTTATTGCATTGATGATGGCTTGGGTAGTTGCTATTGCGATCGTTGCTATGATGGGACTATGGGGCAAGGCTGTATGGTATGATCAGCAGGAATCGTTGCAAGTATTATCTGGTAGCTGGGAACTTATGTTAGTGCTGCTGGCGACCCCGACAGCTTTGTTAAGGGCTTATTTTGGTATGCGGACCAATGAGAAAAAAGCGCGTTACGCGGCAGCGATAGGCCAGCCGGTTCCTACAGGGATAGTTGCTGGATTAACTGGCTTATTGAGAAAGTGACATTTTTTGATTTGGTAAGTAAGCGCAATGATGCTCTTTATATCTCTGACTCAAACATGATGATCATTAGCGATGCTAAATTGGTTTAGTATTAAATAGAGGCCATAAATAATGCTATGTACTAGTCTGATTAACACATAATATGGCAGGTGGACTTTAAATTTAATTGTAAACCAGTTTGCATCCGGGCGGTGAACTAGCATTGAACCACTGCATTTATTTTGCCTATTTAGCCAGATATAGTCTATTTGATTTACTGGACAATGATCTGTGGGTTTTTTTGATGACTGTCTAAATTATATATTTGCATTATTTCCTAGCCACTGCTCTACCCCGATCATCCGTACCATACATAGGAGTAATACAACGCTGAACTTACGTATTAGGGCAATGAGCAAGCCTTTGAGCCCATCTATGTGGCTAATTAGCATACCTTTGTATGTTAGTTTTAAGTTAAGCTCAAATACCCAACCAAATTTAGCATCTGTACGCTTTGCCAGTTGCACTGAGGCCGACTCTATTCACTTAAAACATCATGCATGTCTGTGTTGATTACGGGAATGATGTGGCCATGCTATGGTGACTGATGCCTTTGGCAAATTTGTTATTGTTTGCCCAACTAAGGCTTTAGTATGTTGCATCAGGCACGACATATTTCAATTCTTCATTTTTCGATTTTAATATATACTAATAAGGCCAGATCTATATTTCTGTAAATATTTCTTTAAATAAAATGAATATCAATTGTCGTTTATTTGACAACTTAATAAAAATTTGAAACTTGGGCTTATATCACTGAGCACCTGAAATAAAATATTACACATATCGGGATTTTTTAAAATAAGTTTATTAAATATTTTGAATTTTTTATCTTTATCGTTATATTGTAATTCTCGGTTATGTACATCGATAATCTTTTTTTTCCGAATAACGTTCTTAAGTGATGAGTACTCAGGGTTATGGTGAATTTCATATGCTAATCTTTCATGTGGTTGTTGAGATAATGCCTTTAATAGCATGAAATAAAGTTCCGGATCATATCGATCTAGCATAAATGATCTTTTGATTGCATTGAATCCCTCAACATATTTTTTTAAGGCAAGCAAGGTTTTACTAAGATTCTTTTGAGCTTCAGCATTAGATGGAACCAAGCGTGTTAAATTATTAAATTCATGTAGTGATTTTTGCATACTCCCAGAGTTATAAAGTGCAATTCCATATTGATTTATAGCGCCCGGATTATGTGGATATTTATCTAATATTTTTTGATATTTTTTAATAGACTCTTCATGATTATTTAACTTAATTAGGGCTTTTCCTTGATGAAAAATTAGAATAATATTATTTGAATATGGAGCTTGAATCATACCCCAAATAGCAAGAGATTTTTCATATTCATATTGCTCAAACCAGTTTAAACCTTCGAGAAATAATGAAATTGCAAGGCGCTTACTATCTGAATTTATTGTTCTTAAATCATAAGCTAAATCGTCTATTTTATCGAATTTTCTAGATATTGCATAATAGTGACCAAGCAAAAATGGATCTTGTAACTGTAATATATACTTGGCTACATCATATAATAATAGCTCTAAATTCTTTATACTATCACTGAATTTTACAGGGATAGTATCAGGTATATTAAGAATTACTTTTATTTCTTGAGTATCTGGTAAAAATTTTACGGATGCTAGTATATCTTTACTATTCTTTCCTATAATAAACATCAATACTCTACTAATATCATTAAACGTAATACCTTTTATAATTTCTGTATTTTCAATATCTGCATACATCCTTGAAGCGTAGGATAAATCATCTTCACTTTCTACATTATAAATATCTAAACCATTATGTATAAGCGCTACTGTAGATCTAATTTCAGTCATATGATCGTTGATTATATGAGTAATGTTTTCACTATAATAACCCTGTTCCTCAAGTGATTTTGACACACTACTGACTTTGAAAAATAACTTTGTTTCAATTCTAAATAAAAAAATAATCAGAGTAATCAATATTATTGATTTCAATGGAGTAGACAAAATTGAGATAATAATTTGCTTTATAATATTAAAAAAACTCTTAATGTAGAACACATTATTTATAATT
Source organism: uncultured Pseudomonadales bacterium (assembly GCA_943787595.1). Classification (GTDB taxonomy): domain Bacteria; phylum Pseudomonadota; class Gammaproteobacteria; order Pseudomonadales; family Balneatricaceae; genus CALSNA01. The sequence continues at coordinate 91,364 of CALSNA010000004.1, forward strand.
ATTTTAATGAAATTATTCATATTTTAGTGAAATACTTTTAATTTATTTTCATAGATATACGAAGCACTATATTTTATCAGGTATATTTTTAAGGCAAATTAATTAATTTTGTAAATTAAAAATTATCACTTGAATTGGAAAAATTAATTAATTTTTTTCAAGAAATTTTTTTATTATATATTATGAGCAAGTCAAGTGAATGATTTAATTTTATTATGAAACCCGATTATTAAGCCAACCGTATAAATATTTCTCGTCTTTTTGGCGTCGCTCAGTTAGATCAAAATAGAAAGCGCCTTGCAATACATTTAAACCACGATGAAGTACGATTTCTCCTTCTTTTCCACGCTTTGCTAGATACTTTTTTAATGCTGATAGAGTTGCCGGTCCTATATCACCATCGATTTTTATGTCGTTATATAGTTTCCCCATATTATTGAGTGCATTTAATGCTCGTTGCAGTGTTTCAGCTGCTCTTCCAACTCCTTGGTTAACACCAGTATCAATTAATTCTGCAGCCACTATATCTGATAAATGCTCCACTTGATCCAGTGCGAGTGCATCCCAATATCGCTTAACATAAATCTCAGAGGCTAGGCTTTTTGGCATATCACGCATTGCTCCAGTATAGTCATTTTTAAGAGCTACACGCTTGGTAATACCCCAATTTGTCTCACCTCCAGAGTCACTGGGATCATTTACATAACCGCCTTCAACTTTCAGTACATGCTCTATCGATTTTTTTTTAAGTTGACTCATGTTTAATTTCCTGTTTATAAATTGATGCACAGTGCCTTCTTTAATTTACTGATAAGGTTAAAAAATAAATATTTCTCTACTAAGTTAGGTTATTTCAAATAATTTTTATCTACTAAAATATCTTAAATACATAATTCTGTAGTTGAATAATAAGAATATTTGATAAATTTATTTATACTCAATGCATGGTTTTATATCAATCAAATTGATATGACTAGCAGGGGCATAATATAAAATTATAATGCTATCTAATTTATTAATTTTTATATTTTTATATAAATATTAATTCATGCCCTATTGTGTCCTCCTTATCCATTTGAAAATCATATGTATAAGCTGATACTAAGTTATATATTAATATGATTTGTATAGAAATATTAAAAATATCTAATCTTATATAGAGATATAAAAGCCTTAATTAAATCAATAAAAAACATCTTATTCAATCACAGGAGATATACATTGTTAGCTAGAAAAATTAACAAATGCTACCTATTGAAAAAAAATAGATGGACACAGCTTGCTTTAGCAACAGCTTCGAATGTATCGACTCGTACGATAAGACGTTGGCTTGAAGGTAATGTAAGTGAAATTATAGAAAATAGAATTAATAATGTATTGGGTATGATTACAGTAGGTATTGATGAGTCAGAAAGTATTCAGTTGTTGATATATGAAAATTTAAAGGAGCTAGATAAATTAGTCCCGAATTTTAAAGATCAAGCTTTTATTTCATCAGAAATAAGGGGGCAAGAATTAAAAAATACGATACAGAATTTTAAAAATGGACATCTATCAGTATTAATTGAACTCTTACGGATTGATTTAATTGAATTTGGAGGATCTAAAATATTACCTCGTACCATTGACATATTAAAGAATGATTTTGATAGTGTAGAAAAAATAAATTCACTAAAACGATTTTTTTTATCTCTATTGCTATTAACAGTGAATACAAGAGGCATTCCTGATATCGATTCTAATAATATTATTGATATAAAATTAATAAATAATGCTTTCCTTATTACATTGATAATAAATTCAAAACAAATTTTAGTTGATGAAAATATATTTAAACTAAATCAGTATGGGGAGGTTGTATATGACCACCATTATAATTTTTTAATAAAAACATTTAATGGAAAAGAGATCGTAGAATCTTGTATAGATATATTAAAAAAAATAAATATAAAAGAAGGATTAATAAAAAATGGTATTGAAGAAAAAGAGATAAAATTTTATGCCGATGTAATAAATGCAAGGATATTGCAAAGAAATAGAAGGACTGACCATATTTTTTTAGTGACTAATAAAAATTTATATGCTGAAGGCGGAGAATTTATAAACGCCAATCAGTTAAAAAAATTAATGGACTCAATGAAATAAAGAATTATATTCCCAATTTACGTATATTTTTTTTCCAGTCTGAAAATGAAAAAACAGGTAAAAATTTATCTTTATTCTACTGTCAGGAAGAAAATATTGTTGCGTTTTTGAGAGAGTTTCTAATTTTAATAGAAAGGATATTTTTATCGTTAATAAATTGATTTTTTATTAAACTGACGTAGATAATTATTTGGATTATATTATATATTTACACCTATGAATTTATGTCTATCCCAAACATAAATTGTTTTTCTAGTGGTGATAGGATACTATCAATCTTGCTTGTAAATACATAGAATGCTATGAGTCGATATATGAAATTTATTGATGCAAGAAATATGATCTTTGAATTTAAACACCACAGATATAATCAAACAATACAGATTATTATAAAAGTATAAATTCAATGTCATTTTGAAAAAGGGGTGATATTTACGACAGTTAATAATTTAAATTAAAATATACATCATTAAAAGTATATGTTTAATATCAATTTTTTTGTGTGGATTTTCTATCAGGCTAATTAGAAAAAAGATGCATCATCCGATTGAATTTTAGTAAATAGAGTTATAAATAATGGAGTTCAATAGTAATTTTAGCGTGCATAACAAAAAATGATAAGTAAATAATGCAGAGGTTTACAGGTATTTAAGACACTACTCAATAATCCTACGCATCAGATCAGCTTTTTATAGGGCAGGATGATATGCTTTTCACTGACAATACGCTTTTAGTTTACAAATTTTGTGTCCCAGATTCGTTTATTATCAATTGATGTTGTGTCATCATTGCAGCTGCAATCAGTATATTCGTGGCGTACAGATTGCAGTGAGCAACGTAGGATTTGTATTAAGAACTCAGGTAGCCTGGATGTGTAGTATCTATATCAGACACAAAAATGCCTTTACAGCTTAGCTTATTACACACACCAGCTTCATAATGGGTAGACTCATCAATAGCGTAACGAGTGACAGCTATTTCTGTGTTTAGGTCGATACGGTTTTTCAGGTTGGAAACGCGTCGATTTTTATCGAAGAGCGATTCAACACCGCCGTCATCAATAACCTCCTTTATAAGGATGAAACGCATCGAGTGATATGTCCATAATTTTGTCGGCTTTGGAAATATTTCCTGAGTCATCAGCTAAATTCAGCAAGCTGCCCAGGTGTTTAAAAATACGATCATGAGTATGGAGGTGACCGCTTGGTGGGTTTTAATTTCAGGTTTAGTCACCTTCTCATAAGTAAAACGGGTAACTCTCTCTATCTCTGGTATTGATATGATTTATTCGAAGATGCATTTGCATCAATTTAGTTGCGTTGTGGTATAAATATCGTGTTTCAATCCCTCCTCAAAAGGAAAAATCGATTAAGACGTTGCTTAAACTCAAATCAACTTTAGCCATGCAGAGTTGTTGAGATGTAATCATGTCCAGTGTCATACTGATATTAACTGTAACTGATCATACACATGAATACTAATATGTAATATATTATTAATCCTGTATCACTAACTCAGTTATTTTGGCTTATAGAGATATAGTTGCTATTTAACCAAGCGTTCGTCATCGGTTTTGGGCTGGTTTGATTGAATCCATGGGATCGGGCTTCTATAATGTTCATCTTATATGGCTATTTGCATACGTGGATGATGTTGGCCACTGGCTAAACGAGGTTACATGGCTTATCAGGTGCTGGCTCGTAAATGGCGGCCACAAACGTTTCATGCGATGGTGGGGCAGGAGCATGTTTTGCAGGCTTTGGTGCATGCGCTGGATCATAATCGCTTGCATCATGCCTATTTGTTTGCGGGCACTCGAGGAGTAGGCAAAACTACCATAGCCCGTATCGTAGCCCGTTGTCTCAACTGTGAGGAAGGTGTAAGTGCTACGCCTTGCGGCATTTGTAGTAGCTGTGTGGAGATTAGTGCAGGGCGCTTTGTGGATTTACTGGAGGTAGATGCTGCATCGCGTACCAAGGTGGAAGATACTCGTGAACTGTTGGAGAATGTTCAGTACATGCCAACTCGAGGCCGTTTTAAAGTGTACTTGATTGATGAAGTGCATATGTTATCAGGTCACAGTTTTAATGCACTGTTAAAAACCCTCGAAGAACCACCACCGCATGTTAAATTTCTGCTGGCAACCACAGAGCCACAAAAATTGCCGGTTACTGTCTTGTCCCGGTGTTTGCAGTTTAACCTGAAACATATGCCAGTAGACCAGATAGCTGACTATCTGCAGCAAATCCTTGTCAGTGAGCATATTCCTTTTGAAGCAGCTGCCCTTTGGGAGCTTGGGCGGGCAGCCAAAGGTAGTATGCGTGATGCACTGAGCTTAACCGATCAGGCCATTTCTTACTGCGGTGGTGAATTGACTGAGGTAGCTGTCCAGCAGATGTTAGGCACCCTTGATCGAGGATTGGCAGTAGCTTTAGCCACTGCACTACACAATAACGACGCCATGGGATTATTACAACAAGTGACAAAGTCAGTTGCGCAAGGTTTTGATTTGGCAGCGGTACTGGATGATCTGCTTAGTCTGCTGCATCAGATTGCGGTTCAGCAGGTAGTCCCTGAGGCACCGGTTACTACTCAGTTTACGTTGACCCAAGTCAGATCATTGGCAGAGCACATGAGTGCCGCTGATGTGCAGCTGTTTTATCAAATTGGCTTGCAGGCACGCAAAGATCTGCCACTGGCTCCAGATCTGCGCAATGGCCTGGAAATGGCACTGCTGCGGATGTTAGCTTTCCGGCCCCAGCATGTGGTGGCCCCTATAGCCTACGGTAATAATCAGACTCATGCTGTTACGCCGGATAAAATTCCATCTGGGAGTGCCGCAGTTACTCAGCTAGATACTGACATGACATCTCTTGAGCAGGTTCCAATAAATGTTCAGGCTGTGCAATCAGAACCAATATTAGCTGTCGAACAACCAGCATTGAGTGCCACTGTCGATGCGGTTAATGAGACAGCCATCATAGAGTTGCAAACACAGCCAGTTAATCCTGTTGATACAGTCCCTCCTTGGGAGACACCGCCGCTGGATGTGGATATACCAGCAGCACAGGCAATGGCGTCAGCTGAACCAGTAGTGCCACTACAGTTAGAACCGGTCGCGCCAGTTGCTGCTGTATCTTCTGGCCTATGTGACATTCGCACAAGTGATTGGGCTCTGGTGGATATTTCCAATGCACTTTGGCTGGATTTGTTTCACGCGCTGTGTCTGGGTGGCATGACCCACAATCTTGCCGCCAATATGGCTTTTGTAAAGCGTATAGGCACTGAGTTGCATTTCATTCTGGATGACAACTATGGCAATATGTTGACAGTCACTCATCAGGGTCACATTCGTCAGGCACTGGAAGAAGCATTTGGTTGTGAATTGCAATTATCCATTGATGTGGGAAAATCACCTATTGAAACTCCCTATCAACAGCAACAGCATCAGCATCAGGCAGCGGTAGAAACGTTACAGGCAGATCCTCTAGTGCTGGATCTGCTGAATGATTTTAATGGCCATTTAGATGTAGACAGCATTCAGCCCTGTCATATCCCTGAAGACTGATAAAGGATCATGAACTGGTGTGACCAGAACCAATTAGGAGATAATTATGTTAAAAGGTGGTGTGGAAAATTTAATGAAGCAGGCCCAGAAAATGCAGTCTGACATGCAGCAGATGCAGACTGAACTGGCCATTGTTGAAGTCACAGGGGTAGCTGGTGCTGGTTTGGTGGAGGTTGTGATGAATGGCCGTCATGATATTAAACAGGTGCGGCTTGACGATAGCTTGATGCAAGAAGAAAAAACGCTGCTGGAAGATTTATTGGCTGCAGCGGTCAATGATGCGGTACGCAAAATTGAACAGACCAGTAAAACTAAGATGGCCAACTTGACCACTGGCATGGGCTTGCCACCTGGTTTTAAAATCCCCGCTTAATATGTCTGTATCTTTTAGTCCCTTAATTGAAGGCATGATTGAGGCTTTGCGCTGTTTGCCGGGTGTAGGTCGCAAGTCAGCTCAGCGCATGGCCTTACACCTATTGGAGCGGGATCGAACTGGAGGTACTCAGTTAGCACAGGCGTTGCAGCAAGCCATGGTGGGTGTGGGGCGCTGCCAGGATTGTCGGACTCACACTGAAAACCACCAATGCCCTTTGTGTGCTGACCTGCGTCGTGATGACAGCCAATTATGTGTAGTGGAAACTCCAGCCGATGTGTTGGCAGTAGAGCAGGCAGGTGGCTATCGGGGACGTTACTTTGTACTGCTGGGCCACTTATCTCCCCTAGATGGTCTGGGACCCGAAGATATTGGTCTAGATCAGTTGCAGGCTCAGTTGCAGCAAGGGCAGGTGAGGGAATTGATTATTGCTACTAACGCGACTGTGGAAGGTGAGGCTACCGCGCACTACATTTATCAGCAAAGCCGTGTTCTAAATAATCTGCATATTAGCCGAATTGCCCATGGTGTGCCCTTAGGTGGAGAGTTGGAATATGTCGATGGCGGTACCTTGGCTCATGCGTTTGCTGGCCGTAAAACGTGGACACTGTGATTACATATCAAAAACTGGAAACAAACCAGCAGCTGGTTGCTTTGTGTGATCGTCTGGCTACCTGTGAAGCAGTAGCTCTGGATACGGAATTCATGCGTGTGAACACTTATTACCCTCAGATTGGTTTGTTACAGGTGTTTGCAGATGGACAAATTTACCTTTTAGATCCGCTTACCATTGATTGTTGGCAGCCATTTAAGGCGTTGTTGCAGGCACCTCGGCCACAAAAAGTTTTGCATGCCTGCTCCGAAGACCTGGAGGTGTTCCAGTATTGGCTGGGGGTACGACCTCAGGCATTAGTAGATACTCAGGTAGCCGCTGCTTTTGCTGGTTTAGGTTATACATTGGGCTATCAAAATATGCTATTACAACTGTTAGGATTGCATATTGATAAGGATGAGACTCGTTCAAATTGGCTGCAACGGCCACTGAGTAAGGTTCAGTATCGTTATGCAGCCTTGGATGTGTGTGATCTATTAACCTGCTATAGACAATTGCAACAGCGGTTGCAAGATCAAGGCCGCTGGGATTGGTTTCAATCTGATATGCAGCGCTTATCAGAACCGGTTAATCGCCTAGAGCCGCAGCAGGCTTACCGCCAGGTTAAGTCAGCTTGGCGTATCACAGGTCAATCTTTAGGTGTACTGCAGGCACTGGCAGCTTGGCGTGAATCCAAGGCGCGGCAATGGAATCGGCCACGTGGATTTTTGCTGTCTGATGCCGCTATGCTTGCGCTAGCTGAGGCTAGACCAAACCACTTCCGTCAACTGGCTCAGCATAAGCAGTTGTCAACGGGCAGTGTAAGCCGTTATGGCCAATCCTGGCTGCAAGCGATTGCCAAAGGCAAGCTACAAACGCCAGTCAGCTTACCTGAACCTCTTGGCAAGGCAGAATATAACCAGTTTAAGCGTTTGCAGCATTGTGCCAGAAATGTGGCTAAACAGTTACGGCTTGAACCGCAGTTATTGTTTCGCAAGCGTGATTTGTTGGCATTGTTCGAGGGTTTACGCCAGCACAAGCCGATTAACATGCCGTCTGCTTGGAACGGTTGGCGCTGGCAGTTGTTACAGGCACCCATCACTCAAATTTATAACCAACTTCTACAAGAGCATACTGCTTGTGAAACCTAAATATCACAATTGATCTGAGTACAACCAACGGCTTGTGTAATCATTACCTCTGCACAGATATATGTGAATGATTGCTTTTGGAATGAGGCTGACTCAGCGCAGTTGAGATATATGCCCAGCAATTACGCTAACATGATGTATGTCTTCAAAGGTATAAACTATGCATCAATACTGGTTATGATCGGGTCGGATAGTATGTGCCCAGTGTTGGTATCTGAGTTCAGTTTTCTTATTGAAAATCTTGAAGTGATAAAAGGGTTTAGCTAACAACATGGTTGCGCCTGGCTGTGGGATATAGTGTGTGACAGGGGTTCCCAGTGAACAGCGAAAGAACCGTTTACCAATCGCAAATAATTGATGCAGCCCACGATTTTAGTGGGCGTTCTTACAATAGCCGCAATTTTTAAGATGACTAAAAGCGCCTAGGCTTTCCCGCTATTTAGATGGTGAGGCTCCTGTTTTTCCAGATATAAGAAAGCCCTGTAAAGGAATAGATAAACGTTAGGTCTACCCTACAAGTCTTATAGGATTAATCCTAATCTCTGAAGCGCATGGGCATCTATCGGCTGGCGTTAAACTCATATGCAATAATTGATACAGCCTACCCCTGGGGCAACTGCTTTGCCTACGTGCGGACTTATGTATTTACAACAACGCTATAATTTGTCTGATAAAGCTGTTGTAGAGCAGGGGTTTGATTCATTATCGTTTCAGTACTTTTGTGGTGTGGACTTTTTATCGAAATGATATGTCTGGCCAACCTTACAGCTTGAAACATGTGGTGGTTGATACTACTTTATCAGAGAAGAACATCTGTTTTCCCACACACAGCTACTGGTGTAATTAAATGTGTCAGCATCTGATGGCTATCGCCCATGACTATGAGTGTGTGTTACGTCAAATGTATGCTAAAGGTGACCACCACTTAATGCCCATAATGGGTTGATATGGCTACGCCAAACAATACCGGTATATGCTCAGGGCAGAGCAACAAATCAAAGGTTTCCTTGGTCGTATGAGTGGCATTAGCAACATGGGGCAATATTGGTTCAAATATCGCAACGATGTTGAGCTGATTATCGGGCATCTGAAAGCTGCTGGTTCTATGTGAGGGTGTTAGCCTAAAGGCGTTTAAGGTGATGCTTTGGGCGTCTTGCTATGCGCGTTTCCAAAATCTAAGCAAGCTACTCAGGTAGCTTTTTTGGTCTCAAATTTACAGGTTGATATGATGGCAATGCTGGCTGAGTGAATGGCTAAGAAGTACTTTCTCAGGTTAGACTAGCTATTGGGATAAAGATGCGTGTATTACTCATAAATTTATACTCAGTAATTGACTTCGTGTTTTATCTGTTTGGTAAGCTTGCTTATGTTATGAATTTGCATTTGCGATACGATCTGTATCTCCCCCAGGCTGGCGATGCTATTGTATTGCTGTAAGGTTAATACAGTTACCATTAAAGTGAGAAATGCTTGTTAAATTTGCTCTAGAGCTAGGTGAACCAGATGCTCTGGAGTACCTGCAGCGCTAACCACCCATGCCCCAGCTTGGCCTTTATTAAAAAGATGAATCAATGGAAATCACGTGATGCCAGTGGCAAGTGGTATCTACATAGAAGCATTAATAGTTATCAGCAACTGATATACACACATCACACGATACTGCATTAGTGCTATTTGAATTTAAAATGATCGCATTACATGGCTTAACTAAAATGATAATAACAGCAGTGTACTGCGTTGTGATGATTATTATAGATTTAACCTTGATGCATTACAGTTGTCTATTGGCCAATTGTGTCTAAAGGTTAGCACGGTCTGATTATAATCCTTGAATGCCTGATGACCGCTAATTCATAATTGTAGCCCTTAGCTTGAGATATTATTACATTGCTCTGGATGCTAAATACAAGTGGTATTCGGAGTCAGCATTGTCATTAATGGACAACCAAAGGTCACTGCTTTTCCCATAGTACCAACAGCGCTATTTATGGTATGGTTGCAACAGTTATTATTAACTATAGGACTTCCATGCGCGTCAAGATTCGAGTTGATTTTAGTGTAATGGTCTGGCTATTGGCCTTTGTTGGTTTAGGATTAATAACTCTGTCTAGTCAGGCTCGCATTGAGCCCATAGCCAATACAGACATTCGAGTGTTGATTGATATTTCTGGTAGCATGAAGCAAACTGATCCCAATAATCTGCGCGCCCCAGCACTGAAAATTCTAACTGGATTGATCCCCGCTGGGGTTCAAGCTGGTGTTTGGCAGTTTGCTGAAGATATCCAGCCGTTGGTTCCGTATGGGCTTGTGGACACTGAATGGGCTAATCAGGCCTACCAAGCAGCTGACCGCATCGGTGCTACAGGCCACTATACAGATATTGGCGCTGCGCTACAGATGGTAGCTGCTGATTTTTCTACTTTGTCTTCTGCTGCAAATGTGCATGTTATCTTACTTACGGATGGTATGGTCGATATCGCTGATGATGCCGTGGCTAATTTAAGAGCCCGTAGACAGTTGTTGCAGCAGGTGACTACACAATACGTACAGGCAGGTGTCCAGGTGCATGCCATTGGACTGTCACATCGGGCAGACTTAGAGACCCTCGATACCCTGGCGAGATTGACGGACGGACTCTATACCGTTGCCGAAAATGCCTCTATGTTGCCTGATATATTCCTGACCGCTCTAGATAGCAGCATCACTGGTCAGCAGGTTCCGGTACAAGATCAGGCCTTTGTAGTGGATTCGGGAATCCAGTCATTTATCGCCTTAATGCGTCGAGCACAATCGGCACCAGATTTGCAACTGCAAAACCCAGCAGATGAAGTCTTTAACGCAGACACTCAGGCCCGTGGGATGCATTGGCAGGAAGCCGCGGATTATGCCATCGTTACAGTTACAGAGCCAGACGCTGGGCATTGGCAATTGGCCTCTGAGAACTCAGTGTTAGAGCAGGTACGAGTGGTCAGCGGTTTAGATATTATGCTTGATCCATTAACTACCAATTTATATCTTGGTGAAGCACCACCATTGGGCTTCAGTTTGGTTGATAAACAAGGCAATTCTCCCAGCCAAAAGAATTTAGCTGATGTTGTTACAACCGCGACATTATCGCGCGATCAGATACGAGACGATGCTGAAACACAATATCTGACTCCTATTGTGACCGACGTTACTGGTTATTATACTTTGCAGTTGCCAACTTTGTCCCATGTTGGTTTATATAAATTGACGTTGCAGGTCAGTGGGCCTGACTGGCAGCGTCAGATTACCCGTACTTTAAGAGTGCGTCCACCCATACATTATCTGGCGCAAGTTCGTCATCAGGATGGACAACAGCAATACAGTCTTAAGGTAACGCCATTATATAAAGAGTTAGATCTGACGCACAGTAAGATCACTCTGGTAGTTAACTTGAACGATGGTCGTCAGCACCGCTTGCCCGTAGAACTAGATATTGATTACTGGCACTTGGGTTGGCAACAACTACCGCAAGCCAATGAAGCTATTTTTGCCTTGCAATTGGTAGGGAAATCCTTGGCTGGAACGGAGGTTGACTATGCTGTTACACCACTAGAGTTCACGACTTTGAGTGCCCTGCAACAGCAGCAGGAAGCTAAGTCTTTATCAATGGCAGTGGACGATTTGCCAATACCAAAAGAAATTGCTGTACGTGTTGACTCAGTTGATACTTTGACTGAACTGGATTTGAATCAAGTTGAACTGTCATCAGATATGGCGGCATTGATGGCAGACAAAGCGCCACAGCAACTGGATGCTGCAGATAAGATAGCGGCGATTGTTGCGCAGATTAAAGCAGATCATAGTAACGTCGCAACCGTCATCGCGATGTCAGAGGTTGATACCAATACCAATGTTACGATGCTAGAGAGCGATGCTAATACCCATATTGAGATCTCAATGCCGATGGTTGAATTCGAAACAGTAACGCAGGGGGTTAATAAGATGACTGGTTTGGGTAAGGTGTTAGCATTAGCATTGCCGGTGCTGATTTTATTGGCATTGTTGTATCGCCGCAAAGTTAGATCTAGGGTCTGGTAATAAGTGTTAGCTCAATCCAAGTTAGCAGTTTCAGTATTAATTCCGCCTCTTTACATGACTAATATTATTGTAAAGATGATACCACAAGAGTTTGCAAAAAATCCTAATCTTACTCGTAAGTTAGCGTTCAAATAATTTGAACAGCTGCGCGGTGCTTGCGGCGAGTCATTCCTCCTCCATAGAACAAATGTGCTGGTATTGCTCAAGCACCTGGTTGTCTGGTATCAGCAAGCGGTTCGATACCTTCAGCTATAAAATGCCATTTGCTTGTATTAGGGTGTATGTTCACAAATACACTTGACATGGCTTAATATTTTGGTTTTATCTGCAAACCTATTTAGTATCATTCCATAAATTCATCATCACCTGAACAACTTCAATAAGTTTTGGAGAACATAGGTAAGCTGTCATCTTTCAAGCAACCTGACAGCATTATATTCATTATTTTTCGTAATAAGCACTGCAACCAATTAACACCTAAGAGCGACTAAAATCCATGCCTAACTCAATCCAGTTCCTATTTAGTTACTGCGCCATGTCATGGGTGATGTCTTACTCGGTGGTCGCACACCAAATTGATGTCTGTGCGTGTAACCCACAGTGTTATACCAATGAAGTATCTGATTTATCTTGCCGCGGCAAGACCATCTCGCTTAAATCCCAAGGCCTTCCTGATAAAACACATCCCATGATGTTGGGCATAAAAACGTCTAATCAACAATTTCCTTCACAGCATGATTATCAATTTAGCTTGACATTAAAAAAATCTAAAGGCGGACAAATCTATGAAACAGATGCAGGTCCAGTTGGACTTGCAGTCAATGGTATACCGATATTCAACCCCGGCACCCAAGGTACCCGTAATTCAGCTACTGGCAATAGACCGCATACCCTGGATGAGGGTGAGCTTGACAGTTGTGGTGGCCATGCTGGACGAGGTGATGATTATCATTATCATATCGCACCAAGCTGTCTCATTGAACAGTTGGGACGCACACATGTGGAGGAACAAAAACGGCCTATCGGCTATGCTATGGATGGCTTTCCAATTTTGGCACTGGGTTGGTTTGATAAAACGCAGCAAGTTGAGTCACAGCTTGATCAATGTCGAGGTATGATTGATGAGAATGGGCAATATTTCTACAATGTTATGTCAACGTCCAAGTGGGATATACTCAATTGCCTGACTTTAAGCCCTCAGAAATTTGCCAGAGACCGCTGGCGGCAACGGAAAGATAAAAAACAACGTCCGATCGATGGTTTGCCCATTCAATTTGCTGTGGCCCATTATGAAACGGCAATGTTTGATCAGGACTACTGTTATGTGCTCAGTGGTCAACTCAACAATGAACAGATCCTGTTAGCCAATGGGGTGACACAACGATATTCTATAAAGGAAGGGTCGATTTTCCACTGTAACAGCCAATGTTACGGGTTATTTTTTGAAGCAGATCGTAAACCTGAGATCAAAGGTAGAGCGATCTACTATGATTTGCAAACCAGCCAGTGTCCAACTTCATTTAACTTGGATGCCTTGATGTTATATCCTGCCTATAACGGGCCTGAACAACAGTATCGTTCGAAGAAGCCACCAAAGCCTCAAACAAAGAAAACAAAGCTCTGAATCTTCGCAATGCTTTGATAGAAGTCGGTATAATTATGATGGGACAATGCCTTATAACCTTTAACCCATCGTCCAAAAAACTGATTGAGGCATTGAGCGGCAATCTGGGCACATTGTATAGCTGTCAATATGATTGCCTGTTTTATATCCTAACTCATCTCTTCTGATTTGGTTATTTTTTCCTGTTTAAGGCATTCACTATAGTCATTTGTGCCTTCTGTTGGTGCTTTTCTTGTGTGGCTTCTTTTTCATCTAGGACTTTACTACTGGATTACGTTGTGTTGTTGCAGATAACTGCATGGCTGGAACTTAAAAAATTTAGGATAGTTAATTCACACTATAAATAAAAAAGGGCCTGTAAAAACAGACCTTTAATGGTTTTAATCAACGATTATTAATTATGTATTCCTCAAAATGGGATATCATCATCAGGAAATCCATTATCTATGTTAGGTTGAGTCAGAGTACCCTGTTGTTGGGTCGGGGTACCCCGTTGTACTGGTGCTTGAGTGGCTAAACGGCTTTGCCCAGTGTTCGCTTGATTTTGGTTTGGCTTACCATCCAGCATTTGCATCTCATTGGCTACAATCTCGGTGGTGTATCGCTTTACCCCTTCCTGTTCCCATTGGCGAGTTCGCAAGGATCCCTCTACATAAAGCTTGGAACCTTTGCGCACATATTCTCCTGCAATTTCAGCAAGTCGGTTAAAGAATACCAGCCGATGCCACTCAGTACGTTCCTGAGGTTGGCCAGTTTGTTTATCTTTCCACGATTCCGAAGTGGCCAAAGTGATATTGGTTACTGCCCCTCCCGAAGGCATGTAACGCACTTCCGGTTCGGTGCCGACATTACCTACTAGAATAACTTTATTGATCCCTCTTGCCATGGTCATCTCCTACTGCATATGGCTGAACTGCTGTACTAACCACAGCAACGTATAAAATAGTCATATCTGCCTGATATGAACAGTGAACGAGCAATTAGATCGCTACACCCAGTTATGGAAGCAACTATGCTAATACATTTATTATAGACAGCAGGCGTATTAATTTCGAGTCTAATTATTGACACCTGCTCGTTAAGATTGCTGAATTTTTTCTACATCCTGTATTGCATTGCCAAAATCTTACGCCAATCTTTGCTTACAACCTTGATTACATCCTATAATGGAGGGTTAAACTATTAGCCGGATTTTGTCGTGGATAACATTACCATACGCGGGGCGCGCACCCACAATTTGCGCAACATTGATTTAGATATTCCACGAGACAAGCTAGTTGTTATTACTGGATTATCCGGTTCAGGTAAATCATCTTTAGCCTTTGATACCCTGTATGCGGAAGGACAACGACGTTACGTTGAATCGCTGTCAACCTATGCTCGTCAATTTCTGTCAATGATGGAAAAGCCAGATATTGATCACATTGAAGGTTTGTCCCCAGCTATTTCCATAGAACAAAAGTCAACTTCACACAATCCGCGATCAACGGTAGGCACCATTACTGAAATCTACGACTATCTGCGTTTATTGTTTGCACGTGTGGGGGAGCCTCGTTGCCCGAAACACAACATGGATTTGAGTGCCCAGACCATCAGTCAGATGGTCGATCAAGTGCTTGAACAGCAATCAGAACAACGGCTGATGTTGTTGGCACCTGTGGTGCAGAACCGTAAAGGTGAGCATTTGCACACTTTGGAAGAGCTGCGGGCACAAGGATTTATTCGGGCTCGCATCAACGGTACCCTGTGTGATCTGGATGATACGCCAGTCCTCAGTAAAACCAGAAGTCACACTATCGAAGTTGTGGTGGATCGCTTCCGTGTTAAGCCGGATATTCAGTTGCGCTTGGCCGAGTCATTTGAAACTGCCCTTAATCTAACCGGTGGTATTGCCAAGGTGTGTTCTATGGACAACCAGAGCATGCAAGACATGGTATTTTCTTCCAAGTTTGCTTGTCCTGAGTGTGGCTACAGCATTGTTGCACTAGAGCCTCGGTTATTTTCTTTTAATAATCCATCGGGAGCGTGTGAAGGTTGTGATGGCCTTGGAGTACAGCAGTATTTTGACCCTGTAAAAGTTGTACAATACCCTAGCCATAGTTTGGCTGCTGGGGCAATCAGGGGGTGGGATCGACGTAGTATCTACTACTTCAGCCTACTTAGCGCCATGGGACGTCACTATGGCTTCTCTATGGATATACCATTTGAACAATTGACTGAAGCTCAGCAAAAACTGATTTTATATGGTAGTGACACCGAAGCTATTACGTTCAATTATATCAATGACCGGGGTGATACCATTGCCCGCCGGCATCCCTTTGAAGGTATTGTTAACAATATGCAGCGCCGCTATCGGGAAACTGAATCTAATGTGGTGCGTGAAGATCTACATCGTTACCAAACTCTCCAGTCTTGTCCTGACTGTAATGGTTCTCGCTTGCGTATTGAAGCTCGCCATGTCTATGTCGATAACCTGACTCTGTTTGAAATCACCAGTTGGGATGTAAGTACCAGCGCCAAGTACTTTGACAATCTATCATTACCAGGCAAACAGGGACAGATTGCCGATAAGATCGTTAAAGAAATTCGTTTGAGGCTGGAATTTCTGGTCAATGTTGGACTTGATTATCTAACATTGAATCGTAAAGCAGAGACTTTATCTGGCGGTGAAGCTCAGCGTATCCGCTTGGCTAGCCAGATTGGTGCTGGGTTAGTGGGTGTCATGTATATACTAGATGAACCCTCCATTGGTCTACATCAGCGTGACAATGAACGATTGCTGAATACCTTGTTGCGCCTGCGTGACTTGGGTAATACAGTCATTGTTGTCGAGCATGATGAAGATGCCATCAAACAGGCTGACCACGTAATTGATATAGGCCCCGGGGCTGGCGTTCACGGAGGCCAGGTGGTGGCTCAGGGCACCCCAGCTGCTGTTATGGCTAATCCAAGATCCCTCACTGGCCAGTATCTATCCGGGAATCGGTCTATTATGATCCCTCGCCATCGTCAGCCGTTTGATTCTCAGTCCGTGGTACGATTGCTGGGAGCTGCTGAGCATAATCTACAAGAGGTGAATTTAACCATTCCACTAGGATTAATGACTTGTATTACCGGAGTATCTGGATCAGGCAAGTCAAGCCTAATCAATGGTACTTTGTACCCCTTGGCGGCAATCTGTTTGAACCGGGCTGTCAATGCTACTGCAGGTCGGTACCAAGCTATTGAAGGGCTAGAACAACTGGATAAGGTAGTAGACATTGATCAAAGCCCAATTGGTCGAACTCCACGTTCAAATCCAGCTACTTACACGGGGATTTTTACTTCGATTAGGGATTTATTTGCCGGGACTCAGGAAGCTCGCTCGCGTGGCTACAAACCGGGTCGGTTTAGCTTTAACGTCAAAGGTGGACGTTGTGAAGCCTGCCAGGGAGACGGAGTAATTAGGGTTGAAATGCACTTTTTGCCCGATGTCTATGTTGCTTGTGATACGTGTAAGGGCCAGCGCTATAATCGTGAAACCCTAGAGATCCATTATAAGGGAAAAAATGTCCATGATGTATTGGCAATGACAGTGGAAGATGCCATCGCTTTTTTTGATGCAGTGCCTATGATTCGCCGCCGTTTACAGACGCTGATAGATGTGGGACTGAGCTACATCTGCTTAGGCCAGACTGCGACCACCCTTTCGGGTGGTGAAGCTCAGCGGGTAAAGCTGTCCCGTGAATTGTCTAAACGTGACACTGGGAAAACCCTTTACATACTAGATGAGCCGACTACTGGCTTGCACTTTTATGATATTCAGCAATTGCTAGATGTCCTGCATCGCCTACGGGATCATGGCAATACGATAGTTATTATTGAGCATAATCTAGATGTCATCAAAACTGCTGACTGGATTGTTGACTTGGGCCCAGAAGGTGGTTGCAAAGGTGGGCAAATTATTGCTGTCGGAACCCCGGAAACAATTGCTATGGAGAATAATTCGTTTACAGGTCAATTTCTTGCACCCTTGTTAACCCTTGAAAAGGCTGTTTAACTTTAACATTATGAACTATATTTTGATTAATTTGAAATGTCCCACTCAACGTTGAAAAATAAAAAACAGCTCACTAGAACTATCATTCATCATGCTTATGGAGTGTATTTAGCCAAAATTCATCAGTTATTTAAGTTGATTTTTAGCCTATGTATATTCCTCAGCGCATTTATATACCAAATCTTTGTCAAATTTTATCTATAGTCTTATTGCATTGTGTCTTGGGGACTTTTCACATCGTACATCATTTTAAAATCCGGTTTTACGATTATCAGAAATCTAACTGTGGTTACTGCGCAGTAAAGACTTATTATACTGCCTGAACTTGCCAACCCAGATATCTTATGAAACCACCGCTAATTTTTAACAAATCGTCTATGTGATAACCTGTCAAAGTTAAATCCAGTTTGCATGTGTTTATAACGGTGTAGTGAGTATATAGCTCCTCCAGGGTTCTTTCCTGCAGGGCTAATACACACAGGCCACTTTAGCAAGAAATTAGCTGCAAACACTTTGGTTTAAGGTGTTTTTATTATACACCTATATATCTGAACTGGATTATCAAGGTATCATAAAATAGAAATATTAATTGATTATTATTATCATTTGACTTCGGGTTTTAAATTAAAGTACTCTGCTTTTCTAGAGGAGCAAGTTAGAATTCAGTGAACCATATGATCATCAGCTTAATGCCCATCTTTCTCTACATGTTAGCTGCTTGGCGACAACAGCAACAATTTGTGGCAGTCACCATGAAACGTGGCTTGTTGCCGCTGCAATTAGCTGTTTTAGGATGGATCTGCCATAGTTTCAGTCTCTATAATCGCCTATTCAGCCAACAAGGTCTGGTACTTGATCTGGTGGCAGCACTGTCTCTGATCGGTTGGTTGATTATTGGTATGATTATACTCAGTAATCTGCGTAAGCCGCTATCCAATCTACTGATTGTGGTGTTGCCAGCCACTTCTCTAGCATTAATCGCTGGACTTTTGATACCCGTTACTGTCAGTGGCAAATATTATAGTATTGGCATGCTAGTTCATATTTTAGTCTCGATAGTTGCTTATTCACTGCTTGCTATTGCTGCTTGTCAAGCCGTATTACTCAATGAGCAGATCAATCAGCTCAAACGCGGATCTGTTATTGGTGCCATGATCCAGACTTTACCACCACTACAGACTATGGAGCGGCTACTATTTCAAATTTTGCTTCTGGGCTTATTGTGTTTGACTGTAGCATTGGCTAGTGGACTGATTTTTCTGGAGGATATTTTGGCCCAGCATTTGGCCCACAAAACCTTCTTTTCAATTTTAGCCTGGATGACTTTTGCACTATTGATATTTGGGCGCTATCGGCTTGGCTGGCGTGGCCGCCGGGCTATAAGCTTAAATTTGATTGGCTTTAGTCTGCTGTTCCTGGCATGGCTTGGTAGCAAGTTGGTGATTGAATACCTGCTCTGAAGAATTCAATTAAACTTATTTATTATCTTGACAGATGCTTCAATTCGAATAAGAATTGCTATAAAAGTATAATAAGAGATATAGGCTACTTTGAGCGAAATACCAACAATTTACCTGTTCGGGTTGCTAATATTACTGATTTGCTTATCTGCGTTCTTCTCCAGTTCTGAAACTGGGATGATGTCACTAAATCGCTATCGCCTGCGCCATCTAGTCAAGCGAAAGCATCGCAGTGCTGTGCTTGTTAACAAACTCCTGAATCGCCCTGATCAACTGATTGGAGTTATCCTGATCGGTAACAACTTTGTCAACATACTAGCTTCTGCCATTGCCACCATGATTGCTTTGCGTTTAGTAGGTGATGCTGGGATTGCAGTGGCGACTGCTATTTTGACACTGGTGATTTTGATTTTTGCTGAAGTGACTCCTAAAACGATGGCTGCAATCAAGCCTGAACGGATCGCCTTCCCTGCTGCCTGGGTGCTGGGGCCACTATTACGTGTGATGTATCCTTTTGTTTGGTTGGTCAATACCATTTGCAATAGCCTGTTGCAATTGTTGGGCTTTAGCGTGACCAATAAGCACGAACATCACTTAAGCACTGAAGAACTGCGTACCATCGTCCATGAATCTGGCACCATGATTACACGTCGGAACCAGTCTATGTTGCTCAGTATTTTAGATTTAGAAACTGTAACCGTGGAAGATATTATGATTCCGCGTAGTGAAATTATCGGTATTGATAAGAATGACGATATGGAACAAATTCTATCCACCATCAGTGACAGCCCTCATACTCGTTTGCCAATCTTCCAGGATGATATTAATAATGTGGTAGGTATCTTGCATGTACGCCAGATATTACCAATGCTGCATCAGGACAAGCCTGATAAAGAGATATTGTTGCAATTAGCCGTTAAACCCTATTTTATTCCTGAAAGCACTCCCTTAAATACTCAGTTACTGAACTTCCAGAAACATCGGCAATCAGTTGGCTTAGTGGTTGATGAATACGGTGATATACAGGGCATGACGACCTTGTCTGATATTCTGGAGGAAATTGTTGGTGAGATGGCAAATGAAGCTGATGTCAATAATCAGGATATTCATGCGCAGGAAGATGGCTCTTTCTTCATTAACGGCAGTGTCACCGTACGAGAAATAAACAAAGCTCTGGATTGGGATTTGCCTATTGACGGTCCTAAAACTCTCAATGGTTTGATAACCGAACGCTTAGAAGAAATCCCCCAAAGTAATGTGGGTCTACAGGTAGGCAATTACTGCATTGAAACAGTCCAGATTCAAGATCACTTTATTAAAACAGCGCGTCTGACACGCCCCAATTTAAGCGCATCCAACACCTAGTCTAAATATTGCATAAAAATTAAAGAGTCAGTGATTTTACTACTGATACATCTAGGTAATTGCTCAACAGACGGCGCCACAAAATGTATTAACCTAAATGACATTAATTGTCTTTCTGGAATAACGTGGGAAATAACCTTAACCATGGTTTCATAAACGATCTTTTGGAATAGTAAATAACGTAAGTATGTGCACTCAGTTACAATGTCCTTGAGTGTTGCCACGATACCTCAGGAATAGACATATTAATAATGGTGCTTAACTCCTGCCAATATCACATTAGTTTACATGAATGATCAAGCTGACCAACAATTTATGGAACAGGCACTAAAATTGGCTCGACAGGCAGCTGAACTGGGTGAAGTGCCGGTAGGTGCTGTAGTGGTTCGCCATAACAAGGTCGTGGGTCGAGGTTGGAATCAACCTATTCGTAGCAATAATCCCTGTGCCCATGCAGAAATTATTGCATTGCAGGCAGCCGCAACGGCGCTGGATAATTATCGTCTCAGTGGCTGTCAATTGTATGTAACCCTTGAACCCTGTACTATGTGTGTTGGAGCAATGATTCATGCTCGTATCGAACGTCTGGTTTATGGCGCTCAAGAGCCTAAGGCGGGCGCTGTGGTGAGTCGTTTGCAGTTATTGCAGGCCGGCCATTTTAATCATCATATTGCGGTACGTGGTGACTTTCTGGCTGCATGTAGCAGCAGGTTGCTGAGGCATTTTTTTGCACAGAAAAGGCGTCAAAGGAGTTCACTCCGCCAACATGCTGAGGACTCCCATGACCTTAATATCTTGACTTAGGATATTTACCAGACCAAGACCATAATTTATGTTATTGCTTAATACTGGCTCTCGGCTAAATTTGTGTGAAGAGCCCTTATAGAGCCTTTTCAAGCTCCGGTATGGCATCAAACAGGTCAGCAACTAGACCATAGTCGGCCACCTGAAAAATGGGTGCTTCAGTATCTTTATTAATAGCAACGATTACTTTAGAGTCTTTCATCCCTGCCAGGTGTTGAATTGCCCCAGAAATACCTACCGCGATATACAAGTCTGGTGCAATAACCTTGCCTGTTTGACCTACTTGATAGTCGTTAGGAACAAAGCCTGCATCAACAGCAGCTCGGGATGCGCCCACTGCAGCACCCAGCTTATCAGCAACTGCCTCCAGCATGGCAAAATTATCGCCATTTTGCATACCACGGCCACCAGATACCACAATATCGGCAGATGCCAATTCTACCCGTTCGGATTCAGAGGCCGATAGTCCCACATAACGACTTAAGCCACTATCTTCACTGACTGATATGGGGTTAATGGTAGCGTTCCCACCACTTGCAGAAGCGGCATCAAATTTCGTTACACGCACAGTAATCAGTTTCTTGCTATCACTTGATTGTACCGTGGCCATGGCATTGCCAGCATAGATAGGACGTATAAAAGTATCTTCTGATACGATTGCACTGATATCAGATATTTGACTCACATCCAGCATGGCTGAGACTCGTGGCAGTAAATTCTTGCCAAATGTAGTTGCTGACACCAGGATATGATTATATTCAGTGGCCATGCTGACCAACAGATTAGCCATATTCTCTGCCAACTGCCCATTAAGGGTATCGCTGTCAGCAACTAATATTCTATTAACACCAACCACTTGGCTAGCGGCTGTAGCAACACTGCTACAATCATGGCCTGCTACTAGAAGATCTAAATCGCTACCAATCTGCAAGGCAGCGGCAACAGTGTTCAGGGTTGCGCTATTTAAGTTGATGTTGTCGTGTTCTGCAATAACTAGGATACTCATATCAGACTTCCTTAAATAACCTTGGCTTCGTTTTTGAGTTTGTCTACTAATTCCTCCACCGTTGCAACCATTATACCTGCTGCACGTGCGGGAGGCTCATTGACAGCTAAGGTTGTTAGTCGATTGGCAGTATTTAGACCCAGCGTGTCCAGTGTGATTTTATCCAGTGGTTTACGTTTGGCTTTCATGACATTAGGCAATGACGCGTAACGAGGTTCATTAAGGCGTAGGTCAGCGGAAATAACCGCTGGTAGATTAACGTTGATGGTTTCTAGGCCCCCGTCTACTTCACGAGTAATTGTAGCATCAGTATCCTGAAGCTCAATGTTAGAGGCAAAAGTAGCCTGTGGCCAGCCTAGTAAGGCAGCCAGCATTTGTCCAGTCTGGTTGCAGTCGTCATCAATGGCTTGTTTACCCACTAGCACTAGATTAGGAACTTCTTTTTCGACAATGTGTTTTAACACTTTGGCTACAGCCAGAGGTTCCAGAATTTGTTCAGTCAATACCAGAATGGCTCGGTCAGCCCCTAGAGCCAGCGCATTACGCAGTGTTTCTTCTGCTTTGGCAACACCAATAGAAACCACAACTATTTCTTCAACAACACCAGCTTCTTTTAGGAGAATGGCCTCTTCAACCGCGTTTTCACAAAAGGGATTCATGGTCATTTTGGCATGAGTCAGTTCAATGCCTGATTGGTCTGCTTTAACGCGAGCTTTTACCTGTGGATCTAGCACGCGTTTAATACCGACTAGCACTTTCATGGATAGATTCTCAGTTACACTTTTAACATTATCACCTCGGAGCCAGTCCCTGAAGTGATACTCAATCATAGCCAAACCAGCATACTAAATTACTCGGACAAGTCAATGATAACTGCCCAGTTTAATCAACTTAGTCCAGCTTGTTTAGCTGCTTTCTTTTATCTGTCATCCGATAGATTATGCATGGCTTGTCAATTACTACTGTGACAGATACGTCATTCATGAACGGATTGACTGCTTTAAATTACTCTCTCAATTTTACATTTTCTGGATCATAAGGTGATTCTGCCAATATTGTGGCGTGGTATAGATGACCAAGGATTTCAATTTCCAATGTGTTACCAATGATAGCCACCTCAGGTTTGACTAAACCCAGAGCCAGGGATTTTTCCACCCGGAAACCGTAACCTCCCGAGGTGGCTCTACCCACCAATTCGCCATCTTTGTATATGGCTTCAGAGCCACGTGCATCAGCATCATGGATGTCATGTACTTCTAGTGTTATGAAGGCATTTTCAAAACCGTTTTTATGCCAATCCTGTAGTGCTTCCTTGCCAATAAAATTACTGGCTTTATCAAATCGGATAAATCTGTCTAGCCCTGATTCAAAGGCCGAATATTCAATGGACATTTCCCTTGGAATTAGGCGATACGATTTTTCCAGCCTCATGCTATCCATAGCTCGTATGCCAAAGGGTTTGATATCAAATTCGGTTCCAGCAGTCATAATTTGGTCAAAAATATAGTTTTGCATTTCAATAGGGTGGTGTAGCTCCCAGCCTAACTCACCAACAAAATTGACTCTCAGTGCCTCAGCAGTGGCATAGCCCACATTGATTTTCCTACCGCTCAACCATTTGAATTTTTCGTTAGTAAGATCAGTGGCAGTGATTTTTTGCAATACTTCACGGGATTTGGGACCCGCTATTACCAATACACCGTATTGGCTGGTGACGCGTTGAACCTCAACACTACCATCAGTGGGTTTAAGTTTGTACAGATAGTCATGATCATGGTTTTCAAATGCCCCAGCAGATACTAGATAGTAACCTTGTGAACTGGTTTTGTAGATGGTAAATTCAGCACGTACCCCACCGTTTAGCGACAGCATATGCACTAGGCTAATGCGGCCGATGGATTGTGGTATTTTGTTGGCAAAAATAGATTCCAGCCACGCTTCTGCTCCTGGACCCTTTACTGTGCACTTGGCAAAGGCTGACATATCCAGTAAGCCTACTTTATGAGCCACATGACGACATTCATTACCCATATGCTTAAAATAGTTGGTCCTTCGGAACGAGTTTTTTTCAACAATACGGCCATCTGCCAGAGGAGTAGAATGATTCTTGTTAAGCAATACCTGTTCTGTGCTAGGTTGGTTCAGTTCGTCGATTGTTAAGGCATAATCAGAGCTGGGCATAAACCAGTTGGGCCGTTCCCAGCCATATACTGAACCAAAGACTGCTCCCAGTCGCTGCATGCGCTCGTAACAAGGGGAAGTTTTTAAGGGGCGACAAGCACTGCGCTCTTCGTCTGGATAATGGGTGCTGAATACATTGGCATAGGCTTCTTCATTTTTGCTGAGCAGGTAACCATGACTGGCATAGGGGCCAAAACGACGTGGGTCTACTCCCATCATGTCCACCGTAGGCTCACCATCCACGATCCACTCTGCCAATTGCCAGCCAGCGCCACCTGCAGCAGTAATACCAAAACTGTGGCCTTCATTAACCCAGAAGTTACGTAGGCCTGGAGCTGGTCCAACAATTGGATTACCATCTGGAGTATAAGCAATGGCACCGTTATAAACCTGTTTGACACCCACTTCACCGAACGCGGGCACACGGTTAATACAGAACTCAATATGTGGCATCAGGCGATCTAAATCTGAATTGAACAGCTCATATTCACAATCATTGGCAGGGCTGTTAACATAACAACAAGGCGCACCTTGTTCGTAAGGTCCCAATAGCAGTCCACCCGCTTCTTCGCGCAGGTAGTAACCTCCATCAGATTCTCGCAATACCCCCATTTCTGGCAGTCCTTGCTGTTTGCGTTCTAAGATTTTTGGGTGGGCTTCGGTAACAATGAACTGGTGCTCTACGGGTATAACAGGGATATCTAAACCAACCATGGCACCAGTTTTACGAGCAAAACTGCCAGTGCAGGAAACCACATGTTCACAAGCGATATCACCCTTATCAGTTTTGACAATCCAACTGCCGTCAAGTTGCTGTTTAATCGCGTTTACTGTGGTGTAGCGATGAATCCTGGCGCCCCGATTGCGAGCCCCTTGACACAAGGCTTGAGTCAATTCTGCAGGTTGAATATAACCATCGTCAGGATGGCGTATGGCACCGATTAACCCATCAATATTGCACAGTGGCCAGATTGCCTTGACTTGTTCAGGTGATAGGAACTCGACTTTAACGCCTACTGTTTTAGCTATTCCAGCGTAATAGCGATATTCATCCATGCGGTCTTCACAGTTAGCCAGTCGGATATTAGAAACAACACTAAGACCAACGCTCATCTCGGTTTCTTGTTCTAGCTGGTGGTAAAAATTGACCGAATATTGGTGCAATTTGCCAACGGAATAACTCATGTTAAACAAAGGCAATAGTCCGGCAGCGTGCCAAGTAGAGCCCGAGGTTAACTCTTTGCGCTCAAGCATCACAATATCTGTCCAGCCTTTCTTGGCCAGATGATAGAGGGTACTGGCACCAACTACACCTCCCCCAATAACTACAATTTTTGCTGAAGATTGCATTTGATCAATTCTCCTTAACAACAAATCGTCTTGATGCTTGAACACTAACAATATTGGCAGTTTAATCAGGCTATAATCAAGCCACTATTCCAAAAACGACAGGCTAAGTTCTGCGGGAGATATCTCGCCTCATAAAGTATATTAGAGACATGACATCTTAAGCTTTTGCAGGTATTTTTGGTGATATTGCTCAGCTTTATGATAACCCCTTGCCGCCTCAATTATAGTTACGATAGGCGCTGAATATACTCTGCTACGATCTAGCTGTTGGCGAATGCCTAAGGCCTGATGCCGTTGTACTTCAGTGTGATAAAAAATCACTGAGCGGTATTGGCTGCCACGGTCAGAACCCTGTCGATTCGGCGTAGTCGGGTCATGATTAGCCCAGAACAATTGCAACAAGTCCTGGTAGCTGATCACATGGTCATCAAATTTTAGGTCTACAACTTCCGCATGGCCAGTGGTATCGGTACAAATTTGTTCATAGTTTACACTGTCGGTATGTCCACCCATATAACCTACTGAGGTGCTAACAACTCCCTGCTGGCCTGCAAACAAAGCTTCGACTGACCAAAAACATCCGGCTCCGAAGGTCGCACAATGTAGCATATTTGTTTTCCCCTTAAGCACTAAAAATCAGTTGAATACATTTTTAACTCTGAGCCAACCCAACTTAACCTTAGAAACATTCACAAAATATCGTGAGCGTTACTTAAACTGGCTAAAATAAATATAACAATGTTGGTCTGAGTACTTAATAAAAACCGCGCGCCTGTCAATACATTGACTGTAAAGTAAAAGTAAATGATTACAGACATGCCTTGTATGTTTTCAAAAGTACAGTTGGGACAATTAAAGTGCAAGTCTGATGTTATTTAATTACCCTTTCGGGTAAGGTTAGGGTAATGTTTTTGTTAAGCCTATCTCAGCCTGGCATCTACAAAAACCTTAATGCTTGATGCTGTATGCATATTCACACTAGGCTTGACTGCTTTTAGAGGCACTGTTTTAGTCATTTCCGAATAAAGTAGGGTTGATCGTTATGAATTTTGGTTGCAGGCATTGCTGGGTTATTTTTTTGCACTGTATAATGGATTTTTTATTTTGACCAGACTGGTTCCATGCAAACTAAACAACGTGTGCTTACAGGTATTACCACTACAGGGGTGCCCCATCTTGGTAACTATCTGGGGGCTCTCAAACCGGCAATTGCCGCTAGCCAATCGGATCAATATGACGGTTTCTATTTTTTGGCCGATTATCATGCTTTAATTAAATGCCAAGATCCTCAGGTATTGCACCGTTCTACCCAGGAGATTGCCGCCATCTGGCTAGCCTTGGGACTTAATACTGACAAGGTCACGTTTTATCGTCAGTCTGACATTGTTGAAATCCCGCAGTTATGCTGGCTATTAAACTGTATGACTGCCAAAGGCTTGATGAACCGTTCTCATGCCTATAAGGCTGCAATAGATGACAACTTGCAGCAGGGTGATCATGATCAGGGCATATCCATGGGTTTGTTCAGTTACCCCATTTTGATGGCTGCAGATATCTTGTTGTTCAATGCTCATTATATTCCGGTTGGTAAAGATCAGATCCAGCACATCGAAATGTGTCGAGATATAGCGGCCCGCTTTAACAAGGTCTACCAACCTCTGTTTAACTTGCCTCAGGCCATGGTAGCTCACGGAGAACCAAAGATATTATCGGGTCTAGATGGACGTAAGATGAGTAAAAGCTATGGCAACATAATCCCGTTATTTGCGCCATCGGACCAACTGCGTAAATTAATTAACCAGATTACCACGAACAGTCTCAAACCCGGACAACCCAAAGATCCTGATACGTGCACTTTGTTTGAAATCTACAACGCTTTTGCTACCTCAACAGCAGTAGAGCAAATGCGTCAACGCTATGCTAATGGGATTGGTTGGGGACAAATGAAACAGGAGTTGTTTGAGTATCTAGATACTTATTTATCTCCAGCACGCCAGCGTTTTGAACATATTATACAGGATCCACAATATATAGAGACCCAATTACAACAAGGTGCTATTAAGGCCCGTCAATACAGCCAGCCGTTCATGGCTCAGTTACGTGCAGCGGTAGGTATCACAGCTTTGGATAAGACTCTAGCGACCCCAAGAGAAAAAAATGTAGTCAAGGAAGCTAAATCAGGCAATGAGAACTCCAGCATCTTAGCTGGTCGACAAAAAGCCATTGCCATTGCACATCAGCGTGAGGCTGAGCAAATGGCTCAAGTGCAGGCGGAGCTTGACCAGTTGCTGGCTGCTATTAAGAATGCTTCAGATCCACAGGCAGCTTACGCAGCACAGATACAAAAGCTGCAACAAGCAATAACTTACGCTACTAACAAGCAGAGTAAGCTATTGCGAAAAAAATTGCAGTTGTTGCAGGCAGTGGTTCTATAGCGATTGCAATAGGTTATTGTTAACATCAATAATAAATCATGTTAAGTGCATTAAAACCATCTAAAAAATGCATAAAAACACACTGATCAGCGCTGCTGAATTAACTTGATTTCAGGCTAGTCAAGCTGGTTTGATGATGCTTGATTGTCGCTTTCCCTTGCTGCATCTGGATGCAGGCTGGCAGGCCTTTAATAAAGGCTATATTACTATGCTGGGGCTCAATACGCCCACCTAGAGTTAGATTTGTTATCAGCAGTAACCAGTGGCAGTGACCGTCATCCTTTGCTAGGTTACGTTGATTTTCAAGCTCGGCTGCAAGGCTGGGATATTGGTGTAACCACACAGGTTGTTGTTTATGATTATGCGAATGGCGCTATTGCTGCACACCTTTGCTGGTTGAGGCAGCTAGCCGGTCACCATCAGGTTGCGTTGTTAGATGGTGGCTTGCAGGCCTGGCAAGACCATGCTGGACTTATGACCAGTGGCTACTACCAGCTCAGAGCCAGTCAATTATGTGCATCAAGTACAGAAATTTGGCTAAATCAGCATTGGTGTATCGCCAGTGCAATAGTTATGATTAATATAGAGCAGCCACAATTTTTACCTTTGGATGCACGTTTCCAGAATCGCTTTAACAGTAAGGATGAGCCTATAGACCTGATGGCAGGACATGTGCCGACAGCCATAAACCGTCCATTTGAAAAAAATCTTTTCGTGGGCCATTTTAAAAGTGTAACTCAATTACGCAAGGAATGGCTGTATGTGTCTGATTGTCTAGTGCAGCAGTAACCTGGATCTTTGGTGCACACATGTGGTTCTGGTGTGCCTGCCTTAATGCGCTAGCTATGGTCCATGAAGGGCTTGATGGCATGCCAGTCTATATTGATTCATGGAGTGAATGGATCACAGACTCACAGCGACCATTATCTTCCATGAGTCGCAGTTTGTTGTAACGGTTGCCGTGTTTATTGTCTTGGTCGATGTATAATCCAAACATATGTATCTGTTATAAGATTCTAAACGTATTAAATATATTATGTATTTAATGAATCATTACAGTTGGGTTAGCAAATAGAGTGATTGGATATGGCCAAGCATATTGTTATTGTTGAAGATGATCTAGACCAGCGTGACAATTACCAAATTGCCCTTGAGCAACGAGGATATCGTGTAACGGCTTATGTGGGCAAGCAGGATGCTTTCATTGGCTTGCAACAGCGCCCGGACTTGGTAATCCTTGATATCATCATGGATAATAATATTGATGCTGGCTTCCAGTTATGCGTTGACTTGCTTAAGCAGCATCCACAATTGCCAATTTTATTTTTAACTGAACGAGTGACTGAAATAGATCGTATATTGGGTTTGCGCATGGGTGCTTGGGATTATCAGCCAAAACCCGTATCACTTGATTTTTTGGCAGAAAAGGTAGCTACACTACTGCGCCTGAGTGATATTCGAAATTTAGATGGGAGCCAGTTGACTGATGAACAGATTCACCAGATTGGAAGCCTACAACTTTATAATGAAAGCCGTATTGCCCGCTGGTGTGGACACACCATAGAAGATTTGACTCTGACTGAATTCCGGATGTTAGAAATTCTAACTCGGCGTCCAGGACATATTGTTAATTATGATACCCTGGCTCGGTCTACTCAACAGCATTATGTGTCTAACAACACGGTCAGTACTCATATTCGTAATATAAAACGCAAAATCAAGAAATTTGATCCTGCATTCAACGCAATTCAGTCAGAATACGGGATGGGCTACCGTTGGGCCATGGATGGATAACTGTGGTTTCTGATAGTCTGAACAACAAGTCCACTGAGAAACGACTTAGACCGCGCCTGAATTTGCAGTGGCTAGTATTAGTATTGGCTTTGGTTAGCATTCCGTGGCTGGGTTACCGTTTTGTGGCAGAAACCCGAGTATTTCTAGTTGAAGGACAAATTTTAGCCCAGGAACAATTGGCGCAGGGCGTCGTTACTCTATTTCAGGGACGCAGCGATCTATTGGCTGAATTACCCTACCTGGATAGCCAGCAAGTAGTCTTCAGTCATACCCTTGTGAAGCCAGCTAAGGTGGATGGCCATACTGAAGAATGGCTTGATTTTCAATTGCTTGCACATCATTTTGACACGGGCGATATAGCAGAAGATGGCTACAGCTTATTGTTGGGAGAATATGGTGATTATATCTATGGCCTGGTCAAGGTAAAAGATAATCTTACCGTATTGCGCCAGCCCGATCATCCTCGCCTTGATACCAGCGATCACCTACGCCTGTCTTTGCCAGATCGTTATGGTAATGAACGACGCCTGCTACTAGTTGCTGAGCAACCCGGGATAATGCAAGCTTGGTATGTTAAAGAAGACTGGGCAACCCGGAAGTATAATTACCCATCCTCCAACTTTATTATTCAAGCCGTGATGCGACCTATCTTAGATGGCTATTTGGTCGAATTCGCCTTGCCTAATTACTTTCTGAATGAGCGTCAGGAATTTGGTCTGGCTGTGGTGGATGTAGATGACGATCTGGTGCAACATCTAAAGACTCTGGTCAATCCAACACAGACAACCATTAAAAGTCATTACAACTTGCTGGCCATGAGTTCACCAGAAGCCAATCGTATGCTGGAAAAAATTGATCGAGCTAACTCCCAGATTGTGGTGTATGACAGCCAGTTGTTGATTCGTGCTAGTGTGGGACAATTGGTGTCCCAGTCAACCGATGCTAACAAGCTACTTAGCCCCTTGGAATGGTTGCAGAATTTGGGTAACAAGGTGTTACGGCAGTTGGGTCAGTGGTTCGACTATTTTGCCCCTGTCGTCGATATCAATCAAGAGCAGATATTATTACAGCAAGGCAAAGATAAGAAGTATGCCCGTGGTCGTTGGCACACGCCTGAAGGGGAAGAAATCATTGCCAATGTGGCACCTATCATAGATGAGACAGACGATCTGTTGGGCGTTGTGATGATTAAGCAGTCAACCCGCAAAATCTTACGTCTACAGAGTCAGGCAATGGAAAATATTGTCTTGTTCAGTTTTTTAACGGTGCTGGGTATCGTACTGGCCCTATGGTTGTTTTTCTGGCGGTTGGCTTGGCGTATCCGACGTCTTAGACGAGAGGCGCAGCAGATGATTGATGCTCAAGGCCGACTGCAGGTTAATCGTTTGCATAGTGAGACATTAGCCCACGATGAAATCGGTGATTTAGCCCGCAGTTTCTCCAGTGTAGTTGCCCGTTTGCACGAACACCAGATATTCCTCTCCAATATGCCTCGCACCTTGCGCCATGAGATCAACAATCCCCTCAATGCTATCAATACTTCATTGGAGAATTTGCAGCGTCAGGGAATTGAAACTGGTCAGCAACGCTATTTGAACGCAGCTCAAAGGGGTTTGTTTAAGATCAGTGCAATTGTGGAAAAGTTGTCCGATGCCGCTAACCTTGAAGATGCCTTGGCAGAAGACGAACTGGAGCCTCTTGATCTGAGAAGTTTGGTACAAACCTATGTTTATCACCAAAATCGGGCCACTCACCAAAGCAATACTGATATTATTTTTCTAGCATCGGCTGAACCAATTACAGTAGCTTGTGTTGACTATCGTATCGAACAAATGCTGGATAAGTTACTGGATAATGCCCGCGATTTCCGTACACCGAATACGGTGATTACTGTGCAGTTGTATCGTCAAGAATATGATTGTCATCTGGAAGTGGAGAATATCGGCCCCCAGATTCCGGCCATCATGTTAGATGGCTTATTCAATTACATGGTTTCAGGCCGGCAGATTACCTCTGGTAAGCCCCACCTTGGGCTTGGCCTGTATGTAGTTAAGTTAATTAGCCAGTTTCACGGTGGCAGTATTATGGCATTTAACCTCAATCAGCCGGATGGAGTATTGTTCCGGGTACAACTGCCGATATTGATCGTTTAATTATGAATTACATGACCAACATGCTTGTTAAGCCACTGATTTTTTTAGTCAGGTGCTATCGCTATTTGATCAGTCCTCTGCTGGGTAATCACTGCTGCTATTCACCCACTTGCTCGGAATATGCCATAATGGCACTACAGCTACATGGCCCAGTCAAAGGCTCATGGCTAATTATTTGGCGCATTATTCGCTGTAATCCGCTTTCTAGAGGCGGCCATGATCCAGTGCCTGGAAGGTCAAAAGTAGATTGTAAGTCGTAAACTGCTAAAATTGCAGAAATAGTTTCCCGGAACAAATTTAAATAGTGTAGTTAAAATTTTATCTGATCTGGATGTGACCTTTGGTTTGTGTTTCTAGAAAATCTTTGTTGACAATTTAAAACAGAGATGAAACAGTGGGTGGTGATACTGTTTTTCAGTAAATGATTGAGGCAAGGCAATGCCATTAAAAAATGCTTTGGCAAACGTTAGTTTTGATGATTTCGCTAATATGCTTATGGATTTGGGTGCCTTGGGTTCACCTGCAGAACTGCATGGTTTGCTCTGTGGACAACTAAGCACTGGCCAACAGTTGGATACCGATGGCTGGCTGATGTTAGCATCGACACAACTGCAACTGGATATTGGCACAAATAATGATCGCTTGGCCTTGATTGGCTTGTATGAACAAAGTCTAGCACAACTGAGTGTTTTCAGTTTTGAATTTCAACCATTGTTACCCACTGATGAGACATCTCTGGAGTTACGCACTGTTGCCCTTGGACAATGGTGTAGTGGCTTCCTCAGTGGGTTTGGTTTGGCCCTTGATTATCAGCGACAAAAGCTGTCAGATGAAGTCAATGAATCCATTGCTGATTTGGCTCAGATATCACAGATAAAAAGTGATGAAATGGTTGACCAAACTGCGGAGCAAAGCTACATGGAACTGGTTGAATATGTGCGTTTGGCCGCGACGATGGTGTATTTTGAGTTTAATGTGCCCAAGCACCAATCAGGTAATACTCAATCGCTACATTAAGTAGTCAAAAACTCCATGTTAGGATCTAACTATGCAATGGCTTAAATCTACCGAGTATGCTGCCCGACGCTGTCGTCTAGCTGAGAATTTATCCGCTGATGCAGCTGTAATGGTTGCAGCAGCCCCAGTGCAGCAACGTAACGGTGATGTACAACAAGATTATCGTCAGGACAGTAATTTCTATTATTTGACCGGTTTTGCTGAACCGCATGCGTTATTGTTGTTGCGCCGTCGCCTGGGTAAGCTAGAAACAGTCCTATTTTGCCAACCTACAGATAAGCGGCAGGAATTATGGGAAGGCCACCGTTTGGGTGTTGAAAACGCTCCCTCAGCCTTACAGATTGACCGGGCATTTCCCATCAGTGAGTTGGATATGCAAATTCCAGCTTTATTAGATGGAGCCAGTACTGTTCATATCAGCTTTGCTAATCAGAAATTACAGCAGCAGTTACACAGATGGCTGATCCAACTACGTCACCAAGCTAGAGCTGGAGCTGAATGTCCTGGCCAGATAATGGATTTGGACGCAACCCTGCATGAAATCAGATTACTTAAGTCGGCAGCAGAAATTAAGCAGATGCAGGCCGCTGCTGATCTGTCCATTAAGGCCCATAAGCGTGCTATGCAAGTCTGCAAAGCAGGTCTGATGGAGTATCAGCTAGCTGCTGAGTTGTCTCATACATTCGCCATGGGTGGCAGTATTCGAACTGCCTATGGCTCCATCGTTGCGGGTGGGAAAAATGGTTGCATATTGCATTATACGTCCAATAGCTGTGTCTTATCCGATGGTGACCTGGTGCTGATTGATGCGGGTTGTGAACTGGATTATTATGCTGCTGACATTACCCGAACGTTTCCTGTCAATGGTCGTTTCAGTAAACCTCAGCGGGCTATTTATCAATTGGTGCTTGATGCCCATCAGGCAAGTTTAGCTCATGCGGCAGCCGGTGTGTCGTTGCGTCATCTACAAGATATTGCAGTACGGGTAATCACTACTGGGCTGGTACAACTAGGTTTGTTGCAAGGTAAAGTTGATCAACTAATTATAGATCGGGCCTACGAGCGTTTCTACATGCATCATATTGGTCACTGGTTGGGGATGGATGTTCATGACGTAGGACGTTACAAGCTTGATGGAAAGTGGCGTTTGTTACAAGAGGGCATGGTTATGACCATTGAGCCGGGCATCTACATCCAGCCTGATGAAGACAGTGTGGCATCGCACTGGCGAGGGATCGCCGTGCGTATTGAGGATGATATCCTCATTACTGCGCAGGGTCACCATAACCTAACGGCAGCGTTACCAGTGACCGTTGCAGCCATAGAAGCTTTGATGGCGTAAGTATGGTGATATCTTCCTGTGATATTGTGATTGTTGGTGCTGGCTTGGTGGGTGCCAGTGTGGCACTGGCATTGGCGGGTACCGCCCAGATATACGGGCTACGCATCGTATTGCTTGACACTGGCAGTCTGGATTCACTGCCGCTAGATTCAGGTTCGATTTTCGATGGCAGAGCGACTGCCTTATCCTATGGCAGTCGTAACCTGTTGCATGGAATTGGTTTATGGCACAGTTTGGCCACACATGTAGAACCTATTTTGCGCATACAAGTTTCTGACCAAGACCACTTCGCCACAGCCCGGTTAAGTGCCACTGAAGCGGGTACTGAAGCATTGGGCTATGTGGTTGAAAATCACCTGATGAAAAACTTTCTGTTACAGCAGTTAAGGAAATTGTCTGATTGGATCGTGTTGCATGACTATGCAAAGGTATTAACGGTGGATAATGCCTCCTGTAATAGCTTGGTGAGCTACAAACGGCATGATGAAATACACCAGTTGGAGAGTCAATTGATTATTATGGCCGATGGTGGTCATTCAGAGTTACGTCGACGTATGGGTATGCAAAGTGACAGCCAAAGTTATCAACAGGTAGCTTTGGTCACCACTGTCGTTCTGGAACGCCCTCATCAGGGTCTGGCCTGCGAGCGTTTTACCCGCGCTGGTCCACTGGCGTTGCTGCCTTTACCTGATCACATAGATGGCAATACGCGCGCGCGCTGTGCAGCAGTTGTTTGGACCCAGCCACAACAACGTGCTACAGAACTGCAACAACTTTCTGACCGAACATTACTAGCCCAGCTGCAGCAACAGGCTGGTTATCGGTTGGGATCGCTACTAAGCTTGGGAGGAAGGCATATTTATCCACTCAACCTGAGTCTGGCTCGGGAACAGGTGCGCCAAGGAATGGTAGTGGTTGGCAATGCAGCCCATACTCTGCACCCAATTGCTGGTCAAGGTTTTAATCTTGCCTTACGGGGTATTTTTGAGTTGGCACAGCACATCTACCAAGCCTGTGAAAAAGGGCAACCACTGGGTGATCTGAAAGGGCTTAATGCCTACCAGCACCGCATGCAACGAGATCAACAGCGTATTATCAGCTTTAGTGATCGTATCATGCGCTTATTTTCCTCTGAGCAATTGCATCTGTCGTTGCTACGACAGGCAGGATTGCTTGCGCTGATGCACACTCCGTTTGCTAAAAAGATGTTTATTCGTGCCGCTATGGGTATGGATACACCGATTTCCATATTGCCACCATTACCAAACGCATAACCGGTTAATTGAATCCATATATACCACGGAACACTATATTTGCGGAATTAAAAAGAAATTACTTATAACACAACTGAATCGAGGGCTGATGTTTTTTTGGTGTTAGTCTAGCTTCTTGAGGCAAAGAACCAGCAGACTGGATAATGTCCTTTAACTTGTTAAAGTTAAAGCAGCATTACGTTTTTCATATTCATTTCCGATTGCTTGGTGGATCAGCTTTTGATGACGCTTGTTTGCACTCTTTTCAGCGATGCCTGCTTCATAGATTAAAATGAATTGCTCCAGATTGACTGTAGATATTGTCATTTGATTCATATCATATGTGGTTCTATTTAGCTCTTTGATCACATAGCATATCAACTTTAAGTGGAGAACCTAGTCAAGGATTGTGCAGTAATAGGCTATTGCTGTATTTCCCGCTTGACGGAGAAGCTTGTTTAGCAGTGTCAATGATAAGGCTGTTGATCTATTGTTCCAGGGCAGGCCCCTTTCGTTTCTTTTATAATGATAATCGTGTTGCTTATGAGCTGCGATTGTTGAAACGCCAGCATCTGGGAAAAGTTTGTTAATATCGTCTGGTGTCCCTGTATCAAGCGTTTACAACGCAACATCAGCTGCTTATCCAGGTTGGCATAGCGGTACGACACAACCATATTTGGCAATATATTAACAGGAAACCATTACAACTTTTCTGGATCAAGATGCTTAACAGAACTACTTTGGTTGCTAAATACCTTATGGAATGTTTAGGTTAGATTTGATATTTACTTTGCCATGGGCCACAAAGTGTGGATTAAGCATGTCTACCTTACCATATTGTAGCGGTTTGCCATTTAATTGGGTTACACAGCCACCAGCACCTTCTAACACCGCTTGAGCAGCTGCAGTATCCCACTCACAAGTAGGTGCCAGGCGGGGATACCAATCGGCATCGCCTTCAGCAATAGTGAGGAATTTGATTGAACTACCCACTTGTAGCAATGTGGTTTCACCTAAATTTTGAATAAATTGCTGAGTTGCTTGATTAAGGTGGCTTTTGCTGGCTAGCACGCGGGCCGGATTTCTGGCTGTCACTGCTTTTAACCTATCGGGCACGGCAGTGATTGCAGTAGTACGGTAACTGCCTAATCCTGTTCCACCCCAATATAGTTTTGCCTGTATCGGTATTCCAACCAATCCTAGGCTAGGTGAACCCTGTTCGATTAGCGCTACATTGACAGTAAATTCACCATTACGTCTGATAAATTGCTGGGTGCCATCCAATGGATCGATTAACCAGTAGATGGGATAGTTTGATGCAAGAGCTTGAGAGTGTTGATCTTCCTCAGACACTATTGGCCATTGTGGTGTCAGACATGTCAAGCCTTGGACTAGCATCTGATGGGCTGCTAAATCTGCTGCTGTAACTGGAGATTGATCGTGTTTAATTTGGATCCCCAAATCTTCTCGGTGATAGATATTTAAGATAGTCGTGCCAACATCCATAACGAGCTGCTTTAGCCTGTCAGATAGCATTTTGTTATGCAGGATGATTTTCGCGTGGCTCATATAGGGTATATGTTCGGCAGGTCTATTGTTGAGTCATTACCAGTGCGCCAGCTGTGGCACAGTTTTTTATTTGACAAATAAAAAAGGCTCCCGGAGGAGCCTTATGAAGCTAAGGTTTCAAACTGACCACGCTCAGAAAGACACCTTGTATGTTAGAGATGTTACTTTCTTTGTTTTAGCGCTATTATTTTCACGTTCCAGAGTCAAATCAGCATTACCCATATCCAGTGCTGCAGTCATCTTATCTTCACTATCAGCAGTGAATGTCAGCTCGCCTGTGGTGTAGCTTGCTTCAAGTAACACATCTTTCTTAAGATTACTGGTTTTTTCAGCAGTTGCTTTTAGTACAACACCATCTAGGTTGTATGTTCCTACGATGTCATAACCACCTGTTTTAGCTGTTGCTTCGACAGTAAAGGCATCCATACTGGCTACATAAGTAACTTTAGCTTGGGCTTTATTTTCTTCTTGCTTACCCACTCTAACAGTCATGTCTCCAAAACTGTAGCTCATGCCATAAGCGCTAGTAGCTTTGGTTACACCTGTGGAGTAATGCTTATCAGCATCTTCACTAGCGTAAGAAGCACCAACCATCAAGCCGTTAAGGTTGTATGAAACACCAAATTGTGTACTGTCTACGGGGGATACAGATGCACTGGAGGCTGTATTGCCATTAGCATCTTCAGCATCGGTTACCACGTAAGCAGTATTAAGAGCATTAGCTCTAGTTGATGCATTTCTCTGTAGTTGCAGATTAAGACCAGCTACACCAGTAGAAAGATGGAAACCTTGTACTTCAGTGTCTTCATCATCAACATTTTCTGTATTACCAATTATGTCGGCTACGTCACCTGCCTGGAATGCAGCATCAGAATCGATTGTACCGGCAGTCAGTGTACCAAAATCACCAGATAGGGAAGCAGTGCCGTTGTTCTGGGATTCAATATCACTATTTGATGACATCACTTGAAAATTAGCTTTGGCAGTCATACCGTTAGCTAGTTGTTCTTCAATACTGACTACCAAGCTGGCATCAGTATCTACTTTACTCTCTTCAGTAACTTTAACAGCTACAGAACCTGACAAGGTCACGTCTGCTTGGGCAGCTACAGGTAAGGCAGCAGCCACAGCCAAGGCAATAAGAGATTTTTTCATTGAATTTCCCCTTAAATTGAAAAAATGTAATTTACAAATTAAATTATATATTAATGTAACATAACAGAGCATTTTTACATGCGGTTATTTTTCTACGGATTTTTTATCCCGCTTAGGTGCATATTGTAAACCATAACTTGTAGCAACAACAATAAACGAACCAAAATAATCGAATATAAAGTAAGATAATTTCACTAGCAGTGATGTTTTAGCCGAGTATTGCCTGATTCAGGTATCACTCACCAAACTTAGTATTTGCTGTCTCTGATTGTCGGCAGATATTCTGATTAGCAGACTCTGTGCCATAATCTGGGCTATCATGGCGTTACAATCCATAAAATTTCAAGGGTATCAGAACACATATAACCTATCTCCAGTGCAATTTATTTTCCATAAACATTTGACAAGGGTACGTAAATCATTAAAATCTCTATCTTCCTAGCTAGATTGATAAAAGTATATTTCGATTTAGCTGGATGCGGAGCGGTAGTTCAGTTGGTTAGAATACCGGCCTGTCACGCCGGGGGTCGCGGGTTCGAGTCCCGTCCGTTCCGCCACTACGTGTTTACACAAGATATTTATCACGTAATTCTTATGGCCTTGCCATCTTGACTTCAAACTCAATGTGTTGAGTTATGATGGGTGATTAGCTCAGCTGGGAGAGCATCTGCCTTACAAGCAGAGGGTCGGCGGTTCGATCCCGTCATCACCCACCAATCATACCTCCAATAAAATCCAAAATCATACATAAAGCCTGCGCTTAGTGGGCTTCTTCGTATATACTGCTTCCTAGATGATCCTAAAAGATGCCCCCAATTCCAAAAATAATGGGGGTGCATTTGGGGGTATAAATCGAACTGTCTGGTTTTCTCCCAAAAATGCACCCCCAAAAGGTGGCGATATGGTATTAACAGACTCAAAAGTTAAGCAGGCGAAATTTAAAGCAAAAGACTATAAGCTCAGTGACGGCAAGGGTTTGTTTTTATTGGTTACTAAAGCAGGGGCTAAATATTGGCGGCTAAAGTATCGCTTCTTAGGTAAAGAAAAACTGTTATCGTTGGGGGTATATCCTAAAGTCACACTTAAACAGGCTAGAAAAGCCACGATCACCGCGAAAGAGCAAATAGAGCAAGGCATCGACCCGGCTCAAGCAAAAAAGGCTAAGAAGGCAGAACGAGTACAAGCACAAACCAATAACCTGCATTTTATTGCCATTGAGTGGCATACACAGCAATCCAAGCAATGGTCAGAAGGTTATACGGGCAAAGTATTGCGCGCAATGGAGCGCGATTTGTTTCCGTATGTGGGCACATTGCCTATTGATGATATAACACCCCCACAATTACTCACGGTCTTTCGTCGAATAGCAAGCCGTGGCGCAACGGAAAGCGCGCATAGACTCAAACAAATAGTAGGGCAAGTGTTTCGCTATGCGGTGGCTACAGGCCGTGCCCAGCGCGATATAACGCCAGATTTAAAGGGTGCATTGCCAACACCTAAGAAAAATCACTTCCCTGCCATTACCGAACCCGACAAAGTGGGGCGTTTGCTCAATATGCTAGACGCTTACCAAGGTACTGAAACAGTAAGAGCCGCTTTAAAACTAGCTCCCCTAGTGTTTGTTCGCCCTAAAGAACTACGTTGTGCCGAATGGCAAGAGATAGACTTCGATACCAATGAATGGCGCATACCCGCCGAAAAAATGAAAATGGGGGTGGATCATATAGTGCCATTAAGCCGCCAAGCCATAACCGTATTAGAACAGCAAAAATTGATAACAGGCCATTGGAATGGCTATGTGTTCCCATCGGCTAAAAGTCCGCGCCGTCCTATGAGTGATAATGCCGTACTAGGAGCTTTTCGTAATATGGGTATTTCCAAAGAAGCAATGACAGGCCACGGCTTTCGTGCAATGGCGCGTACCATTCTTGATGAAGTGCTAGGGGAAAGGGTAGAGCTTATTGAGCATCAACTCGCTCACGCTGTAAAAGATGGTTTAGGTCGTGCTTATAATCGTACCAGTCACATGCCACAACGTAAAAAAATGATGCAACGCTGGGCTGATTATTTGGATGATTTACGCTTACAGGCAGATAGCACTAACGTATTCGTGGTTAACTTTAATCAGGGTTGAACAGTCTCCTTGTTGTCTGTCAGTGCCTTTACTATTGCTTCGGCTAACTCTGTTACATTGCCCGTAGGCAGCTTCTCAATACTTGGCTTTTTAAAACCTTCAAATAGTTCAGCTTGTCTACTGTCTTGCACTTCACCATAGCTATAGAACGTGGTTAATACACCTTCATGCCCTAGATTTTGACTCCATGCTTTAAACTCTTCGGGGTTACGGCATATTTTCTCCCCCAATGCCGCTAAGGTATTACGGAAACTATGAGGGTTAAAATAGGGCAATTCTGCCAAGGTAAACGCACGCTTAAATATCTCACGTATTGCCGCCGCATTACTCCAATGCTCTTTGGTTAATCCCACCGCTTCAAAATTGTGGTTCTTACCAACACCCGTTTTAGTTTTAGGGAATAGCGGTTCATCATTACCAAATAGGTGTTTATTTTTTAAATACTCGACCCACTCCGACACAATGCGGTAAGGTTCATTCCCAACAGGGAAAAAGTAAGTGGTAAATGTCTTACTATATTTAGTCTTCACTTCCCTAGCATTTTGATATAACAAACCCGCATTCATATCCACGTGCTTAACTTTCATGGAGGCAATGGCGCTATCTCTTGCCCCCGTCAATAGGGTGAACGCGATCAAAGCTCTATCGCGCTTCTCAATGTCTATCGTATTCGGCATGATGCTTAGCACATGATTGATTTGCTCAATCGTCGGTACTGCTCTTTTGTGTACCGATTTTGCGGTGCGGGTATCTTTCTCAGATAAGTTAAAATATTGTGCATCCGAAAAACTAATGCGAGATTTATACCCCGTTTGTTGTGACAACCATTCAATAAACGCCTTTAAGTGTCTTACCGCGCCATTCATAGTAGCTAAACTTAACGGCTTGCCTGTGCGCTGATTTTTATACTTGGCAAGATACTGTTTAAACCCTATAGCTTGCTCAAAATGGAATGCTTTGAAATCCTTATATTTATTATAATTTTCAAAGCGTGAAAGGGCTTTTGCCACACTATCAACCGTCGCTTCATTTTGCCCTTTAGCCTGCTTTAAAAACGTAGTGTATTTGCGTTTAATTCGTTCATTATTAGCATTGTGTTTAGTCATTTTTTATTAACTTTGTTAAGTCACTGTTTAAGAGAGGGCTCTCGGTATCATTTATACTTGGCACAGTTACCTTGTATCTACTGTAGTATTTAGCCTGTTTTATGTTCCAAGCTCTTGGTTTTCGAGTTTAAAAAATGACGAATACACCTCTATACTGGTATAGCTCACAAACTTATTGACGATACTTTCACAGTTCTCACAGGAGCCCATTAAGCGTCCTTTTGTGCTGCTTATGGTTATGTACTCAACAAAGTTGTCATAGGGTTTAACGGGGGCTTTACAGCGCATACAATAAAACTCACTTTGTTTGCATTTTTGCTTTTTACTCATGCGCTGCTGTTGTAAAAATGCTTTAGCATCCCTGCCTAAGATGAGAAACGGTCGCCGCTCTTGAATACAGGGCAAGCCATTCTTAACCCACGCGGCTATGGTATTTTTATGGATGCCAAACACCATAGCCAATTCTTCATAGGTATAGTTGCGATGAATTTTGACCAGATTGGGATTGTAGTTAGCCATGATCGTTAATACGTCCCTTCTCAATCTTTTCAACAATCCATTCATCAATCTCACTTTCGAGCCAACCCACCGCACGTCCACCTAAAGAAACGGATTCGGGAAACTCATTATTTGCCATGCGCAAATAAATACTGCTACGGGATAAGCCCGTGCGTGTTATCACTTGTGGAAGTCGTAAAATAATATGTGTCATTGTGAAACCTCTATAGTTGTATTGGGAAAGAGGCTTCACTGTACTTGTGCGATTTTGGGTGAAAAAGAGGAATTAAACATGCTTGAAATGGCGAAATATAAAGGCTGAAGGGGAGAAATCGAAGAATAACTATGCTCAAGGCAACGCAATTTTTTTGAAGAATCACTTTAGAATCAAAATCTTATTTGGGCGGAAAATTTCCGCACAACTTTTTACTTATTTCATGTTTTTTCTTATAGTTTCTGAGTTTCGATTCTTAGAAATAGGCAGTTTAGCTATTTGTTGTGCATGCCATGTATCGGTCTTAGCAGGGTTTTTTTTACGCGAACTCAGATATGCATCATTCCAATCTTGATGCATAGCTTGTGTTGCTAACTTCCGGTCTTTTTGTCTGTCTGTATTGGGGGTGTAAGTTTTTGCGTTACTGGTAGAATTATTGAGCAATACATTGATTTGTTCGCGGTCTATGGTCAACTCGTTATTATCAATATACAACAAATCATTCACAGGGATAGTATACTGATTAATCACTATTGATAATGGGTTTGCGTTCAATGATACCCACCTACGCCCTTTATCACTTTTCATCATTCCTAGTTGATATATATTGCTGGCTTTGTTGTAATTGCTCACACTATCTAAACCCAATAGCTTAGCAATCAACACAGCAAATTGTTTAGGGCTAGTTCTCCATTGGTTTAATCGTGGTAGTGGTACAGCAATGCGCCCCATGTGGCTTTGCATGTCCATGTGATTGCATACAATAAACGCTCGCTGCTTGTCGTCGGTTAAATCCACACGCATAAAACAACGTTGTTCACAGCCTTTACATTCGAGTGATTGCGTGGGGTTACTTTTCGTCAGTAATCCCACCCTCAATAATAGCGGGAGGGCATCATCTTCCCATTGAGCCACCTCATCCCAGCCAATAACAACAGACTTGTCAGAGGCGTTTATATACGCGATTAAAGCGGTTAATACTTGCGATAGAGGTAAAGGTTCACTCATACTGTGATGTGTTCACAGGGGTAGGCTCAAGGCCGGAACTGGCGAGCATTTCTCGTATTTTTAAATCATTGCCGTCATAATGCAAAGCACAAGAATTGGGGTAAGTAATATTGAAAGTTTTGGTTTTAGCTCGTTGGTCGCCAATAGGTTCAAAGGTCACTTTTAAACCCACCTGTGTCACATCATAAGGAGGGAGTTTTAGCTCATCAAGTAATTGGTAAACCGCACCATCATCTTTGGTGTAGTCCGCTTCTAATGTAATCCGCTTTTTACTGCCTTGCTTTAAATTCACCCGTAAACGTGTCACTACAACACTTGCAATACCTGAGGTGGGTTCTATAATAAATTCAAAGGTATCATCTACTACAGGCGCTAATTCATACACACGCATATCAATACCACCTTCAGGCAAGGTACCCATTTTTAAAATATGCTGAGCAAATATTTCTTGTAGCTTAGGTAGTGCCTTGGTGTTTTTAGGGGCATAAATATCTAAAGAGCCATCAGCCTCGCTATACACAAAGATAATTTCAAAAGCCGGATGACGGGCTTGGTTTTGTAATGAACTATCCACCCACTCAATAGCTGATTGTGCAAAGTCTTCAGGGTAGGCAAAAAAGTATTCTTTTAGATTGCGGCGATAGGGTTCTACTTTGCAATTTTTACCGCGACCTTCTTTACTAGAAAAATAGTCACTAATGGATTTTGCCAACGCCTCAACATCATCAGACTCAACTTGAGCGGGCACAGACGGCAAATCATTACGCTTTTTCCAATAGGAGGCACTGACGTTATCAGCATGTAAGAACAAAGCTGCCCCTCGCCAATAATTGGGCTTTTCCAAAAATGCCCAAATAGCCTTGGCATGAAACCCATCAATGTTAGCAATGGCTTCTACAAAATCATTATCTTGATGAAAGTTTGCTTCGTCTACCAAAGCCAATATCCCCCCTTCACAAGCCAGCGCATTGATGTCTTGAAACTCAGCTTCAATACTGGTCACTTGGCTATCAGGCAACCCATTTAAGGCACTCTGTAGTGCCTCAGCATCACTTTCTTTGAGCTTGCCAAAGTCGACATCACCTAACAGACCTTTGGCAGTAAAATACTGCTCTAAATAGCCATTGGGGGTTTTTCTGAAAAACTGTCGATTTGAATATTGCACAGCCATGTTTATTTAAAGTTCCTTTTTTTAACTTTTTAGTGTTTGATTTTAATCAATA
This sequence comes from uncultured Pseudomonadales bacterium, assembly GCA_943787595.1. Classification (GTDB taxonomy): domain Bacteria; phylum Pseudomonadota; class Gammaproteobacteria; order Pseudomonadales; family Balneatricaceae; genus CALSNA01. Next base: position 135,988 of record CALSNA010000004.1, read on the forward strand.
TCCAATGTCGGTAGATTATCGACAATTTTCATGGTTTCAAGACTAACGGTGATGATACGCTGCAATAGTTCAAGTGGATATTTGGCATTGCCCATTGTTTCCACTGCCCAGTCATTGGCATCATTAATAATACCGCTCTTCTTATCAGTAGTAACCGCTTGACGTTCAATCACCCATTCTATGGCCGCTTTGCCATTTACCACATAGTTATAGGCTCCAAGGGGATATTGCGTACGGTTATATAATCGTTGTAAACAACTCGTACTATTGTCGTTGACGCTTTTGCCATCCACCTTGATTTTGGGCCGTTTCATTTTAACAACGCGGTATTCTTTGTCGCCAAACTCGCTAATAGCACGCTTGCCGCAATCCAGTGTTACGGGGTATTTAGCCACTGTTTCATAGTTTATATGCAATTGGCCAAGTCACGTCCAGCTTGCGAGAAACGCCAAAAATCTTTGGCCGTTTTGACACAAGGAATGCGTGGCAGTTCTTTACTGAGGTTGGCCCCGTAACGTTGACGATAATCGGGCGAGTGTAACAGGCCATACACGTAGTAAAAAACGTCTTCTTTGACTAATGGTTTGATCTGGGTAGTGTTGCTGAAAGTGGGCAAGCCCTGCGTCACTAAGGCCATCTTTGCGTATGTAACCATTTTCATTCCTTCTGGGAGTGCTCTGCAAATAAATTGCCACCGTGCTGCCTTGTTCAGCTTGGCTATCTTCTGCTTTTTCGTAGAGGTAAAGGGGGAAGCACTGTCCATTAAATTGCAACTGTATATCAGGATGAAGTTACTGAATAATGGCATGAAAACCATTTTGCACCTATTCCGGATACTGAAATCACTAGATTATTCGTCTTATCCCCTCTGGAAATATGCTGGGCATTTGGTAAACCCTTTCGTTTAAGCGCTGATCTAATAATAAACGCTTGTTTGGTAAAAGGGCGATATAAACTGCGTTATACAGTTGAATCAAACACCAACGGTTTATTTCTAGCTAAGTCCTGCTTTACATTATGTGTCCAACTAATTTGCTTGGATCGTGTCAATAAAACTATCCACTAAGCTTGCGTCCCTTGCTATCCAACCCAATATGACGTTTGATTAAAGCGTTGCAGTTCGACTTTTATAAAACCCAACCATGCTGCATATTGCTGCCATTAACTTGCTTTGATGCGTTGTAACACCACGCATCACGGTCTAGTTTCTACTCCCATGAATAATTATCAAATAAGTTTAATTGCTTGGCTTTATCTTTATTTATCACCAACAATAAAGCATCAAAGCGTTCATCTCGTTGGTTTAACCAATCGCCGTGGTCGTCCGGCACAATGGATTGCCAGCATCTTCTAGCCGTAATACCTGCCACACTACCAAGGTGGCAATGCGCTCCAGCTTGTCTTGCTGACTTAAATAATCACCAATGTCGTGAAAGTGAATATTGCCATGCTGTTTGGCATTGGGGTTTTTGACCAATAGGCTAATGGCAATAGGGCTGCGGCTGCCACTACCAAATACTTTATGCCTCCTTCTTTGCGTCTTAACTCGCCTGCGGTTCGTCGCGTTGCCCCGTAAATGAAACACATAGATAGAACTAAACTCATCGGCCAAGCACTTGCGTAGCCCATCGGCGGTATTGGCTTCCACAAAACCGGCATTGGTGACAAAGCCAATAATACCACTGTCACCAACTCGGTCACTGGCCCAACGAATGGCGCGAATATAGCTGTCATATAACCCTTTTGATAGGTTGCATGTTGAGTGCTCTACATAGGTATCGCGTATGCGACCGTCTATCTGAGGATAGGCCACTTTCGTATCATCACTTTCTTCCTTTTGCCCAATAGAATAAGGTGGATTGCCCATAATCACACGAATATCCAAATTCTTTTGCCGATTACGGCGGTCGCTATTGTCTGCCAATAGCTTCGCTTACAAGATCGTCTTTTTCGTATAGCTGAAAGGTATCGGTAAGGCAGATGCCCTCAAAGGGTTCATAAGACTGAGGCTTCCACCTGATTGTTCATCATGAATAATAGCGTGATATACGGATTCTATATTGATGGCAGCTATGTAATAGGCTAGCAAGACGATTTCGTTGCAATGTATTTCCTGTTGGTATTTGTGGGGTAGTTGCGCTTTGCTGATAAGGCCACTTTGTAAGAGTCGAGTGATGAATGTGCCCGTGCCGGTAAAGGGATCGAGAATATGCACCCCTTCACTGCCCAGTGTTTGACCAAATTCCTGTTGTAAAAGATCGTTGACGCTATGGATAATAAAATCCACTACCTCTACAGGCGTATAAACAATGCCCAACCGCTCAGTCATGCGTGGGAAGGCATTGCGGAAGAATTTGTCGTACAGTTCCACCACTATTTTTTGTTTGCCAGCGGCGTTATTGATGCCTTCGGCGCGCATTTTTACACTGGCATAAAACTGTTCTAAAGTGTCCGTTTCTTTGTCTAGCTCGGTGTTCGTCCAGTACGTCTAGCACTTGTTGCATGGCTTGGGATACGGGGTTGTGGCTAGCAAAGCTAAAGCCTTCAAACAAGGCATCAAACACTGGCTTGGTAATGAGGTGTTGGGCCAGCATTTCAATGACCTCGGCATTGGTGATGCTGTCGTTTAAGTCATCTCTTAGCTCATTGGCAAAGTCATCGAAAGGTGGTTTTGGCTTTTGGGTTGCCTTCTTCGCTGACAATATGGGTAATACGGTCGATATGGGTGTTGGCTATTTTGGCAATATCATTGGCCCATAATTCCCAGTGGTTGCGGTTGCCACATTTTTTCACTAACTTGGCATACAGGGCGCGCTCTATTTCCCCACTTCAAATTGCAATTGGGTTTGTTGCGGCTGGTAGGTTGCTTCTGGCTCACCAATGGAATGCTGGCCTTTTGCCTTGCTGCCTTTGCCTTTCTTGCCCGTATCCTTTTTTTGCACGGTGTCGGTAATGGCGATGACTTCCATTTTGCTGTTGTCTTTGCCGATCAAATCCAATTTGTTAATCATGGCGTCAAAGCGGTCATCGTGTGAACGCAGGGCTTGCAATACTTCCCAAACCACTTTGTAGATTTTGTTGTCATTCAGAGCTTCGTGTGGTTCTACACCCGTTGGTATGACCACTGGCAAAATAACATAGCCCATTTTTTTATTGGGCGCGTTGCGCATGACACGTCCAACAGACTGAACCACATCCACTTGAGAGTTGCGAGGGGTAAGAAATAAAACAGCATCCAATGCTGGTACATCTACGCCTTCTGACAAGCAACGCACGTTACTAAGAATACGGCAGGTATTGTCTGGCGTATCGGCTTTGAGCCAGTTAATTTGTTGCTCTTTTACGCTAGCATTCATGCTGCCATCAATATGCGCCGCTTCACAAAACAAGGTGCCATGATCACGATGCTGTTCCAGTTCAGATTGTTGATAAGCTTCAACGACATCCTGAAACATGTTGGCTATTTGTTTTGAGCTAACTTTATGGGCTTTGGCAGTTTTTTTGGTATTGGCCTCGATAACTTGGCAAAAAGCAACAGCCCGTTTCATGGGGTTAATATCTGCCCCCAAGTCCGTCTGCATGTCTTGTTTATTCAGTGCTTTCCAGCAACCAATAATTTTTGCGGCATCATCCACTTTCAAGCTGTTGTTTTCATCGGCTAACAGGCTTTGCAACCGCTTGTTTATGTGTGTCTCTTCTACGGTTAGTACAATGACTTTGTAATCACACAGCAGACCACAGCTAACGGCTTCGGAAAAGTTAATGGTATGCAGTGCTTTACCATATTGCGCTTCATCATCCATTGAGAACAAAACGACCTCGCCTTGTTCTTCCTTGATTTTGGCACTATCACCAAATATGCGCGGTGTAGCTGTCATATAAAGCCGTTTGCTGGCTTTTATGAATTGTGCATCGTGTACCTTAACAAAACTGCTTTCATCTTCACCGGCAAATTTGGAGCCTGTGGTGCGGTGCGCTTCGTCACAAATAATTAAATCAAAATCGGCTAGTGCATATTGGTACTGGGCTTTGCTTATTACATCAATCGAATGATAGGTAGAGTAGACCACGCTCATGTGGCTATCGTCATGGCGCTTGGCCATTTCTGTCGCCAGTCTATCGGGTTTTGTCGTGGCGGGATAGCGTAGCTCGTGAGCGAAGGTTTGTACCACATCATCGTTTTTTTTGCGTTTTTTGCCTACATCACTATCGGAGCATACGGCAAAGTTATGGAGCGGTGTTTTGCTTTGTTGAGTCCATTCTGTGAGGGTTTGAGATAATAGCGATAAGCTAGGCACTAAGAATAATACGCGCCTACCCCTGCCTGCCATTTGTTCAGCAATTTTTAAGCTGGTAAAGGTTTTACCTGTACCACAGGCCATAATCAGTTTGCCACGGTCAGCGGTGGCTAACCCTACTTTTACGGCATTAATCGCGGTTTTTTGGTGATTACGTGGATCAAATTTAGGGCGTAATACAGGCTCTTGGTTAGGTTGGTCTTGTTTTGGAGAATAGTGTTCCCATTCTATTTGGCTGCTTTCTAAATCGTGTAAGTCAATTCTGGTAACAGCAGTCCGCTGATTAAATAATGATGCTTCAGCGTTCTCACTCCATAGGTTAGTAGTGGTGACGATTACACGGTGAACAAAGGGCTTTTGACCCGAAGCGGTAAAGAAGCTGTCTATATCTCTCTTTTGTAAACGATAATCTTCGGCATAGCATTTACACTGGATAGCATGGTATTCATTAGAACCACGAGTAATTGCTACAAGATCAATGCCCGTATCTTTGGCACTGATATTAAATTCAGGATGATGGTTAGCCCAATCGCTAAACATCCATACATCGCTATACAAATCAGCATAGGCGGCTTCATAGCGCAGATAGGTACAAATTAGCTCTTCAAAGTAATTGCCCTTTTCGCGTTCAGTTTGGGATACTTGGCGGTATTGGGCAAGAATGTCTTGTAGCGCTGACATAGTGTGAATTCATCCTGATGAGTCTTTTTTGAGGATAAAGCTTACAGGAAACGAGGTAGTACTTACAGAATGTGCGGTTAGTTATGTGCTGAAAAATGGCTTGTGGCGTTTAAAACAACGTATTTGTAAAACGTATGCATTGTCTTTCTGTAGCAATAGACAGGATAATCAACCGTACTTGTTTTTAATGAGTAGAAAATAGTTTGGGGGTATATATGGGGGTATATTACTAATTTTATAATATTATTTAATATATTTATCAATATATTGTTTGTTCAAATTGATAGATTCATCACCACCAAATTCACACTCAATATATGCATGCAGTACCCAAAAAAATTAACTTAGAAGCATCTAGGCATGCGAGCAATACCGCAGTACACCTTTTTACTTGCACCTCCAGGATATTAAGGGGCATCACACAGGGCATACAAAGAAAGAGAACCGATTAATTGAAATACGATGTTTATGAGCCGACAAGCACATTATGATGGGCAACAGTCAACGCTGAGATAAATCGAATTATCTTTTAGAACAAATTCTTTGTTATCAAGTATGCCCCAACAACGTACAGCTATATATTATTTGGTAAGGGTATTACATTGCTTTACTAGATGCCTCCGTTTTAATTAAAGCAGATCAAAAGATTGCATCCCTCCTCTTAAGCAGAGAGTGGGCATGAGAATAAGCAGAATTGCTCAAATTGCCAGTTTGCAATTCTGTCAGACGGAGTGCCTCACTATTTTATTTAGGGTTTTTTTCTTTGTTGGTCTTTTATCCTTTATATCGATGTTAAACAATACATTATTGTACTAACCTGATTCAAGCATTGGCATTTAAATCATCCAGTTGATTCCAACTGGGCTGATGGGCTGATGTTTCATATAGACTATAGCAGGATGCTGAGAACCGATTGGGTTAACTCAGCATGATTTTGTTAGCGCTGAAAGCGCCAGCGTGTAGTATTAATTTTCAAAAACTGTAGCAATACTGCATTTATATGATTAATAGCACAAGCTTGAGATATCCCCGAAATATCTCTTGCGCGACATAGGCTGACCTTAGGTATGATCTGCAATAAAGGCTAATAGGCTAGATTTGGATAAGGCGCCAACTTTAGTCCCAGCCACTTCACCGTGATTAAATAGTATCAAGGTGGGTATGCCTCGCACACCGTACTTAGCTGCAGTTTCATTATTATCGTCTACGTTCATCTTGCAGACCTTGATTTTGCCCACAAATTCTCCTGCGACTTCCTCCAACATAGGGGTAATTGCTTTACATGGTCCGCACCATGGAGCCCAGAAATCAAGCAATACTGGTTGATCTGAATTTAGCACATCCAGATCGAAACTGGCATCGGTTACGGCAGTGATGTTTTCGCTCATAATAGCCTCGGTAATAGCATTAATATTGTGTTTCGGTGCAGTATTTTGACAAGCTATTTCTGTTTATGTGGGTTGTTAATTGCAAAAGCAAGAGTGCGGCTCAAATTAATTCTTTATGTCATGTCGCCAGTAGTGGCGGCTTACCCACCATAGGCGGCTACCCAGCAACAAGGCCGCACAAGTCAAACCAACGATCAAACCGATCCAGAATCCTTGTGCGCCCATGCGTGGCTCCAGAATATCTGTCATGGCCAGTATATAGCCGAGAGGCAAGCCTACTAGCCAATAAGCGATCAAGCTCAGTAACATGGGGATGTGGGTGTCCTTATAGCCACGTAAAGCACCGTTGGCTGCAATTTGTACAGCATCGGATACCTGGAAGATACCAGCAAATAAGAATAGTTGAATGGCCAAATCTGTAACTGCTGCATCATTGCTATATAAGCCTGCCAACGTTTCTGGCCACAGTAACATCAGACTACAGCTTACTAAGGCTAATATCAGCGCTAAGCTGAATCCAATCCTGATTGTCCTGGCAATCAGATCGGGCCTGCCTGCCCCTACTGACTGTCCAACCCTAATAGTCAGTGCCATGCCAATGCTTAACGGAACCATAAAGACCATGCTAGAAAAATTCAGTACCAGTTGGTGTCCGGCAACTACTGTAGCACCCATTGGTGCCAGAAACAGAGCTACCACAGAGAACGCTGTTGTTTCCATAAAAATGGCCAGACCAATAGGCAGGCCTAGTTTTAAGATAGTTAATAAGGTGCTCGGTTCAGGCCGTGGGAAGTGACTTAAGATGGCAAATAGGCGGTAATCCTGGCGCCAAGCTACATAACCGAACATGATCAGTAAGCTGATCCAGAAACTCATTGCAGAAGCCCAGCCACAGCCAGCACCACCCATTTCTGGCAGGCCTAGTTTGCCATAAATAAGCAGATAGTTAGCAGGGATATTGAGCAATAGGCTAATTAGGCTAACTACCATTATCGGCTTAGTTATACCGAGCCCTTCACTGAAACAACGTAGGCTCTGTAATATAGCTATGGCCGGTAAAGAAAAGGCGGCGGCATTCAGATAGTTCAAGGCAATCGACCGCAATACTCCATTGATATCAAGCAGCGCAAACAAAGATTCGGCGATGCGTATGAGGGCCATTGCCAACAGTCCCAAAATCAACCCGAGCCAGATTGATTGTTGTACATAGGGACCAATCAAGTCATATTGCCGGGCACCAAAATACTGTGATACGGTGGGTATGACCGCCAATAGAATACCAGCCAGAAAAATTATTACTGGAAAAAGGATGCTGGCTCCAAGTGCCACTGCAGCTAGGTCAGTAGCACCGTATTGGCCTGCCATCACTGTATCTACAAAACCCATACTCATCTGTAGTAATTCAGCCAATAATATGGGCCAGCCCAGTTGTAGAAACTGCTTTAATTCCATAACGATGGGTAATTTTGTCAGACGGTTTTTACGTAACATAAATTGGACTTTCCAGTATGAGCAATACCATTTGCTATTGCTCACATGGCTCAGTTAAAACACTGCCTGCTATAGCACGTTTAGATAAGATTTCCTGTGACAACGCACTATTTTGGTTCTTATGGTTCTTGCTATTAATCAGTATCGAATTAGTTTAAGTCGGTAAACTGCTTATCTGCTGCGCGATGATGCGTACGTTACACATGATGATACCCAATTTGTCCATTACGATCGGATGTTCCTGTTACTATAACAAAGTCTGCTATCACCGTTAGATTAGCTCTGTAATAGCGATTGGATCGTTTCCTGGGCTTACCATTTGTTATACGCAGATAATAAATATAACTCAGTCTTTTTTTAGCTGGATGACAGCAATTTTTGTAATGCAGTCAAAATCTCAGCAGAAGTAGCACGATGAGACACAGTCTGAGCTAATTTGCCTGCTGTATCAATCAGGAATATTCGAGATGTGTGGTCAACGGTATAACCCAATTTGGAATCAGGCAGAGGAGTATATTGGAAAAATGTGCCATACTGTTTTGTTAGCTGCTTTAAATAAGTGATGTTCCCTGTTAATCCAAGCATGGTTGGATAAAAGTAACTGCTGAAAACAGCCAGATTTTCTAATCGATCACGCTCTGGATCGACGCTGATAAACAGTGGTTGTATCTGTGCTTGAGCTGTTTCATTTAACTGTTTTATGGCAGCAGACATGCTTGCTAAAGCAGTAGGGCAAACATCTGGGCAGGACATATAGCCAAAGTAGATTATCACGATACGCCCCTTGAAGTCTTTCAGCGCGACTGGCCCAGCTGTACTTTGAAGGGTAAATTTGCCACCTATTGTGGGTGTTGACGGTGTGGACTCAGCAGGCCATAGTCCAAGCCGAAATACCATTAAACCAGCAATAAAGCATGCTGTAAAACCAAGACAATAGATAATCTTAAACGTTCTGTTCATGGTCTCAGATGCCTCATTTAGTGGTCAGGTAAGTTGATAATGTAGAATAAGCCAGTAGTGGCCGATAGTATTCTGGATTGGCACGTGCGTCATTCACCTTATTAAGGTGTTCGATTACGGTGAGGGTTGGCAATATAAGTGCCTAACATTCTGATATTTTTGGAAAAATATCTTAATTCATCCATAGCTAGTAACATATTGGGTTCATCGGGATGGGCTTCTAAGTCGACGTGAAACTGGGTGGCTACCATACGTCCACCTGGAGTATAACTTTCTATCTTGATTAGGTTGACACCATTGGTGGCAAATCCACCCAGGGCTTTATACAGGGCGGCGGGGATATTACGAACGGTAAACAGAAAAGAAGTAATGTATTTTTCCTCAGATTTCAATAGAGGCACCTGATGTTCGCGGGATAAAATTAAAAACCGTGTAGTGTTGTGATGTTGGTCCTGAAAATTTTCTTGCACAATATCCAAGTCGTACAATTGCGCTGCCAGACTGGAAGCAATAGCAGCGTGGCTGGGGTCCTGCCGCTGCTTAACTCCCAACGCTGCGCCTGCGGTATCCATTGTGGCTTGGGAATTGATGCCTAGCTGTTTCAGGTTAGTATTACATTGTGCCAGGGCCTGGGGGTGCGAGCTAACTGTTTTGATTTGGTCCAATCGAACCCCTTTCAAGCCTACTAGACAGTGGTTAATAGGTTCAAAATGCTCATCAATAATGTACAGTGAAGTATGGGGTAGCTGGCGATAAATCTCTTCCACTCGTCCAGCACTGGAGTTTTCTACCGGGATCATAGCGATATCAGCCGCATGATTTTCCACCATTTCCATAGCAGCAATAAAAGACAAGCAGGCATGGTTTTGCAGATCAGGAAAGGCGCGCTGGCATGCCAGATGCGAATAGGCCCCCTTGTGACCTTGGTAAGCGATTTTGGCGCGTGTATCTGTCATTATCAATTCCGTAGTAGGGCCGTGCTGTATCATAATATATTGGATACTCGGTAACTTCAAAAAGTTGCTCACTAACCCCATCTGTAAGTCACAGGATTACGATTAGTGCATGATCTTGCAATCGAATTTAGTTGATGTCTGGTTACTGTATCGCATCCCATTGTGCTTACCGTTGACTCATTTATAACTAATTAACTGAGCCAAAGCTATTGTCTGGGTTGGAGTTCATGTGCAGCTGATATTTCTAGCATAAAATACTACCCTTTCAGTAACCAAATTAAAACACACGACCATGACACTTTTGCGTTTGGCTAAATTTAACAATGTATTGATACCTCAAGCAGACTAGATTTAGTCTGTGTTATCAATTGAGTGAATAGATTTCAGATCATTGCTATGTTGGAGCTGGATTACGATGCAACAGATATCCAGATGGTGTATATCTGTATGTCAATGGTAATGATACACTGCTGTTCTGGATCAGCAATATTGGTTAGATTACCAGATTATACTGCATTGTTTCTTTATTGGTATCGTCCAGCTCTAATGGATTGTCAGTAGTAATATTAATTGTATTATCATTTTTTTGTACTTGATCTGGCTTTTTATTTGCGAGACCTTATCATAAAATTGACACAGTGGCGTACAACAATTTAACAGGCATGAGATAAGTGAGTGAAACTGTTTTTTATTGCATTCTTTAGTCGTTCATTTTTAATTTATTTAAAATGAACGATTGATTAATAGATGTTCCTATATTTTATTTACACATTAGCACCACTATTACAAAACATAAAAACGACGACAGACAAAGTATCCGATTTCACTGTTAGAGCCTTTAAGCAAACTGACTCAAATAAGGTTATCTCTATATTGGGAACAGGGTAGTTTAGTTAGGAACTGGAATAGTCTAAATTTGGATATTTTAACGAAAACTGTCTTTTCAAAAAGGATTATTCTTTGTTCTTAAGTTGAGTAATGAAATTACTGCAACATCAATGTTTGGATATGATGAGAACATAGGATGGTTAAATTATTTTGCGACCCTCCCAAATTTTTCAGAAAATAGGTTTTGGTAGGCATATCTTGGATTTTGGAGAAACTAAACTTATTAAAAAAGGATATCTAAAATTGAATTTTCAAATGAGTGCTAACAACGTTGAGGCAATAAGCCTTTATAAACGAATTGGATGCAAAGAAGATTCAGTCGTTAGCTTTTGAAAAATATTGATGAAAATATTTATAAATTATTTTTAATAATAAAATATTGTCAATGCTATTGAGTAGAAATAATCATGCGGGAATTAACCATTGTTGCAGATGAAAATATTCCTCTTCTAGATGATTTTTTTGGTGATATGGGCGTTCTGCACAAATTTGATGGCCGTCATATTACCCCAGATCAGGTGGCTCAAGCGGATGTCTTAGTATTGCGGTCTGTAACCCAAGTCAATGCAGACTTGCTTCAGCACAGTACAGTACAGTTTGTTGGGACTTGCACTTCAGGTAGTGACCATTTGGATATCCCCTGGCTGGAATGTCAGGGAATCGCTTGGCGTCATGCTCCAGGCTGTAATGCCCCTGCAGTCGGTGATTATGTGATAGCCTGCTTGAGCCATCTGTGGCAAACCCGAAGACTAGATCCTCGCAATGCTACCATCGGCATTGTTGCAGCGGGTCACGTTGGCAGTGGTTTAGCAAACCGGCTACGAGCTGCCGGGCTGTCAGTTATTCAGAATGATCCGCCCTTACAACAGCAGGGCCGAACTGGCCTGGCCAGCCTAGATGAATTGCTGCAGCAAGCTGACATTGTTTGCTTACATGCCCCGCTGGATCGTACTGGCTCACACCCTACGGATGGACTATTAAATGCCCGCAAGCTTGGCTTGCTTCGTCCTGGTACAGCTTTAATAAATGCTGGTCGTGGTGAATTAGTTAATCAAGCTGCTTTATTACAACGACTAGAACAGCAAGGCGATTTACACGTTTACTTTGATGTATGGTGCTCTGAACCCGAGATAGATTTGGCTATATTGCCCTATCTGGCAATTGCCACACCCCATATTGCAGGTTATTCTTTAGAAGGTAAGATGCGTGGCACTGCCATAATTTATAAACAATTGTGTCAACACTTTGGACAAACAGCTTTGTTACAGTTGGCTGATTTAATGCCCCAGCCTGCCCTGATTGGCTTGCAGGTGTCTGAAACTGAAGGGTTAGCACAGATTTTGCGTATAGCATGTAATGCAGGATATAGCTTAGTTGAAGACGATGCCCGCTTGCGTTATACGCTGCATCAGGCTAGCAGGAACCACTCAGATATTACGGTTGCAGCAGCATTTGATTACCAGCGAAAACACTATCCAACACGCCGTGAATTGTCTAATATCACTGTGTCTGGGCTTAAAAACCCCCGTTGGCGGCATTTTATGAATGGTTTGGGCTTTAGTCTGGATGATGCATAACACCTGTTATCTGTATTTTCCTGAAAAAAGCGTAACCAACACATTAAATGCATGGCATTTATCGGCTAATCTATCTGTCCATGATATGCTTGATACGACTCACAAAGTGAATTTATGGGGATGATGTATGTGTGAACAAGATAAAATCAGTAAAACTGATGCCCAATGGCAGGCTCAACTTAGCCCTCAAGCTTACCAGGTATGCCGCCTTAAGGGCACAGAGCCACCTGGTAGTGGGCAATATGATCAACACTTTGAAGCAGGTCAACATTGCTGTTGTTGTTGTGGTCAGGCTTTATTTAGCAGTCAGTCTAAATTTGATGCTGGTTGTGGCTGGCCAAGTTTCTACCAGCCTCTGGCAGCTGATGTGGTGGTGGAAAAACTGGATACCAGTTTGGGTATGCATCGTATTGAAGTTCAATGTTACCGTTGTGCTGCTCACTTGGGGCATGTGTTTCCTGATGGTCCTGTTCCCACAGGGTTGCGTTATTGCATCAATTCCGTGGCATTGACGTTCACTGCGGATTGATTATGTTGTAGCTGTCCACAGAAAATCTTTTAAGTTGGTGTTGGAGTGAGTCACTATTGCCAGATTAGGAGAGATATTTTTGGTAAGTATGTATTGGGCAAAGCTAAAGGTTCTGGAGTCATTGATCACGCTTACTTATCCCAATCATGCCCACCATAAAGGGCTGTCTTGATTCATATTTGTTTACTGCCAAGCTATTGTGACCAAAACTGGTGCAAGGCTGACAAGCTATTCCATGGTTACAAATATTCAGTGTGCCTGTTTTGATCCGGTCATTTCCACGTTGTATAGAAAATGCTGGCCTAATACTTTTAGCCCATATATTTGGTGACAGAGCTCCGTCTATATTGATCACCACAGATACTATTATTAGTGATAATGTCAACATTGATGGCAACTTGATTATTAGGTAAGTTGCCGATACTGACCAGTACCAAATCTGCTGTCCAAGCCATGCCGGTCAAGCTCGTTACGCTTGACTCAGGCATTCCAGGAATCTCTATTGATCTGGTTTTTGCTCTTATCAATATAGCGGTTGTATTGAGAGTATTCACAGCCCTGCAGCTAATAACCATGAAAAACAACCTCTGAGGCCTTTGCTTGATCATATCTCGGAAGGGACTGAGGAGTTGGCTGATGCAGGCGGTGTGAGTCCGGCCAGTTGATCTGAACCCAATAGGCGAGGACTTAAAAATGTTGTCATGCGCAAAGTTGTAAGAGAGACAGAGGATCAACAACGAAATCACTCGATTAAATCGAAATGTTGGGTGATAGAGTAGAGCTTGGGTTCATTTAACTGTTGCTTCACATTCCACTAGGCCGATTATTTTAGTCAGATTACCGCCTTAGGGGCAATCCCGTCTGGAAAACTGGAAATCTACTCAGGCAGAGCTTATTGCAAAGGCCTCAGTCTGTCTTGACAATTTTGAGCTTGGCCATGAAAAGACCACAGAAGTACTACTCAAGCACCCAGATTTGGCCGGATGGGTCAGTGCCTGCGGTGGATCTATCGATCCCAAGTAAGTTATTGTAGCGCGATCCAGGTTTCATCAGTTTTTTTGCGCATCATCAAAATTAACATATTGTACTCATAATGATTTGCTTCAAGGTATCGTTAATGTGGTGATTAATGCAGATATTTCAGAAGTTGTATATGTCACTAGAAGTCAAGCAGAGCTCTGATAATGGAAGGAACGCTTGTCTGCATTTTTCATGCTATACGAATAAAAATGTTTAGACATTATTATCTGGTGTCTAGTTTTTATTTAGAACGTTTCTATGAGGTGTTGCCGACAAAAAAATACCCTGGACTGTGATATCGAAGGGGAAGCGATATCTGTACAGGGCTTAACGATTTCTATTTGCTGCAAGTTTGAGAAAGTCCATTTAACTATATCTTTTAGAGACTGCCTTTTCGATTTAGTTCAATTTTTTTGCAATTCATTTTGATTAAGGCTTAAATCAGGTTTATCTTCAAGTTTACTATGTGCAATTGAAGTCGGCATAATTTCATATGCAATATTAGATTGTTGATATGCTTCGCTATATGGCACTAGGCCACCTTCTAGTAATTCTGGATATTTCTCGACTATTAGTTCGGAAAATGGAATAAAACAGTGCATAACCGACTCCTATTGATCGTTACCTATTATTAAACGCCATCATGATGGAAAAAAATCGGATAAATAATGGAGAAACAGTGAAGATTGTGAAAGGGTTCAGTGAACCCGCTGTTTTAACTAATTAAAAAGACGAATCGATATTGATGCTGTATGTATGAATTCAATCAGCATGCTTTGTCATTAATGTGGCTTTATGACCTAACCAATGCGGTATAGCAGTCATTGTGCATTACATTGACTGCTGGCTATAAACCATTCAGTTTGATTAACTGATCCAGTTGATTAGAACTAACTGGGCATCTTGCGGCCCTTGCTAGCTGCAATTCTCATGCGTAAGGCATGCAGCTTAATGAAGCCAGCAGCATCTTGCGGGTCATAGGCGCCAGCATCATCTTCCATAGTGGCCATGACTTCGTCAAACAGGCTATCTTCTGATTTACGTCCAACCACGTCAATGTTACCTTTGTAGAGTTTTAGTCGCACTGTACCATTCGCATTGACTTGCGAGTGGTCAATCAATGCCTGCATCATCTGTCGTTCCTCTGACCACCAGTAACCGTTATAAATTAATTTGGCGTAACGTGGCATGATCTCGTCTTTCAGATGCATTGCTTCCCGATCCAGAGTGATTGATTCAATAGCCCGGTGAGCTCGTAACATAATGGTACCGCCGGGTGTTTCGTAGCAACCTCTTGATTTCATACCGACATAGCGGTTTTCGACGATATCCAGGCGACCAATACCATTGGCACCACCAACCATATTTAGGTAAGTTAGCACTGAAGCGGGACTCATGGCGTTACTATCAATGGCAACGATATCACCTTTGGCATAGGTTAGTTCAAGATAGGTAGGTTCATCAGGCGCATCTTGTGGTGCGACTGTCCAGCGCCACATATCCTCTTCAGGTTCTGTCCAGGGATCTTCAAGCACACCACTTTCATAGGAGATGTGCAACAAATTAGCATCCATGGAATAGGGAGAACCCTTTTTATTTCGGGTAAAGTCTACTGCAATATCATGCTGTATACAGTAGTTCATAAGGCTTTCTCTGGAATTGAGCTGCCATTCACGCCAGGGTGCAATAACCTGAATACCTGGTTTGAGAGCATAGGCACCCAATTCAAAGCGAATCTGGTCATTGCCCTTGCCCGTAGCACCATGAGCAATAGCATCAGCTTCGGTGATATGGGCAATTTCGATCAAGCGCTTAGCAATCAGTGGGCGTGCAATAGCAGTTCCCAACAAGTACTCACCTTCATATACAGCATTGGCTCGAAACATGGGAAATACAAAATCACCCACAAATTGCTCCCGCAGGTCTTCAATATAAATTTCCTTGACCCCCAATGCTGTGGCTTTGGCCCGAGCTGGTTCAACTTCCTCACCTTGCCCCAGATCAGCGGTAAAAGTAACCACTTCACAATCATATGTTTCTTGCAGCCACTTCACAATAACGGAAGTATCAAGTCCCCCAGAATAAGCCAGTACTACTTTATTAACTTGCAACATTTGACACTGTTCCTCAGATTTGAGTTTAACCTTAATGCTGAATCATCTTGGAACATACCTTGATACTCGCTATTCGGTAAAGCATCGGTTTAATTCAGGCTTTAAGGGTTGAATTGATTTTTCCAATGGGTTTGATTATACCCTTTTATAACCACCTAAATCAGCCATTGCCAATGGTGGTGATGTTAGTGTGCCATCAGCCGCAGCTTAACTAGATTTAATTGTCTGGACCAACTGTATTAATAGCAAAGTCGATTCACGCATGCCTTTATGCAACAGTCCTGTTAAACTAAGTTATATTTTGGTTTAAGTTCATTAAAACTAACAAAAATCATGCGATTCGTTACCATTACTACTCCTGATGATTGGCATCTGCATCTGCGTGATGGTGATGTTCTCAGCCGCACTGTGGCAGACTCAGCTCGCCAGTTCAAGCGCGCTATGGTAATGCCTAATTTGGTTCCACCAGTAACCGATACGGCTATGGCTATGGCTTATTATGAACGCGTCATGGCTTGTAAGACCAATCTTCAGCCACTAATGACGCTCTATCTAACCGATCATACGGACCGACAGGAAATAATTACTGCCCAACGAAGTGGTTGCATACAGGCAGTAAAACTTTATCCTGCCGGAGTTACCACGAATGCAAATGCCGGTGTAACCGCTATTGAAAAAACCTACGACGTGCTTGAGGCCATGCAGGAAGTGAATATGCCTCTGCTGGTTCATGGTGAGGTAACAACTGCTGAAACTGATATCTTTGACCGTGAGAAATATTTTATTGATGAGCAGTTAAAGCCGTTGCTAGAGCGCTTTACGAATCTCAAGGTAGTATTTGAACATATTACTACGCAAGATGCAGTGGAATTTGTCATCCAGGCTGATACCCGGGTTGCTGCTACCATTACACCACAACATCTACTATACAACCGTAATCATTTGCTTTCTGGTGGCATCAAGCCGCATTTATACTGTTTACCGATTCTCAAGCATAATCACCACCAACTGGCGTTGCAACAAGCTGCTATCAGTGGCAACCCAAAGTTTTTTTTGGGCACGGATTCAGCACCTCATGCCCGTAACGCCAAGGAAAATGCCTGTGGCTGTGCGGGCTGTTATTCAGCACTTGCTGCCATAGAGTTGTATGCTCAGGTCTTTGACCAGCTGCAGGCAATGGATAAGCTGGAAGGGTTTGCCAGCCATTTTGGAGCGGATTACTATGGTTTGCATCGCAACGAGAGCACTATTACTCTGGTCAAAAAGCCTTGGCAGATTCCTAGCCAACTTGATTATGCTGATCAAACTATCATTCCTCTAGGGGCTGGAGAAACGCTCGATTGGCAACTAGCCTAGACATCCTATGGCGGATTTGGAAATTAGTCTTTTAGCAACCAAGATAGGTTATTATGTAATACATAATGTCGTAAAAAATTTGATATCAAACCAGTGCAACCGTGCTTTTGGAATAACGTGAAATATGACTAAAATGGTTTACTTTATAAACTACCTTCGGCAAATGCATTGCATTTACATGACGTGTCCTGATGAGTATCTTAAGGAGGCCATCTTGTGATATCGGAACGTTTTCGAGGTTATTTGCCTGTAGCGGTCGATGTTGAAACTGCCGGATTCAATAGTCACACTGATGCTCTGCTGGAAATAGCTGCGGTCATTATCGATATGGATGATTATGGTGAGGTTTTTACTCATCCAGCCATCGATTGCAAAGTGATACCTTTTGCTGGTGCCAATTTAGAGCCCGCAGCACTGGAGTTTACTGGCATAGATCCATTTGATCCAAAACGTCAGGCTCTACCTGAAGCTATCGCTCTGGACACCATCTTTAGGCCAATTCGTAAAGCAGTTAAAGCTAATCGTTGTAAACGGGCCATCCTGGTAGGCCATAACAGTGCATTTGATCTTGGTTTCGTACACGCTGCAGCCGAACGCTGTGCCTCTAAGCGTAATCCATTCCATCCTTTTTCTAGTTTTGATACAGCGACTTTATCTGGCTTGGCATATGGCCAAACAGTACTTGCCAAAGCCTGTCGGCAGGCTGGTATCGACTTCAGTAATCAATATGCTCATTCAGCTTGCTACGATGTAGAAAAAACTGCTGAATTATTTTGCTTAATTGTCAACCGTTGGCAAAAGTTAGTCGATTGGCAAAACGAGTTGGAATTACATTTTAAACCATCCAGTTAGATTCTATTATCTCATCCGCTCGGCGCGAGCTATTATGGACATTGACAGATCACACCTCGCGCTATGTGCTATCAAGCTTTTGACTTTTATCATACCGATGCTTATAAATAGTGTTCGATTTTTTCGCAATCATTAGTAAATTCAATCTCTATTTATGTTGATGAATAGCTCATCTAACAGCTTGATGGAGGTTTAAAGCCAATCCCAAAGGTATTCAGGCCAACGCTGATAAGCGGATGATACAATATGGTGGAGGCGCATCTCAGTATTGATTTAGTTATATTGACACAAGCTACATCTAGCGTGGCACCACTTGCCCTTAACGAAAAATGTGTCTACACTGCTTCTCCAATTATAAATATTCCAACCATGACTTGCCATTATCCATCATCCTAGATCAAATTTTTAGGTTTGGTTCGCTCACCTCGCGGACACGCGTAATGATAGCCGAGTAAAATTTTATTTTGCTTGTGATGATGTTAATATCCTAGCTTATAAAAATATTTTATATAACAAAAAGATTGTGCCATATCCATCTATCACTAAGGGTAAGTTTCTACTAAAAACCGACAACATAATCGAATTAATGAAAAATCATGTTAACAAAACTAGAGGGAAAATAATGATTAAATATCTTAAAAAATTAATGCTACTGGCTACCGTTTTCTTAATGGTAACGTCACCACAATTGCAGGCGCATTGTCAGGTTCCATGTGGTATCTATGATGATTATGCCCGTATTAAACTAATGCTTGAAGATAGTAATACCGTGTATAAAGCAGCTGCGAAAATTGCTGAATTGTCAAATAATCATGATGCACAGTCTCAAAACCAATCCGTCCGGTGGGTTATAAATAAAGAAAAACATGCTCAAAATATCATTGATACGATAAGTGATTATTTTCTCACACAGCGTGTGAAGTCAACGCAGCAAAATTATACTTCACGTCTAATCAAACATCATCGGGTTATTGTTGCGGCTATGAAGGCTAAACAGAATGTGGATATTAAGTATGCAAACGAACTGAAAGCGAGTATTGCAGCTATAGCGCCTTACTACCCAGAAGAGCACAAACATTAATCAAAGCAGACTTTAGTTATACCAAGATGAACTCAGAACCTGATGAAACAACAGTGAAATCTGAAAATACCATTAATGGACTTTGGATGTTTAAAAGGTACAAACCGTTCATAATCTAATTTTTTAAGGCAATAATGCTAAAAAAATTAGATTATGGAATATTTAAAGAAGTTTATCTTTTTTGGATATTCCATAATTCTCTTGGAAACCCTATACATCATATCCACAGCAGTATGTATTGTTATGTATGGGAATAAATGTACTGTAATCAATAATGGCCAGATACTATAATGGATATTTAACGCTCTCGAAATGCTTCATCTCGATAACGCAACACTGGTGAAATAAAGAAATCAATAATCCGACGTTGATCAGTTTTAATTTCAGCTAATGCACTCATGCTTGGAGATAGCGCAATGGTCTGCCCATCAATCACAATTACTTGCTGATCCAGTGCAATCCGGGCTTTATAGACTGGCCCCAAAGACTCATCAATGATGGCAGCGTCGCCTAATGACAGCATCTGACCTGCCAGCGTACCATAACGGGTGAAGGGAAATGCCTCCAGATTGATTGCCACTTCCTAGCCTATTGTAACAAAACCGATATCCTTATTGAGAATTATGGTTTCAAGTTGTAAAGGTGCATAATCTGGTACAATCGTCAACAATTGCTGAGCTGAATTGACTACTGCACCAACCGTGTGCACCATTAACTGATGCACACGACCGGCAACAGGTGCAGTCAATTGACGGTAACGTTGGCGCTGTTGTTCCTTTTTCAAGGGTGGCCACCTTTCGCAATGCCTCTTGACGTCGTCGGCCTGGAATCTAAAGTTGGCAACTAACTCTGTCCGGCGCGCTTCAAGGGCAGCAATATCAGCCTTACTTCGAGATTGGTTTTCTACTGTATTATTTAGGGCGGCTTGTTGTTCAAGCGCTTTTTGACGCAGGGATAGAACCATAGGTTTTTGAGCAATGCCATCGGCCAGTAAGCTTTCCTGATCAGCCAACTGTTCTTTGATTAAGGGCAAGGTTTGTGCCAGTTTCCACTGTTCTATAGCAGTAACCCAAATAGTTGCTTTGGCATTGTCTATTTGGGCGGCAATGCCAGCCAGAGTTGCTTGATGTAGATGCACCTCATCTGTCAGTAAATTGCGAGTGGTCTTAATCAACTGGGTGGCAATATCCTGTGGTGCAGTAAAGTGTTTGGCTGGATCTTGCGCTAGCAGTGCTGCGGCTGCATCCAGTTGTGCTTGCTGCAGATCAAAATGCAGTGTGTCTATATTAGCTTTGCTTTCAGTCGGGTCTAGCTCAATCAACAGCTCCCCTGCCTGTACTGTCTGCCCCTCCCGAACATGAATGGCTTTGACAACTCCAGTCTCCAGAGGTTGTACAACTTTGACCTGTCCGGTTGGCACTATTTGGCCCTGCGCAATTACCACTACATCTACTAAACCCCACCAAGCCCAAATAATACCCAAGACAAAAAACATAGCAATCGTACCCGCAATTATGCGACCAAAGGGCGCTAGCAGCGATTCCAGCACCTCCAGTGCACCAGGCAAAAATTCAAACTGATCCTGTAATTGCACGGTTGGAGCTAATTTAAAATGAGCGTCCATGATCTTGTTTCTCCGGATATATTCAGGCCCTGGCCTGTTTTCACTAATCCTGGCTAGCACTGATTGGGTTAGATATTACCTGCACATATGCGTGTTAAATCTGGTTTGATCCAACCTAAGTCATGCGATCTTAGCCTAAGTATAGTAGATGATGTCTTAATCTGAGCGGCTCCTTGCGTTTTAAGCCTTTGCCACTTTTTCAGTAATTAGTTATATATCTTGCCTGCCACAGTCACTGAGATTAAAAAATTACTTTTTAAATAATTTTGAAAAATTAAGAGAAAGGTCTATAGTTTTATTATATTCAACACTTTGGCCAAGAATGACGGGTAATACAGTACACCCCGAATTGCGTAATCATACCCAATCGGCATTTGTGCCACACGTAGCTCCGTTGGATACCGGCTCCTGGTGTCTGAGCCTCTTGCTTTCTATTTTTGACATGCGTGCTGAAGCACAGCAGATTCAGCATGACTTTGCCAACCCAAACGGCCAGTTAGACCTGTTAGGTCTGGTCAAGGCGGCACGTAGGTACGAACTCAAGGCCAAGGCAGTCACCGCAACAATCAAGCAACTGGCAAAACTCCTGCTGCCAGCTATCGTGCAATATAACGACGGATCTTTTGTAATCTTGGCACGGTGCACTGCTGAGCAAGTCTTGGTGCAACAGGCTGGACAACCCCCACAGCAATTGACAACAGCCACCTTTGAGACCCTATACAATGGCAACCTGGTATTGTTGGCTCGTTGCGCCAGTAAGACAGCTACAGAACTGAAATTTGGCTTGTGCTGGTTTTTACCAGTCATGCTCAAATACAGGCGATTGTTCGGTGAAGTGCTGTTGGCTTCCTGTTGCCTGCAAGTGTTCGGCCTGATTACCCCATTGTTTTTTCAGGTGATTATTGACAAAGTATTGGTGCATCAGGGTATCACCACCTTGGATGTGCTACTGGTGGGCTTAATTGGACTAACGGTATTTGAAGTAATATTGGGATTTTTGCGCACTTACATCTTCTCTCACACGACTAGTCGCGTGGATGTGCAGTTGGGCAGCCAGCTATTTCGTCATCTATTGGCATTGCCCATGACTTATTTCGACCAGCGCCCTACCGGCCAAACGGTAGCCCGGGTTAGTGAACTAGATACTATACGTGACTTTCTCACTAGTTCAGCCTTGACGGTGGTCATTGATCTATTTTTTACCTTGGTCTTCTTTTGGGTTATGTGACTATTCTCGCCTACTCTCACGTTAATTGTATTGGCCTCCATTCCTTGCTACCTCCTGCGTTCCCTGTTGATTACTCCAGAACTACGCCGGCGCGTGGAAGAACGTTTTTACCGCAGTGCCACCAACTAGGCTTTTCTGGTGGAAAATATCGCTGGTGCAGAAACTCTCAAAGCTATGGCGTTAGAGCCACAAATGCGCAACCGCTGGGACGAAAACCTAGCGGCCTATGTCAAAGCTTCATTTCGCACCATCGTGCTGGGCGCATTTGGTTCCCAGATGGTGATGTTGATTAACAAGGTCACCATGGCCATCATTTTGTGGGTGGGTGCCACGCAAGTGATGGCCCATGAACTGAATGTAGGGCAACTGGTAGCCTTCAATATGCTGGCCGTTCAGGTGAGCCAGCCCTTGATTCGGTTAGCGCAATTGTGGCAGGAATTTCAGCAATTTCGTATATCCGTCCAACGGCTGGGAGATATCCTCAATACTCAAACTGAGTTTACAGCAACCTCAGCACCAGAAAACCTGACCTCTATCCAAGGTAGTATTACCTTGCAGGATGTCACCTTCCGGTATCGTGTTAACGAAGCAGAAATATTGCGCTAGGTTTCACTACGCATCAATCAAGGCCAAACAGTAGGCCTTGTGGGACGCTCTGGCTCTGGGAAATCCACCATTACTAAACTGGTACAACGTCTGCATGTGCCTGAGCAAGGGCGCGTACTGATTGACGGCATTGATATCAGTCTGATGGATCCGGCCTGGCTACGGCGGCAAATTGGTGTGGTCTTGCAAGACCATATTCTCTTTAACCGCACGGTGCGTGATAATATCGCTTTATCCAATCCAGCCATGACCATGAACGAAGTTATTTACCATGCGAAACTGGCTGGAGCACATGAGTTTATCCTACGACAGCCAGCTGGTTACGATACCTTGCTGGAAGAGCGAGGTGCGAACCTCTCCGGAGGTCAACAACAACGTATCGCCATTGCCCGCGCTCTAGCCATTAATCCTCGGATTCTGATATTAGATGAAGCTAACGCTGCTTTGGATTATGACAGCGAACGTCGGTTCCAGAATAATCTCAAGCAGCTGGCTCAGGGGCGTACGGTATTGATTGTTGTCCATCGCTTATCCACCATTCGACATGCCGACCAGATTCTGGTTCTGGAGCAAGGTCAGGTGGTAGAACAAGGTACCCATACTGAATTGGTGCGACAGAATGGCATTTATGCTGATTTAAATCGACAAGATCAAGGTGATCACGATGACTAAAACAACCTGCCACACTATAAAACCAGACAGCAGTGTTATCTGCATCCGTCCAGCTCAATCAGGTGATCGGGCCATGTTATGTGAATTGGGACGTCAAGAACATGAGGAAAGTTTGTTCTGTAATCTGACCTTTAGCGAAACAAAATTCAACGATATATTTGCCGAAGGTATACAGGCTGATACCTCTTCTCTGGGGCTGGTCGCTGAATACCAACAGCAACTGGTTGGCTTTATGTACTGCACCCTAGGTAAATATTTTATTGCGCAATCCGGATTGATTGTCAGTGTTAATATCACCTATATCAAGCAGAATTTACGGCAAACCTTACTCAGTGGCAAACTGGCCCTGCGTCTGGTACACGCAATCCGGCAATGGGCTAAAGACAACTAAGCTGCCTATATAGTCTTTTATGCCACCTCTGGCATTCGTGTTAGCCAAACTGATGCTTTCTTCCGCAAGCTAGGGCTGACCACTCTAGGAGGTAACTATGCAGTGCAGTTGTAAATGACCACAGCCCAGATTTGGCTGCTGGTGGACTATAGCTCTACACAAAGAATCAGTTTTCAAACCATTAAACACTGCAGGAACCAACATGCAACTATTCCATCGTACAGATACAATTCTAGTAGTGCTGCTATCGCTTTTATTATCCTTAGGTGCTTGTTCAGACAGTACAACGGATCAGGATCAAGTCAGTCAAACCCATCAAACAGAGATTGATCTGGATACCTGGGTTGATATGAGCAAGGAGCACCAGGCCCAACGCAAGCAAATCCCCGATACCTACGAAACCCGTTTTACCGCTGCTGGGCGTCAGTAAGCCAGATTAACAGGCACCTACAGTAAAGACCCCAATATTTGGGTTTATACTTCGGCCTTTGCCAAACGCTTTGGGATGCCAGAGGAATGGGTTGATGACGATCTGAACGGTGCCGAGGCAGTCGCTTACCGCATTGATTGGGATGTATTTGGCATTAGCTGCGGCTACTTTGGTGAGCAGGAAACCTGCCGTCCATCCTCCGCCTGTGTACTGGATTTTTATGTTCCGGACAGTGCTGCCCTGCCCTGGAATACCACCACCCAATATGAAAGTTACTATGGCCGCAAGTCAAGCGAATTCTTGAAGTCACAATATGCTAACGACAAGCCTGGATATCTAAGTAAATTAGCCCAGCGTGGCCAGCACTATCATGTAGGATTGGATGATGTTGGTCACCGATCTGGTATTACTGGCAACAACATCATGGGCAGTTTCTTTATGCTGGAATTTGACCGGGATATTTACCAGGGGCTGGAGTATTTTAGTGGGGCTACCACCTGTGGTGCCTTTGGCCGCGTCAGGCACTTAAAAGCCCATATCTATCAGCCTCAATTTTATCCTGATGGCGCAGTTGATCCAGCAAGTGAGGCTGTAGCCCACAAGATTGAGATTCCCAATAGTTTTATGCAACGTATATTCGCCTATGATGCAGCGGCCTACGAGCCCAGCAGTGTGTTTCAGGAGCTTAAGCAACGTCTTAGCACCACCACTCAAGGAGGAGAATAACCATGAATCAAGTGCATCAAACCACTCAGCCGGGTATTGCTGAACATGCTATGCTTGCTGGTGATATATACAAAGATAGGGAGGATAGGGGCTATTCAACAAACGGTTGGAAGGCTACTGGTAAACTGATAGACAACACGGATTTAACTTCCGAAAATGGTCTGCAAATGCAGAGTTATACCAATCAGCAGTATGCTAACCATGTGGTCATTGCCATTGCCGGAACCAATGACAGAGCTGATTTTGATGACGATATCGCCTTTGTCACCGGTGCTTTGGAAGGTCAGGCAAAGCAGGTGTTGGAATATGCTGCAAAAATGATTGATGCTGCTAATAAAGCAACAAGAAGAGATAAACTAATTGTAACTACTTTCAGCACTACTGGCCATTCCCAGGGCGGGGGGTTGGCGCAATTGGTAGCGTATACTTTTAATATTAACGGTATGGCACTGGATGCCCCGGGTGCACAAGCCATTGCCAATAATCAGGGCTATGGCGAGTATATAGAGAAACTAAAACAGCAATACCCTGATGTATTTAGCAATGTTGCTGAACCAGCAGTTGGTGAAAACTTTGTTAATATTAATGAACGGGGTTCGGTAATCCCCCTCTTTGGCCAACATTTGGGTCAGGAAATAGCAATTAATGCAGTGCCTAATGAGTTGCCATCTAGGCCTTGGTGGGAGCCGCAGATTAGGAATATTTGGTGGCAAACTGGCAAGCTTGTGCTGAAAGCTGGCAGATATGTTGCTGAACAACATCAAGCAGCGGCACATATTGATTACCTGGTACAACGGTATGGGCCTGGTCGTCGTCCGTTGACCTCGGCAGAAATCATCGCTATCCGTACTCATGGGAGTCTGCAAGAGCACGCTGAGGTAAAGCGTGTTACCTAAGCTGCGCAGCACACCATAACTGAGGCCTAGCAACAAGCCAGCCAAACTGAGACCGCCATCGCCCAACAAGTCAACCAAGCCCAAGCTGCTGCTCAGGCGGCTCAGGCAGCACTAGAGCAAGCTCATCAAAGCGCCAGTCAAGCCCATCAAAGCGCCCTTGAAGCCGCTGAACACGGTGTTGATGGCCACTTTGTAAAGGCCCTTAAACAGCGTGCCCAAGCTGCGCAAGCCACAGCAGAAACTACCCAGGCTCAAGCACAAATTTTGGCCTTACAGCAACAATTGACCCACCATGCCCAGCAAACCGCACAGCACCACACCACTATCCAGGCTGACCTCAACACTGCTGCCAACGCCTTGGCTACTGCCCAGAACCAACTGCAACATGCAGACCGCGCTACTGACATAATTCGCCAAATGACTGATCATGTCGATGATGGCATTCAGGCCCACCAATATGCCACTACTGCCTAGGTTCACTGTATAGCATCGCAACTCGCTTTATTCAAGCTCTACGCGCTAAAGCTAAGGCTGTCCAAGCCGCTGCTGAGCAAGCTCGAAATACAGCTGCTGAGGCACAACAAGTAGCACAACAAACCAGTATGCAAGTTACCCGATTGCAGCAGATGGTTGGTGCCGCTGCAGCCGCTGCCGCTGCCGAACGCACGCAACAAGCCATTACTTCGGCTGCCAACCACTATACGGCTCTGGGTCAGGCGTATCAGCAGGCTGACGCAGCGTACACTGCTTATGAACAAGCCCAGTAGGGCGCTGCCACAGTTGCTACACTAAAGCTGCAAACAGACACCCAGTCAGTGGCAACACAGACCGCTATTGAACAAACACAAACTGCTATAGCAGATGCGCATAACGCAGTGGCAATGGCCAATTCCAGCGTTTGCAGTTGGAATAACGGTGGCAAAAAACCCGTTACTTATACCGATGGCAATGGCACACTCCATACCGCACCTTCGGGATACCGTTATGCATCGGATGGTACTTATTTAGGGTGGTTTGGCTATACCACACCCAGCCCTTCACCATCACCAAAACCTGGTAGTAGCTCTGGCGGTGGCAGCTCCAGAAAGACGGGCAAACCAGTTTTGATTGATATGGACGGCAACGGCGTCAACGTGAACCAGTTGCACTGGTCAGCAACCAACTTTGACTGGAATCATGATCACTACCGTGAAGCTAGTGCCTGGATTGCGCCTGGTGATGCGCTATTGGTTTTTGACCTGGATAGTGAAGGGAACTTCAATCCCGATGGTCAAGTTACCCACGCTAGGGAAATTGCCTTTGCCCAGTGGACTGACGCCACAGATACCGATCTGGACGCGCTGGCTACCCTCTTTGATACCCAACCAGATCAAGTGCTGGATGCTGCGGATGCGCAATGTCACCAGAGTCAACGGTGCAGCGGATGCGGCATTGGCTGGCACCGTCGATACCACAACCCATAACCCAAATTGACGGTGGGCGTGGTGACGATCATTATTGGATTAAAGCAGGAGATGGAACAGTATATATTCAGGATATTGCTGTTGAAACCTACATTGTTCACGAAACGCGACAAGCTTCAAATTGGAATTTGTGGGAACATTTGTTTAAAGATACCCAATTTGGCGCTTACGAATATACTGTTGCTGTGGAAAAAATTCGCCAGGTCAGTGGTGGGCAGGACACCCTGCATGTCCAAGGCATAACCATTGATGACTTGAATATCAGTAAGAATGCAGCAGATGACCTGGTCATTACAACTCAGACCCGTAGTAGCCGCACAGGCTTTCAGTATGCCTATTATGAAGGCTATTGGGAGCTATTGCCGGATTTTAGCACCTTAACATCAGTAAAAAGTGGTTATAGTGAGACCATTGATTTGCACCATCGCACTCGGGACGAGGGCATTGGGGTGGTGTTTGATGGGCAGATCACCATTACACAAGGTGGCCAATACACCTTTTTTACCACGTCGGATGATGGCAGCAAACTTTATATTGATGACCTGACTGTAGTTGACAACGATGGTTTACACGGTGCGCAAGAATGCCAAGGGATTGTGGCCTTATCTGCAGGACAGCATCGGGTGCGGGTGGAATTTTTTGAAAAGGGCGGTGGAGAAGTGCAGCAGGTGCATTTCCAAGGTCCCGATACACATCATGGTAAATTGGCATTACATACTGGTCATGCCAGGATTCAAGCTGATGATACCACTCATATTCGTCATTAAAAATATGGCCAGACAAGATGGTGAATTGGGGAATAACTTAGTCGATAACAGTATCTCCATTGAAACATTGCAGTTTCAGGATGGCCTGAAGCTGCATATGGGACTCATACAGGATTTCAACACAGGCTCCAATAAAGATGATAACCTGATCGCTGCCACAACCATGCAACTGCATTGCTAGGGCAGGGGGACAGGATATATTAACTGGATCAGATTATCAGGATATCCTGATTGGTGGCCGTGGTAACGATACCTATGTATTTAGCCGCAGTGCTCAGAGTGGCGAAAGAGATATTTTTGATGAGCATTATGTGACTCAGGAGATTCGCACTCGAGAGGTTTTGCAGGTTTTGGATCGAATATGGGACCCTGTGTGGAACGATTGGTTTCGACATGTAGATGTACGTGCTTGGCAAACAGAAGCATATACCATTGATGTAACAAAAACTGACAATATTGATAATGATACCATCAAATTTGACGGTAGTATTACGATCACTGATATCACTAGATCTCGTGTAGGCAATGATCTTATTCTTAATATAGCCAATCCTGATAGTATTACCGGCCATGATGATCAAATAATCATCGTCAATGACAACATTGAGTACATTGAATTAGCTAATGGCCTGACGGTAAGTATAGATACTCTGCGTGACGATCAAACTGTTGGTGTGTATCCATCTTTACAAGTGCATACAGATCACTATGTGCAAATTGGCAGTGATGCTGACGATGATATTATTGGCCACCTAAGCCAGACAAATATTATCTGGAGTGGCAGCGGCCATGATACCGTTCAGGTTATGGTACAGGATGTCGTCAATACTAATCTGATCAATGGTGGTGCTGGAGTAGATCATTTAATACTCATGGATCATACAGGGATAAGTCTTGATGTATCGGCCATCGACTTTGAACAGGTGAGTGCTGGTGACGGTGATGATGTAATCACTGGGGCCAGACACACCCGCTCTGGCTTTCACTATCAATATTATGAAGGGGATTGGGATCAACTGCCAGATTTCAGCACTTTAGCGGCAGTGAAAAGTGGTTACAGTGAAACTATTGATCTGTCTCACCGCATTCGGGATGAGGGCATTGGGATGGTGTTTACCGGGCAGATTACCATTACGCAGTGTGGTCAATACACTTTCTTCACTACATCAGATGATGGCAGCAAATTGTACATTGATGATTGGGCAGTGGTTGACAATGATGGCTTGCATGCAGCGCGAGAACGACAAGGTGAGATGCATCTAGTGGCAGGGCAGCATACGCTGCGTGTTGAGTTCTTTGAGCGTTGTGGTGGTGCGGTTTTGCAGGTGCATGTGCAGGGGCCGGATACTGGTGGTGAGAAGCGCCCATGCATAGCCCCACAGGTACCGATTTATACTGATCTGGGTATGGTCTATCTGGACGATGTGGATTACACATTCCGTGGTCAGGGTGGTGATGATGTGTTGAGCACCGGGATGGGTGATGATCATCTGTATGGTGGTGATGGTCATGACAATCTGTCCAGTGGTGCTGGAGATGATGTGCTGTGTGGTGGTGCAGGGGCAGACCAACTGCATGCAGGTGCGGGTGATGACTTGCTGTACGTGGATCATCAAGATAGTGTCGTTGGGGGCGCTGGGAACGATAGCTTAAGGGGTCATATGGCCTCAGATACCTTAATAGGCGGTGAAGGTAATGATTGTATGTTTGCTGGTGCAGGGAATGATCGTTTGTTGGGTGGTGTAGATATGGATGAACTGATGGGGGGTGCTGGCGATGATAGTCTCAATGGCCATATGGGAGCTGATACTTTAGTAGGTGGTGCTGGAAACGATTGGCTCAACGGTGGTGCGGGGGACGATACCCTGTATATGGATCAGGCTGACCTGGATGGCGGACAGATTGATGGGGGATCAGGTATCGATCGACTGGTGCTCATAGGTGAGGTCCGGTTTGCACAGTCTGTGGATAACCTGGCTGTAGAGCAAGTGCTGGCAGGTGTGGCTGATGATTTGATTTGGGGTTCCCGTTCTGATACTGACTATATCTTTTGGGCAGGTACAGGTGCAGACCGGTTGGACAGTAGTGGTGGTAATGATTGGCTGCTGGGTGAATCTGGGGATGATGTTTTACAAAGCTAGGCAGGTGATGACGTGCTGCAAGGAGGGCAAGGTTATGATCTGCTTGATGGAGGTCTGGGTGATGATAGCTATTGGTTCAACCGTGGTGATGGGCATGACATACTCAGCGATTGTGGTGGGGTAGATCAACTGCTCTTTGGGAGGGGGATCGATATTGCAGACTTAGTAATTCGGCCAGATCAGGCTGATTTATTGATTTATGTCCGTGGGGCTAATTTGGCCAGCACACCGTTGGAAAAGTTGACTGACTGTATTCGTATTAAAAATTGGCAATCACAAAATCAGCGTGTCGAAAAGCTGGGCTTTTCCCACGGTATTCAGTTTGAGTTAAGCCACATACAGGACACTGTGGCAACATACGATGCTGATATAGCAGTATTGTATGGTTGTGCAAGGAATGACGTAATCCAGGGTAACGGTATGGCGCAGTCGCTGTATGGTTTTGGAGGCGATGATATTGTCCTTGGAAGTGACCAGGCAGAGTTGTTGTATGGTGGTTTGGGTGCTGATACGCTGCATGGAGGGAACGGTGATGACGTGATTACTGGTGCGGGAGGTGACGACCACTTACTGGCTAGTCGAGGTCATGATGTGTACAAATTTGGTCGGGGCGATGGCCGAGACTTGTTTGAGGGTAGTTCAGCAAAGGGTGTGACAGGGGCGGCGGTATTTGACATTGATGTAGACCGGCAGTGGTTATGGTTTGAGCAAAATGGTGACGATCTGGTTATGCGTATATTGCATGGAGATGAGCGCATCACCTTTAGGGATTGGTATCGTGATAGTGAGGAGATCAATGCTCATGTGGCAGCATTTAGCAGCCGTGATAAGGCAGTATTGCTGGCTGGTCAGGTGCAGCAATTGGTGCAAGCTATGGCAATTTTTGATGCCGTTTTGGATTCATCGGAAAGTGTTGGTCTGGATCACCTGCGGCAGGACTATTTAGTTAGCGTCAATCATCGTAGCGTATCGGGTGAGGCGTGGAGTTTAGGATAGGACTGGACTGACTGGATTGGATGGAGCAATGGATTATGGGAACTCAATTATTGGCGGTTGACCAGGATGGTTTGTGTATGGCAGCAGTGGTTTGACACATATGGCGATTGCTTGGTATGACTGATCAGTCATACCAAGCAACAGACGTGCTTGGATCTGTGGCCTAAGGCATGTGGTAACCGGGTGTGGAGTAAGAGATATCCTTTTCCTGTTGATCCATATCTGTATCAATGGTTGCAAAAAGTGGGGAGCTCAAGTAACGCTCTCCAGTATCAGCAAGCATGCACAGCAACACGGAACCAGGAGTAGCTTGCTCAGCAACCTGCATGGCGACAGCGAAGGTTGAACCCCCTGAAATACCCGTGATAATACCTTCTTTGCGAGCCAGTTGTTGAGACCATTGCATACCTTCTTGTGATGATACTGGGATCAACTCATCATAAAACTGATTATCTACAGCTTCCTGCAGTACATAGGGGATAAAATCCGGTGTCCAGCCCTGAATTAAGTGGGGTTGCCAGGCTGGATGGCTGCTGGATGGCTTATGGTCGACAGTGCGTTGCTGGGCAATACCACTGCTTAGTAACGCAGCGTTGTCTGGTTCACTCAATACAATACGTGTGTCCGGCCGCTTCTGCCGCAGTACTCGAGCGACCCCAGATACAGTACCTCCAGTACCGTAGCCAGTAATCCAGTAATCCAGTCGTTCGCCAGTAAAATCGGCCATGATCTCCTGAGCAGTGGTGTTCTCATGAATATCGGCATTAGCGTTGGTTTCAAACTGGCTAGCTAGAAACCAGCCTTTTGCCTGGGCTAGCTCTGCGGCTTTGTTGTACATCCCGACGGCTTTTTCAGACCGTGGTGTTAATATCACTTTGGCACCCAGAAAGCGGATCAACTTACGGCGCTCAATGGAAAAGCTCTCTGACATGACGACGACCAGGGGATAACCCTTGGCAGCGCACACCATTGCCAAACCAATTCCGGTATTGCCACTGGTTGCTTCCACTACAGTCTGACCTGGATGCAGACTGCCATTGCGCTCGGCAGCTTCGATAATATTCAAGGCCAGACGATCTTTGATTGATGCAGCCGGATTAAAATATTCGGCCTTCACGTATAGGGAGACATGTTCGGGAGCTAAATTATTGACTCGGATGACAGGTGTATTGCCCACAGTATCCAGAATAGAATCGTAGCGCTTGCCTTGTCCACGAGTGCTACGAATTGCTGATGAGTGGATGGGGGTTTGGTTCATGCATGAATTCCTATGTTAAAAAAATCTGTAATTTGATGGTATAGTTTTATGTTAATTGTTACAAGGTTGCTGCATTTAACAATGGCTGATTCACTGTATTGGTACGATTTTACGTAACATTTCCTTATGGTGCAGCCTGCCTTAGAATCAGGATGTCAGCACGTTGGCTAAAGTTGATATGTTTCAGAAATGACATGCCCAGTAACACATATTCCCCGCCTAATCCCGGGCTGATGGTGGCAGGGACATCGGTGATGTTAATGACACCGATACTGACATTTGCTAATTGGGTAGCGTATGCCAAGCTTACGCCATTAGCGGTGTTGATGGTTTGAGGGCTACCAGCCTGTAGACGTAAACGTTGGGCTAAAGCCATGGGAATAGCCACAGTGGTGGCACCAGTATCCAGCAAAAAAACTACATCTTGATCATTGATCTTGCCTGTGGCCAGATAGTGGCCATATTTATTGCGCTGTAGCACCACTTCACGCCAATCATTTAAGCCCGTGCGGGTGATAATTTCTTGGTTGGGGTTAGTTTGCTGTTCAAGCCAATCATCAAATAAATAGGTTAACAGCCCCATGACTAGTAGCCACATTAACACTATCATGCCAGTACCAATCTTTTTACTGTTATGGTTTGGGTTGGTGTTGCTCAAATCTGATTTCCATTGCTAAGGTTCGGAATAATCCGTTTTAACTGTCGGGTTGGCTGTCACTGTGCCATGACTGCTGCACATCATGGGCTAGTATTGATTCCGCAGGGCTTGCTTGCAAACTGAATCGGCACAGCTGAATTATAATCTATTATTTCCCAAATCGATCGAACCTTACCCCATGTTATAGAAAATAATTACTGGTCATAATATGTCGCTGATATGTGGATTTATAGTGATGAATCGGCAATTAAACAGTGTGGTTAACCAAATTTAAACCCATTGATTTATTTCTTTTGATAAAGACTTGTTAACAAAGATAGTGTAGACGGATTGGTCATTTATGGATAAATAGTTAATTTATGCCATAATGTTTAGACGGTTTATTTACGTGAGTTCAGAGTACATATCCTTAAAGTAAAAGACGATGAAGGGCTTACTTTTGAACAGGTTTTTTCCTGTTTCCATATGCCCACTCGCTCATTATTGCATTGGCAACAACGAATCAAATCGCACTCTTAGTATACCAGCTATAATACGAATCATTGCACTTGCAGTAAACAGGTATGAAAAGCTAGGCTCATATGATGACGCGCATCAATCATTTTCCTGATCTTTCGACTTCAGAGATAGCAATTTTTTTACTGGGTAAGGTGCTGTGTCTAAAAACAGCAGACTTTATCTTAACTGGCATGATTACGGAAACGGAAGCTTATACTGAGGACGATCCTGCCAGCCATACTTTTGGTGGACGTCAGACACTTCGTAATCAGCCTATGTTTGGAACTGTAGGCACCATTTATATTTATTTGATCTATGGTATGCATCGCTGTCTTAATATCGCTACTGGCCAAAAAGGTGAAGGCTCTGCTGTATTAATCCGAGCATTGAAGCCGCTACAGGGACAGGCGCATATGCAATATAATCGTGGTGTCAAAGTAACGGCCAAAGGATTAACTGATGGGCCAGGTAAACTGGTGCAGGCCTTGGGAATTCCAATGGCGTTGAATGGTGCCTCCATTTTCAACCCCAATATCCCACTTTGGTTAGAGGATCACAACTATTCCTGCATTCATCAATGCACGACCCGGATTGGTATCCGCCGTGGCCAAGATCGGCTATGGCGTTTTGTAGTGCTGGGTGATGTTCAGAAATAATATCTTGAACTGGTCAGGCTGATGTTCATCAAAGTCACGCCATTCTTTTAAAAGTAAGTGTTTTTCCCTAAGTTGTCAGTGAAACTGTTTGTATATATTCAACGTTGGTGGCGTTTTTTCCAGGTACGTCGAATACGCCAGATCCATAACAAATGCACTATTGCATAGCTGCATATCCCCACTACTATTCCCGAAATAATGGATCCAAGCAATATGGGTTGCCAGATGTGTTCAATTTGTTGCGTGAGCCATTGCAGAGAAAATATAAACTGATGATCCTGTGCTGACAGGTTTAATAACCAGTTGCCAAATTTATAATTTATATACAGGATAGCTGGCATAGTGATCGGGTTACTAATCCATACTAGGCCTATGGCAATAGGCAAATTGGCTTGCCACGATATGCATAGCACCACTGCCAATACCATTTGGAATGGTATCGGTAACATGCAGCAAAATAAGCCGATAAAGAAAGCCCGGGCTATATTTTTTCTTCCAAATGACCATAGATAGGGTTCATGCAGCACTTGACCCAACCATTTCAAGTGTTGGTGCTGGCGTAATTGCTTTGGTTCTGGACTGAACCGTTTAAATAATTTACGTGGCATGGATATATTTTTCAGGCACTTAAATAAACCAAGTTAATTCATCTGCTATTATGCCTAATAGGACAGTTTAATCCAAGGATGGTATTTATGTTGGTAACGCAACGATTGAATTCATGCAGCCACGTATAGTGATACTGCTATCTGCCTGGCTGCTGGGTTGGTTGGCATTGCCCTTGTGGGTAATAGTTGTCACACTGGTCGTTTGCTTGTGCCTGACAAGTAATCGGTTAGCCCAGAACAGTCAGCCAGCCAGATACTCAGACCAGCCCCATGGCACATTATTTCAATGCTGACTTGCAACTCAGTTACTTTTACTACGGTACTGCTGATGCCCAATTACCAGAGACTGATGTAGGCTATTGGCTCAGTGTCCAGGTAAGGTTAAAGCAACCTCGGTCTTATGGTAATCCTCAAAGTTTTGACTATCGAGCTTGGGCATTACGCCACGGCATCGGAGCTAAGGGGGTAATTAAGCAATGGCAGCCAATGGAGAAACAGGCGTGTCTGACTGAACCGCAGCGATGGCTGGCAACGGCCCGAGAACAGTTAGCAAATGCAATCGATAACCGACCCTTGTCAGTTACCAGTAAGGCTTTGTGGCAGGCTCTGACCCTGGGTGAAAGACGTGGCCTGGAACAATCTCATTGGCA
This sequence comes from uncultured Pseudomonadales bacterium, assembly GCA_943787595.1. Lineage (GTDB taxonomy): Bacteria > Pseudomonadota > Gammaproteobacteria > Pseudomonadales > Balneatricaceae > CALSNA01. Next base: position 171,447 of record CALSNA010000004.1, read on the forward strand.
GGTTGTGAATGCAACTGGCACCAGTCATTTACTGGTTATTTCAGGATTGCACATCGGTTTGGTAGCTTTGGAAAGCTACGGCTTAGTACTTGTTTTGGTGCGTCGTTTGGGATGCCAATCCCAGGTAGGATTACGTTTAGCAGCTCTGGTAGCGTGCCTGGTTGGCCTAATCTATACCGCTTTAGCTGATTTTGCTATCCCCATCCAACGGGCAATGATAATGCTGGTATGTCTCTTATGGGGGGGGGCTCTGGGGGTTATAAATCGGTTTTATACGCCGACTGGGGCTAGCTTTTTTGCTGACTTTTGCAACCCAGCCTGAAAGTATTTTCAGTTTGGGGCTATGGTTATCTTATGATGCAGTCATGGTGCTCGGACTCAGTTGGGCAGCCCGTGGTAAACAACGATTAAGACAGCGGTTACAGGCTTTGTTGCGAGCTCAATTAGCTCTGGCTTTGTTGGTGGCTCCTATCACTGGCTTCACTACGGGCTATGTTAGTCTAGTAGCGCCCTTGATTAATATTTGGCTGGTTCCAGTATTTAGCATTTTTATATTGCCAGTGGTCTTGCTATTCAGCCTATTGGATCTTGTGCTTGGATTACCCCACTGTGGGTATGATTTGTTCAATGGTTTGTTAGAGAGCTTATGGTCCTTGTTGCAAACTGTGGTAGCTTGGCCTTGGAGTGCTATGCAATGGGTACCACTCAATAGCTGGCACTGAGCAGCATTGCTGCTGCTCAGTGGCCTATTATTATTGCTACGGTACTAGCCACCATTACTATTGGCTCTAGTTGTAACATTATTATGGCCTCAAGGCCTGTTATCCAGTTGGTCAGCCCAACATAGTAGTCAATATGATACGGTGAGTATCACTTTATTTGATGTTGGACAGGGCTTAAGTGTCTGGATTGCTCAAGCAGATAAACATATCCTCTATGATCTTGGTGATCGGTTTGCTAGTGGCTTTAACTTAGTCGATGCGGTGGTATTGCCTGAACTACGAGCCGTTGGTGTCAAACAGTTGGCACGTCTTTATATCAGTCATTGGGATCGGGATCACAGTGGTGGTTTGTTGCCTCTATTAGCACAAATGCCGGTAGATTGGATGATATTGCCTGATCGGTTACCAGGTGCTGGTTGGTTACAACAATCATCTGGAACATCTCGCTGGGATATCTGTGGCCATGGTCAGTGGCAAACAGTAGGTGTTGTAAAATTACGTTCCTGGCAACTCACTGGATCAAAATGGCACGGCAATAACCGTTCTTGTGTGGTGCAGATTGAGGTTTGGGGACAGCGTCTACTGCTCCCTGGCGATATTCTTCGGGCAGGTGAGCAAGCCTTAGTAAGGCGTTTGGGAGTATCCCTAAATAGTGATATTTTATTAGCGCCTCATCATGGTAGCAACAGTTCATCAGGTCCAGCTTTATTGCACTCGGTACAACCCCGGTTGGTATTAATCGCTAACGGTTATCGCAACCGGTATGGTCATCCACATCCCAGTGTCTTGGCAGCCTATGATGCAAGTGGTACGGATTGGCGAAGTACGGCCAGGCATGGACAGACTAGGCTGATCATCCAGCCTGATGGTGCCTGTCAGATTGAGACTCAAAGTCGCTGAAAGATCGCTTGTTCAATCAATTATGGTTGTCTTTTTACGTGTTTTTCAACAGTACGGTTGCTGGATCAAGTACTTTAGCTGCATTGTATCCCATATGTGCTGCTGCCATTATCAGTGGTAACTTGGGTAGTGAGTGTCACATTGGTAGAGAGCTGTTTTGATGCACTGCATCAGATGCACCAAAACAGTTTTAATTTTCATAACATTGTCATATATTCTATCTTGGTATTGTGTTGCACCGAAGGAGTTAGCATGTTGCAAAATTGGCTAGTACGCAGTTGGTATCAGGGGGCTGCTTGGCTATTGTTGTTGCGGCCTCTGGAATGGTTGTATTTGCTGCTGCGCTGGTTGCATCAGACGGGGCGGCATACGGTTGCTGACAACCCACTGCCACTAGTGGTGGTGGGTAACTTAAATATGGGAGGTGTCGGGAAAACCCCCTTAGTAGCTGCTCTAGTTGAGCATTTCCAGCGCCAAGGCTGGCGGCCAGCGGTTATTAGTCGAGGGTATCGCGCTATGGCGCAACAGTTCCCTCATCTTGTTAATACGACAGATACGGCCAGCTATACTGGAGATGAGCCTTTGATGTTGCACCGCATGACAGGGGCTCCTGTAGTGATTGACCCGCAACGCCACCGGGCCTGTCAATGGTTAGCTCGCAATACTAACTGCAATGTCGTGATCAGCGATGACGGACTACAGCATCCAGGATTACAAGCAGATATAGCAATTGTGGTCGTAGATGGCTCACGTGGTTTTGGCAATGGTCGCTGTTTACCTGCTGGTCCGCTACGGGAACCATTGATTCGATTGTGTAGCATTGATTTGGTAGTAGTCAATGGTATTGCAAACAAACGTTTGTGCTGGCAATTGCGACGTGCTGGTCAGACATCGTATGCAATCATACAGCCTCAATTGCAGACGTTGCTCAGAGTTGTCGATGATCAGCCAGTGCCATGGCCTGATATAGGTAAACCGGTGCGTGCCATTGCAGCTGTGGGTGATCCACAACGTTTCTTTGAGCAGTTAGAATCTATGGGTTATCAGATTGAAGGCCACGCCTTTGGTGATCACCATGCCTACAGTGCCAAGGATTTTCCCTGGCAGGATCAGGTTCCACTTCTGATGACCGCCAAAGATGCGGTAAAATGTAAGGCATTGGTTGCAGATGCTCGACAAGCATGGTTTTATTGTCCACAAAGTTTGTCTTTACCAGATCAATTGAAACAGTTATTAGGCCAGCGCCTGCAACAGGCTGGTCCCATGCAAAAGGAATCTCATGGATAAAAAGTTATTGGAAATTTTAGCTTGTCCGGTCAGTCATGGTGCTTTGGAATATAATGCGGATACACAGGAATTATTTTGCCGTGCCAGTGGTCTAGCCTATCCAGTGCGTGATGATATCCCGGTACTACTCGAATCGGAATCCAGACTATTGACAACTGATGAGAAATTGCCCTAAATGAGTTTTACGGTCATTATTCCTGCCCGCTATCATTCCAGTCGCTTGCCCGGTAAGCCATTGCTGGACCTGGAAGGTCAATCTATGTTGCAACGGGTTTACAGTCAGGCTTGCAAAAGCCATGCGAGCCAGATTGTGATTGCCACGGATGATGCTCAGATCCAATGCCACGCTGAAACTTTCTGTGATCAGGTATTGTTGACCCGTGTTGATCATCCTACTGGCACCGACCGCTTGCAGGAAGCTGTTACCCTATTGCAGTTGGCAGATGATCATGTAGTGGTTAATGTTCAAGGTGATGAGCCTTTGATACCACCAAGTTTGATTGATCAGGTAGCCGATAATTTGAGGTTTTACCAGCCAGCAGCTATTGCTACATTAGCTGAAGTCATAGATGATTCATCACAGATATTTAATCCCAATGTGGTCAAGGTTATCCGCAACCGGGTCGGTTTTGCACTGTATTTTTCACGGGCACCCTTACCTTGGCAGCAAGGTTGGCGTTGTGGGCAACAACAGGCATTAGCTGGGGATATGCTGAATTTAGGTCAGTTCATATACCTGCGCCATCTTGGTTTATATGCCTATCGGGTTGGTTTTCTACATCGCTTCGTCAGTTGGCCACAGGCACCTATTGAAATACCTGAAAGTTTGGAACAATTGCGCGCCTTGTATGAGGGCGAACTGATACATGTTGATATCGCTTCTGGTAAAATGCCACCCGGGGTTGATACGCCGACTGATTTGCAGCGAACCAGGGCATTTTTGCAACAGCTTGCCCACTGAATCTATACAACTGACTTATTGATTTGAGGTTGCCAGCTTCTGTGCTGATTCGAGTTTTATTTGTATGCCTGGGTAATACATGCCGTTCTCCAGCTGCCGAGGCTGTATTTGGAGGCTGGCTAAAATGCCAAGGCTTAGCTGACAGGATCCAATTGGATTCAGCCTCTATAGCCGATGATCACGTTGGCCAGCCAGCTAATGAACGTATGATTCGTGCAGCCGCTGTACGCAGTATTGATATGGTTCACTTGCGGAGCCGGCAAGTTACCCGGACTGATTTTGACTGGTTTGATTGGATTGTAGCGATGGATAACAGTAACTTGACTAGCTTGCAGGCCATGATGCCCGCTAGTAGCCGTGCCCGATTGTGCTTGATGCTGGATTATCTGGGTGCATTCCGGCAGCAGATTCCAGATCCTTACTATGGTGTAGTCACTGACTTTGAATATGTGTTGGATGTACTGCAGCAAGCTTGCGAACCATTGTATGATCGACTGATGCGGCATGACTAAGAGGTTCATTGACTGATGACCTGGCTGCAACAGAATGTGGAGCTAAAAGCTTATAATAGCCTCGGTTTTGCCGTAAGGGCCAGGTACTTTTGCCAGCTGCAAACCTATGAGGATTTGCAAAGAGCGCAGTATTTTTGTCGCCATCGTAAGCTGCCATGGCTGGTTCTTGGGGGAGGCAGTAATGTGGTCTTGACTGATGATTTTGCAGGCTTGGTAATGCAGATGCAGATGCAACAGATTGATTGGTCGTCTACTTCGCCGTGTCCACCGAATGCCCGGCTAATTCGTGTTGAAGCAGGCTACAGTTGGGATCAACTGGTTTCAGAAAGTCTGGCAAGAGGTCTTTATGGGCTGGAAAATTTGTCCCTGATTCCAGGACAGGTGGGGGCAGCCCCGATCCAGAATATTGGTGCCTACGGTGTAGAAGCTAAGGATCTAATTACCCGGGTTGAAGGCTATAATATGGCTACTGGACAATGTTTTTCTTTGTCTGTTGAACAATGTCGTTTTGGTTATCGTACCAGTATCTTTAAAGCACAACCTGGCCATCAGCGGCTGATTACAGCAGTGACTTTTTGCCTACAGCAACGACCTAATATCACAATAACCTATCAGGGCTTAGCAGCAGCAGTAGAACAACTAACCGGTCAGGCTGCAAAATTTGCTAGTCCAGTGCAGATTAGACAGGCAGTGATTGATTTGCGACGAAAGAAACTGCCGGATCCAGCTAACATTGCTAATGTTGGTAGCTTCTTTAAAAATCCAGTGGTAAATCAGTGCCAGCTGGATCAGCTTCTGCAATGTTGGTCCAGCTTGGTATACTTTCCGGTTAGCCTAGGGTATTACAGGCTGGCGGCAGCTTGGCTGATTGAGCAACTGGGTTGGAAAGGAGTGTGTCGAGATGGTGTTGGCGTCCACCACAATCAGGCTCTTGTACTGGTGCATCATGGTGGTGCCGACGGGCGAGCATTGTTGGTGCTAGCCCAAGACATCCAGAGGGATGTAAAGTGTACGTTCGGGATTGGACTGGAAGTTGAACCGTGCATATTGGGTAGCCAAGGTAAATTAGAACTTTCCCAGTTTGTAACGTCTACTGCGCATCCAGTCTGAACTGACAGCATGCCTAACATGACTTAAACAGAGTGTATTTTAGACCCACCTACAATATATTATACCAATTAAGCTTACGGTATTGTTGGGTCTGACGTGGGCCATCAGAATAAAAGACACATAAGACACATAAGACTGCGCACCTTTAGCTGACGGTTTTATCAACTCCTGAGCTTGTATCCTGATTTTGTAAGCTACTGACCAGCTCCTTGATCTCTTGATATTCCGGCATGGGTGCAACATTAGGTGATGGTTTGTTCTGTTGTTTCAGTTTGAAATGGCTTAGTAGGTTAAGTAATTCTTCTACTTGCCGATGTAGCAAGCTAGAGGTAGTCATTACTTCAGTGTTTAAGACTGCACGGTTACGGTTTATTTCCTCAAACTGCTGGAGTACATGCTGTAATTGGGTAATATTGACGACCGATTGGTTATCCAAGATACTCAAGGTCTCTACCGTTATTGTATCTTGATGTGTACCTTGTTCAATCAGTGCTTTGCTGGATAGTATTACTTGGTTGGTATTGGTCCTGGCTTGTTGAGCTAGCTGATGTAAGTTTTGGATGACCGCAGCAATTGACTTGATCGCATGATTAAGGTCATCTGTTGTGTCTTGCAGCGTGCCATGGTGATCTGGTCTCTTATTCTGAGTCAGATCCCCTGCGTCTATGGCAGCAGCAATTTGCCTGATCTCTCCTGTTGTTTGTGCTACCGCGGCCATGACATCATTAAATTGCTGGTGTACATCATTCGTCTGCGCCTCCATAGCACTTTCAATCCGTGGCGGGTAGTATATGTTGGCCGCTGCCTGGATTGAGCCCCTAATTGAATCCAGGCTTTGTTGTAACAGTATGACAGGTCGGCTCAGGTAGTTTGTAACGACCAGTGCTAATATAACTGTCAATAATGTAACAATCAGACCAAATTTAATCAGTGTATTTTGCTGCTTTAACAACGGTGCCAGAGCTTCTGCTGCAGTTTGCTCTACTAGCAAAGCCCATATCAATCCAGGCCCAATAGACACTGAGGTGTAGGTCGACAATATCCCTACGTCATAGGAGTTGGTAATAGACCCTTTGCCAGTATTACCAGACAGGGCTGATCTGGCAACAGAGGTGTTGATTTGTCCTTGAGTTGGTTTGGCAGAGACAGTTGCCACTAAATCAGGTTCATTATCCAGATGGATATCGGATCGTGCCAACATATCGGCGCCGACTAGATAGCTTCGACCAGTGTTGCCTAATCCAGTATGATCAAGGGTGATTTGGTTAAAGGCTTTGATCGGAAGTTGCGCAGCTATAATCATAACGGTTTGTTCATTTACCTTAACTGGCATGGTTAAAAACAATTTTGGTTGTCTTTCATCACCGTCATATTGGATCAAGTCTGTAATCGCAAAGGGCTGATCATTTATTACAGACTTTATGGCAGTGGCTAGGTTCGGATGCGTATCTGGTCTAGATGTGGCTAGGAGATTGGTTTTATAATCTGCGCTGGGCTGTACTGAATAAAAACAGAAGCCAGACAAATCTAGCATTATAAGATTAGAAAAACCGTGACGGTTGGTAAAGTCAGGTAACAGACTGCTCTGCATCATATTCTGTAAGCGGTCATCGACAATAGCAGTAGCTAAAAGATCTTCCAGGCTTTCTAAACTAGTCAGGCGTGTCGTGATGAGTGTGTCTATTTGGTGAGCTTTTAAATCTCTGATTGTAGACAGGTTATCAAGCACTCGTTGCTCTTGCCTGGCCACTGCATCTTGCAAAATGATGTAGCCGATGCACAAGCCTGGTAACAGTCCTGAACACACTAATGCCAGTAATAACTTAACTCGTAGGCTCATGGATTGCTATAACCCTGTATTATGTGACAAACTTCAATTAGACATCGTATTTGTATTGCTTAATCGAGCAGCACCAGATTCCCTGCAAGTCATTATTACCACCTGGCTTAAGTCAAGGGTGGCATGTGCAATGTTTATTTCGTAACTCTATATGAAATGGTGCATACAACTGAAGTCTGTACGATGATGATATCAGTTTATTGCCTGATTAGTGTATCGTCATCTTTAAATCAATAACTTGTACAGAGTTTTAATATCGTATTAGCGGTTACGATTATGTGTTCCATAACAAGTGGCTATGGTAATCTGGTGCTAACAATAGGTTAATATTATTTTAACAATGCTCATTAAAGCGGCAGGGATACTACAATATGCTCAAGCGTTGGTGGTTGGAGTTGACGCATGAAGTTATCCGATGTGTAGGTTTATGACTCAATCCACGACTGTACTTTGATTTATACGTTGTGTATCTTAACCTGTTAAACATGTTTATGTCCCCTGATTGATGATACTAAAGAGGTTGCTCTAAATTGGCATCTCTTTAGAAACAGTGTGAATATGTGCCTTACAGTGATTATTAACAGATATATTTTATTATTTCGCAACCGTAAAATGGCGTGTTAACTTTAGCAGGCTCTATCCTTGATTAAATTGCTAGTAACCGGTGCCCTTAGCCAAGTGGGTTCAGCAGTCTGTAAACAAGCCGTTTCCGTTGGTATGGAGGTCATTGCCTTTACATCTGCTGATCTTAACCTTGCCAATGCACATCAAATTGACAATGTATTGACTCAATACTGTCCCCATTATGTTATTAATACAATCGGTTATGCTCATGTTGATAAGGCAGAGTATGAGGTGGATTTATGTTATTCCATGAATCGGGATGCCATAAGCAAACTGGCTGAGGTGTGTGCTAACCATGATGTACCCCTGCTGCATGTATCTAGTAACCATGTTTTTGATGGCCAGGCAGACCATCCTTACACTGAAACTCATGTAGCTAACCCGGTTAATGTATTTGGGCGCAGTAAGTTTGCGGGAGAATTAAAAGTCAGCCAATATTGCCCAAAGCACTTGATACTACGTGTGAGCTGGTTGTTTAGTGCAGAAGGTAATAATTTTATTAGTCGTACTTTGAATCAGATGCAGACGCAAAACCAGGTTAAGGCGGTATGTGACCAGTTCGGCTGCCCTACGCCGGCAACTGATATCGCCCGAGTACTTATTGCCATGGTTCAGCAGGTGAGTTGCAATATTGAAGTGTGGGGAACTTATCACTACTGTGGTGCTGAGGTGACAACTTGGCAAGGTTTTGCCGAAGCGATATTGGCCGCTGCCAAAAAGCATCCAGCAACCTGTGCTACTACCATTAAAGCAGTCACCAGTGCCAATTTTCCAGCACAGGCTATTCGTCCTCGGTATTCCGTAATGGATTGTAAAAAAATCCAGTCAGTCTTTGGGATTTCACAAAGACCCTGGCGTTCTGGTTTAGTGCATGTAATCAACTGTCTCCTTGAATCCAGAAAAATTTAATCAGCTTGCTTGGGCTATGGCCAGAATCGCTTGTAATGTACTATCATAGTGAGTACTCAGTAACAATAGCAAAATACATAACCCCACCATGATCTAAATAAACCAAAAACAACACTTTTTATACCCTGCTTGATTTTTTGCAACTGTTGATCATAAATAACTAACCAGCTGTGCTGCGCAAGCTTGCAGGCAGTGATGCAATGGACGCTATTGCACTAATATGCTTGACAATTGGCCATTTAATGATCCTGACAAGCTTTGGAAAATGATTTAATTTTGTTGGCCCTGCAACAGGGAGAATTATGATAATCTTTACTGGATAGCGCCTATTGAGGCCCTTGAAAACGCTAAATTTTTTATTATTGAATTACTTTGACAAGCAACTACAGTTGTAATAATGCCTTTATGCAGATCAAGCACATATTAAGGTTATTATTGATTGTCGCCAAGTTGACCTTACCATCTGAGTATCCTGATATTGATCGGCTATATCCTGATGGTTAGTTTTTGGGTTAAACTATTCCATAACGGTCTACATCGGTGTGGCATGACTATATTTATTTTTTTAAGCAACGATCATGGTTACCGACCAGTGGCCACTTTAGTTATAAGGGAAAAAATGTCATGGTAACTGCTATCCTGTAACCGGTTGTGTAAGCAATAGTCGATTTAACATCAGTCTTGTATAATTAATTTCCAACTGTAATCAGTCTGATTTGTTGTTGGCAATTTGCAAGTTTCGGGCAATTAAGGAGCAAACGGTGGCAGAAAAACTGATTGATAGTTTTGGACGCAACATTGACTATGTACGTATTTCAGTCACTGATCGATGTGATTTTCGCTGCACCTATTGCATGGCCGAGAAGATGACCTTTTTGCCTCGGCAACAGATTATGAGTCTGGAGGAAATTGAACAGATAGCTCGGGCATTTACCGAGCTTGGCGTTAGACGTATCCGCCTGACAGGAGGAGAGCCTCTGGTAAGGCGTGGTATTCTTGATTCAATAGCCAATATTGGCCGCTTACCCAATCTAATTGAGTTAACCCTGACTACGAATGGTTCACAACTGGCTCGATATGGAGAACAGCTATATCGTGCTGGGGTTAGCCGATTGAATATCAGCCTTGATTCCCTGAATACTGAACGATTCCGGCGCATCACCCGTATTGGCCGATTGGAGCAAGTATTGCAAGGTATAGACGTGGCCAATCAACAGGGATTCAAGCAGGTTAAGATCAATACTGTGGTCATGGCTGGAATCAATGATGATGAAGTACTCAATTTATTGAACTTTATTCGTCAACGTAGCATGGATATTAGCTTTATTGAAGAAATGCCTTTAGGTCAAATTGACGATCATGAGCGTCCATTGACTTATTGCTCTAGTGATGAGGTCAAGTCAATAATTGAACAACGTTACCCTCTGCAACAACTGTGGATGAAAACAGCTGGTCCATCACGTTACTTCGGCATGTCCGATAGTAACAGCCGAATTGGATTTATTTCTCCCCACAGCCATAATTTTTGTGCTTCATGTAATCGTGTCAGGGTTACTGTAGGAGGCCGTCTATTGCTTTGTTTGGGACATGAGCACGGTGTTGATTTATTGCCTGTTTTACGTCTTTATCCAGGTGATTTGGAACACTTAAAGCAAACCATACGAGAGGCAATACCCAACAAACCAGAAAGACATTATTTTGATCTTTCTGAACCACCGACCATACTGCGTTTTATGAACGCCACTGGTGGTTAAAGCCAAAATGATGAATATGAATAATTCATTTGATGATATTCGTCCTTATAATGATGCAGAGGTTCGGCCAGTCATTGATCGTTTGTTGCAAGATCAGGAACTGATTGAAGCCATTAGCCAGTACAAATATCCATGGCTAAAGAAAATTCTGGGCCGTGGTTATAACATCATTGTGCAAAAGCGCATGGCTCGAAAACTGCGTGGAGTAGTTGATGTGCATAGTTGGCAGATGGTGCTTGTTGGATACATGCTCCATATGATTGATAACAGCATAGATGATCTGACGTATTCTGGCATCAATGAGTTGTCTGCCGATAAGGCCTATCTTTTTATTTCCAACCATCGGGATATTGTGCTTGACCCGGCATTGGTCAACTATGGCCTGTACAAGCACAACCTGCCAACAGTAAGAATTGCTATTGGCGATAATTTGCTCCAGAAACCATACATCACAGACTTGATGCGTTTGAATAAGAGTTTTATTGTCAAGCGCTCAGTGGTGGGGCTGAGAGAGAAAATGAAGGTTTATATGGACCTTTCTAGCTACATCAATCAATCAGTGCATGGTGGTCATAATATTTGGATAGCACAGCGCGAAGGGCGGGCCAAGGATGGGGTGGACACCACTGACGCAGCCATTATGAAAATGCTTTATATGTGCAGAAAAAAATCTGGCCAGACTTTTGCTGATTACATTAACAGTTTACATATTGTTCCAGTGGCGCTGTCCTATGAATATGACCCCTGTGATCGGGCCAAGGCGATTGAATTAACCACTCGGTCTACTGGTGAACCGTATGTTAAATCAAAATATGAAGATATTGACAGTATTGTCAAAGGTATTATCGGTGCTAAGGGCCGTGTGCATGTATCTTTTGCTAAACCTCTCAGTGGGGTTTTCGACCACCCTGAAATGCTGGCATCGGTCATTGACCAGCATATTACTGAACACTATCATTTGCATCCAACCAATTACGCTGCAGCAGCCTATCTAGATAGCCGAAAACATCAAGCAGCCGATGTGTTGCTAAAACGTTTTAAAGACCTCTCTGATCAGCAGCGACACCAAGCTTTAGTTGCGTATGCTAATCCGCTATGGCGTCGAGCAAAACAGATTTCAGAAATGCAAGCGCCATGTCACAGTTAACTCATATCAATTCAGACGGCGAAGCCAATATGGTCGATGTATCGGCTAAACAGGTGACTACTCGGATAGCGCAGGCAGAAGCTTTTGTGGAAATGTTACCGACTACTCTAGCCTTGATTACCTGTGGTGACCATAAGAAAGGTGATGTGCTGGCAGTGGCCCGTATTGCTGGCATTCAGGCAGCTAAACAGTGCAGTAACCTGATTCCTCTGTGCCATCCGCTGATGCTCAGTAAAGTTGAGGTTCAGTTGCAGGTGCAGCCAGATCATAACCGTGTTCGCATTGCAACTCTGTGTAAGCTTAATGGGCGCACAGGGGTAGAAATGGAAGCGTTACTGGCAGCATCAGTAGCGGCGATGACACTATATGATATGTGTAAGGCAGTGGATCGAGGCATGGTGATCACGGGGGTGCGAATATTGGAGAAAATGGGTGGCAAGAGTGGCTCTTGGCAACTTGATAATCATCAGTTGAAGAACGCACAGGAATCGAAGCATGATTAAAGTGCTTTTTTTTGCTCGTCTCAGGGAAGAACTGGGTTGTGATCAGCTAGCTCTGGCATTGCCACAACCAGCCACAGTAACTGGTGTACGGCAGCGCCTATTGGAAGAACACCCAAAGTGGCAAACAGCATTGACCGATCAGCAGTTACTGGTAGCGGTAAATCAAGTCATGGCTCATGACGATACGCCAGTGGAACATGGTGCTGAAGTGGCTTTTTTTCCACCAGTTACTGGTGGTTAGCAATGTTACGATCATTGCTCTACTACCTTATAGTTGCACTACTATCGATAGTGGTATCGGTATTGTTTATGATTACGGCTCCCATATTGTCACAACGCTGGCGTTATAAAATAGTGTCTAACAGTAATTGTATGGTGATCAACTGGATGAGGTTGGTCTGTGGGGTACGCTATGAGGTTTATGGTAAACAGCATATTCGTCGTGACCAACCCATGGTTTTAGCCTGTAATCACCAAGGAGAATGGGAAACTTTTTTTCTGCTCACTCTGGGCATACCCGCTTGTATTGTGCTTAAGCGTGAATTGCTGATGATCCCATTTTTTGGGTGGATATTGGCAATGACACAGCCCATAGCCATAGATCGCAGTCGTAAGACTAATGCCTTTAAGCAGTTAATCATTCAGGGGCTTAAACGACTGCACAGGGGGTACTCGGTCATAGTATTTCCTCAGGGAACCCGATTGCCACCAGGACAAGATGGCACCTATTCAAAAGGTGCAGTCAGTCTTGCTTGTAAAGCTGGAGTGCCTATTCTACCCATCGTACACAATAGTGGTGAATTGGTTCCACCTCGTAGCTGGGTTAAGCATTCGGGTACAGTAACCGTGCTCATCGGCCCCCCTATTGAGGTTACTGGACGGTCAAGTAATGATGTACATGAGGAGCTAGTGAGCTGGATGACCGATCATCTGCATAGCATTACTTCCCCAAAATATCTTCCTACTTCAGTACAATCTGCCTGCTGCAAGGATTAGTGAAGTACAGCATGTCGCAATGCAAACGTGTAGGTAGATTTACTGAATGATTTCAGCGAAAAAATTGACGTTTCTGCGTACAGCTTAGTAAAACCATCACTACAAAAATAAAATTACCCTGTAAACTATAAATAGTAGTGCAAACAATCTGCATTTATGAAATTTCTATACTGACCATGAAGTCGCAGTTGACCCTATTTACCCCCAATATTATATTGACAGTACCAAGTACTAAAAGGTAAACATCACTTTCAGTGAACTCTGCTTACCAACACGATTTTTTTCAGTGTGTTACATAATCAGCAGAATTGGGTAACAAAACTAATTTGTATGGGAGGGAATTGTCGGTTAGAACTATAGGTTAAGTTTGGTTAGTATGTCATTGAAATTAATGTCAATTGGGCTGATTTCCATTGAATAGACTAAAACTCCCGGCACGGCTAAAAAAATTCCACCAGCAAACTGACGTTCCTTTACTTCTGACTGCGGTGAATCAGGCTGTAAATGATTATTGCATAGGTGCGTTAAACAACATCACTTTAAGGAGACTATTGTGACCAAACCAGGAGCTTTACATTCCAGCTGGCAAGCAGTGATTGGAGATCAGTTTACACAACCTCATATGGTGCGGTTGAAGGCTTTTTTACAACAGGAAAAGCAGGCAGGTAAAATCATTTATCCACCAGGATTACAGATATTTAACGCATTCAATCACACACCGTTTGACCAGGTGAGGGTCGTAATTATCGGCCAGGATCCCTATCATGGACCTGGTCAGGCACATGGCCTCAGCTTTTCTGTACCTGTCAATCTTAAGCCTTTACCCCCGTCTTTACAGAATATTGACAAGGAACTGGCATCGGATTTGGGCATAGAGCAACCAGCACACGGCGATCTGACTGCGTGGGCTCAGCAGGGCGTATTGCTGCTAAATGCCACGTTGACAGTAGAGGCAGCACAAGCAGGATCTCACCAGCAGCGTGGCTGGGAATCTTTCACCGATGCTGCTATTACAGCACTAAATCAACAGCGCGATGGACTGGTGTTTATACTATGGGGTAGTTATGCACAGAAGAAGGGTGCTGTGATTGATGGTCAGCGTCATCTGATACTTAAATCTCCTCATCCTTCACCGTTGTCAGCACATCGGGGATTTTTTGGTTCCAAGCCTTTTTCAGCAACCAATCTTTATCTGCAACGGCAGGGACAGCAACCTGTTGATTGGCGTCGTTAGCGCTGACTAGTTGTGGTTGTATCAATTAGTGTTTGCAGTTGGTGGAATACAGGCTCTTGGATTCCTAGTTCCTGCAGGCATCGGTTCGTATGACAAAAATAGTCCATATTGCTACCTTTTTCACCACGGGCAGTTGCGATTATATGGGCACTGGCCTCAGGTTTAAAATTGGCATATAGCGGATGTTTGGTATTTGCCAAAAAGGTGAGTGCATTCGCTGTTCCTTGTGTAGTTTGTACTGAGCAAACCATCGGTTCGTAGAACAAGGTCACCATTTCTCGCAACCATAATACCTGCAGCTGTTCGATTGACTGTTCAGCAGAAACTCTAAATATCATACCTTCACACTTACCTCCAGGCTCTAGAGCTAGTACTAAACCTGGCTTCTCCGGAGTACCGCGATGAACGGTTGACAGTAAACTGAAACTGCGATGATACCCAAATAAGACACTACGTCGTTGTTCGCAAATAGTAATTTCAGGATGCCACATCAAGGAACCATAGGCAAAGATCCACAAATCTCCCTGAATAGGGTGGTGTTGCAAGTATTGATCTAGGTGGGACAGTAGGGTAGTGTTGGACAATTTTTCGTGCATAGATTTCAGTTTTTTGGGATGTAAGATTAGCTATAATTAACTTTATTTTATCATGTTTGATCGTTTCACAGGTGCACCTGAAGTTCAAGCTGAATTCCACAATACAACATATGAGCAATGCCTAACTTACATGATTTCATACAACATTGCGAAGAACTTAAACGCAAATATGATAAGCGATATAGCTAAAAAATGTAAAATAATCTGTGATTTTAGCAAATTACATCATCTCATGGTTAATAAGTAGATCTTATTTTAGATAACTATGTAATTTTAGAATAGATAATCAAGCTGGTAAACCTTATATTTTGGAGTTGTGGTCAAGTGTTTTTTTAATCTTGCTCGCTACGTCATCTGTGGTGTTTTGCATGCCTTCATAGTCCTCTAAAATGTCATATTCATTAAACTCTAAAAAATAATCTAATTTTTCTAACCAGTCTTTCATGGATATTTTTTGCTTTGTTTTGCCAAATTTTCGGCGTAATTTGGAAATATCTTGATAATTTTATTGGGTTTCGATGCTTTATCTCCATTTCGGTAGTTCTCAGCAACAGTCATATTTTCTTTAAGAACTTTACTGATGAATATTTGGTTTTTCTATATTGTTAATCCCATGTTTGGAATTTTGTGGTTAGCCCTACCACCAATAACTGTAGCAGCTATCACCCCTGCTACAGTATATTCCAGCTTATTCTGAGCGTAGGCGAAGAACTGCGTTCTCTGGTAAGGAAACATAACTCCTGGTATGAATCACGACAAGCCAGCTGCTAAACCAGATATGGAGCAATTTGCCAACGATGTTGAACCGGCTCCCGATCAGTACCAATGGGAATCAACCAAGTCTTTAGGCATTGCCTAAAGAACCATGTTTTATAACAGTTAGGGAGTTTCTTTTTAGGTTGTTACAAAGCACTATTTTGGGGATAGAGCACGTCTTTGGAACTGCTATATGCTTGTAATAAGCAGTCATTGACTAGTGTGTTGTGGTTCCTAAAGATGGCGAAAATACCATTGTTAAAGAATATGCAGCCAATGACTAATTTAAACGCTATCTCCATTGAATTTCATTAATTCAATGGAGATAAGTGTGTCAATGCCGTCCCGCCCATTTACAGTATCTTTAACCACATTATCTGTAATTTCATATTCATACTTTTTGCCTTGAAATATCACTGTATCAATATCTTCACCACCATTAATAGTATTATTTCCTTGGTTACCTTTGATGGTATTGTTGGCAGTATTTCCAAGCACATTAGTATTGTTAGTGCCCGTAAGTGTCATATCAACGTAATATTTTGACTTGTGTGTGTAGGGCAGTTGTGCGTTAAATTGCATAGAAAAGGTGCCCCGAAAATTTGGGTCGATAAGCGATTCATAGCCTGTCATCATCGGTGGTAAAAATGCTTTGATAAGTGCTAATCCGTGTGGATATTTCTCTTTGATTTCATTACGTTTTTTAGCAATGTAGAGGCCCCAAATGCCATCGGGATGTTGATCAAATGCTGACCACAGGCCGTAGTATGAATCGATAACTGCAGCGATATATTCTTGTGCCAGTGAATCTTCTTCACGCAACTCATCAATCCAATCGCTAACATGGTAGTCAATTGGAATACCCCATTGGCCTTCTCTGAGGGCTCTAATTGCTTCAGTTTTGATTTCCTGCTGGTATTGTGGCAGTGCCCCTGACAAGTGAGTGCCAATACCTGTATCGTGCAGGAGATGAAAAATTTCTTCAAACGCAGCATCGCGGTGGCTCCAATCGTTTTGAATATACCATCTAGACCCTGCCACAGGTGTTTCATATTCATATAGGGGTTGTGCATCTAATGCTGGTTCATATCCTTCACGATGATCACCTTCTGGCATCATGAGCATTGCGTGATTGTTGGCCATGGTATTGACGACTGTTGATTTGTTTGCACCATATTTGGAATCAGGTACGTTCGTTAAATAAAACTTGAGTAAGTTACGGCATCTAGCAACTGCAATGTCTCGTACACCCGGTTGAGCGATGATTTGAATAGACTTGCCGTTGGGTGCAATTACCCCGTCAGTAGTAATGCAAGTGAGAGCATGTTACCACCTCCCTAGTTAGTCGTAATGACTGCTACTTTAGACACGAACCAGAACAGTATTGAATTGCCAGTGACATCCTTACACAATACGGTTGCACTGGAAATAATAATTGTAAAGGTTAAACGATCAAATTCATAAATGCTGTCGCATGTTGCAATATTCTGGGCAAAGCTGTGCATTATCTCTCAAGTTTCAGAGGCTGGTGTGTTTGCGTCGATATCTGTCGATGATCATTCTAAATACCATAATAAAATGTATATATGATGCACTACATCATTAAAAATCAATCATTATAGATTGACCTGACTAGCTGTTCCTGAACACTTCCAGAAGCACAACATGTGTATTTAAGCAGGTACTACTTGTTAGCTATGATCTCAACTGAATCGCCTACCTTAATTAATCCTGAGCGCAAGACGTGCATATTAATGCCAAAGCTAACTCCTCCACCTGGCAAACGACGATATTGCGCCAGTGTCTTTAAGGGTTCTCTATGCGGGTCTTTGGCTAGCGTTTGTGGATCAATAGTAGTTAAGATACAGCGGGCACAAGGTCTGGTGTGTTCAAACTCGCAATTGCCAATCCTTAAAATACGCCACTGCTCCTCTTGATTGTGTTGGCTGCCACTGATCACGATATTAGGCCGAAAACGGGCCATGGGAATTGCCATTGGCAAACGTTGATTGAGATTAGCCAGGGAGCTTGCTGCAGTTAATAGTAAGGGAGCGGTATCTGCAAAACTAATGGCATTATTGTAGGTGTTCCCATGGCCTATTGCTGTGCTGGAGTAAACCAATTGGCAGGGCTGTTGCAGATAGTTGCTTAAAGCACGGTCGATGACTTGATCCAAAGTAACTGCACCTAACCATCGATTTTGCCAGTGCTGTACCGATAAGTGATATTTTAACTTGGGTTGTAAGGGAGTAGTGAACCGGCGTTGGCCTATTTGAATGGCCAGTTGGTCATCGCTGATGGCGGTTGCGATATGCAGTAGTTTTGGATATTTGCGTGCGGTCATCATGGTTAGTTGACGACCAACTATCATCCAATGTCGATCATGGGCTAAACCAGTTGGAAAAACCTGAATTTCCTCATGGTAGATAGGTGCTGTGGATTTAATGGGGTAACTAATCAACTGGCTGACTTGCATGAACTTACCTGACTAAAAATGGAGTCTGTTGATGGGATAGCAACAGGATTTAATTCGCAATAACCAGCGAATTCAGGCAATCAACTCTGTTAGGTTATTTTGTTACAAAGGCACTACTTTCAATTGTTTGGTCGGTGATTTTGTTGCTGTAACAACCATCTTTCAACGATACACTACAAATTAGGTCCCAACTGGGTCTGTGTTATCCCATTATCCCAATTAGGTTTTGTAAGCGCATTTTGCTAGCTTCACTGAGTGGCATAATGGGCACACGGCATTCTGCACTGCAAAGGCCTAGCATAGCAGCGGCATATTTGGCTCCAGCTGGGCTAGGTTCAGCAAATAGAGCATTGTGAAGTGGAGCCAGCTCATCGTGCAACTGCCGTGCAGTATTGTAATCGTGTTCCAAACAGGCACGTTGCATTGCAGTGCAACGGCTAGGCGATACGTTGGCGCTGACAGAGATGCAACCTTTGCCACCGGCTGCATTATAGGCTAAAGCAGTCATATCTTCGCCAGACATATAGGCAAAATCATGCCCTATCAACAGGCGTTCCTGGCTGATACGAGCCAGATCACCCGTCGCATCTTTGACTCCCGTAACATTAGGTAGGGCTGCTAGTTGAACCATGGTTTCCGGCTTTATATCCACTATAGCACGAGGTGGAATATTATAGATTAGCATGGGAATAGCTACCCGGTCATGGATGTATTTAAAATGTGAATACATTCCATTCTGGTTGGGACGATTATAGTAACCGGCCACGCACAGTATAGCGTCAGCACCAGCGTCTTTAGCATGCCGTGCATATGCTAATGCTTCCGCAGGGTTGTTAGAACCGGCGCCGGCAATTACAGGTACGCGACCATTATTTTCTTCCACTACAATCTCAACAACCCGCTTGTGTTCTGCTTCGCTTAGAGTTGGTGATTCACCGGTGGTGCCCACTGGCACTAATCCATGTGTGCCTCGTTCCAATTGCCAGTTCACAATACGCCGCAAAGCAACTTCATCCAACTGGCCATTGATGAAGGGGGTTACCAAGGCAACAAAAGATCCACTAAACATGCTCTTCTCCAAGTATGCTTAATCCTATATCGAAACTGAATTAGTATGCGTAATTTATTCATTTAACCAACACAATCTGTTGGTAACTTGCTCCCATTAATCCGGAGTCATAATCTCAACTGCTCCGAGCATTGTTACAGCGCTGTGTATGCAAGCTATACATTAATTAGCGGATGTTATACCACATCAGGGCATTGAGGAAGTCTCTGTATCGTATAAATTTACGTCTTAAGCTGACTAGCTCTGATTCTCACTGTGTTCATTTAACAGTCAATGCTGTTGGTATGCGGTATTACGCTAAATTTTGTAGTCAAACCAGGTGTTACTTAAAAAAATAAGGGCATCAGGGTTAAGTAATGCGAGCTAACAAATAGGTATGTTCATTGGCTAGTTTAGAAACAGTGGATTGTATCCTTGGTACTGGCTTATAACTAAATTTCTTAATCTCAGTACACTGCAGCTTCCCATTGATTATGCTACTTCATGCAAGATCATACTTTAGTATGCTTATAAAAAAATCTAGCTAGTGCAGGATTGGAGCGGGAAACCGGGTTCGAACCGACGACCTCAACCTTGGCAAGGTTGCGCTCTACCAACTGAGCTATTCCCGCTTCAGAGCCTTGGTCTAAGGCTAACTAAAAAGGTCTAAGAACATTCAATGGGTATTTATTAATACCATTGAAGATGGTATCCCGTAGGGGGTTCGAACCCCTGTTACTGCCGTGAAAGGGCAGTGTCCTAGGCCACTAGACGAACGGGACTATACCGTAGATGATGGGCATATAATGCACCCAGTGAACTTAAGTGCGAATATTAGTTAATTTGGCCGTTGAGTGTCAAGCCAAAATCGCAACTAAAACTGAACTAAGCCAAATCACTTATAATACTACTATATCATATGACCTGTTTAGTGGATGAGTTTAAACCAGACGCCAGGGTTAAACAATCAATCGGTAGAGCTAGCCCGCCAGTACGAAGTCCGGGATCAATTTGAAGTGATTCTAGAGCGTAGCTATATTAAAATTTATATGACATCCTTTAAAGGGTGCAAAATAATGGCCTCATTTATTACACATGAAATAAATGATATTATAGTCAATTACATCGAAATATAGCTGCAAAGGGGTAATTTAAGTGGGACTATTAACTACGCATGTACTGAATACAGCAACAGGGCGACCAGCTAAAGGTGTAAATATTGAACTTTATGTACTGACCAATAACAGTCGTCAGTTAATATGTAGTCGTATCACTAATCATGATGGGCGATGCGACCAACCATTACTACTTGCTCATGAAATGCGTGTCGGTATGTACGAACTGGATTTTGTTCTTTCGGATTACTTCTCTGATTCTGATACGTATTCAGACAATCCTTCCTTCTTAAGTACGATTACCATCCGCTTTGGTATTTCTGGTATAACCGAAAACTATCATATACCTTTATTAGTTTCACCTTATGGGTATTCTACCTATCGAGGTAGCTAAAAAAAGAGATGCTTTCCTATTTTGTTGTTATAACTTACTAGCAATAGCTTCTACAGCTAGACTGTGATGATAACAGTCAATATTTTAGATATGAATTATAAAATTGATTCTTTAATCAGCCCAGCTATATCTTCTTATTTATCAATTGAAGTAGAAGGAAAGAACATATCTAAATGGTATAAAGTTATATAAGGAAATTACATTACAAATTAAAAGATGGCCATATTATCACCCGTTAAGTATCTTAAGATGCTACGACAAATGAAGCTCTCCTAAAAGCAAGGAAGATAACAAATACAGCAAAGGTGGTAAGGTTCTAGATCTGTATACATCTCATGGTTACATAATGTCAACTAATATGAAGTGTTATTCATGAGTTTTAAACACTACAATTCAGCATTATCAAGTTATTTTAGTTTAGATAATTGTTCTACTTATGGTGATTGCCATATCACGATTGATTTAAAAAGTGGTGGTGAAACATGTTCTAAAAACCGGATACTCAGGATGATGCGCACGGAGGTCATAATAGCTATTGGCGGATGCAGGCGCCATCCTGATTTTAAAGGCAGTAATACTTATCATGTAGCCCCTAATACGCTCAACCAAGAGTTTTCAGGACTGGAACACAATCAAACCTGGGGTGACTGATTTTACGTATATACATATTATATACACCTATGAGGGGTTGTCCCAAAACAGTCCTGTTTGTTGATGTGTTATTGATAGCAGCATATGGTGTTGCAGACCAACGCAAAAAGCACTCATACATGCCGCTCTTCAATATCCCTGTGACGATGGGCATATTTTTTTAAAGGCACATAATCTAGAAGTCAGTATGGCCTAAAAGGGTAACTTCCATGATAATGTGGCAGCGGAGTGCAGAGTATTCAATACAGGAGATGTTGAGGTTCGACACGATGCTTTAGTTGACCCAAGTGCCCCGGAGCGCTTCGGTGATGTCCTTGATCCGGCATACAGAAATGCCCGTCAAGGGAGTCCTGATCAACGCTGTTTCGACCAAGCGTTCGTGCCGTTGGTATAGTTGGATGATTGCTGCCTCAACAGTCTGCTTGTGCAGTTTCATCAGTCTATCCTTAGGGTTTAGGGGCTGTTCAGCAGCCAGCTCATCGGGGTGATTGCGAATACGAGCTTCATCGATCTTTATTACTTGTCCCATCGGCTTGGATTTATTGTTGTTATCCATTCTATACTGCTTTCAGACAACTCCAAAGGAGACAGCGTCACAGTCAAATATGTGAAGTAAATGGTGCGTTATCAATTTACCTTTAATTTATTGAGTATCGTTTCAGGCCAATATAGTGACAAAATATTATCTATTTTTAACAGTAGAATCCAAAATAGATTTGAGATTTATTTTTTTATTGCAATGCTTCAATTAGAAAATTAGATTTTCTTAAGGATTAAAAATTTTCTAAATGATATTGCTTCACGAAACAGTCCTTTTCTTACATTAATACAGAGGTGTTATTAAAACTGATTCATAAAATAGCTAGTATAATTCATATTATTATTAGCTACAGCGCTGCATTTTTAGTTTCTATGTTAAATTTACCGCAAGTTTACTTAACTTGAAAGTATAAAAAACTGAATGCATATCAATCATTTCTATTTGCTTACAAATATAATAATTCTTAATAAAAGTTATTATGAATTGAAAACCATAAATAAAAATATTCAAACTGTATTTTTATTTTCTGCATGTCATCATGTTTTTCGGTTAGTAAAATGTACAGTTTGTGCGCCGTATAAAAAATACTTCTCGTGTCTGACTAATCCAATACGGTTAATTAATTATTGTCTACTTTGAGATGCCAATTGCTATTGCGGGTATGCTAGATTTATATTGTATCTACAGTATACCCAAAAAAATAGCACAGCATGAAGAAGTTAGCTTGTAAATGATGGTTAATTTTATATTTTGAGATTAGAACAGGTAGGTATGACACGGGGTTTTGGCCTCCCTGAGAGGACTTGAACCTCTATCTAGGCCTTAGGAGGGCCCTATTCTATCCAGTTGAACTACAGGGAGCGAATGTACATAATACTAACTAACTCAATGATTTAAAGCAATCGGTTTATTTCTGGCTTTGTGTCACGGTGCATGTACAACATTTGATGCATCCATTTCGATGTTTGCAAACACGAATCAGTTGTATTAGCATTATTATTATGATAATTTATTGAAAGGTTTAATGGCCTGAGTGCTTCATTTATCATCAATGGCTAAAACACTAATGATTAAAAAACAGCTCTTCGCCGCATCGGTTACTGCTGCCTTAGGCTTGTATAATTTGACGGTACAGGCCGATGTCTACGCAAATTTCCCAGTTACTGTAACCGATTACACTGGTCATCAAGAACATTCAGAGGCTTATAGTGGCCAGATAGCACGTCATGTATTACACAATTCACTGAAGCAGCTCACCACAATGGGTTCTGGTAAAGCAAACACTGAACTTAAGCATAACATGATGGCTTACTATTCAGGAAAACACAATGGTCGTACTATTATTGATCCAGCTAGCCAAGAGGGTTTTCCAGTATTGGAAGTAGCAGTAGACCAACTGTCAATTGATAAAAATTTATCTGATAAAACTTACAGAGGTTTGGTGCCTGGCTGGCCTGGGAGTATGACTGGTTTGGAAGTGGTAAAGTTTATGATTGACCAGGCTTCCGCAAGCGAGGGGGGCTATGATCCACTGAATGGCTATGACTACACTCAGTTGATATCAAAATTTTTGATGGGTGCCGTATTTTACCATCAGACGGTTGATTATTATCTGGATGAGAAATTGGCTGTCAATATCAAACCTAACCACGAGCCCTATACAGACGGCGCTCCCTATACTGGCAAAGAGCATGTGTGGGACAAAGCATTTGGTTATTTTGGTGCTCCAGCCCATGCCCTGGAACTCAGTGCAGCCGATGTATATGCTATTGCCAAGCAACAACCTGCTGCACTGGTCAAGGCAGACTATAATGGTGATGGACTGGTGTCCCTTGATACTGAGATGGTCTATGCCCATGCTTATTATGCAGCGATTTTTGACCAGACTGGTAAGACGCAGTACTTGCACAATATCATGCAGGCTTTCATAGATGGTCGTCAATTACTTACGAAAGCAAATGGCCAGACCTTAACTCTGATGCAGCGATCTGAGTTAAAAGGTTATGCTGCTATTATTAAAGCCAATTGGGAACAAGTAATTGTTGAAGCAGTTTTTAAGTATGCAGGTTCTGTCTATGCTGACCTGCAGCAGTTACAGAATCTTATCGAAACCCACAGTGGTGATATTCAGCGATCATACCGCCGTTACGTTAAGCATTGGGGTGAACTAAAAGGCTTTGCTTTAGCTCTGCAGATGGGAAGTAGGGATCTTGGAGAAATCAGCGTACAACTTAACCGCTTAATTGGCTACAGTCCGGTATTATTGGGCAATACTCAGGTTGTGGGTTTAGCCAAAGGGCAATACCAACAAGCTAGCTCTATCAGCTTGAGCGAGTATCAAATGCACATGATTAAGGTACAGCAGCTTATGTCGGATCAGTTCGGTATCAAAGCTCGTAGTCAGGATGTCATGGGTGATATGACAGCATTGATCAAGCAGTTGGGGGACACTTTGTCTGCGGAGAATGACTGAAAACTGATGTTATTGTAAGTCAATGATTGAAACATTCATAACAGATTGGATCACCGCCATATGGGCTATGTTCACAGATGGTCGCAAGCGATTATCAATATTGTACTTGTTGGTAGCGGTTGTGATTGGCTTAGGCTGGCTGAGTTGGAAACGAGGTAGCCGTATCCAAGTTGCTATGCTACAGCTATTTAATCCATCACTATGGTGGGCCAGGTCAGCGCAGACAGATTACCAGTTACTAATACTTAATCAGGGCTTGATGTTGTTGTTTAAGCCCTTAATGATGGGTAAGCTAGTCATTGTCGGCAGTTTGTTCCTTACCTTTCATAATTTATTTGAACGGCCTGTTTGGGATAGCCTGTTGCCCAGTGGTTTGGTGGCAGTCCTGTTTACTTTGTGTCTTTTTTTATTGGATGATGCAACGCGTTATGGGTTGCATCGGCTCATGCACCTTTGGCCCATGCTATGGGCCTTCCATCGAGTGCATCATACCGCTCAAGTACTGACACCATTTACTGTATTGAGAACTCACCCTGTGGAGGCCGTTTTGTTTGCTTGGCGCGGTATATTGGTACAGGGTATATGTATTGGCGTTTTTGTATTTTTCTTTGGCCAACAGGTGACATTATTGACTTGGTTAGGTGCTAGTGTTTTTACAGCTTGTTTTAATATCACTGGTGCTAACCTGCGACACTCTCACATTCGTTTGAGCTATTGGCCATGGCTGGAAAAATGGTTAATTTCTCCAGCACAACATCAATTACACCATTCCACTGCACCCCAACATCAATTACACCATTCCACTGCACCCCAACATTGGAATCTAAACTATGGTGCTGTATTGGCACTGTGGGATCGTTTAGGTGGTACTTTAATCATTAGCAGCAGTACTCAGAAGTTGCGCTTTGGCTTATTAGATCAACAACAGCACGACCAGCAATTATCTCAGTTATATTGGTGTCCATTCTTGGATTTCCGCCGTGCTTTATATCAGTGGTTTAGCTTAAAGCGTCGCCGCGTCTCATATCAGGAATCAAAGACATGATTGTTTACAGGATAGAGGCCATAAGATTACGTTGGCCTCATTTGATAGGTACTTTATTTATAGCTTGGCTGGGCGTAGCAACCACTGTCATAGCCAGTGATGTGAATGTATATTCAGCGCGTAAAGAAGCATTGATCAAACCGTTATTACAAACCTTCAGTGCTCAGACAGGTATTAATGTCAATCTGATAACTGGCAAGGCAGATGCACTGTTACAGCGGTTGCTGGTTGAGGGTAAAGCCAGTCCGGCTGATGTATTTATTACTGTGGATGCTGGAAGGTTATATCGTGCTAAGGCAGCTGGGTTACTGCAGCCACTGAACAGCCCTATAATTAATGCAGTGGTTCCTGCCCACCTAAGAGACATTGATGACTACTGGGTTGGTTTATCCCAGCGAGCCCGTCCTATCATTTATGCTCCGGAAAGGTTAGATAAAACACAACTATCAACTTATGAGGACTTGGCAAGTAAAAGATGGTCAGGACGCTTATGCTTAAGATCATCACGTAACATTTATAATCAGTCGTTGACTGCAGCTATGTTGGAAGCAAATGGTACTGCTGCTACTGAGGCTTGGGTGAGAGGTATGGTGACAAATCTGGCTAGGCCACCAGTTGGTGGTGACATAGATCAGCTTAAGGCAGTTGCAGCCGGCGTATGTGATTTGACCCTAGCCAATACTTATTATCTGGGTCGGATGATTAACAGCATGAATGCTAATGATCACGCAGTGGCAGCAAAATTGCGGGTGTTCTGGCCTAACCAGGAACCAGGACAGAGAGGTGCCCACTCTAATGTGAGTGGGGTAGGCATTACCCGTAATGCACGCCGAATCGACAATGCGCAGCAATTGATTGAATTTCTAATAGCGCCTGAGTCCCAAGCTTGGTATGCACAGGTAAATAACGAATATCCAGTGGTTCCCACTGCAAAAATATCCAATACTCTAAAAGAATTTGGCACTTTTCGGGTTGATCTATTGCCACTGAATAGACTAGGTGAAAGTAATCGTTTGGCGGTGGAATTAATGGACCGTGCTGGCTGGCGTTAATTGTATTGACCTTAATTCATCAGTACACACCGGCGTGATTAGTTTGAAGTTACCGATTGGAATGGTTATGATGCATGCCAACTTTTCATTAAATCTGTATCCATTGCAAACGATAAAAGTATTCAACCTTAATCTTCCAGATTGTATTTATAAACACACCTCTTCTGTCACAATAATTTCCCACGAAAGGATCATAGATTGCGTTTGAGTACGCCGATGCGATTAGGGTGGCTGGGAATTACAGCCATACTGTGTGCGTTGCTCATGACTTTGCCCATTCTGACCATTGTAAGTTATGTTTGGCATGGCAATGGTGAACTGTGGCGTCATCTGCTGAATACGGTATTGTCCGAATACATTGTTAATTCACTATTGTTGATGCTGGGTGTTGCTGTTGGTGTCTTGTTGTTGGGCGTACCTACGGCTTGGTTAACTAGTATGTGTGAATTCCCTGGTCGTAATCTGCTGAGCTGGGCATTATTGCTTCCCATGGCGGTGCCAGCTTATATTATTGCCTATACCTATACGGGATTGCTTGATTTTGCTGGTCCGGTGCAAACTGGCCTGCGTGACATCACAGGCCTGAGTTATGGGCAGTACTGGTTTTTTGAAATCCGCTCTCTAGGTGGTGCCATTGTGATGTTATCACTGGTACTTTATCCTTACGTCTATCTTCTGAGTCGTGCCTCATTCTTGGAACAATCCAGTAATATCTTAGAGGTTGGCCGAACCTTGGGTTATTCTCCTTGGAAGGGTCTCTTGCATCTATCACTGCCATTGGCACGACCTGCTATTGTCGCTGGTTTAACTTTAGCGCTAATGGAAACTCTAGCGGACTATGGCACAGTTGAGTATTTTGGCATCAACACGTTTACTACGGGCATTTTTCGTACCTTCTACGGCTTTGGTAACGTCGCTGCGGCAGCCCAGTTAGCTACTGTGTTACTGGGCTTCGTTGTATTGTTGATACTATTAGAGTGTTATTCACGCCGTCAGATCCGCTATTACTCCATGGTAGAGTACCAGGCTAGAGAGAAGCGCATTGTATTGGGTGGCCTTGCCCGTGTGTTGGCACTTGTGTGGTGCTTAACACCGCTGTTGTTGGGCTTTGCGTTACCGGCGTTACAATTAACGTATTGGGCTTTATTTGAAGCTCAGGATCTGGATATTGTATTTGTGCAGCTAATGTGGAATTCCTTCAGCTTAGCAATGATGACAGCCATATTGGTGACGCTCTTAGCGCTGCTACTGGCATATAGCCATCGTTTGTGTCCACAGCCTGCACGAGCAGCAGTAACGCTGGCAGGCATGGGTTATGCATTGCCAGGCACTATCATTGCGATCGGCGTTATTATTCCATTGGCTTGGTTAGATCATCAATTGATTGATTGGGCTGAACATTGGTTGGGTTTGGAATTAAGTTTAATATTTTCTGGCAGCTTGGTCGCGCTTTTATTTGCCTACAGTGTGCGTTTTTTAGCAGTTGCATTGGGTTCAGTAAAGCCTTCCTTGAGTAAGATTAAGCCCAGCCTGGATCATGTTGGCCATTCTTTAGGGTACAACCGTTTAGCGGTATTACGGCATATTCATTTGCCCCTGATGCGCAGTTCCATATTGACAGCTGCGCTGATTGTTTTTGTGGATGTCCTCAAGGAACTGCCTGCAACGTTAATTTTACGGCCATTTGATTTTAATACTATGGCTGTAAGGGCCTATGAATTGGCTGCTGATGAGCGTCTCATAGATGCAGCACCACCATCCTTGATGATTGTTTTGGTCGGATTAGCCCCCGTTATCCTGTTGAGCCGTTCTATCGCGCGTGGTATTCCTCAGCATAATCCTACAGTATGATTTTGCAGTAACAATAGCTATTTTATATTGTAAATATGAAGAATTCACGCTATTCAAGTCACCCGGGTAGTATGTGCAAACGCAGTTGCATTACTTAAATGAAGTTTTAACCATGACTCATGTGATTCAGGATCGCCACCAATATCTATTGGTGGATAATATCAGCATCGCCTATGGTACGAGTACTGTTGTGGATCAGGCTAGTTTAACTGTTGGGTATGGTGAAATTGGCTGTTTATTGGGTCCTAGTGGTTGTGGTAAGACCACATTGTTGCGTGCTATTGCTGGCTTTGCTGATCTTCAGAATGGCCATATACAGCTTGGTGGTCGGATGCTGGCCCAGACTGGTTTTACCTTACCACCAGAACAACGTCAAATCGGTATGGTATTTCAGGATATAGCCTTGTTTCCTCACCTTAATATTGCGGCCAATATTGCTTTTGGTTTGCAACATTGGCCACGGTCTGAGCGCAGTCGCCGGGTTGATGAATTATTGGAACTAATAGGTATGTCTGGTTGCCAGAATCAGTGGCCTCACGCTCTTTCCGGTGGACAACAGCAGCGCATTGCCTTGGCACGTGCTATAGCACCACGGCCCCAGATGTTGTTAATGGATGAGCCGTTTTCTGGCCTGGATGCCATGTTACGTGAAGCGCTGGTACCGGAAGTTGCGCAGATATTACGCCAGGAAAAAATTAGTACGCTACTAGTGACTCATGATCAGACGGATGCATTTGTGATGGCTGATAAAATTGCGGTCATGCGTTCAGGACAAATTCAACAATGGGATACGGCTTATAATATTTATCACCAGCCAGATAATCGTTTTGTTGCCGACTTTATTGGTGAAGGAGATTTCCTGAGGGTTACTGTAAATGATGAAATCAGTGTGCAATCTTGTCTTGGTTTACTGGAAGCACATAAACCTCATGGATTGAATGTCGGACAAAAGGCGGATCTATTTATTCGGCCTGATGATGTACTCCTTGCGGATCATAGTCCTCTAAGTGGCCGAATTATCAGCCGATATTTTCGAGGCCCTCATGTTTTCTATCGCCTGCTACTCCCAGATAATCAGATATTATCTTGTTTTACCCCTTCGCATCGGAATTACTCTATTGGTGATAACATGTTGATTCAACTTGACCTAGACCATTTGATGTTATTCCCCATTACAGACGAGTCGATTTGAATAGATTCTTGTATTGGGTTTCAGTGAAACTGCATGGACAAGTCAATCGCCCTGCAATCCTTGGTCAGTGCACCGATGGAAATATAGTCAACTCCAGTTTGTGCAATGGATCGCAAGTTTTGTGTTGTGATACCACCAGATGCTTCTAGTTTTGCCCTGCCAGCATTGAGGGCAACAGCTTCATAGAGTTCATGCAGGGTAAAATTATCCAGCATAATAGTATCGGCGGTTGCTGCTAAGGCTGCTTTGAGCTCTGCTAAATTTTCTACTTCTACCTCAACAGACTTGCCTGGTGCATATTCGCGTGCAGCTTTTACTACAGCACTAATGCTGCCAAAGGCAGCGATATGGTTTTCTTTGATCAGAAAAGCATCATACAAGCCGAGACGATGATTAAAACACTGCCCACAGGTGACAGCATATTTTTGTGCCTTGCGCAAACCGGGAATGGTTTTACGAGTATCGAGTAATTTGACTCCAGTGCCTGCTATTAGTCTAGCAAAGTAATGTGCATTGGTGGCTGTACCAGACAGGCTTTGCAAATAATTCAGAGTACAGCGTTCGGCTGTCAGTATGCTTTGGGCAGGGCCATTCAGGTTGCATAGTAACTGATTAGCTAAAATTGGTTCGCCATCATTGACCAGCCATTCGATGTTAATGGCACGATCAACCTGATACAGTACTTCATTAACCCAATCCCGGCCACAGAAAATGGCATTTTCACGAGTTATGATATAAGCATTGGCTTGCTGGTGCAGTGGAATTAAGCTCGCAGTAATATCTCCACTTCCAATATCTTCTTCCAGGGCCATTCTGACACTGCGTTCAATATCAGTTTTTAGGTGTTGGTGCATCACAGATTTTAGTCACTGGCTGATTTAAACACACCTATACTAACATAATGACAATGGATAATGTTAAATTTACATTTTACGCTTAGCCAATGTGTGTCCATGTATTGATTTCAATTTTGACTTTAATAAATTAACGTAAGTATAGTAGTTGTCTTGCTTGCACAATAATGCAATGATTTTAAATAGAAAAACAGCATAGAAATAAAAACTTTGCTCATCAGAAGTTGTTTAGCTATTTTTGGATATGTTCACTGGGTGTCGCTGCCATAGCGGCATATTTTGGATTGTAATAGACCAACAACAGTCTAATGAGTATGACCTGATTCTGAGGTATGGGTCAACATAAAATAATTTGCTATGTTGGCTATAAATGAAAGGTATTAAAGCAATCTCAAACGACAGATTTGGCCTATTGATTTTTTAACATACTGGATGTACCAAAAAATCTTTTTACTGTTGCAAGCCAGCCACTGGTAACTGAGATTGTGGTTTGCCTAGAATATAGGTTGTCTTTACAGTTCGGTCATCGCCCAGCATCTGTAGCACAAACAACAATTCCCGCCAGTCTCGGCAGTGGGCCGAACGGAAAGCGGTCAGATTGGTAGCGGTAGGATCCAGCAGGCAGAAATCAGCTTCTTTACCTGGTTTTAAATTACCAATTACAGTATCTAGATCAAGGGCTTTTGCACCTCCCAGAGTGGCCAGATAGAAGGCCTGCTCAGGTGTAAGATTATGCCCTTGCAGCTGTTGTATTTTATAGGCCTCGGCCGTGGTTTGCAGCATGCTAAAACTGGTCCCACCACCTACATCAGTGCCCATACCAATACGGATGCCTGCTGCTGCTATTCGCTGCATAGGAAATAGGCCAGAACCAATAAACAGGTTGGAGGTGGGGCAATGGGCCAAGACCGATTCAGTCTGTGCTAACCTCTGACATTCACTGTCACATAAGTAAATACCATGAGCAAATACACTGCGTCGACCTAGCAAGCCAGCCTGATCGTATACATCTAAATAATGATCTGCAGTTGGAAACAGAGATTTAACCCACTTAACTTCGTCCTGATTTTCAGATAAATGGGTATGCAAGTAAACCCCTGGATGTTCCCGCAAAAGGCGCCCGGCTGCCTGCAACTGTGCGGGGGTTGAAGTCGGAGCAAAACGTGGTGTTACCGCATAGCTTAGTCGATCAACACCGTGCCAGCGTTGGATTAATGCGTTGCTATCATGGTAGCTGGAGTCAGCGGTATCAGTAACCGCAGGTGGCGCATGGCGATCCATCATCACCTTGCCAGCAATCATACGCATCTGTCGTGCCTGGGCAATGGAAAAAAAAGCATCTACAGATTGCGGATGAACGGAACAAAAAACCAGTGCCGTGGTGGTACCATTGCGCACCAATTGATCCAAAAATACATGTGCGACTTGCTTCGCGTGTGCCGCATCAGCGAAACTTGCTTCCACTGGAAATGTATAGGTATTAAGCCAGTCCAGTAATTGTGTGCCGTAGGCGGCGATCATTTGGGTTTGTGGGTAGTGGACGTGGCAATCCACGAATCCAGGCACGATCAGACACTTGCGCTGGTCCTCTACCGCGTCCAATTGACGTTTGTTTAAGCCACCAGATAACTGTGTATAGGAACCTGTTGTCTTGATATAGCCATCCTGTATCCACAGTAAGCCATCTGCAATATATTCCACCGCCCCATCGTGCTGTTCAGGCTCATCCAGACAATGCAAGATTTGCCCTCGAATCAATGTTTCACTCATTTATGCTACTCGGTTGGTACAGATGATCCCACTGTCACAGAGTTTGGCTTGTTGGTTAGATCGCCAGCTGGTTGAAGTGGTTGCTGATACAATTCCATAATTTGAGCAGTGATAGAGATAGCGATTTCTATAGGTCGTTTGCCTTCAATGCCAACCTTGCCCATAGGGCAATGTAGATCATGCAACTGGTCATCAGTAAAGCCACGTTGCGATAGTCGCTGACGAAACCTACGACCCTTGGTCACAGAACCGATCACACCCAGATAAAGGGCATCACCACGTTTTAATACTGCCTCTGTCAAGGCTAAGTCCATGCCATGATGGTGTGTCATGACTAGAAAACAACTGCCAGGAGTGGCCTTGTCAACCTGGTCTACTGGATGTTCATGATGGCGCATTTGGACGCTTTGAGGACAGTTAGCCGGGAACATGTCGTAACGGCTATCGACCCAGGTTACTGATATTGGTAGTTGAGCCAGCAGTGGTACCAGTGCACGCCCTACATGGCCAGCCCCGAATACTGTGATTGGTAACTGTCGCATTATAAAAGGCTCAAATAATAGTGTGACGCGTCCACCACAACACTGTCCTAAACTAGCGGCCAAGGGGTAATGTTGCAATAACAGTTGTGCTGATTGCTGTTTCTGCAACATATAACGGGACTGTTTGATGGCTTTATATTCCAAATGCCCCCCACCAATGGTGTCAAACTGTTGGTCGGCAGTTACCAACATTTTGGTACCCTCAGTGCGAGGTGCTGAACCTTGCACTGCCACTACCGTAATCAAAACATAATCCAGATTCTTGGACTCACAGTTTTGCAGGGCTATAAACCAACCTTTCATTCAGATGCCTTAGCACAAGTGTTTCCATGGTTGTCCATGGATTGCAAGGCCCAAAGTACTCTTTCAGGAGTGGCTGGAGTATCTAAGGATGGGTTGGTACGGTAATCATCTAGGCTACTAATCGCATCACGCAGGGCTGACCACACTGAAATCGCGAGCATAAAGGGCGGTTCGCCCACAGCCTTGGAACGAAACACCGTTTTAGCCTGGTTAGGGCTATCAGTCAGTAGCTGAACATTGAACTGGGTTGGGGTATCGCCTATCGCCGGGATCTTGTAGCTGGCACCACTGTCCGTTTGCAGACGTCCTTCATTGCCCCACACCAGTTCTTCAGTAGTTAACCATCCTAGACCTTGAATAAAGCCACCTTCAATCTGGCCCTGGTCTAGCGCCGGGTTGATACTGTTACCAACATCATGCAATATATCCACTCGCCTTAAATGATGCATCCCAGTCAGGGTATCCACTTCCACCTCACTGACTGCTGCGCCACAGGCATAATAGAAAAAGGGCTGGCCGGCAGCGGAGGATCGATCATAATGAATTTTTGGAGTACGGTAGTAACCGGTTGCTGATAGGGATATGCGGGCCATATATGCAGCTTGGCACAGTTCAGCAAAACTCATACTATGCCCATTCCAGTTGACCTGTTGATTGGCAAACACAACATCTTCTGCCTTGGCTTGGTGCTGTTGTTGTAAGAAGTCAATCAGCCGGCTTTTGATGGTTAAGGCAGCATTGCGGGCTGCCTGGCCATTTATATCAGTGCCACTAGAGGCTGCCGTGGGTGAGGTATTGGGCACTTTGTCAGTGCGTGTTGATGTGACCTCAACAGTTTCCATCTCGACCCCTAATTCAGCTGCTACTATCTGGGCTACCTTGGTGTGCAATCCTTGACCCATTTCGGTACCACCGTGGTTGATTTGGATACTGCCATCGATATAGACATGCAATAAGGCACCAGCCTGATTTAGATGCTGCACTGTAAAAGAAATGCCAAATTTTACTGGGGTTAGGGCTAAACCTCGTTTATAGCGCTTGGACTGACGATTCCAGTTACCAATTTCATCACGTCTGGTCCAGTAGTCACTGGTGTCTGCTAGCTCTCTTATCACTCGTTCTAGTGCTGGCTCTGATACTGCTTGGTGGTAGGGAGTTAGGCTTCTATCATTCCCGGAGTATAGGTTGTCTAACCTGATATTGAGGGGATCACGTCCGACTCTACGGGCAATATCGTCCATTACCTGTTCAATCAATATCATGCCCTGGGGACCACCAAAGCCACGGTACGCAGTATTTGAGGTTGTGTGGGTTAACCATCTATGGCCAGTGATTTGTACGGCAGGCAAAAAATAGGCATTATCAGCGTGGAACATGGCTCGGTCAACAATGGCATCGGATAAGTCAGGGCTACAGCCACAAAGGCCATTAAATTCCAGCTTTAGGGCTTGCAATTCACCTTGGTCATTGAATCCGATATCGGCTCGGTTAATGAATGGGTGACGTTTGCCTGTTAGTACCATATCATCGCGCCGGGCTAGGCGTAACTTAACGGGGCGTTGGTTACGCACTGCTAACACTGCAGCCAGACAAGCCCACTGGGCTGCCTGAGTCTCTTTACCGCCAAATCCACCTCCCATACGGCGGGTATCGACTATTACCCGGTGCATAGCAAGTCCCAATACTTCAGCCACCAGTTTTTGCACTTCAGTCGGGTGCTGGGTGGAAGAGTAAACTGTCACGCCACCTTGTTCTGCTGGATAAGCCAGGGCCGCTTGCCCTTCTAGATAAAAGTGTTCTTGCCCACCGATACATTGTTCAATTTGCAACCGCTGCGGTGCCTGTTTCAATGCGGATGTCCACTCACCCCGTTGCATGGTATGTGGAGGTCTTACGGTTGCCTGCTGTGCACGGGCAGAGGTCTCATCAAGGATGGGTTGCTGGGAAACATATTCCACTTGAGCCAACTGAGCAGCACAGCGAGCAGTGTGATAACTGTTTGCCAACACTGCAAATAATGGCTGGCCATAAAATTGTACTTGGTCTGGTGCTAATATGGGATCACCTGGAAATACAGGTCCAATGTCAGTATGTCCAGGCACATCAGCAATGGTGATAACATCAACGACACCCACCATTTGCCGCACTGGCTGAAGATTCATATGGGTGATGGTTGCACGAGCTTGTTCCGCCATTCCTACATAGGCGTGTAGTACATTCGCTGGAGTAAGCAAATCATCCACATAGCGCGCTTTTCCGGTGACATGCAACACCGCACTCTCGTGATGTAGATTGTGTCCAGCATGTTGTTGTTTGTAATCTGATGGCTGTTGCTTTGATTGCAATTTTGGCATTTTTCTCATGCAGCGCCCTCCTGAGTTAGAGCATCGTGCGATAATGCTTTTTGCAAGAAGTCCTGCAGCAGATTCTGAGTAACTTGGCGTCGATAGGCAGCACTGGCCCGAAAGTCACTAATTGGTTGAAAGTCTTTTGCTAAAGTGTTGCCACAGGCATTAATCAGGTTATGGTCTAAAGTCTGACCTTGTAATAGGCTCTCTGTAGTTCGGGCTCTGGCTGGAGTTGCCGCTAGCCCGCCGGCGCCAATGGCTACTTGCTGCACTACACCAGACTGCAATACAATCGATAAAGCTAGACACACCGCTGAAATATCGTCTTCTTTGCGCTTTGATACCTTAGCCATGAAGAATTGTTGCCTCGCCACTGGTAACGGGATTAGGATACTGTGAATAAATTCAGCTGGTCGCAACACTGTTTGGCGATAACCTAAATAAAAGTCACTTAGGGCTATAGTACGTTGTTGCGATCCGCGTTGCAGTACCACCTGACTATCCAGCGCCAGCAGCGCTGGTGGCGTATCGGCAATGGGTGATGCACTGGCAATGTTACCTGCCATAGTGCCTTGGTGACGAATCTGCCTGGACCCTAGCCACGTTAATATGTCAGCAAAAGCTGGGTAATATGGTCTTAAAAAAGATTCCATTTGCAGCAAGCTGACAGCAGCACCGATGACTAAATGTCGCTCTTGTTGTTGCAATTGGTTCAACTCAGTGATTTGCTTTAAGTTTATCAGGGAAGGTAATGGTTGCAATTTCTGGGTCAGCTCAAGACTAAGATCGGTAGCCCCAGCCACTAGCCGGGCTTCTGGACATGCAGTGTAGGCCAAACTCAGATCAGCTACATTGGTTGGGCTGTAAAAGCCCTGCCAAGTGGATGTGGTCGGCTGTGCATTGCTGTTGTTGATCGCCGTAAGGCGTGCTATCAGTTTTTCTTTGTCAACCAGTAGTAGATCATCTGCTCGTGAGCGTGGGGCTAAACTGTCAGCTGCCAGTAATATGGGCTGGTAACCAGTACACCGACATAAATTACCGGATAGCGCTTGTTCTACTTCATGGCGGTGATTAGCAAAATTGACTTCAGAATCCAGTTGCTGTGGCTCAGTATTCCACCACCAACCCAGTAGTGACATCACAAAACCAGGGGTGCAGAATCCACATTGGCTGCCATGATGATCTACTAATGCTTGCTGAACTGGGTGTAGGTTGCCTTCCTGTTGTAGACTTTCTACGGTTAGTACATGATGACCTGCTAGACTACCCATGAAGCAGATACAGGCATTGATACTACGATACTTAAGCTGTCCTTCTTCTTCAACTTGGCCCACTAATACGGTACAGGCACCACAATCGCCAGCGGCACAGCCTTCTTTACTACCTGTGAGTTGACGTTCCTCCCTTAACCACTGCAACAGGGTTAAATCTGAAACTGTAGCATCCCACTGTATTAGTTCCTGATTCAGCATAAATTCAATCACAGTTACACGATCCTCAACATTTTTTGATTATATTCTCAAAACCCGTCTTGGTAGTCAAATGCCCATTTGCCATAAATTGATACCAAAGAAGGGCTTTATTGCATCCGTCCCAACCTTCAAAAAATCACTTATCAATAACAGGTACTATGATGGGCTTCTTAGCGTATATTTTCAGCAAGATTGCTGTAATGACCCAAAGTAGAATACGGTGATTTATGAGTGTTAGATAAAAGCCAGTTGTTTTGCATAATTAGTCATCTCAGTGTAATAGCTTGACTACGGATTTTGCCGGTCGTCTGAAGTAAGGTATGCTACTGACGTGATACGAATAATTTTTTCAATAAAATCTGTATGTTAATGGGAATTTTATTATAAATTATTGAAATATAAGTAAAAATTTTGTATAAAAAATACACAATTTGTGCTGAAAGCCCTTTTTTATAGCTTTAAGGAATGATTTTCAGGATTTATCAACAGCCTTATGCACAGTTAAAGTGGATATCTTACCGATCTTTCATAATGGCACAACTGACCAGTCAGCAGGACTGCTTTTACGGATTAGCGAGTCTTTTTCAAGTATCTGGACCAGCGCTGTCGGCACGCAATAAAACTATTATTACATCAGATTAACCATATCGATCAAGACATGACCGCTGGCTTTTAAGTAAGGATCATTGTCAGGTTCATAGTCAGGCGTAGTATGCCCATTTAGTGTATTGACAGGTTCCATGTCCTTTGACTGCCTTAGCTCATTTAGAGTCTGCAGATACCAACTATCTTCGGCCAATTTATAAGCCTGTCTAGTCTTTTGATTTAAACTGACTGCTGTTTCCATGGCTCTGTTTTTAGCTACAATCTTTCGAGTATAATTGAAATCTGGATCTTGTAGGCTACGTTCTTGCTGGCTTTGTTGTAGATAGGGTGCTGCCTGTTGTAAGTTGAGCATTGCTGTATAGCTAATCGGTGTTATTTCATCCCATTGTAGAGCTGTTGTAAGAGCGCTTTCACCAATCTTTTGTGGGTCTTCCCAAGCTGGTAGTGCAATATCTGGAATAACGCCTTGGTGTTGGGTACTTGCTCCAGAAATGCGATAGAACTTGGCCTGGGTGAGCTTCAGTTTGCCATACCGCATGGGTATCATACTCTGTACAGTACCTTTGCCAAACGTTTGGCTGCCAATGACAATGCCACGTTGATAGTCTTGCATAGCCCCGGCAAAGATTTCCGATGCTGATGCACTAAGACGGTTAACCAACACCACCAGAGGTCCGGTGTAGTTGATTTCGGCATTAGGATCACCCAGCAGATTGAGACGGCCACTGGCACCGCGAATCTGCACAGTACCCCCGGTGGTAATAAACAGTCCGATCAATTTATTGGCTTCACTGAGGGAGCCACCACCATTGTTGCGTAAATCAATAATGATACCTTCCACCTGTTGTGTTTGCAGTTGTTCCAGAATCGATTTTACATCACGGCTGGTGCTTTTATAGTTTGGATCGCCTGCCTGTTGAGCCGCAAAATCGTGGTAGAATGTTGGTATAGTGATGACTCCGATGCGGTAATTAATGTCGTTTTGTTTTATATTGATCAGGCTGGATTTAGCTGACTGTTCTTCTAAGTTAACTTTATTACGGACAATCTGAATTTCAGTACGGCTTTTATCCTGGCTGTTGTTTGCAATAATTTGTAGTCTCACCAAGCTGCCCTTAGGACCTCTAACCAGCTTAACTACATCATCTAAGCGCCATCCAACTACATCAACTATTTCACCATGCTGGCCTTGAGCCACGCCAACAATAAGATCTGATACCTTGAGTTCACCAGCCTTATCAGCTGGACCTGCAGGTATTAGCCTGACTACTTTGGTATAGTCATTGTCGCGCTGCAGTACAGCACCTATTCCTTCCAAAGACAAGCTCATATCAATATTAAAATTTTCTAGTTGGTGGGGTGGATAGTACTGTGTATGTGGATCAATCACACTAGTATAGGCATTAACCAACTGTTGAAAAGCATCTTTGTTACTGTATTGTAGCAAGCGTTTGTGTAAATTCTGATACCGTTTGGTGAGCCGATCCTGGATCATCTGATCTGGTTCTTCCTCCAAGCGTCCCATCAGCACTTCATGTTTAACTTGTCGGCGCCATAGATCTCGCAAGGCTTCAAGATTTTGTAACCAGGGTTGTTTGCTGCGATCGGTATGCAAGTGCTCGTCAAGCCCAAAATTGAAATCATACAGCACAGGCTCAACTAGACTTAGACTATAGCTTGCAAATGCAAGACGGCGTTGATGAATCAGGTTAAATAAATCATTCATTAGCTCCCATTGCTCTGAACGAAACACATCATCGAGCTCGGTTTTCAGCACAGCAAAGTAAGCTAGATCTTGCTGACTAAGCAAGCTATGGTAAGGATCAAGGTTATTAAGAAGTGTTGTGGTTATCTCTAGGGCTAATTGATCATTGAGCATTTTTGGTTGGTAGTGTTGTCGTTCCAATTGACCGATAATATCATGCAGAATCTGGATTTGGGTGTGATTGAAGTTTACTGGTTGTAAGTTTACTACTGAATCATCTACCTCTGCGAATGTCGGTTGAATTGATAACATCCAGCATGCCAGAAGCCCCAACAATATTTGTGTTAATCGATAGACGATATCTGAATATCTTGCTTGGTGGCTACTGCTGGTGGGATTGGAAAAATTCATATTAACCTTTTCTTGTGCGAGCTAATTTCAGGCTGTACGGGGGATAAATCACATGCTAAAAATGTCGTATTCAATACTATCTTGGATAGTAGGTTGGTTGCAATCATTTAACCCCAAGTTAGTAGTTGATGTAATAAGACAAATCTAGAATGATAATCATACCTAAATTTTACATTTGGATATGTATTATGACCTGCAAAGGCTTCTATGCTGAATTTCCAATAAATTATTTATAAAGTTATATTTTACGGTTTCTCAACAGTATAGGGAGATCTAATTAGAGTTTAGATCTGTCCCGCCAGCTGTAATTTAAAGACTGTTTTTATACTTAAAATCAGGGCGCTAAGTATTAATGTTGACCATAGTTCTAGCCTAGACCGGTAACAACAACTCGTCATCTGGTTAAAGCGTACTTATCCAGATGACGAGTTGTTGCCAGTGTTGCATGAGACAATCTATAAAAGCCTATTTATCCAGTCACGATGTATATTGAAAAATTAGTTTCAGAAGCCCCCTGCAGACTAAACGGCCTTTGCTTTAATAACTATTGTAGCTGTTGTGGTCGTGCTCACACGTCAAGTGAAGTGATTGCCTATTCAGTAGTTGCGTCAGACGTTAACCTGTGAGCGGCATGCAAGTGTACGACCAGAAAGCCTTCACGATGGCGACTGGCACCCGGGTCTACTTTTATCATCTTGGGAATGCTTGGCAGGAAAAAGTAAATGGAAATAGGTATTGACCCTTACACCAGTATTTTCCGAAAAAGACAAATCTGTCCATATACTTACAGGCAAAATCAGACAAACTCGCTAAAAATTTCAATCTGCATCTAGGGGAAGCACTCGATTTACAGACCCTGTCAGGTAAACTCAATGAATTGTTGCCATGATCGATTGAATCTATGGCAGCGTACTTCGCCAAATAATTCAGGTAAAGGCCTTCGTTATTGAACACTGCTGCGATGCCTTCCCTATGCGGATGATGGATCAGCTGTTTTAAAGTATCTACCAATGGCTATTATGACTGACATCTTTGTGAGCCCAGTCAGAGGCATCAGGGCAACGTCTATTTAAGCCACATGATAGCCAGTTACATCGGGCTAATGAGTGTGTACGGTCACCCTGGTATTTGAAGCGCTACAGTATGACGGCAAACCATGCAGTCCTATGTGGAATGAGTCACTGATGTAACCTGCATGCTCTACGAGAGAACAATGGTTTTCTCTGGCTGTGGTGATTAATACCACGGTGCCATTGATATTGTACTTCTAAGTTGACCACCAATGAGATCCAGTGTTTCTTGCTGCCACACAAAGTGATCTTGAGTATGGGCGCAGTAGGCAGTGGTTACGACAATGTGGTAGCAGAAAGCTTCTTTGGTTGATTGAAACGAAAAAAGTCAGTGGGTGCAGCCATAAAACCAGATTTGATGTGTTTGATTATATTGAATGATTTTAATAGCCAGAGAAAAAGGCATAAGCTGATTCAAATTTCTCATGTGGCGCCCTCCTGAGTTAGAGACTCGTGCAATAATGCTTGTTGCAAGAAGTTCTGCAGAAAATTTTGAGTAACTTGGCGTCGATAGGCAGCGATGGTTTAAAAGCCACGAATTGGTTGAAAGTATTTTGCTAAACGTGCTTGACTGATTGCCTAAACTATCGGATCAACATATCTTTTCCCAGTTTTTCAAGTCTTAACATGCAACATATTTTGTACATTGCTGCACAGATAATCCATCTGTGTTTCAGTAAAATAGTTGCAGATGATTAGTCATATTTCTGCTGACTAAAGTTAGTTCTTTTGATGTGACAATGCAGGTCAGTGTTATCGTTGGTGCAGTTGACTAATTGCCAGTATTATTAAGCACCTTAAGAAATATCTTGTGTCATTGCATGGGTGTGTCTGGGAAGACCATGAGGTGATCATTTGACCAGCAAGCCATCGCTTACCAATTTGATAAGACCATCATTGCCTGCCATACTGGTCTTAATATAAGATTTATCAACGAGCGCTGGCTGGTCGCAGAAACACCCATTTGTTGCTATCACTCATGGCAGCGTTGTAACGATAACCGGCCAAATCAAACTGCTTTAAATCCGCAATTTGTTTCAGACGCTGTTTAATCGCCCAGCGTGCCATCAAACCACGAGCTTGCTTAGCAAAAAATGAAATAACCTTATAGTTACCATTCTTCTCATCCTTGAATACTGGGGTAATGATTTCAGCACTGATCTGTTTAGGCTCAATGGCCTTGAAATATTCATTGGATGCCAGGTTGACTAGAATCGGTTGTGATTGTTGCGCCAGAACTCGATTTAAGTCGTCACTAATATGTTTATCCCAGAAGTTATAGAGATTTTTGCCACGGCTGTTGATCAGTTTAGTGCCCATTTCCAGTCGATAAGGTTGCATCAGGTCAAGTGGGCACAATACGCCATAAAGCCCAGAAAGAATTCGTAAGTGCTGTTGAGCAAATTGCAGGTCATCAGCGTTCATAGTCCCAGCATTAAGACCAAGGTACACATCGCCCTTAAAGGCCAGTGCTGCTGGTTTAGCATTGTTTGTGGTAAATGGACGTTCCCAGCTACTGTAACGGGCCGTATTTAGAGCTGCCAGTTTGTCACTAATCCGCATCAGCTTAGCCAATTGTTGCGTACTCATGGTGCGCAGCAATGTCACTAGTTGCTGCGACTGTTCAAGGTGGGCTGGTTGACTATATTCAGCAATATGGGCAGGGGTCTTGTAATCCATGCTTTTAGCAGGTGATAGGATTATCAGCATAGTGCAACATTGCCTCGTTGGCTACTTGTGTGTGGTGATAGTTTACTCATACAAAAATATAAATTATTTCAGGTAAAGTTCATAGTATTGTCTATCAGTACAATCTAGAGACACCCTCTATACAAGACATAAATTATTTGGATACTGTACCAATATTTAGCTAACCTTAGCTTTATTTGGCCACTCTTTAAGTGCTTTCCTAAGCAAGTTTAATTAGTCTGGCATACCTGCTCAGCTTAGATATCTAGTTTGAATCCTGTTCTAATAGTCCTGCTTTTGCAATCGCATACATGTACGTAATGTACTTCTAATGTGGTAGCTATACCAATTGGAAAAAATATGCAGGTGAATTAGATCCTACCGATCTTAGGATTAAAACACGGCCATAAGAAAATGCACTGTTCAATTATTGACTGGTGAGTTTGAGGAATTATAAAGAGCAAAGCAATCATATTACATCATGGTGGGAGATTATGTGCTGCATAAAACTCATCACTAAGATGGATATCGCTCAAGCACAATATAACTAACGTCATAGGGATTGACCTTAGTAGCGGCAACGTCTTGGCGTGACACTTCTTGCCATGTATCTGGTTGCAGTGCTGGGAAATGGGCATCTCCTTGGATATGATGGTGAATACGGGTCAGATAAATACGTGCTGCCA
Source organism: uncultured Pseudomonadales bacterium (assembly GCA_943787595.1). Classification (GTDB taxonomy): domain Bacteria; phylum Pseudomonadota; class Gammaproteobacteria; order Pseudomonadales; family Balneatricaceae; genus CALSNA01. Next base: position 214,592 of record CALSNA010000004.1, read on the forward strand.
GAGGTAGGGCAGCAGTATAAATCTTCCCTCCACCAATGACCATGCTTTCGTCTACACCATGGATCAAGTTAAAATTTTGAGCTAATGCAATGGCAGCCGTCAAACTATTAGCTGGGTACACATGATCAGCTTGGTAATTTAGTTGACGGCTGAGTACAATATTATGGCGGCCCGGTAGTGGTTTGCCGATCGTATCAAAGGTTTTACGCCCCATAATAACCGGCTTACCCATTGTCATAGATTTAAAGTATTTTAGATCATCAGGTAAATACCAGGGTAGCCGATTATTACGTCCAATGACATGGTTGACAGTAGCTGCTACAATTAACGACAGGGTCACACAGCTACCTGAGCTTTGATATGAGGATGATATTGATAGTTCTGTAAGGTAAAATCTTCAAAGCGGAAGGCAAAAATATCATCAATATCAGGGTTAAGTTGCATGTGGCTTAGGGTCAATGGCTCACGGGTTAATTGCAGCTCTGCCTGGGGCAAATGATTGCGATACAGATGCGCATCGCCCAGGGTATGTACAAATTCACCTGGTTGCAGCCCACAAACTTGGGCCAACATTAGTGTTAATAGTGCATAACTGACGATGTTAAACGGGACTCCGAGGAAAATATCAGCGCTTCGTTGGTACAACTGGCAGGATAAACGACCCTCCGCCACGTAAAACTGGAACAACAGATGACAAGGCGGTAATGCCATTTGGTCGATCTGACCAACATTCCAGGCACTGACAATGAGACGCCGTGAGTCAGGATTAGTTTTAATCTGGTGTACCAACTGTGCAATTTGATCAATATGTTCACCAGTTCCAATCGGCCAGTTGCGCCATTGATAGCCATATATTGGCCCTAAGTTTCCTCGTGGATCTGCCCATTCATCCCAAATACTTACGCCGTGTTGTTGCAGATAACTGACATTGGTTGACCCCTGTAAAAACCAAAGTAATTCATGCAAAATAGACTTAATATGCAATTTTTTGGTGGTTAGCATCGGGAAACCAAGCGCCAAATCAAAGCGCATCTGATATCCAAAGATACTGTAGGTGCCGGTTTTCGTACGGTCATTTTTAAGAACGCCATAGTTCTTGACATGGGTCATTAATTCAAGGTATTGAAGCATGGATATATGTTTATCGTCTGGTTTTTTTTTCTGGTTGGGATTGCCATAATAAATACAGGCCCAATATAATCATGGGCAGTGATAAAATTTGCCCTTGAGTTAGCCAACCCAAAGCGATAAAGCCTTCTTCGCCCATATGCGCATCTGGTTGTCGCACCAGTTCAACTAGGCACCGTAAGCTTCCATAGGCTAGCAAAAACAGGCCTGATACCGCTAGTGGTCGACGTGGACGCGCTGAATAAAGCCATATTAAAATAAATAACACGATACCTTCTAAAAATAATTGGTATAGCTGTGAGGGATGACGTGCCAATTGATCAACGTGAGGAAACACCATTCCCCATGGTAAGTCAGTAGCTCGTCCCCATAGTTCTCCACCAATAAAGTTGCCTAAACGTCCAGCACCCAAGCCCAGGGGAACCAGAGGGGCGACAAAATCCATAACCTGATAAAATGATACCTGTTGCTTGCGAGCAAACAGCAATACTGCGATTATAACCCCAATTAGACCACCGTGAAACGACATGCCTCCTTGCCAGATACGCAGCAATAATATTGGATCAGCCAACCAATCAGCAGTGCGATAGAATAGCACGTAGCCAAAACGTCCGCCCACTACCACTCCCAATGCACTCCAAAAAATTAGATCGGCAACCTGTTCGTGGCTAAACCCAACTCGGTGTGCCCGGTACTTCGCCAGCCACCAAGCTGAACCGAAAGCCACCAAATACATGATGCCATACCAGTGTATTTTTAGAGGACCCAGTGTGAATAATACTGGCTCTATAACTGGAAAATTCAGCATGGCATTACCAGATTGAATCGATCATACCATTGGACTCGTTGAGTCGTGCACTTGATTGACATAAAAAAAGAATACCTCAAGTTTGAGAGTGTCCAGCTTTTATCGCTTTCTAATATATTATGGATTTCCTCAGGGTTCAACTCTGAGACTAGCGTTAATACCAACTGTTCAATAACATATGCAATCCAATCAATATCAAAAACACGATAAAAATTCGCTGCAAAATATGATTGGGTAAGTGATGTGCTAGACGTGCCCCAAGATGGGCTGCAACTGTACTGGTGATAACCACCCCCAGGACTGCTGGTAAATAAATATATCCCATGCTGTAACTGGGTAAGCTGGGTGTCTCCCAGCTAACAACTACATTGGTAACTGCACCAGTTAAGGCAATAGGGAAGCTACACGCAGCAGCTGTTCCAATAGCCTGTTTAATGGGTAGGGATCTCCATACTAACAGAGGCACAGTTAGAACCCCGCCACCGAGTCCAAAAATGGTTGATATCCAGCCAATTAAAGTACCTGCCAATGCTAAAGGGCTATGGTTAAACATGGATCCAACTTGTTTAGGTCGTACTTCTATCATCAGATGCAGCGCCATGAGCAGGACAAAAACGCCTAATAAGAATTGTAGTTGATAACCTGGTAATTGCAGGGCTGTATGTACTCCGGCAAAAGCACCAATCAACATTCCACAAGCCAGTGGCAGAAAGAGTGACCAACATATGCCACTCTGGTGATGGTGGCTGTAGATTGAACTGGTGGCAGTAAAAATCGTGGCTCCTAGGGAAGTAGCTATCGCCATATGGGTTAGCACTTCTGCTGGAAAGCCCTGTGCGGTAAAAGCTAGCACCAATACCGGCACCATAATCAGACCACCTCCGATGCCAAACAGTCCCGCCAGTAACCCAGACAAGGCACCCAGGCTCAAGTAAACCAAGATAATCATGATCTCCTCTCAACCTTGATTGGGATTTAGTCTTTATGCTGTTAAATAAGACAGGGCTGTTGAAGCTGGCTTATCAGGTCTTACTGGTAATGAGTAATTGATTTTACAATTCAATATCTTAACTCAAAGGTAGCATTGCATTATTGACTTTGGGTGTGAAACCTGGGTTGTAACTCAACATATAAACTGTGTTACTAACCTTGGCAGTCTACAAATACTTAGTCTTGTGCATACAATACTAGAGGTTAGTTAAAAATTTACATTAATAATTAATAAATTTCTATTTAGAGTGTTTCGTGAGGATATATTAAATAATATCAGTATTAGAACAATATTTAGTTAGTATTAGCCCTATTCATGGTATTTTGTAGGGGTCTTGACAGTAATACAATTATATTAGGTATGATTTATTAAAACATTCATAATGACTACTATATATAAACTTTGGTCAAGCTACGGTGATGAGATATCAGATGTAAGTCAGTTTATGTAACAAATCACAACAATAACATATATGAGTTAACAAGCATTCCTAAAGCCATAGTTTATGGGACGATCTAGGGATTTACAACTATGACCGGTGAGTAAAATTATTTATTGTCTGATTGCTGTATTATTCAGTAAGCAATATTTGGGTTGCTGCAATGTTTTAGGTATTGTCAGAAACATTGCAGATTACTCGTGTTATCAACAGTAATGGGCACAATAAAACGCTTAAATTTTTTACTTAAATCATGGTGTTGACATTTTTTTGTGTCACCAGTTGTTGGCAAAAGCTAATTTACCGTCAAATTTATATAGCGCTATTATCATTATGATATGAGTCTGGTTGTACGTTATATTTTGACTAATGATCCAGAATTTGGCTTAAAAACAGTTTGGTTCGTTCATGTTGTGGGTTATCAAAAAATTCTTGTGGTGTATTTGATTCAATTATCTCACCACCATCCATAAAAATTACCCGATCAGCCACCTGTTTGGCGAAGCCCATTTCATGGGTCACACAGAGCATAGTAATCCCTTCATTAGCTAACTCAACCATGGTATCCAGTACTTCTTTTATCATCTCTGGATCTAGTGCCGAGGTTGGTTCATCAAATAGCATAATGTTGGGACGCATACACAGGCTACGTGCAATTGCTACACGTTGCTGCTGGCCTCCAGATAACTGGCCAGGATATTTATTAGCCTGCTCTGGTATCTTAACACGTTGCAAGAATTGCATGGCCGTAGCTTCTGCTTCCGCTTTGGGTATTCTACGTACCCAGATTGGGGCCAATGTGCAGTTTTCCAATACGGTCAGGTGAGGAAATAGATTAAAATGCTGAAACACCATGCCGACTTCACGTCGTACAGATTCGATATTCTTAAGGTCGTTGGTCAGTTCTACATGGTCAACAATGATTTGACCTTCCTGATGTTCTTCCAACCGGTTGATGCACCGAATCATAGTTGACTTGCCAGAACCTGAGGGACCACAAATAACGATTTTTTCCCCTTTGGACACATCAAGGTTAATATTTTTTAATACGTGGAAATCACCATACCACTTATGCATATTTTTAATGATAATACAGGGTTGGCGATCTTGCTCTAATTTAGTTGCCTTGGTTATCGTCATTACTCAGTGCCTCATTAGTGCTTGTGTTCAGTAACCAGCTTGTCTTCCAGATACAGGGAGTAACGTGACATACTGAAGCAGCATAGAAAGAAGAAGATAGCAACAAATATATAAACTTCAATAGACAACCCAAGCCAAGCTGGGTCTGCTAAAGATGCTCGGCCAATACCTAGGGGATCCATTAAGCCGATAATAATCACTAATGTAGTATCCTTATACAGGCCAATAAAGGTATTAACAATTCCTGGAATAGAAATTTTCAGAGCTTGGGGCAATATAATGAGGCGCATGGTCGACCAGTATTTGAGCCCTAGTGAGTCTGCTGCCTCAATTTGTCCTTTTGGAATTGCTTGTAGACCACCCCGAATGACTTCCGCCATGTAGGCAGAAGCGAACAGTGTAACCATAATTAGTACGCGCAATAACAGGTCGAAGTTCGTTCCAGGTGGTAAGAAATAGCTGAGCATATTGGAAGCCACAAATAACAAGGTTATTAATGGTACACCACGCATAAATTCAATAAAGCTAATACAAAATACCCGGATTATAGGTAACTCAGATTGTCGCCCTAATGCTAGCAATACGCCCAGCGGTAAAGAAAAGGAAATTCCAGTAACACCAATCACCAGAGTTAGCATGAGACCACCGAAGTCTGATGTAGGAACCTCAGTTAAACCTAAGCCACCAATCAGCAACCAAGTGGCAATAAAGGGGAATATACAGGCGTATGCCAGAAAATATTTGCGTGCTGGGATACGATCCCACAACACAGCCGCCAACGTGACCAATAACAAGCAGAACGCTAGATTGATTCGCCAACGTTCCTCAATTGGATAAAAGCCATAAACAAATAAGTTAAGGCGTTCACTGATGAATGCCCAACAAGCTCCAGAGCCTTGTGCGACACATTCTTGACGGCTATTACCACCATAGGCGGCATCAATAAATAGCCAATTGAACATGGGTGGCAGCAATTGAGTTAAAAATAATAGACAAACCAGCGTAACGAAAGTGTTAGTTGGTGAAGAGAACAAATTGGTCTTCAGCCAGTTTATCACACCTACGGTATTGCTTGGCGGTGGTAAATCTGGGTGGGTTCCGGGGACATATAGTTTATTAGACATCAGTTTGTTTCCGATCAACGATCAACGATCAACCAGCTTTATATGGTTATTATACCAGTTCATCACAGATGAAATCAGTAAAGAGAAAGTCAAGTAAGTGAGCAGGACAATTAGCATGCATTCCATTTCTCGGCCTGTCTGGTTCAGAGATATGCCACCGATAGTGGCAACAATATCCATGTAACCAATTGCAATGGCAAGCGATGAATTTTTTGTCAAGTTCAGATACTGGCTGGTAAGTGGTGGCACGATAACTCGAAGAGCTTGGGGAATCACAACTAGATTCAAGGTGCGGGTTGAGTTAAGGCCCAAAGCATAGGCTGCCTCGGTTTGACCGTGGTTAACGGCCATAATTCCAGCACGAACGATCTCACCAATAAATGCAGCGGTATACATAGACAGCGCTAACCACAAGGCGATGAATTCTGGTCTAACTACCATACCACCTTTAAAGTTAAACCCTTGTAATGAAGGTATTTTCCACTCAATAGGGCTGCCGAGTAACCAATAAGCTAGTGATGGAATAATTACAATAACAGCACAGTTAATCCAGAACACGGGGTATGTATTGCCAGTTTGTTGTTGCACTCGGTTGGCATAACGCTTAAACCACCATGCAAAAACAATGCTTGCAGTTAATAATCCAACCACACCCCAAAACCAGGGCTGGAAGTCTGGGGTAGGCGAATGTAAGCCACGGTTATTCAGGAAAAAGGTGTCTGCTAACTGGTAAGAATCCTTTGGTCTAGGTAAGCTGTGAATGATCAAGCCATGCACAAGTAAAATCCACAGCAATACAGGAACATTACGAACGAATTCGATATAAACGTAGGCAATCTTTTGAGTCAGCCAATTATTTGACAGACGCATCACCCCAAGCAAGAAACCTGCAATAGTTGCTAATACAATACCGGCAACCGCTATTAGCAACGTGTTAATTAGGCCCACTATGAAGGCTGTGAAGTGGCTAGATCTTGAGTTGTACTCAATTAAGTACTGATTTATATCATAACTGGCAGGTTGCCAAAGGAAATTAAAATTGATGTCTTTGCCAATAGTTTCCAGATTAATGACGGCATTTCTGATGATATAGGCAAAACAAGCCATAATTAAGGCAATGGCAAGGATTTGAATGATTACAGAACGAGTTTCCTTATTATTCCAGGCTCTCAACAATACGTTGGGTGATGTGGATGTGAAGCTCATGGTTGCGTCCCCAAAGAGGCTATGACTGATTGGTTCGGGAAGCGGTTACCGAAACTGTTGGGTGCTGAATTCAGCTAACAGGTTAGGGTGACAGGCTGGGAAAAAGATATCCCAGCCATAGTGTAAGCCTGCTTAACGAGCTGGCGCGGCGTATAGAATACCACCGTTTGTCCACAGAGCGTTTAGGCCACGAGCAATATTTAGTGGTGAGTCTGAGCCGATGTTGCGCTCGAAAATTTCACCATAGTTACCACCCTGGGCAATAGCACGTGTAGCCCATTGACTATCAAGGCCTATCATGGCGCCGAATTCACCTTCAGTACCCAACAGGCGATTAACTGATGGGTTATCACCGGAAGCAGCTGCTAGATCCTGTACATTGCTTTGATTAATACCCAGTTCTTCAGCGTTGATCAGTGCGTTAACTACCCACTTGCCAATATCAGCCCACTGGTCATCACCGTGGCGCACTGCACCGCCCAAGGGCTCTTTGGAGATGATTTCAGATAATATTACATGATCACTTGGGTTGTCGAACTTGATTCGGGTAGCGGCTAGGCCAGAAGCATCTGTGGTGTATACATCACAGCGACCGCCACTATAGTTAGCAAATGCCTCTTCATTCGTTTCAATAGGAACTGGCTCATAGCTTATACCGTTTTTACGGAAAAAGTCAGCCAAGTTCAACTCAGTTGTAGTACCAGTCTGGATACAAATGGAAGCACCGTCCAAATCTTTTGCAGAAGTAACACCTAAGGCGGTTGGCACCATAAATCCCTGGCCGTCGTAGTAGTTGACGGGTAGGAAGGTTAGCTTGAGATCAGTGTCGCGACTCATTGTTTCTGTAGTATTGCGAAACAAAATATCCCCTTCACCTGAGTTCAATACAGTAAACCGGTTTTTAGTTGTGGCAGGGATAAACTTGACTTTTTCACCGTCTCCCAACACAGCAGCGGCTACAGCCCGGCAGAATTCAACATCAAAACCTTCCCATTTGCCATCAGCATTTGGCGTTGCAAAGCCGGCCAGACCAGTTGAAACAACACACTTTAGTTCCCCGGCAGCTTTTACATCTTCTAATGTAGACGCCTGTGCTACTGTGGCTGCAAGAGCAGATACAGCCATGCCAGCGATAACGTTGTTAACTAATTTCATATAATACTCCTAAGCAGTTATAAATTTTTTGCTACTGGTTGTGCCAGTGGACCCATGCTACACACCATTCCACTGTAGCCGATTAAGTCAATAGAAGACCGTAAACAATGATTGACTTAACTTGGGGACCAAATCATAGATTAAATTAGCATTACAAGTAAACAGCAACCCTGACATTTTTTAGGAAGTATGCTCACAAAACTACCAAATATATTTTACAAACATTTGTTTTATATGGTTATTTTTAAGATCTTCATTGAATTGAAAATAATTTTTTAAATATTACTAATTTGGTTACCCAAGTCAGCCAATAACCCAATTTTCAGGCTGTTGATGCTGGTACCAACACTTTAAATATTTCACTGAAGTGCTTTTGTAAGACAAATACAGTTATTTTCCCATGCCAGAATCAGCGGATTTTTACGTTTATTATTAGTTTAAGCCTGTATCTAGCATGACCTTTTTATCAAGCTGGCCTAAATGGCAATGACTTACTTCATATCTGGTTAACCCACTAACAAACAGCTCAAGTACCTGATTTTGCTTATCCTAATTTAATTAGTGTTGTTGGATTAAACCATCGGGAAAAAGTTGTTTATCTAGAAGCCCCCCATTTTTTCTTTATGTCACCCCTGGCTTGCGTAACTGATCGTAAGACCTTGACTCCCTTACCGCTCCTTGCTTGGGGTGCTGTTGTTTACTTATCTCAGATAAGTCATAATTATTATTAGTGTGGGTTATAAGCATATGTTATCAAGTGAGATTATCAAAGTTTATAGGTCTCACCCAATGCGGCAAAACACACAACACCGTGAAAGTAAGAATTTACAGTATAATACGTCACGAAAGAGATGAGTTAGAAAAACATGCATCCCTTAAAGCTATATACTACCTTGGCGTGTCACTTATGCGAACAGGCTGAAGAACTGTTAGTACAAACACTGGATATTTCTGTATTTGAGTGTGAACAAGTGGATATCACAACACGCGATGAATTATTACAGCGTTATGGTACCCTGATACCTGTACTGGCATGTGGTAAAAGTGGCCAAGAGTTAAGCTGGCCCTTCGACAGTGTAGATATAGACTGCTTTACTCGTCGGATCATTGAGTTGGCGAGTTGATGTTTTCAAACCCAAAGAATTTGGCGGCAGTTGCTTGGCTGGAACCTGCTAGTAAGCTGGGTGATTCTCCTCTGCAAGCTGCTATGGTATTTAGAATATGAGGTAAAAAAGCTGGCTCATTGCGGCCTGATTTTGGCTTTACAGGTAGATTTCGCGGCGTTAAATAGGGTGCGTCAGTTTCCAGCATTAGCCGGTCAGATGGAATTCGACCTACTAGTTCGTGCAAGTGTCGACCTCGACGTTCATCACAGATCCATCCGGTAATACCGATGTGCAAATCCAGGTCGAGCAAACAATCTAGGAATTGTCGTTGGCCGGTAAAACAATGCAACACGGCAGCGCTAAGTTGGTGACGATAACTATTTACTAGCTCAAGAAATTCGGCTTCTGCATCACGAGCATGAAGGAACATTGGCAATCCGGTCTTAGCTGCCGCCTGCAGATGACATTCAAAGCTGTCTAGCTGAGTCTGTGGCGTAGAGAAATTGCGGTTAAAATCAAGCCCGGTTTCACCAATAGCACGTACTTGTGGTAATTGCCATAATGTTTGTAGGTCCTGCCATGCTAACGGCTCATTCTGGTCAGCGTAGTGCGGATGGAAGCCTGCGGTACAAACCAATTGACTGGGAAATTGTCGACATAAATCAACGGCCTGCTGGCTACTGGATAAATTTGCTCCAGTAACCACCATTTTTGATACACCTGCTGCTTCAGCACGACCAATTACGGCTCCAGTATCTGAGACAAAGCGTTTGTCGGTCAGGTTAACGCCGATATCGGTCAATTGCATAATCAGGAATCCTGCTTAGTTAATGGACGCCCAGTGTACCATCGTAAGTCCTATAATTGAATCTAGGCATGATTCATAATATACTGAAATTTAATGACAATTAAAAAAATTATTCATGTATTTAATGCATTTAAAATTAATTCTGCCAAGTGATTTTAATCGGAATTTTTCATCAATAATCTGACAATTAAGCTATTTATAGTTGAGTTACTTGGATAACCACAACATAAAAATGGCAAACGGCATGTGCCTATATTAGAACCACTGTAATTTTGGCAAAATGTGTAACATGACTACAGATATTTGCTCCAGTAATTTGTTGCATTTGCAATTCAGTGCTCTGTTTATGACATATTCAGTGCATGATCGTATTTTTAATATGATCCCAATACTCAAATATAGTCCTCCGTTTTAGGTTGCCATGGCACTTATCAGACTTCAGAAACTGCAATTAGCCTTTGGTGAATATCCGATTTTAGATGGTATTGACCTGACTTTAGATGATGGCGAACGCCTGTGTATCATTGGTCGTAATGGTGTTGGCAAGTCCAGTTTAATCAAGTTGATTGCCAACACGATAGAACCTGATGGCGGTCAGATTTGGCGCAGTCCTGGCTGTCGTATTGGTTGGCTTAGGCAGGAACTGCCAACAGAGAATAACTTGACCATAGCCGAATTTGTGGCCAAGGGGATGGGTGAGATTTACCAACTGCGACAGCAGTATAGTCAAATCATGCAGACCACCACTGGAGCAGTAACATGCCGACAGCTGGAACAGATTAGTACACAGTTAGATGAATTACAGGGCTGGCGCATGGAACAGCAGGTCGAAGCCATACTGTCAAGGTTCCAGTTATCGAGTTGCCAAATGATGGCTAGCCTTTCTGGTGGTTTATGTCGTCGGGTAGCGTTAGCCCAAGCATTAGTGGCCCAACCGCAGGTATTGCTGCTGGATGAGCCCACTAACCACCTCGATATATTGACTATCGAATGGTTAGAACAGCAGTTGCTGGAATTCAATGGAGCTTTGGTTTTTATTACCCATGATCGCCAATTCCTGCGTCGGGTCGCTAATCGTATTGTAGAATTAGATCGGGGTAATTTATTGAGTTACCCAGGCAATTATGATCGTTTTTTGGCCTATCGCCAGCAGCAGCTGGTGGAAGAAACTCAACACAATGCTTTATTTGATCGGCAGTTGGCACAGGAAGAAGCTTGGCTGCGCCAAGGTATCAAGGCACGCCGAAGTCGTAACGAAGGTCGGGTTCGAGCACTACAATCATTACGTCGTCAACGCCAGCAGCGCAGAGAAGTTCAAAAGCATGTCAAGTTCGATGTAGCCAACGCGGACACTTCTGGTCAGCAGGTTTGCCGATTAAAGGGTGTGAGCCATGGTTATGGTGACCAACTATTGATCAAGCATCTGGATTTTATCCTGGTGCGCCAGGATCGGGTTGGTTTAGTCGGTGCGAATGGTGTAGGCAAGTCCACACTGTTAAAAATACTACTGGGTCAACTAACCCCTGATCATGGTCAGGTGAATCTCGGTACCCGGCTAGAAATTGCCTATTTCGATCAGTTACAGGAACATTTAGAACCTGAAAAATCAGTGTTGGATAATATATCAGAAGGTCGTGACTTTATTGTAATAAATGGAAAAAAACGACATATTGTTAGCTATTTAGGAGATTTTCTATTTACTCCTCAGCGAATTCGCAGTCCTGCTAAAAGTTTGTCTGGGGGCGAGCGTAACCGTTTATTATTGGCCCGCTTATTCAGTAAACCATCCAATGTCTTGGTGTTGGATGAACCAACCAATGACCTGGATATGGAAACACTGGAATTGTTGGAAGAACTGTTATCTGAGTACCCTGGTACAGTGTTACTAGTGAGCCATGACCGCAACTTTATTGATCAGGTAGTGACCTCTTGTCTGGTTTTTGAAGGTCAGGGTCGGGTCAGCGAACATATTGGCGGTTATAGTGACTGGTCTGCTCGTGGTGGTCGCCTAGTAAGCCAGCCTAGCCCTGACGGTGATCAGCCATTAACAGTGGATGTGGGCACTCCGGCTAGAAAAGCTTCATCCCAACCGCCAAAAATCAGAAAGCTAGGTTATAAGAAGCAACGGGAGTTAGCTCAGTTACCGGGCCGTATTGAAACTTTGGAACAGGAAATTGCTAATCTACAGACAGAGATCAATCATAGCGATTTCTACAATGGCGCGCATGCCCAAGTAGCGAGTCGATTAGGATACCTGGCTCAGCTGGAAGCAAACCTGGAACAAGCCTTGGAACGATGGGTAGAGATTGAAAGTGATTAGCTATGGATTAAATTGATATTCTAGTGGTTCGGTTTTGATCCCTGGAATTTCGTATTATAGATCATGGAATATATGGTGGCTGGTAGAGCTTGACTACAAGGTGAATTCATGGAGACCCTTATTAGGTTGATATGTTGTTGTTCGGCTGCATGGTTCTGTGTGAGCCATATCAATTGTGTTACGTTATGTAGCAAGTTTGCAGGTTAGCTTCTTACGCAGCTTATTAATTTTTGGTCATCATGTATTAGAGTGAGTAGTGATTGTCTAAAAAAGTATATCTTGATAACTGATTAGATTAAAAAACAGGATCAATAGCATGCTTTTTAAAGCAATCAGCACTTGAATGTTCTACAATGCGCGTTTTATTTGCGATAGGATGCATGTGAAATATTGTAGCCATTGTCAGTCAGAACTGATCATCACCATTCCTTCAGGCGATAATAGAGAACGTTACACTTGTTCCGTCTGTGGCACTATCTTTTATCAGAATCCCCGCATTATTGCTGGCTGCATTCCCCTATACAAGGAGCGGGTACTTTTGTGCCGACGAGCCATTGAGCCTCGTAAGGGATATTGGACTTTACCTGCCGGATTTATGGAAAATGGTGAATCTACCGTTGAAGCAGCTCGCCGTGAAACTTGGGAAGAGGCACTGGCAAAAGTGGATATTGGCAACTTATTTAGTATCTGCAATATTCCGCGCCTAAATCAAGTACACTTATATTACTTGGCTAACCTGCCAGATCCTGAATTTGGTGTAGGTGCAGAAAGCCTTGAAGTAGACTTATTTTGTGAAGCCGATGTGCCCTGGCAAAAGCTCTCTTTTAGCACCGTTAAACAATCCCTGCAGCGCTTTTTCCATGATCGTGAAACAGGTCAGAAATTACTGCATCATATTGATTTATAAATTATTTTCAGCTTAAGTCCAGTTATTGGTTATTGGTTATTGTTTAAGTCTCCATGCTTCTAATTGGGTTTGAGCTGCGGCGATAGAGATTTTTATTAGTTTACCTCTACTCACTGTAAAAAAGGGTTGTAGCGTTTTTCAAACCCAATGTTCGACATAGGCCCATGACCAGGTACAAAGCTTACCTTATCCGGTAAACTAAATAACTGCTGCCGGATAGAGTCTAGTAACATCTTGTGGTTCCCTTGAGGGAAATCCGTCCGCCCAATGGAGCCTTTAAAAATTACATCCCCGACAAACATTAATTGTGCTTTAGGCTGGTAAAACACCACATGTCCAGGGGTATGGCCAGGGCAGTGTAATACTTTTAGGCTGATTTCACCTACCTTAACCCAGTCATCCTGTTTTAGCCAGCGGCTGGGTTCAAAAGTTCGGGCTGGAGGAAAGCCAAAGATACGACTTTGTTCGGCTAAGGCATTAATCCAAAAACTGTCTGCACGATGTGGCCCCACAATGGGTATGTCACGGCGACAGGCCAATTCACCGGCACCACCAGCATGATCAATATGGGCATGAGTCAACCAAATTTGACACAACTTAAGCTTTAGCGCATCTACCCGTAGCAGTATTTTATCCAGATCACCTCCAGGGTCAATAACTGCTGCTTGACGGCTAGCTTTACACCACAGTAGGCTACAGTTCTGGTCAAAAGCAGTAACTGGAATAATCTCATATTGCATGGTCTCATCCTGTTGAATCGCAATATCTAAATACTTCAGTCAAGCTGGTGTGGACTGCTCGATTGACCAGCTTGAATGATGTCTTAACTTCAAATGCTAGTGGGCTTATGCAAGTATTGCCTTCCATACGTCGATGCAGGAGCTGTTTAACGCTGCTTTAATGCGAGAGCATCTGCCAACATCAGCGCGACCCATTTGCTACTGCTCAGAGGCTGTTATTGTTGTGTCTCCATGGTTTGGTTGTACACCAATTAGCCCTGAAGAATAGTAATATAGATCATATCCTTTTCGTAACAATTTCAACTGCGCTTATTTCTACCAATGCAGTTTTGGCATATCAGACCAAAAGGATCATGAGTACAACGGCGAACGTACATGAAGCATCTAATTAACATGCAAACTGATTGACTTAAGTAGCATTAATTATTCACATGATTACTGTTGCACTGCCAACTCAATGGAAAACCTTATTGCCCAAACTAACTTTACTCATAGGTGAGACACCAGACTTTAACTGTTCTGGCAAATAGCTAATATACTAACTGCCACAATCACCGTTATTGACATCATAAAGCCAACCTTTAGCTTCTTGTTATAGCAGTTGTGCTAATACATCGGCAATATCGTAACCAGGCGTGGCTTTTCAGCAATATACGCAGGCATTGTGTCAAACAAGTAATACAGCCATTGTTATAAATCCAATGCAGATATGGTTAAGCAAAAGTCACTTCAGCAACAATACTGCGATCATTCTCACTATGGGTAACCTTAGCTACAATTTCTTCAACCGATCTTGACTCAATATTCACTCCGCCTACTGCATCGAGTAAATCCTTTATCAAGGCCATCAGTTCGATCGTCATTACCGAAAAATCAACATCAAACTGTTCTGCCTGGGTTTGTGCCCCGATGCTATCAGATTTTTCCCGAATATCATCTTCAAAACGGACACGTTTGATGGCCAGTTCCTCATTGAGAATGAAATTAATCCCTGCCATCCAATGCAGAGAGAGCTTCGTTACGACCATGCCGGATTGCAATAGATTATTGATTTCCTGGGCAGTCAAATCTTGTTGTTTACAGCGAATCACGTTACCAGATGCTTTAGGGTCGGCTAATTCACATTCATCGCCCAGCGTAAACTTTCCAGGCACTGTGGATTCAGTGACCCAACGGGTCATTATCTGAACGGGAATCTGTTTGCTCGAAAGTGGAACCACAGGTAAGCTACCAAGAGTTTGCCGTAGGCTTGATAAGATTTCTTCAGCCTTATTGGCGGATGCGGCATCAATGATAATATAACCTTGTTCTGGTGCAATATAGGCATACTGCAAACTGGAGCGGGTAAAGGCTTTTGGCAGCAATTCCATTATCACCTGATCTTTCAGTGACTGGCGTTCCTTTCTTCCAACAGTACGGCCTTCAGTTTCTTCAGTAGCCTCGATTTTCTCCATCAGAAATTCATTAATGACGGCTGTGGGTAATACTTTGTCCTGTCGTTTAGAGCAAATCATGAAATAGTTCTGGCTGACATGCACAAAGAGTTCATTGTTGGTTTGACCATTGATGGGAGACACCCAGCCCATGCGAATCTGGTCCTGGCTATTGCAAGGAATGAAGCGCGCTTTGGATAATGCTTGATCCAATTGTTCAGGTTTTAGTGTGAAGGGCTGAGTGAATCGGTAAATTCGAATATTTTTGAACCACATATTATTAAAAATTTCTGTTAGTTGTTTGTGAAAAAACTGAGGCTATTGTCCATTTATCCTGCCAGTACTGGCTTAGCCCCGCCAATGTCTCAAGCATGTTGCCCATCGTCAAAAAATATGGGTATCAATATCGCTCAGAATGGGCTTATCGCAGATATGTGCCAATACATCTTTTTAAACAGCGAACTACACAGTCTGTGCTAAGGATATGATATTGTCGTGGGTGGTAGATGTACGTTTACAGGGATCGTTTCCACTAACATTCCAAGTATCTCTACATCAGCTAGGATAAGGTAATAGATACGACTAGGTAGTAATATACTTGAACCCAAAGGATATCGCGATATTGTCAGACTTTACATGCTTGAACTAATACTAAGTATTGCTTTACGTCGCATTCAAATAACGTTAAATACTTGTCGCACCGACCTTGATTAACTGCCTAAATTGGCTAGGTTTAGTATTGAATCAGCAATGAATGTAGCATTATTAAAGATTAATAATTTACCATAAATGGAATAATAAAGCACATAGCCTGTTCTCAGGTTATATAATTATTTTTTACCTATAACCTAGTACGGTTGTCGGTATTTCATGCTTCACAAAATATCTACCGGCTACAAAATCTTTTGCATTTCTATATTAGCCAAGCATATCTGTGATCACTACGTAATTTATAATTGCGCGCGCATGTAAATTACCGTTTGCAATACCAAGAGCTCAGCAGGGCAAACACCGACCGCTACCAATATGGCTTGATCCATTCCCCAGCATGGCTCAAAGCATCACGCCTGCTATTTGAAAGTCCAATGTGGTGTTAGCGCCTATCTATAACACAGAGAAGGCGATTAATGCTGGACTCAATATTCAATTAATGGTCCACGGCCAGCTTAGCGGGGCTATGCCAGTCTTGTGGCTTAAATTTCCTGCTGCCTTTTACGGCCAGGAAAAGTCCTTCAGCCAGCTAATAAAAACACTACTAGCGGCAGCTCATTACGACTAGGCAATTGTGGTGCAATACCAAGCTATTTATCACTGAATTCATCGATCAATACCATGCCTGATCTGCGCACCAGTTAGGACAATAAAAATGCTTTGTCTGGAGCCAAACCTGTATCTGATATGCAATCAATGACGATTTAGCTTGCATTTGAGACAGCCCACTAAATCGCTTCGAAAGTAAAGCATTTATGGTAGTTGTCTGATTGGTGATTTTGACGGGATATAAACTTGCTTTCACCACTTTAGTGACCGGTAGCCTATACTCCGGTCAATTCGCCACAACTCGCTACGATGGTAGCAAGCTTATGGTGTATTCCAAAGCCAATGGTTTGATTTAGAAAAAGTAAACTTATTGATACACCAATGCCAATTGGTGCCAGAGACTTCACAACTGGATCAACACACCATTATATCTGGTTGAAAAATAACCGATATGACTGCAACATTGCCAGTCTTGCAATAACATAACTTATGCACAAGCTTAACCACAGCTTTTGTGCTTAATCATTGGATAAAATAAAATTTTTATGAAATATGATGTATTTGCATCAAATAAAATAAGATCGACCGGTGATTGAGCCTTCTAGATTGGTCATAATTACGCCCTGAACCCAGTTATTATGACTGGTTATGCCGATGATAAAATTTATTAAATTATTGATTTATTTGATTAAATATCGTTTTAAAAAATTTAATATCTAAGCTAAAATAATCAATACATTGATTGAGTTAATGCTCTGTGATGAATCTATGAGTGATTGGATGTCCAGATATACTGAGTGAGTGGAGTATCCGCAGAGTTATTTTGCTTCGGCAGAGGCTAATTATTAAGCTTACTAATCAAAAATAATTAGACTTGTTGCCTTATTGCTAGGCTTGCGATGATGCAACTTGCACACAGGACTCACTACTGTGTTTATGTGTGAACATCCAGGCAGATAATTTGAAAGATCATCGGAGATGTAGCACGAGGCTACTATTATTTATCAGTCTGGATTAATGACGTACTGTGATTTGGTCCAGTCCAGTGAAGCTAAGCGGGTTGTCCGGTGTGTTGGCTACATCATAGCTCCCCATACTGTTATCTGCTACAAAGTGGCCATGAAACAGTAAACCGTGAGTCATTATCTAACACAGTCGACAGCAATATCAGCCCAGTCAATAGTTTTGAAATAGGCAGGGTAGGTAATCGAATCTGCTGCATTCAATCATTGGTATACAGAAGATTCAGACAGGAGGTATGTTCAGGTACAGTATTAACCACCACCCATATCAGCACTGATAACAATAACAGCCATCAGGTGTGCTATCTGCACCTAGATCACCTGGACTGGGTAGATACCGTGACTGACGGCCAGAGTACCATCGTGCACCAGCAGGCGTTTAGTTCATTTAGGGTGCAGTACAACACCGACTGGCAGGTTCCAGACAGTGACCAGAGCAGCCTGATCAATCACTACACCAGCCGAGGCTTTACCGGCCATGATCACATTGCAGCCTTTGGGTTGATTCACATGAACGAGCGAGTGTATGACCCGGAGGTGGTTTGGTGCCTCAGTGCCTATCCCTTTATCTAGGCCCCTCACAACAGCCAGAGTTACAACTGCTATAGCTATGTGCTGAACAATCTCTTAACGTATTTGGATTCCAGCGGCTACTTCTGGACGTCGATTCGTAACGGCATACGCAATACCTTGAGTCGTTTCAAAAATAATGTCAGCCAGTTTGTGGGGGCCAATGGTAACCGCAATGGCTGCGCCACCTGGCAGCAAGTCCAGCGCTCTGCCAGGCATAGCTGTCTTCCAGAAGGAAGACAGCTATGCTAAACAGCTTTGTAATAGATGGTTTGGGGCCGACAAAGTTTGGTTCTAAAAAGGAACTCAGGTCTGCCCTAAATTCAGGTGATATAATTTCGGGTAAACAGTCTTTGGAACTGATCGAGATGGTACGTGTCGACGTTCTTCATAATCCGGTGGGCAACGTACTGAATATGGAATTGCTCCATGAACACGCATTCGTTTTGAATCCAAAGACCAAACTTATGAATAGTGGTTTCTTTGATTTAGATGAAGGCGACATAGTTAGGGAAGATCGTCATTTTTCAGGCAATACTGGATCATATCGGTTTGGCCCCATTAACGTATCCTCAAATCAGTCATAGCAGGGATGTGAATGGATAAAGACAACTTCAACCAGCTTAAGTCAACGATTGGGACTCTAAACAACGAGTTATCAATGAATGTAACTTTACATAAAGCTAAACCAATTCTGGGTAAATTTGCACTACATGTACCTGATAGGCCAGACCTATTAAGAGCTCAAAGAACCTAACCATAATTAAACAAGAAGTAACTATGCGTAGCGTAATAATGGCCGTGGCTTTGAGGCTACTATGGAATTTCTAATTGGCCTATTTGTTGGTGGTATGCTTGTTTACATCGTATTTTCGTGGCATGCGGACTGGATCTATAATGGACGTTGCGAACCAGAATCGCAACGATTGAAAATTTCAAAACAGCTTCATAAATTCACTTTCTATGGTGGTGTGTTTTATCACAAAATTACGCATAGGTCTGTTTGGCCATGAAGCAAGTACGGGCACAAGGATATGCGCTGTACAAGCACAATTTGTATTTCGGAAACTGATTGCGATTCTTATCACGCGGACAATCCGCCCAAGAAATGTCTTGATATATACAATGGTTATACCGAGTTTGACTATAATGGTAATCCTCAATATGGTTCAACAAAAATTGACCCCTTCCCTGTTTTCATTCCAGCCAACGAGAACACCGCCGACACTTTAATAGAGATGGGATTATTTTTCATTGATTACGCCTGCAAATTAGACCCCGGTTTAAAAGAATCAGATATTACTCAAGAAATTTTTGACGCTCTAAAATAACCTGCCAAATCAATACTAAGTTCAAGACTAAATCCGTTTCCGGAATTTTCAACTATAATCAAAGTAGAATCCGCAAGCTAAAGGAATAGCATTATGATGGTTACGATAAAAGGGAAAGGACAAAGTATTCAAATTGGCAATGTCACAGTTAAAGTACTTGGCATCAAGGGACGACAAGTGCGCCTTGGTATAGATGCCCTATAAGATAAGCAGATAACCTTTCTTGGCGCGAATAAGCGCACCAGGCGCAAGAATCCAGCATAACCCCCACCCTAAGTTGTGATATGGTGACAGGCACAGGGATGAGTCTGCACAATTATAAGCTATTCGCCAATCAGCCTGGCGACCTGCGGTAAGAAGTCCAACCTGAATAAACCCCTTTTTCTTTAGCTGGAGTGACCTATATGGTGATGGCGTTATTGATGGCAGCGAGTGGAGAGATAATCGATTTAGGTTGTTGTAAAGAGCATTACAGTTAAAATTTGATAGATGGAACCTAATATAGAACCGTTTTTTATTTTTTTGTAAATTTATTTCCTAATAAATCTCTAAACTATTGACTTAATTGGCGCGCCCGGAGGGATTCGAACCCCCGACCAACAGGATCGGAACCTGCTACTCTATCCAACTGAGCTACGGGCGCATAATGCAGTAAAACAAGCAAGTCATGATACGTGGCTTATAGTGTGGGTTCAACCTAAATTCTACAGTTGATAGTTCGTTTCACCAATAGGTGTTGCAATGCAATACCTATTCAAAATTGCCCCATGCAAATAATTGCTGTAGATAAAGTTATGCCACCATTTTTCTGGTTCTTGGGATGTAATTCGATGTGGCTTTCTAGCTAAGGTATACAGCTATTGACTAAACCAACGCTCAAATGGAGCTTTACATATAAGGCCCCTTAAACCAGCGTATTTATAATAGGTAATGCCCTGAATAAATCCCTAAAACATCCCTGTATTTATAGCTTAAGGACACAAATAGGTGCATATAGTAAACTGGTGTGTGTTGTCAGCTGGGTATTAAATTGTGTATTACAATGATAATACCGATCCATTAATTTGAGGTGATTATACATTTTTACCGCTTGTGCTCAGATGATTATTTCCGTGACTGCTTAATAAGGCTATAATTAGACCCGTTTTTTCAGTGATAAGTAAATCATTAGAGCATGTTGAAAAAAACACTGTGATCGAATATCAGGGCGATACTCAAGGCATTCACGATCTTGATGGAACAGCTCAACAATAGTTACTGATGATCAATGCTATTTTTAGTGCGATGCTTAGCGCCGTATCAACGAGCGTAATAATGTTACAACATTTCCTGAAAGTTCTAAAACATTACCTTCTTACAGGATTAAGAGAGAGACCAAACGTGAAATTAATCAAGTTTATTTCCAAAACCAGCTTGACAGCATGTTTTATTGCTTTGTTGCCAGGTACTGCACAAGTATCTGCAGATCACACAAGTGCCGCAAGCATTGCTGCCCGTATTGCCCCAATCGGCAGCATCTGTATTCAGGGCCAATCATGTCAATCAGCAGTGGGTGTGGTTGCAAATGATCCGATTACCGTAGCTGCACGCAGTGGTGCTGATATTTATAATGCAGCATGTGCCGGTTGCCATAACACGGGTGCGGCAGGAGCACCCAAGCTAGGCGATGTGGGAGCATGGAAGCTTCGGGCTGACAAAGGGTTGGACAGTTTGCTGGCTACCGCAATCAGTGGTATTAACGCCATGCCGGCATGGGGTTTGTGTATGGACTGCTCTGAGCCAGAGTTGCGTGATACCATTCAGTATATACTGAACAATTCCAAATAATACGCATGCTATACGCTTGACTAACATCGCGTAGTGAGGTGGTCACCAGGCATTAACCTAGCCGATGTGCAATATTGTTATTGCACTAATTTGTTTATGGTATATGTTCGTTTTAAAATTACCGATTCCAAATCGGCCAATACTGACCCATGCATCTACAGGCTGCTTGTGCTTATGTATCGACAAAGTTGACGTTATCCCCTTGCAGTGCAAACTGGAGAGGCGCTCTGGTGCGGTCGAAATCAGCGTTTTTAAACTCCGAACATCAAGCCTAACCAGTTAACACCGCATTACCTACTAACTAGGTGTACTGACTTGCTCCCGTGTTCAGTCAATGCATTGAGTGTGTTCGTACTGAACCTCATCATGCCGGTGTATTGAATCGGTTCAGTTATTTTTATTGTACTTTTTCTGCGATCTAAGTTGCACATACGCACTTAGGGGAATGATGGTGTCCACCAACTTTTTGATACACCAACTGGTATTAAAAATTATTTCAAGGGCAACTAATGAAGACGCATCCTGTTATAAAGTCAGTACTCACGACAAATCATGTTCACAATCAGTTGGTGAAATTATGAGTCGCAGCCTGCCTTAGGTTGAATAAGTTGACTCAATGGCCACTGTAATAATTTCCTTAAGTTACGTTTCGTTACAGTCAAAAAGCCAAAATGTAGATTGTCTCAAGAAATTTATTTAGCTAAAGCAGGCATGATTTTATGATAATGACTACAGGGTTTTAGGGTATTGAAGATGTATTTGTTTAGCACTCTTTGTAAAAATATCAGTGTTACAGATAAAAGGTTATGATTCGCATCTAAAATGCATACTGATAAACATAGGCTAAACTTAACAATGCCTTATTAGCAATTTACTTCATTCCATAGCATCTTGCATGCCATCTGAAAATACAGCTTTGCGTTGCCCTTTTAGCCTACGATTTTCTTCAAGTAAATTAATAATATCCCGTTCCATGAACTTATTTTGTTGCATGAGTTGGTCAATGATCACAACTTTCTGTTGCAGAGATTGATTCTTAACTTCTAGCTGATCGCTTTGACTTTCTGATTGAAATATCTGTGTTTGCAGATCTTGGTATTCCAGTTTTTGGGAACTGATTTCTGCTTCCAGTATTTTATTGTATTGTTCAAGATTAGCGAGTTGTATCTCTAAATTACGTTGTTTTAGCTTTGCGGCCATTTTTATTACTGATTGATCAATCTGGTCATTTGCATCAGACTGTTGTACATCTGGTTCTATTTTTGCAGGATCATTTTTTCCTGATACAGATGTTAACTGAGCCGTTAATTTCGTGTGCTTGGATATTGATTCCTCTAGTTTATTACTTAATTGCTCATTTTCCTTTTGAGTTGCTGCCATTTTCTTTCTAGAGTCAGTCAATGAATCGTTCAGTGTCTGAATATGTAGTGCCAATAATTGAGCCCGCTTCTGGTATTTTTCCAATGCTCGCTGGGATGTTTGTAACGATGCCTCCAGCACTTTCATCCGTTCATAATTGATAATTTGCAATTCACTCGTTGCATTTTCACCCGCAGAGATGGGCTGTTCACCTTGCCCAGCTAACTGTTGCTTAAGAAGCTGCACTTGCGCTATTAAGTCGTTACGTTCATCCTGCACTTCAGCGAGTGCAGGATTTGACGTCTGTGAAGAGCCTGGTTGCTGTTGACCGTCATACTCTACTGTATCATTGAGCTTTTGCAATTGCTCACGACGGCGAGCCTCGGTCTTGTTAAGTTGCTGCTGGACGGCCTGCAATTGGGCCTTCAGAGCTGTACGCTCAGTCTGAACTACTTGTAGTTGTTGATTCAGATCCTGATTGGCATATTGCGCTTGTGCCAGCTGATTATTTAATCGCTGGTGAACCTGTTGGGTGCCAGAAAGCTGCTGCTGGTTGTCCTGCTCGACAGCCCCAATACGCTGTTGCAGCTGTATCCGGAGTGCCTCAGTTCCGGCCAGTTGTTGCTTTACAGCCTGCAATTGTTCTTGCAAGGCCTTGCGTTCGGTCTGAACCGCCCGTAGTCGTTGATTCAGGCCTTGATTCGCTTGTTGTGCCTGCACCAGCTTTTTGTTTAATTGTTCGTTAACCTGTAGCTTGTCGGTAGGCTGTTGCTGGCTATCCTGATTGGTAGATGCAATGCGTTGTTGCAATTGTATTCGTAGTTCAGTTTTAGCCAGTTGTTGCTGCGCCGCCTGCAATTGTTCTTGGAGGGCAGTCCGTTCAGTTTGAGTTGCCCGTAGCAGTTGTTTCAGACCTTGATTGGCCTGTTTAGATTGAGTCAGTCGGTTATTTAGTTGTTTTTTTACCTGTTGAGTGCTGGCTAGCTTTTGCTGGCTATCCTGCTCAGATGTTGCTATGTTTTGTTGCAATTCTATCTGGCGTGCTTCGGTTTTGACCAGTTGCTGTTGCACACCCTGCAACTGTTCCTGTAAGGCAGTCCGTTCAGTTTGAGTTGCCCGTAGTAATTGTTTCAAACCCTGATTGGTCTGTTGAGCTTGAGTCAGCTGGTTATTTAGCTGTTTTCTTATCTGTTGGACATCAGTAAGTTGTTGCTGGCTATCTTGCTCAGATGTTGCTATGCTTTGTTGTAATTTTATCTGACGTGCTTCGGTTTTGGCTAGTCGTTTTTGCACACCCTGCAATTGTTTCTGTAGGGCAGCCCGTTCAGTCTGAATGGTCTGCAGTTGTTGATTCAGATTTTCATTGGTTTTTTGTACTTGCAGAAGCTGACTGTTTAATTGTCCGTGAACCTGTTGGGCACTGTTAAGCTGTTTCTGGCGATTCTGTTCCGCCACTGCCATATTTCGTTGCAACCGTATTCGACTCGCTTCAGTTTTCGTCAATTTTTGTTGCACAGCCTGTAATTGTTCTTGCAAGGCGAGACGTTCGGTCTGCCCTGATCGAAATTGCTGATCCAGAACTTGGTTAGCCTGTTGCACTTGCGCCAAGCGGCCATTCAATTGCTCATGGGTCTGTTGGGCATCGGCAAGCTGTTGCTGAAGATCCTCCTCTGCTACCACGATGTTTTGTTGTAATTTAATCTGGTGTGCTTCAGTTTTAGCCAGTTGTTGTAGCATCTTTTGCAATTGCTCTTGCAAGGCAGAGCGCTCAGTCTCGCTTGCCTGGAGCCGTTGCTGTATATCCTGTTTGCCCAGTGCCATATTTTGCTGCAATTTTATATGACGGACTTCAGTTTTCACCAGTTGTTGCTGCACCTTCTCCAGCTGATTTTGTAGATCAATACGTACATCTTGAGCTACTTGCAATTGCTGCTTCAGGGTCTGGTTGGCTTGTTGTGCTTGCATCAAGCGGCTGTTCAGTTGGTCACTGGTTTGCTGGGTGGTTGTTATAAGCTGTTTCTGCTGTTGCTCAGAATTGGCTAGTGTTTCTTTTAGATATTGTACCTGTTGAGTGAGTTGTTCCCAGCGTTTCTGATAATCTAACAGTTTTGTTTGAGTTTGCTGGAGGCTGAGTTCTAATTGCTTATTTTTTTGTTTTAAGCCAGCCAAGTCACTGCGAGTTGAACGACTGGTCTGCGTCGGTTTGGGTTGTTCTTGGGGAGGCCGTTGGGGTGTTGGTTGTTTTTGCTGTGTTTCCGATTGTACGATTAGACCCCGTGTATTCCGTGGAATAACAGGTTCCTGAACCCGCTTTGTGGATTTCTTGGGAGGTGTCCAGATAATGATCGTTTCCGAAGCAGATAATGGCATCCAGCAACCAAGCCCAAACAGTACCACAAAAAAATAGCCGGGGTGGCACAGAGGGGATCTTTTTTTGTTATCTTGGTAAGAATATATTTTCTTCAAACTGACTCCCAATATGATCTGACTAAATACAATGTATGCTCATATGAATTGGGGTATTGATGGTGTACTTCTCATTTGGACACCATCGGTGGATTACACAGTCAATACAGTTACTCATGTTACAGGACCAAGCCAAAATTATATTTTATCATTTGGAGTTGGTAACAAAATATAACATCTGCATATTTTGCTTCTAAACGAGCATGTTTGCCAGTATTGGTTGCCCAATATTATGGGAAAGATTAAATGGCCCGGAAGAAAATATCAGAGTTTAGTTTATTGGCTTTATATCTACTAGACTTTCTCAATCTTGAAGCGATAATGGTGCCATGATCGAACGCGATTAAACTTATATCTTAACTAATGCGACGACAAAGCATCTATAATTGTCACCAAATATTGCAAATAACTCCATATAGGTTAACATATTTCGTTCAGGATTGGACCTAACGAATAGGTAAGTTCGCTTAGTTCTGTAAATGGACTTGGGGGGTTTAATTTTTACAGTTGCACGGAAGTGGGAGATAATTATGAAGTGGTGCAGATACACGATAGAAAATAATACCGTTTCTGTGGTTTACCTGTTGGTGATGTCATCATTGCTTGCTGGTTGTGCTGTAACTGATACCAAGGAATTGGGGATTGTAGATCCAGGTCCTCCTGAGGCCATTGCATTGGAAGAGCTGGATGTCCCAAATGCCACTGCGCCTGGATTAGAACCACTGGGTTTCTTAAGTACTACTGAACCTGAGCTAGAACCACTGGATTCCTCAAACACCATAGCATCTGATTTAAATCAACCAAGGAGGGAATACCGGTCCATCGCAGAGAATCAGCAATCATTGCTGTTCCAGATACAGGCTGAAGCAGATGAAGATTTTCGTTTGTGGCTTTTGCGGCCAAGCGAGGTAACCTTACCGCAAGTGACTAAACCAGAAGTGCCGGTGTTACCTGCTCCGTTAAAGGTCACGAGGGATGAATTTGAGTCATCAGCGCAATTTGAATTGCGGGCACAACGAATCAGGGATAAACACAGGGAAAATGTAGAGGGCATAATGGCTGAATATCAAAAGCGTGTTAGCGCCTATAACATGGCCATTGAACAATACAACTATGATATTCAACTGGAGTATCAGCAGCGCCAGGAACAAAAAGGAACCTTGTATCTGGACTTCCTGGAACAATCGGTCAACAAAATTCTGGCCCGTTCTGGTATGCCTAAGCTAACTAACCCGTCCTACAACGCAGATACTGAAATTTTTTCCACCAATCTGGTTATGGGAGATGATATGTTGCTGTGTTCATTAACGATATCTGTACCCTTAGTAGAAGCGCAATCATTTAAACAAAACCTGAATCAGGTAGAGACTGCGTTGGGATTTTCCTACAATGATAACTTACTAAGACTTTCTAAAATTATTGTGCGCTATAATGAGCAAGAATACGATTCGCAAATTATTTCCGGATCTGAAGTGGAACGCAGTATCGGTGTTGATGCAACACATTCACCTTCTAGTATCATGATCCAGCTAAATCCAGACAATCTATCCAGTTTGAATGAGTTGAGTCAAAGTCTGGAACAAAAGAATCAGGTTGATTTTACAACATTGATGAAAGAAACAGCAGCAGTTGAGTAATGAAACCAGACTACGGTACACTTTAGCCAAACTGTATTAGTGGTTTGGTACAAGCTAATTCCTTTTGGGGCCAGAAATACAGCTTGATGCAGTTCACGGCAGGTCAGTGTTATCGGAAACAAAGTATCTAAAAAACACTCGCTGGCTATACGTGTAGAAACCGATAGCTGGATGGGAGCGTCACTACCCATAAACCAATGCACCTTAAATTACTCTGATTTGCCTTATACTATGTGGAATAGTCCAGTCAGCTGTTATTTATTAGAAAATGCTGATGTTAACATTAGGCAAAACCCTATTCAGTCTTGATGAACATACTACCTGGTGATCACCAAGTAGTATGTCAATGTATCGTTTACAGTGATTCACTTAGTGAGTATTTAGCATTATATGAACACCAAATACAATTGGAACAGGTTTATTTATAACACTACAGTACATATCCATCGCCCCATGTAAAGCCAACACATGTCGGCCTTACATGAGGGTAGATGCCTAGCTTGGAAAAGAGAATTGTCTGCCTTCTCTCACTCCGCTAGAAGGCCAGCGCTGGGTAATGGTTTTACGCCGGGTGTAAAAACGCAGCGCATCAGGACCATGTGCTCCCAAGTCTCCAAACAGGGATCGTTTCCAGCCACCAAAACTGTGGTAAGCTACGGGCACTGGCAGGGGTACATTGACACCGACCATACCTACTTTAATATGATCAGAGAAATAACGTGCTGCTTCACCATCACGAGTGAAGATACAAGTGCCATTACCAAACTCATGATCATCTATTAATTGCATGGCTTGTTGCATCGTATCCACCCTAATCACGCATAAAACCGGGCCAAAAATTTCTTCCTGATAAATCTTCATTTCGTGAGTAACCTTATCAAACAGGCAACCACCAATAAAAAATCCATTCTCATGGCCTGCTACCTGTAATTGACGGCCGTCAACTACCAGTTCAGCACCCTGTTCAATCCCGGAATCAATTAGCCCCTTGATACGTTCCTGTGCAGCCTGGGTGATAACTGGCCCCATCTCATTGCCAGCAGTGGTGCCATTACCCACCTTTAATTTTTCAACCTGTGGCTTGAGTTTTTCAATCAGGCTGTCTCCAGTTTCATTACCAACACAAACAGCCACCGATATAGCCATACAACGCTCACCACAGGAACCATAGGCTGCTCCCATCAAGGCGTTAACAGCATTGTCCATATCTGCATCAGGCATCAGAACGGCATGATTTTTAGCACCACCTAAAGCTTGTACACGCTTGCCATTGGATGTTCCTGTGGCATAAATATATTCAGCAATAGGTGTTGAGCCAACAAAGCTAATTGCTTGCACCCGCGAGTCAGTAAGCAACGTGTCGACTGCTTCCTTATCACCGTTGACTAAGTTAAATACACCATCAGGTAGGCCTGCCTGCTTAAGCAGTTCGGCAACTAACATAGGAGTGCTGGGATCACGTTCAGAAGGTTTGAGTACAAAAGTATTACCACAGGCTATGGCAATGGGAAACATCCACATGGGCACCATGGCTGGAAAGTTAAAGGGGGTAATGCCCGCTACCACACCCAAAGGTTGGTACTCAGACCAGCTATCTATAGCTGGTCCTACGTTTTTGCTGTGCTCACCCTTGAGTAACTGAGGCGCTCCGCAAGCGAATTCAACCACTTCAATACCACGGATTAACTCACCTCGGGCATCGTCAAGTACCTTGCCGTGCTCATTAGTCAGTAACTGGATCAGTCGTTCAGAATTCTGTTCAAGCAACTGTTTAAAGTTGAACATAACCCGGGCTCGTTTAAGAGGTGGGGTATTACGCCAAGCTGGAAAAGCAGCCTCAGCAGATGCAATGGCCTGAGATACGGTTGCTTTACTTGCTAGAGCTACCTGGCGCTGTACAACGCCAGTCGCGGGATTGAATACATCCTGGGTACGGTCGCTATCTGCTACCGTTTTGCCATTAATAAAATGTCCTACCACGTCCATAAATTATCCTCTATTTAACCTGACTGTCAGATGCTGCCGTTGGGTTGCAGCTTATTCATCATTCATCATTCCAACGTACCAACTCAGCATCACCATTTTGCATCGTAAACAGCTTAATCTTGATATAGAGATTAAAGCCAGCAGCAATATAATATTATGCTAATAAATTATTTACTCTAATCCAGGCTCTGGATAGCATCGCCTATAGCATTGACTAACCGATCAATATCCTCTTTCTCACTGACAAAATTGGGCCCCAATTGAATTGTATCGCCTCCATAGCGAACATAAAAACCTAATTCCCAGCATTTCATGGAAATTTCAAATGGCCGCCGGGCTGGTTCTCCTGGAGCCGCAGCAATTGTCAGTGCTCCAGCTAGACCATAATTGCGAATATCATTAATATATTTTAACCCCTTGAGACTATGAATGGCATCCTCGAAGTAAGGTGCCAGATCGGCAACCCGCTGGGCCAGCTGATCTCGCTCAAATATTTCCATAGCGGCTAGGCCAGCGGCACAGGCAACCGGGTGGGCAGAATAGGTATAGCCATGGGGAAATTCAACCATATATTCGGGCCCACCGACATCCATAAAGGTTTGGTAAATGTCTGCTTTAGCCACCACTGCACCCATCGGTATGGCGCCATTAGTCAGGCCCTTAGCGAGATTCATAATATCTGGTACTACATTAAAGGCATTAGCTCCAAAAGCTGCCCCAGCGCGACCAAAGCCAGTAATCACTTCATCAAAAATCAATAAGATGTCGTGTTCATCGCAAATTTGACGTATCCGTTGCAAATAACCGCGAGGGGGCACGATTACTCCAGCAGAACCAGAAAAAGGCTCAATAATTACAGCCGCAATATTGGAGGCATCATGCAAAGCAATACGCTCAAGCAGTTCATCAGCCAATTCAGCTCCATGCTCTGGCATACCACGGCTAAAGGCATTTTTAGCCATCAAGGTATGGCCAATGTGATCTGCATCTACCGAAGGACCATACATCTTGCGATTAGGCCCCATGCCACCAACACTGATACCACCAAAATTGACCCCATGGTAGCCTTTGCTGCGACCGATCAGTTTGGTTTTGGATGGCTGACCTTTCTGGCGCCAGTAAGCGCGCGCCATTTTCAGAGAAGTATCAGCAGATTCAGAACCTGAGTTGGTAAAAAAGACATAATCCAGCCCCTCTGGTGTCATTTGTTTAATCTTATTGGCCAGCTGAAATGATTTGGGATGACCAAACTGAAAGGCTGGGGCATAGTCCATTGATTTAATCTGAGCTGTGACTGCTGCAATAATCTCCGGGCGATTATGACCATAGCCACAACACCAAAGACCTGACAAGCCATCGTAAATTCGACGACCATCATCACTGATATAATGACTTTGCTCAGCAGCCACTATCATACGCGGATTTTTCTTGAACTCACGATTGGCAGTAAAAGGCATCCAGTGAGCTTCCAGTTGATCAGGAGTTAGGTCAATACTAGTATTTAGATCGGATTCAGACATGTGACTCTCCGCAAGTTAGTTCAATTGCTATAGCATGCCATACATTGATAGTTAAAATAAATATTATTTAAGTTAAAATAACTTCACTTTTTAGTTAACTTAGTATCAGTCAATGGATCGTGCAAACAAACTAGTTACACTTGGCCCGGTAGGGGATACTGATCTACGGTTATTGCGGATCTACAAATCAGTAGTGGATGCTGGCGGTTTTTCTGCAGCCCAGGTTGACTTAAATATTAGCCGTTCTGCAATCAGAATGGCCATCTCAGACCTGGAAACCAGATTGGCACTACGCCTACGCTAGCGAGGCCGAGCTGGCTTTACAGTGACAGAAGATGGTCAGCAAGTTTACGATGCAGTTATACAACTGCTGGCTGCAGTGGAAGGATTTCGCACCAATATTATTAATACCTTGCATGCACAGTTACAGGGTGAATTAAATATTGGTATTACCGATAATCTAGTTACCCTACCTCACATGCGAATTACAGATGCCCTGCGCCAGTTGAAACAAAAAGGCCCGAACATTCGGGTCAATATTAGTATGATGCCACCAAGTAATATTGAAAAAGCACTGCTGGATGGTCGCCTGCACGCGGGTGCTGTGCCAACGTTACGTTATTTAGCTGATCTAGAGTCCCTGCCTTTGTATCAGGAGCAATCACAACTGTATTGCAGCAACCAACATCCACTCTTCAACATGCCCAGCCAACAGGCCGCAAAATTGGTAACTGAATACGATTCCATTGCACCCAGTTATCCCCAGAGTGCTATCGTCAGGACCCACTATCAAAGCCTACGCACTACTGCAACAGCCACAGATCGCTAAGGGGTGGCTTTCCTGATCTTGACCGGGTGCTATATCGGTTATCTCCCTACCCATTTTGCTGATCAGTGGCTACATCAAGGATATATGCAGGCCATTGCCCCAAAACAGTTTCGTTACAAAACCGACTATGCTGCCATTACCCGCAAAATTGCACCACCTAACCTGTTATTAAAAACCTGGCTAGAAGCTTTGGAACAAGCAACATAATATGATTGCCCACTAGACATTGCCTCAATCCAAGTCTGGAACCACAGACATGTTGACAGATTTCAACGTGGTATTGTAACTCTTTCTACACTAATACAGATGTCTGGTAGACATGTTTATAATTGAAAAACAGGCGTTTCTATGATGAGCAAATGATTAAGCACAAATCAAACAGTCGCCATTTTGAAACAAGCAGAAGCTGGTATGCCGTAAGCACGGTGTTAGGTTAAGTTACCTTTTACATATTAGTGCTGGCCTGCAGATATCTTCATGCGCATGATGTTCACATAGGATATGTCACGATAACACGGTCAAAGACATGCGGTTGCATAAGCCGTCAAGTTTGAGTGCCTCAGCACAATAATACCTCTATTGGAGTCACTGCCTTGCAGGCTAGAAATGGGCTCTTAAAGCTGATTGCCCAAAATTAAGCATAATCTTGTCATATTGGTAGTTCTCCCTGAACATGATTTTGTGCTCTTTTCTTGTCCACCTTTATGAGTGGGGCAAATTTTCGACTGCCATGCTTGCTAAAGATTTTCTGAGCAGTCTCTCTAAAGGCAACATTGTTTTTTCTCAGCCCATAAATCTGTCTGGCTGCGGCCTTACGCGCTATCTTTTCATCAACAATGGGCATTGGGTAAGCATTTGTTTGTGAATTAGCTAACCATGGTGTATGGATAAAGGTTTGATCTATATCACTTAGTTCAGGTACCCAGTGGCGAATAAAAACACCTTCTGGATCTTGATCAAGGCCTTGTTTAATAGGATTGTAAATACGAATAGCGTTAATGCCTGTGGTACCTGATTGCATTTGCACTTGGCTATAGTGGATGCCTGGCTCGTAGTCGGTAAATAGTTTTGCTAAATGCAGGGCTGGTCGGCGCCAATGCAGCCACAGGCGATAGCTGGCAAAGCTCATCACCATGGCACGCATACGAAACTTAAGCCAACCGGACGCCGTCAAGGCACGCATGCAGGCGTCCACCATAGGGTAGCCGGTCTTACCCTGTTTCCAGGCTTCAAAATAGTCTTCGTTAAAGCTATCTCCACGCAATCCATCATATGCTGAATGCATATTTTCAAATTCAAAGCACGGTTCGTCTTCTAGCTTTTGCATAAAATGGCAATGCCAACGCAACCTGCCTGAAAACGAACGCATGGCTTTTGACCATTGTCCTTTTGTTCCACAAGGTAATTGCTTTATTTCTTGGCTGCGTCTCTCACAAGCGTGAAACACCTCACGGATGGATAAAGTGCCAAAAGCTAAATTGTGCAGAAATCCTTGCACAGCCATCAAAAGCAGTTACGGGCGATGACATTTCTTTAGTGTAGCCTTCACCACGCTGGTTAAGAAAGCTGTGTAGAAGTTTTAACCCTTCACTACGCCCACCTTTTTGCATATTACTATACTTATCGTGTTGTAAGCCAAGTTCTGCAGGGCTTGGTAAGGGATCGGAAGTTTCAGCTATCGCTGTAAGGCTGGAAGGCGCAGGCCTAATTGGTTGCTGCATCTGCTGATACCAACGTTTTGCCCAGCTATCACGGTCTTACAAATAACGTATCACCTTATTTTGGGGGAACTCATGCCAGACTATACTGTGTGATTGGCACCAATTCTTTACAGCTGTGTCACGTTTATATGTCCACCCATTCCATCCATAAAACAGGTTGAATCGATCAAAGTCTTTCATTCCAGTTAACTATTTTATGATGAACTCAAAAGAACAGTCGCAACAAAGATCACTCCTCATGATATAACGCCAGCTATCACCTCTTTGACCAAGCAGTAATGTAAAAAGCCTTTAATCTTGTTGACTAACGTATCATCTGCTCCCATACCGATCAAATCACGCCCTTTTTGCTTGAGGGTAGAAATGGTTTTGGTAAAGGTTAGAGTGATGCGGGCAAGTATGATGCTTTTATCTTTGATTTCGGGCGCATACTGCTCAGCAGTATTTTTGTTGATACAAAAATAAATACCCGTACCGGCATAGTTGCCACTGCTTACCAGCCAACCGCCTGATTGGGTAATTTTAGTGCTTGCTTACCGAAAGGCTGTGCCGTGGAGCATGGTGCAAGTGAGGAAGGTAATATTCACTGCGAACCTCAAGAGGCTATCAAGTACATATAGCACAACACTAACCAATGTGTTGATAAATCGATAGGGTATACTCGGGAGCAGTTCACGCACTGATACCTACTCCATGTAAAGAAGCCGCTGTCCTTAGATTGCAGCTTTCTTCTTGCTCGTTTAACTGTCTCGTCCTCCATTTTTCTCAACACTGTAACTATCCCCTAAACTAATACACATCACTCGTAGAATTTTTTATAAGATATCCCAGAGCAGTTTTACGATGAGCAAACGCATGACCGAAAGCCAAATAGTGGCAATTTTGAAAGAAGCTGACGCTGGTATGGCAATAAAAGATATCTGCCGTAAATATAGCGTAGCCAATTCAACTGTTTACAAATGGCGAGAAAAGTATGGCGGCATGGAAGCCTCTGATGTTAAACGCTTAAAAGAGCTTGAAGAAGAGAACCGTAGGCTTAAGCAAATGTACGCTGACTTAAGTCTTAAATCTCAGCTACAGGAAGAAATCATAAAAAAGCTGTAGTGCCTGTGGCAGAGCGCAAAGTCTGGGCTCAGGAGTTACAGGCCACACACCAAATCGGTGTAACAATGAGCTGTAAAGTCGTTTCTATAAGCCGAACGGCGTTTTATTATCAGCTAACGCTGACAGATGATAGTGCCATTATCGATGCACTGAATGACTTGGTGGAAAAACACCAGAGGTGGGGCTTTCCTAAGTGTTTTAAGCGGCTGCGTAAGCTAGGCTATCACTGGAACCATAAGCGCGTATATCGCGTGTACACGGAGTTAAAGCTCAACCTTAGGCGCAAATCCAAACGAAGGTTACCGCCAAGAAACCCCGAACCATTAACGGTGCCAAATCATCAAGGGCACACATGGTCAATGGACTTTATGAGTGACCAGCTGCATAACAAGGTGCGTTATAGAACATTTAACATCATCGATGACTTTAACCGCCAGCTATTAGGCATTGATATAGCCACCAGCATTCCATCGTTGCGTGTTATACGTTATTTAGACAGGTTGTGCGAATGGCATGGTTATCCAGAGAAGATTCGGGTTGATAACGGCAGTGAATTCACGTCAAGCGTGTTTACCGATTGGGCTTTAGCTCACAGTATCAGAATTGACTATATCAAGCCTGGTTGCCCGTATCAAAACGGCTATATAGAGCGTTTTAATCGTACATATAGGCATGAAGTATTGGACTTATATTGGTTTAAAAACCTACAGGAGGTTAAGCAGATAACGGACGAATGGATTGAAATTTATAACACCCAAAGGCCGCATGACTCGCTCAATGATATGACGCCCACTGAGTATAGGAATGCAGCTTAAACTGTCTACGAGGTGGCTGTGTTAAGAATGGGGTATTTACATTACAGCATCATGTGCCCTGCGGGGATGCCACCAGCAAGGCTGATTTGAAAAAACTGATGGCTGGTGAGTTGGCCGCTATGGTCTTTACTGATCTACTTTACAATGTGAACTACGGTGATACCACCAAGGACAATTTACGCGCCAAAGGTGGAGCCAAAGCTGGCCGCACGATTCTGAACGATAATCTGGGCGATGATTTTGAAGGCATTCTTACTGAGGCTTGTCAGAACATACTGTGCTTTACAGATCCAGAGCAATTCATGCGCTGGAGCTGGGCTGGTGGTCGAAGCTCAAGGGCCTGGTTATACATAGATTGCCTGAAGTGACATGTTACAGGAATTGAAAAAATATTTTAGCTTAGAGCTTTCAATACCAAGGATCTAAGACGATTCAATTGTGGAGAACGTATAAACCTCAAGTATGGACTCCATGATAGTCTCCATAAAATATTTCTTACACTGGTTTTGACGAACCCATTTTTATTCTCTTGTGGACTAATTTTTTGTTGTGCGACGTCTAGAAATTCAATGCCTTCCATTCCTATCGTCTCTTCAATAATGCTTATATATTCACATTCATAGAAGTCTACACAAGGATCCGAATTACCATTATAAACAGAAGCATAAACATCGTTATTGGCATTAACTTCTTCTGCAAATTCTGACAGTCGTAAAAATAATTCATGACTACTAATATCATAAGAATATACCGTAGTATTTTTACGACCTGAGAGCCTTTCAGGAAAAGAGCCAATATTTGGGGAGACAATAGGTATATCCGTTTGTAGTGCCAAACTAAGAGTATATGAATAGGTTTCAGGCCATTTTCCTGGAAAAAGAATCATCCCGATAGAATTATCTCTCAAAAGATCAATAACGTCTTTTTCTTGATATTCGCCACTCACTTTAATGTGCTTTAGAGGCTTATAAGCATAACCAATTAAGCAGAAGTTAAAATCACTTTTCGATGATTTTAACTTACTCAAATCATCAATCACATGGACGCCTTTTACGATCCCAATTGCCCCAATAATCCCAATTTTTTTAAATTAATTTTATCGAATAAAGATATTGATTCTGGGGGCCTGTTTGTTTCAATGTGTGGTGCTATTACTGGGTTCTTTACATCGAAGTGATTCTTGATAATTCTAAACACACTCTCGCTTGGAAAAATATTTAGAGAGTTTTTATCAACAAAATTTCTATAACTTTCAATTATATCTGACTCAAGTCTTCCAAAGATAGGATTGTCACCCCATCGTTTATCATCCTCTACATATTGACCATTTTTATCAGTTAAGGTCGGATTTCCACATATTATGAAGTAGTCATGGTATGTGAATACCTGTTTGCACATTTAAAATGTCACTGAGTTTTAGGATATTTTTAGATATGCCAATTACGTGGTGAAAGTGCACAAGCCCAATACCGGTGGTCTTTAGATAATCGAAAGACTAGAACAAAAAGAATCTCTTGAAAAAAATATAGAGTCGTGATTGTCCGTGCCACCAAGTTTGAGCAAAAAATCACCATTTCCTTTTGGTATTAGAACAAATGATATGACACCCTTTGATTCAAGATGCTCGCACAATTCTTGAATATGAGTTTGCACACCTCTTTGAAGCCGAAAAAAATCTAAGTAATCTAAATACACGCGCTGACCGCAACGGATCCGATTTAATAAATTTCATTACATCAGCATGATAGCTTGGGTGATCAATTATAATTTTTTGTAGTGCTACTTCCACCAAAGCATTTTTCTCTTCACCAAAGCTTACACTTCCTTCATGGAACACATAAAGATTTGGTGAAATGACATTTTTCCAACCAATTTGTACTGCCCTCTGACAAAAATCATTTTCTTCTCCATACCCTCGGGGAAACTTGCTTTCATCTAAAATGCCTATATCTTTTATGGCAGAGCGCTTTATATACATGCAAAACCCAATGCTAGTTGGTGTTTCTATAAGAGGTAATATTGGTAAGCTAAAGTGATTATTAATTTCTTTGGCGAAATTTCTAGTGAAGAATTCATTTTTAGACATAAAAGCGGGAAATGAACATATATCTGTATTGTTTGACAGGGGAGTGACTGTTGCAATTTTTTCATCAGAGTATGCTTCTTGCTTTAGTTGAGATACCATGTTGTTGTTGAAGCAAATCGCATCGCTATTTAATAAAATAATATCATGATCTTTATACTTGTTAATGGCAGTATTTACAGTTCTTGTAAAACCAAGATTATTAATATTTTATATTAAATCAATATTCGTAGAATTATTCGGGCAAAAAACCTCTAGCTTCCTCTGCATATCTATATCTGGAGAGCAGTCATTAATAACAACCAATTTTGAATTGTTACAGTTGTTAACGGACTTTAGTGCGTAATTCAGGCATTTAATCGTTAATTGGACATCTTTATACACTGGAACAACGACAGCAATATTTATTCTTTTAGCTTTTACCTTATCATTACGCATTTTAAAAAAACTCCATTTGACTAGATTTTTGAATTTCCTCAGTGGTGCCGTTAGCAACAAAGAGTTTGAAGATAAGATTTTTTCGATTCTGAAACCACCAAAAACCAAATGAGCAAATTGCTAGACTAGCGACAGAATCGGAGGCAACTGGTATCCAGTCAGGGAAACTTCCGATATAGAAAAGCTGACAGAGTGTGTTCTATAGGTAGAGTGAGCGGATTCGTCTGTAATACCGACTGAAAATTAGAGGGCAATGCTTTCAAGGGATAAAACATTGAGGCAAGGACATTAAAGCAGTTACTATCAGGCCGATAAATTGTGCTGTATCGCAAATGTAGACACCTAATGCTGAAAATACCCAACCAAGTCCCATTGGTAAAGCTGGACATACTACATTCGACTTCATTAAAAAACTTCCGCATTTACAAACGCTTGCGCTGTTTTATCTTTTGATGAGACTAATGGAGATATGCCATTGAACCAATCCACACTGACTGCTGGGTCATCCCAACGAATACTTCGCTCTGATTTTGGAGAATAATAGTCCGTAGTTTTGTATAGAAATTCTGCTGTATCACTCAGCGTTAGAAACCCATGAGCAAATCCTTCTGGCATCCAGAGCTGCTTTTTATTTCCAGCAGATAGCGTTTCACCAACCCACTGACCAAAGGTTGGTGAGGATTTGCGGATATCCACTGCTACATCGAATACCTCACCTTGCACGACGCGTACAAGCTTTTTTTGGGCATGAGGCCGTAGTTGGTAGTGCAAGCCTCTCAACACGCCTTTGCTGGACTTGGAGTGGTTGTCTTGAACAAAGGTGACGCTGTAGCCGATGGCCTCCTCAAATTTCTTATGGTTGAAACTCTCAAAAAAGAAACCACGTTGATCCTCAAACACTGTTGGTTCAATGATCTTTACATCAGGAATTTTGGTGTCAGTAACTTTCATATTCTGATTCTTTGATCACTTGCATGAGGTATTTGCCGTAGCTACTTTTGATCATCGGTTTTGCAAGTGCTGTGACAGCGGCTTCGTCAATCCAGGCTTTGCAAAACGCAATCTCCTCAGGACACGCGATTTTCAACCCTTGTCGATGCTCGATAGTTTGGACGAACTGGTGTGCGTCAACAAGACTTTTATGCGTGCCAGTGTCGAGCCATGCATAACCACGGCTCATTCGTGCGACGTTTAGCTGCTCTCTCTCCAGGTAGATTTTGTTGAGATCGGTAATTTCTAACTCACCACGATGCGAGGGCTTGAGCTGCTTGGCATAGGTTGGTGCATGCTCATCGTAAAAATACAGCCCGGTTACTGCATAGTTTGATCTTGGCGCAGTGGGCTTCTCCTCTAAGCTGAGTACTTTGCCGTCTTTACTGAATTCAGCGACGCCATATCGCTCTGGATCGTGGACGTGGTACACGAAGACAGTCGCGCCAGCATCATGCCCATTGGCCTCTGCCAGTTTTTCATGGAGACGATGGCCATAAAAGATGTTATCCCCAAGAATGAGTACCGAAGGTGAGCCATTGAGGAAATCCTCGGCAATGATTAGAGCTTGTGCTAGACCGTCTGGTGACGGCTGCACGGCATATTCAATATTCAGCCCCCACTTGTTGCCATCACCCAGTAGTTCTTTGAAGCGTGGCGTATCTTGAGGCGTGCTGATGATCAGCACCTCACGCACGTCAGCAAGCATCAGTGTTGAGAGAGGGTAATAGATCATCGGCTTGTCAAAGACAGGCAATAGCTGCTTTGAGATCACTTGAGTGGCTGGATACAGTCGGGTGCCAGATCCGCCAGCGAGAATGATGCCTTTGCGTTTCATACAGTTTCCAGTTTCTTGACGATATCACTAGCTACAGCCAGAAAATCGTCTTTCCAATGCGGTAAATCAAATGAGAGTTTTGCGCATAGCTTGTGCGTATCAAGCTGTGAATTTAGAGGACGCTTAGCTGCTGTCGGATACTCTGCAGTTGAAATTGAGTGAATGTCACTAGCACTGGCAGTCAGCGGCACGTTAAGTCGCTCAGCAAATGTCACTACGGTTTGAGCGATTTCATGCCAGTTCGACACGCCACGTGGTGCCAAGTGATAGATGCCGTTTTCCCAAGCTTTGTCGTTTTTATTGGCTTGGATAGCATCAATTGTTACTTTGACGATGAGTGAAGGTGATGTAGGTACACTGAGCTGATCGCTAATTACGTTAAGACGGTCGCGCTCAGACGCCAACCTCAAAATGGTTTTGGCAAAGTTGCTACCGTCTTTTCCAATAACCCATGTCGTTCGGAATACCAGATGTTGGCAGCCTGCTTCTGTGATCGCATATTCACCCGCAAGTTTGGATGCACCATAGATGTTGATTGGACGGTTTACGTCAGTCTCAACGTAAGGCTCTGCTTTGACTCCATCGAACACATAGTCAGTTGAGTAATGGATCAGCAACGCACCTTCTGTTTTGGCTATTTGAGCAAGATTTGCAACTGCCTCTGCATTAATAGCATAGGCTTGCTCTGCATCACCTTCCGCTTTATCCACCGCTGTGTAGGCCGCAGCATTCACAATGATGTTCGGGTTGATGCAGCGAACAGCATCAATCACTGCTTTATGGTTTGTGATATCGAGTGCTGATCTTGGAAATGCAGCAAGTCTACCAATCTTAGATAGCTGGCGCTCTAGCTCTTTTCCTAATTGGCCATTGGAGCCCAGTAGCAGTATCTTCATGCGTATTGTCTTTCAATCCATTGGCGATACTCGCCACTAATGACCTGCTCAACCCAATCTGTATTATCGAGATACCACTTAACAGTTTTGTGGATGCCGCTTTCAAAGGTTTCTGTTGGACGCCAGTTCAGCTCAGTTTCGATCTTGGTTGCATCGATGGCATAGCGCCAGTCATGGCCTGGACGGTCTTTGGTGTAGGCAATGAGCTCGCGATAGCTCTTGATGTCACCATCCGCGGATACAGGACGCAGCTCATCGAGGACGTCACATAGTGTGTGGACGATATCGATGTTCGCTTTTTCGTTCAGCCCACCAATATTATAGACCTCACCACACTTACCACGCTCGAGTACTGCACGGATAGCGCTGCAATGATCACTGGCATAGAGCCAATCTCGGATCTGCAGTCCATCGCCATAGATGGGTAACGTTTTGTGAGCGAGTGCGTTATAAATGATCAGAGGTATGAGCTTTTCAGGAAACTGATAAGGCCCATAATTATTCGAGCAGTTTGTTGTGAGTACTGGCAACCCATAGGTGTGGTGATAAGCACGCACGAGATGGTCGGACGATGCCTTGCTCGCGCTGTAGGGACTATTGGGCTCGTAGCGATGGGTTTCGCTAAATGCGGGTGCATCTGCATTTAGCGACCCGTATACCTCATCCGTTGATACATGCAGGAAACGGAAAGCCTTCTTTTCTGTTTCGTTTAATGCGTCCCAATACCCCTTTGCAGATTCCAATAACCGGAAGGTTCCGATAATATTGGTTTGCATAAATGCTTCTGGATCATGAATAGACCGGTCTACGTGTGACTCAGCGGCAAAGTTAATGACGGCCCGAGGGCGGTAGCAAGTTAAGAGTGAACTCAATAATGACTGATCGCCGATATCCCCCTTTACAAAAACGTGATTTGTACTTCCTTCTAGTTTATGAAGATTACTTGGGTTCCCAGCGTAAGTTAACTTATCAATATTGATAACTTTTTCGTTAGTCTCAGCTAACCAATCAATCACAAAGTTAGAGCCAATAAATCCAGCACCGCCGGTTACTAAAATCGCCACTGTTAAACCCTGTTTAATAAAATGCCGAGCAAGAGCCCTAAGTTGCCAGACAAGGTTTGGCGGTAAATTCCAGAGCGTTTAAAAAGCATTAAACGCTTAAATAAATTCGACTCACGTGCCTCTGAGAATTCATTCAGCACACGGAGATTATCCGTGGTTAATAAATGCTTGTGCTCTTTTAGTGCTTTAAGATTGATGTCATTCCATGTACAGAAACTACCTTGCATCAATCCGCGGATACGCAATAAACGTGCAGCCCAACCTGTGTTAGCACCGACTAAGTTATTGCTGTGCTGTCGATACTTAAGGCATGGCTCCTGGTCGTAAACGACGTAACCACCGGCACCGGTGATGATCTGATAGCACCACCAATCATGAGCAACGACTGTTGAATTTCGTGAGGATGCAACGATTAAGTCCCGTGCGGATTTGTTAAAAATCATAGTATTTCCACCACCGATGTTTTGGACGAGCGCATTTGCAAACGAAGGTGGCTTATTAAAAATGGGAGAGTAGCCGAGCGTCTGTTCGCATGTTGCATTTACTGTTTCGGTACGAGCGCAATAGAGCGCAGGCAGATTTGTTGTAACCTTCGATAGTTTCTCGATCGCTTTTTCAAGTTTATTTGGATACCAAAGATCATCTTGATCACTGAACGCAAAGTACTCAAAGGAGTCATCAATGTGGGCCAGCCCATTTAGAAAGTTACTTGTAACGCCAATATTCTCAGCCCGTGTTCCAGTACTTAATTTGGTAAGCTTTTGAGGCTTGATACTTAAGGCATCAACATTAAATGGCGATGAGGACTGGTCATCACTGATGAATACATGCAGAGCTTGATGAGACTGTACCAATATAGATTCCAGTTGCTCGGTTACATGTGGCTCACCATCGTAATAACCTAAGAGGATCGCGACTTTATTTTCGGTTTCTATCGGTGTTCTGGGATCTCTGTTGAGGTCAGCTACTTGTCTAGCAGCGACACCCGAAGGCTCTACCTCAGAGAAAAAAGGGACTGCGGCTTGGCCATGCTGGGAGCGATAATGTACGCTATCTTGGAGGAGAACTGACATGATCAGCCCCTGCGAGCAATAAATTAATTAATGTGCAGCTGGTGGCTAGGCTACCAAACAAAACAGATCCGGTGAATAACTTTGATTCAAACGTGTAAAGCATTGATTTTAAATGCTTATTTTTCGGGTAGGTAGTTGTGCGCATTGGTTGCCTATTCGATGTTGCTTCAGCTTGGCCATTGAACAAATATGTCACTTGATTTATATCAGTATTATACAAGACCGGGGGAGGGGGTGTGCAAGTATCAATTTGTAGATAAAGACGTAAAAATCTATTTAAAATTCATATGTTTTAAACAAAACCTTGCGCTTTTTCAAAAGCGTATATGGTTGCTATTTAGGTGTGCATTGCAGGCTTAAAGAAACTTTTGTCTTTGCCCTGCCACGGCGTGCACAATGGCCAGCACGATAAATTTAAACTGTAGATACAATATATATGAAACCACATGACATATCTCACAGGATATAATTTTGTTCTGTGTTAGAGGTCAAACAAGCGGTGCCGTAGCGGCCAATTCTCTGTAATAGTTGGCAAGTGATGGAATAATTAAATCCTTGAATCTTGAAGACAGCTGTCAAACAAGTGCTGTTTTTCGATACAGCAGAGTGCTAGTTGCAGAGGATTCGAACCGGAAATACGTGAATACACCACTATTAAACAAAAAAGTCGGTTCTCTGAAACCGGCTTTTGTATCTGAGATCTTGTTTTTGTGAACTTTCAGGCGAATCACGTGTACCGAGCTAATTCCATGTTATTCTGACATTCACTGCACCTGGCCCTTTCTTTGGCCGATATTATCTACCACCAGCCCTTGGAAGCATACCCATGAAGTGCCTTTGTTACGTTTGTCTAATCCATAAAGATCTATCTAGATCTATTCGGCGGCTCAGTTACAACAGGGATTGCTGCT
Source organism: uncultured Pseudomonadales bacterium (assembly GCA_943787595.1). Taxonomy (GTDB): domain Bacteria; phylum Pseudomonadota; class Gammaproteobacteria; order Pseudomonadales; family Balneatricaceae; genus CALSNA01. The sequence continues at coordinate 257,637 of CALSNA010000004.1, forward strand.
AATAAAACCGACCGTAAAGTGCATTTGATCGAACTCAATCCAAAATATGTCGATGCCATCATGCGATATTGGCAGTATTACACGCAAGATCAAACAATATGAGAAGAAGATAGTGTACTGTTTAATGCCATCCTTGCGTGTGCTTAGGACGATTCTGAATTGGGTTTAGCCACATATTATTCGGACTAAATATCTGTGCGCTTAAGGTCATGGTAAAGATTCTTATGAGACCCGATTCTCAATAGTTTGAGTGTATCTTCATCCAAGACACGGCGTGCTAGCAGGTTTACAAATTTCCCATGTAAAACTTGTAAATCTGCATGCCAGACAGATGACCAACCTTGGTTTTTCCGATTTCAGGATGGTTGGCAATAGCCCGAACAGCTCCATCCAGAGCCACTTTTTGTTGGACACGAAGTTTTTTGACGGTGCGCCTAGACATCGGTGTAACAAAGATTCGCGTCAGTCGAATTGCTACTCACTAACCGCTTTTTCCTGATCAGCAATCCTGTGGATTTGAGGTTGATACTCAGTTTGCCTGGGTATCGAACGGTGCTCAATTGATTGCTGGGAGGTCACCAACGCACGAGTTAAACATCCATGGCGCCAACCATCCGCGTCACTGAGGCGTATCTCGCATCAGGCTGATCAAGAGTGGTCTGAAAGCACCTGAATCAGCCGTAAACAGAACTGGTGCCTCTACTAAACAAGAATTCTGCAGGCCTCTGCGCAGACTGTTAGCAACCTTGGGTCCGGCAGTAATACTTTCCTGCCTCAAGCCAGAACTGTCGATAAGGTGGTCAAAGCCTAAACCAACAAGGTGCGTCTTGCACAACTCAAAGGCGAGCTGGTCAATTGATCAAATAGTTTACATCTGTCCAGCAGAATATCTTACTAACCGAAAGCTTTGCTGAGGGTGTCTCAGGGGAACAGGCAACTGATCTTCTTAGGCAGGATACTGCCATCGCCGAGCGTGCGGTGCGTCGACTCTGTGAAGAAAATTTAACCGGTAGAAATACAAGCTGGCAGCACAATAATTTAGCTGATGGGTGTAATTTGGCGGTAAAAAATCAAGGTTTTGGCCAGATGTCAGGATGCGGAAGCCTTACTTTTTCCATAAACAGCGTGTAGAACAAATGAAACCTTCCAAGCGTAGAGTATATTATGATAAAATTTTTAATGATCAATAAAAGGAATCAATTTTTGCCTAAAATTCGCTTAAGTTATTGATTTCCTAACAACAAGTCCTAAATGCCATATGTATGTTGAATGCATGGTTTAGCGGTAGCCTGCCCGAGTTAAATTAGATTATTCCCTGTTTGTCACACCACTTACGTGATGCGTACTGATGGCTTCTGGTTTTAGCTCCCTCGCTAGTTATTTTGGTATTTTTATTGGCTCTAGAGATTCAACATGATCTGTAGTGCAATAGTCCTTGGTTATTAATTAAAAGATTTCTATCGCCCTGGTGTGGTCGAGTTTAATGAAAAGGGTAAGGTTGTTTCTATCGAAGAAAAGCTGCAAAAGCCCAAAAGTCATTTTGCGGTTGCTGAGCTATACTTCTATAATAATGATGTGAAAAATATCGCAAAAATCATTCAGAAATCCAATCGTGGATAACTGGAAATCACCTGTGTCAATAGGGTTTGTTTTCATCGTAACAATTTGTATGTAAAGCAACTGAGCCGCAGTTCAACTTGGCTCGATACTGGTATCCAAAACGCCATGTTAGACGTGGCTCAGTTTGTTGAAACTATTGAATCTCGTCAAGGCTGGCTATCAAATCCAGAACTAACGGAGATAGTTAAATGTTACCTCAAGGGTAATCATCGAGATTACATGCTTAGTTTGCTGGTTTTATCTAATTAGGATTGCAGATTTACTTTGAAATCTTCTGAAATATTCAATATTCATCATAAATTGTCAAAGCTATGATTCCCTACGGGTGCCAAAATATCTCCCAAGAAGACATTGATGCAGTTGTGGAGGTGTTACGTTCCGAATTTATAACACAAGGTCCTGTTGTTCCAGAATTCGAGAAGGTCATCGTTAGCTACACGGGTGCAGCGCATGCAGTTGCCGTAAATAGTGCGACTAGCGCTTTGCATATTTCCTGTCTAGCGCTTGAGGTAGGGCCGGGCGACTTGGTCTGGACTTCGCCAATAACCTTTGTTGCAAGTGCTAACTGCGCCCGATACTGTGGCGCTGATGTGGATTTTGTTGATATTGATCCTAGTACTTACAATTTGAGTGTTCCCTGTCTTGTCGAGAAACTGGAGCAAGCTGAGCGCAATGGCTGCTTACCGAAGGTAGTGATCACTGTGCATTTTTCGGGGCAGTCTTGCGACATGGAAGCTATTCATGCGCTTTCTATTGAGTATGGCTTTCGTGTCATAGAGGACGCGTCACACGCTATCGGTGGTAGCTATAAAAACGAGAAAGTCGGTAGCTGTCGGTACAGTGATATCACTGTGTTCAGTTTTCACCCAGTGAAGATCATAACCACTGGTGAGGGCGGTATGGCAGTTACTAATGACTTGGCATTGGCCAAACGTATGGCCCGGTTGCGTAGTCATGGTATTACCCGCTATCCGGCCGAAATGACGTGTCAGCCAGACGGCCCTTGGTATTACCAGCAGATTGAACTGGGTTTTAATTACCGTATGACAGACATCCAGGCTGCGCTGGGCATTAGCCAGATGCATCGGCTAGACGAGTTTGTCACGCAGCGTCATGCCATTGCCCAGCATTATGAAGAGTTGCTGCAGGAAATTCCGGTTATCCGGCCTTGGCAGCATCCCGACACTTATTCTGGGTTTCATCTTTACATCATACGGCTACATACCGTTGCGCTTAAAGCCTGTCATCGAACAATTTTCGAGCGTATGCGCGCCCATGGTATAGGGGTAAACCTGCACTACATACCTGTCTATCGTCAACCCTATTATCAGAAGATGGGTTTTAGCCAAGATGATTTTCCTGAGGCTGAGCGTTATTACTCTGAGGCTATCACGCTACCCATCTACCCCAGCCTCAATCCACAGCAACAGGGTGAAATAGTCCATCGCCTCCTCAATCCTTTGGGTTATCAGACGATTTTTTAAGCTGAGATGACTTATTTCACCATTCTAAATTTACCCACGTTCACAGACCTGCGTGGCTCACTCACGGTGCTAGAAGGTGCGCTGCCCTTTGCAGTCGTGCGCAGTTACTGGATCTATGGTGCTGATGGGCAGACCCGTGGTGGACATCGGCATCACCATACCTACCAGGCCTTGGTAGCGGTGAGTGGCACCATCACAATCTACATGAATGACGGCGTTGCCACCGACAATGTAGTACTCTACCACCCTGGGCAGTGCCTGTTGGTGGAGCCCAAGGACTGGCACACCATGACCTTTGGGTCGGGGGCTGTACTTCTGGTCATGTCCTCGCACCACTACGACCGCAGTGAATATATCGACGAGCCTTATGCCTGAGCCACAGGTCATCGAATACGAAAGCCTAGCGTGTTCCAACCAGGCTTACATGGCAGAACTGGAAGCCGCAGCGGCTCGCGTTATCCGCAGTGGTTGGTATGTGTTGGGCCAGGAAGTTAGCGCTTTTGAGGCTGAGTTTGCCAGCTATGTCGGTGCTAGGCACTGCATCGGGGTGGCCAGCGGACTTGATGCGCTCATTCTGTCTATCGAAGCGCTGGATTTGCCGCGAGGCAGTGATATTTTGGTGGCCTCCAATACCTATATTGCCACTATCCTTGCTATCGTGCGCGCTGGTCACAAGCCAGTCCTGGTGGAGCCTGAATTAGAAACTTTTAACATGGATCCGGGTCGTCTGCCGCAGGCCATGACTGGCAACACTCGTGCCATCTGCGTTACCCACCTGTTCGGTAAGGCCTGCCGCATGGATGCCATCGGTACCTTTGTGTGCGCACATGGCCTGAAGGTGCTGGAAGACTGCGCCCAGTCTCACGGCGCACGCCTTGGGGCTCAGATTACGGGCACTTTTGGCGATGCTGGCTGTTTCAGTTTCTACCCGACCAAGAACCTCGGTGCCATTGGCGATGCTGGTGCCATCGTCACTGATGACGATGGCTTGGCTGAACGCCTGCGTCACACGCGTAACTACGGCTCGAAGCAGAAATACGTCAACCGTTACGTCGGCATCAACTCGCGCCTGGATGAGCTGCAGGGGGCCATGCTGCGCGTCAAGCTGCGCCACCTGGATGCCATGACGGCATACAAGCGGGCGTTGGCTGAGGTCTATTTTGCAAGCTTGCCGGCATGGGTGGTTAAGCCGGTGCGCCGGCCGGATGAGTACGATGTGTTTCACATCTACGGCATTCGTCATCCACGCCGTGATGCGTTGCGCCAGCATCTGCTAGATCATGGCGTCAAGACTGAGATTCACTACCCCATCCCTCCACACCGGCAAGATGCCATGTGTGGAATCCTCGCGGGCAGCTATCCCGTTGCTGAGGAACTGCATGCTACCGAGTTAAGTTTGCCAATATCTATTGGGAACGGTGTGGACGAAGTGCGTCGTGTAGCTAAGGTGGTTTCTATGTTTTCTACAGACTAGAGGATTGATTTACCACTTTAGATCGAGAATATTTGCTCAAAATATAAGCAGAATGATCTGGTCACGAAAGGTGAGATGTATCATGAGTTTTTTAATTGATCAGCCAAGATTTTGTCGCCGTATTTTGGAGGAGAACGACATGTTGCGAGCTTATGTGAATTAGCTGAGCAATCTGGTTGTGAATCGTTATTTATAAATCTGACATGCTGTTCAGAATCTTGCCCCGTATAAAGAAATTTTTCGGAATTTCCCTAAGAAAAGCCAATACTCACATTGGGAATATGAAGCTTGAGTTCTTCAATAAGGTTTATTTTCTTAGGTAAATAAGTCTGTTTTATTGGTGACAAAAGGGACCCATATACCACAGCTTATTCAAGCGTTTAAATTGACTTCCTATGCGAGCAGTATTTCGCGCGTAAGGGATTTCGAAAGCCATTTAATTTGTCGTTCCCATCCAGGCGACATGATCGATGTGATACGGCAGTCTAAAGTGGGTGATAGAGCTGATGGCTGAATCTGAGAGCAATCAATCTATAGATGAAATGAACAAACCTTTGCTAGTGCATTTTGGGTGGCTGGATCGCGATTGGCACGACGACGCAGAACAGACACTCGAGGCCCCTATACACTATAAATGCGTGTGGCACAGCATGGATTACATCACTTGCCTGGCGAAGCATTGCGGCTATTGCATGGGTGTTGATGCGGTTGAGGCATTTATAATAGTAAGAGTTCTCAGTTAATGATGCAATCAATTAAGTTCCTCGCCAAATACTTTCTGCGAGGAAGATATTTCAGCCTGAACCAGCTTGATCGCAAGCTGGAAAAATACATCGATTATGACAACGGGTACTTTGTCGAGCTAGGCGCTAATGATGGTGTGACCCAATCTAACAGCTTGTATTTTGAGAAGTACCGAAACTGGCGCGGCCTGCTGGTCGAGCCCGCGCCACAGAACTATCTCAAATGCCGGCAAAACCGGTCGGTACTAGACAGCATCTATTGTGCCGCCTGTGTATCGTTCGACTATCCGCAAGAATTTGTGCGGATTGCTTATTCCAACCTGATGTCTACACCTGTTAGCCTGGAATCGGATATTCAGGACCCGCGTGCACATGCACAGTTGGGTGACCGCTTTTTGGGCAATGGCGAAACTGTATTTGAGTTTGGCGCCGTGGCGCGTACGCTCAATTCCTTGCTGCTCGAAGCGGAGTCACCCAGCGTGATCGATTTCCTTTCGCTGGATGTCGAGGGCGCGGAACTGGAGGTGCTCAAAGGCGTGGACCACCAGGCATTTCGTTTCAAGTACCTTCTTGTCGAATGCCGAAATTTCCCCCGTCTGAGTTCGTATCTGACATTGCATGGATATCGGTTTGTCGAGCCACTTTCGAGTCATGACTATCTATTCGCCGCAGAGGAGTATTCCCAACTGCCGGTAGTGGCTAATAAACGTGAAAACATGCTCCAAAAGCTGAGGTGCCTGTTTTCACGTTATCCTAAAGAATCCGGGGTGCATCCTGCTGTATTTTCCGGCATAGTAACTAATCATCGGCAATGTCCTAAAGGCAGCATTGGCACTTTGGCTTTCCAGTCTGTTCCTGACAAGTTCTATTTCCTGCTGTTCGGTGCCATTCGCACGCAGCTGCAGGCTGGCTTGTGTGGGCCCGCAGAACTGGTGGTGGTAAGGGCCATCAGTGGATCAGTTGGTACTAGTCCACTGGCGGAACTGAAGCGCTTAGCACCGGTGGCTTATCTGTGGAGCAATCCCTGGGTGCGAGCCTATGGCGCCCTCATCGATGGTGTGGCCTACCGGTGCGCTACGTGGACGCATCCATTCAGCGATCTGGCAGACTGGATCAAGTCTGGGCTCCTTTGGCGCCAGTTGCAACAGCAAGGCAAAGACTACTCGCTGCTCATTGATGGTATCGAGGTGGCTGATCTGGTCATTGATTCTTATCTGCGCTTCAAGCCTTCGCCCGAGTTCGATGTGTCGGACCCGTTTGTACAACGGTTGGTGTGGCAGGCCTTGCGTGATGTCCAGAAGGCACAGACCTATTTTGGCCGAGTCAAACCACGCCTGTACCTGACCCCCTACACTACTTATCTGGAACATGGTATTCCGGTGCGTGCTGCTTTGCTTCATGGCGTGGATGTCTGGTCCTTTGGAAACCTGAACTGCTTTGGCAAGCTGCTGTCGCTCGGCGATAACTATCACACTCAGGACTTTTCTAGCTACAGGACTGGGTTCGAAGCACTAGATCGGCAGGAGGAGCGGTTGCAGCAGGCGCGTGAGCATCTGGAAAACCGTATGTCAGGTGGGATCGATGCCGCTACCAGCTACATGCGCCAATCGGCCTACGCCCAATCTGGCGCGGAGTTGCCTGCGGGGCTGGACGGGGCCGTGGTGATATTCCTGCATGATTTCTACGATAGCCCACACGGTTACCCAGAACTGGTTTTCCATGACTTCTGGTGCTGGATTTGCTTCACGGTCGAGGTGCTACAGAAATCAGACGTCACTTTCTTCCTCAAGCCGCACCCGAACCAAATCGCCCTGAGTGATTCAGCACTGGGACGGTTGCGAGAAAAATATCCGGACTTGAAATGGCTCCCGGCGGCAGCCAACAATGTGAAGCTGGCTCAGGCCGGCATCAGTTGCGGTGTTACTGTTTATGGTACGGTGGCGCATGAACTGGCGTACTTGGGTGTGCCCAGCATTGGTTGTGCGCGCCACCCGCATCATACGTTTGATTTCTGTCGTACTGCGCACACGCGGGAAGAGTACCAAGGTATGCTAAAGACGCATGCCACTTTACCAGTGCAGCGGCAAGAAGGCCAGCGCCAGGCGCTGGCCTTCTATTACATGCATAACCTGCATGGATCAGTTGATGAACGGGAGTTGCAGCAGGCATTTGCTGAATTATGGCGGGTCTGCAATGTGGGAGTAGCCACTGAAGACATGGTGATGCAGGCTTTCCTGGCGTTGGTTAACCTGCCAGCCTTTGATTGCTTTGTCACGTCAATGGCAAGCAGCCGCAAGGGATTATCAGAACACATGCCGTGAGGTGTAAATTGGGTATGGTCAATGCATGAATAATACTGCTGACGCACTTGTTGGTCATGCTTGTATCTTTCCTGCTGCTGTATGTGATGATCTGCAATCAGGCGCCGGCTCAAGTACTGATGCTGGTCGTTGCAACATCTCTTATCCTTGGGTTAGTTCACCCCTTTTATTCAGGCACCTGAACATGTTTTCGGCGATATAGTATAGTGATGTGCTGTTATCATCGTCTTCCAAACACAGGTTTTCTGGAATACATCAAGGAGGCGCATTGTGTGGTGCGGAGCTACCTCTCCTTGGCACGGTTGTAGTTACTGTGTGTGGAGCTGTTATTAGCCTGGTATTTCCACTTGTGCCCGCTGGCGGAATAACACTTGTCAGCGTAGGATATAAGCTCTGGTGGATACTCTTGCCGAGGGCTTGTAGCAATATTTGATGGCACCCTGGGTAGGTATTGCAGGCTGTTGTATACGAACGGATTGTGGACGAGGATCTGATCAAGATGCAAGTGTTGAATACATTGATGGAGACTAGCTACCGGGAGCATCCAGCTTTCAGTTTCGACGTTCCCAGTTGGGATATACCAACCGAAAAGTTGGCTGTATTCAACGAAACCTATGTGGCTGCCCGACAGTTTGGTTCAGTGCTCAGTACCGTGAGCCGTGCAGCGCTGCAGCAGGACTTGCTGCAGCTACTGGATGGCGTGTTTGCAACCTTTCAGGCGCAGTCGGCAGATGAATACGAGGCGCGTTTTGTCCTTGAACTCAGGCGTGAGTGCATCCGCCTGCTGGAGCAGGAGTTGGTATGGTATGCCAGGCAGTTGCGGACGGGTTTTGTAGACCTGACCGATGAGCGGGCACAGCAGGATGCTGTTCGGATGCAGCGGGACAGGTGCTATTTCGGTCGTCTGCCCCAGGTGGCTGTTGCCGAGTTGCGCAATCTGGCAGAGCGGAAGCTTGGGCAGCTTCGCGCCAATGCAGCTGCAGGCCGGCTCAAGCGTGAGGATCTATCGGTGAATTCTGGTTCCACCGTGCGTGCTATCATGACGGTGCTCAATCGGGAGTTCAAGGCGCTTGGAGTGTTGGATGCAGTAAGTGCCTACACGGGGTGTAAGACCCGTGTGTCTGGCTTGGCGGTGGAGCTGAGCGTGCCGCAGGCCGTTTGGTGGAAAAATGCCATCGGTGGTCTGGAGCGTTCGCCCCGCACGCTCTATGCGCACTTGGACGAAGCTATTTCTTACCCCAAGTCCATTGTCTATCTCTCGGATGTGACCGATCAGAACGGACCCACAGGTTGTTACCCCGGCGCCTACGAGGCCATGCAGTTGAACCCGTTGAAGGAAATGCTCGGCCGGGTGGTAGGCACGGTTGGCTACTGTGCTGATTCACCACTGAAGGACTACTACGCCAAGCAATATCACCAGTCCGTGAACTCAGAGAACTTCAGGCGACATTTCATGCGCCTGCCTGAGTGTTTGCGCTTTAATTCGCACATGGGTTGGGACGTACTGCCCGGCAGTAAACTGGAAAGCCAGCTAGTCGCTAGTGAGCGCAAGATGACGGGGCCAGCTGGAACCTTTATTGCGTTCGACGGTGCGTGTCTGTTGCATCGTGGGGGGTTGATGCAGGAAGGCGAACGCTTGGCACTGCAAGTGATTTTTTCGGATTTGACGTTCGCGGGCCGTGCCGTGGGCAAGCTAAAGAGGATATTATCATGAGTTTAAGCTTGGCCGTACGTCGTTTTATCCCACAGTCAGCAAAGAATTTCTTGCGCCAGCGCACTTTGCCGTGGCGTGTTTCTAATCTGCTCAGTCGATATCTGCCAGCCACGGTTTGTGTGGACGTAGGTGCCTCGTACTACCCCCACGTGAAATGGCTGCAGTTCCTGAATGCACCTCGCACCCAGTGGCTGGCGGTAGAGCCGAACGCGGCAAATATCGGCTACGTCAAGTCCTGGATCTGGCCTTGTCAGGTAGCAACCTGCACCACTGGGCTGAGCCGTGATGGCGGCCTGCAGACCCTGTATGTAACGAATATGGACAGCGGGTCCAGCCTGCTGCCGCCAGAAATCACCCCTTCAATGCAGAACCGCATCAATGATCTGGACTATTTTTTTCCAGTGACCGAGCGCTATATTCAGACCCTGACCCTCGAACAGGCAATGGCAAAATTGTCGGCCTCAGACTCAGTCTTCGTGAAACTGGATACGCAGGGCACAGAGCTTTCGATCCTGCAGGGTGCGCAGACCTTATTTGACGCCCGGCGTATCGTCGGCATCGAGATGGAATCGACCATGCTGGCGCAGCCAATCATGAAGGGTTCTGGCAAGTTCTGGCAAGCTTGTGAATACCTCGAATTGCAGGGCTTCGAACTATTGCATATCAAGCCTATCCACATATTGCGACATTCTAGGTGGTTTAGGCCAAAGATGTATACATGTCTCAATGAGTGTGACGCTGTATTTTCCCTGCGCCAGGAGGTGGCCGCTGGTCTGTCCGTGGAATACCGTACCAGCCTGCTGGCATTCTATCTAACTAACCTGTTCTACGAGGAAGCCTTGTCGCTGCTGGAACGGGATGCTGAAGTGGCTGACTTTATACGCGTGCAGGGATGCAGTGTGGATACGTTATTGGCCACCCTCAAAGCGGCAATCTGATGGCCAGTGCCCTAGCTTCGATCACCGCGATCGTGGAGCAGATTATCCGTTATACTGTCTTTGTGGCACAAAATTTCCGGGCTTTTTATGTCGTGGTAGCATTGACGTTGCTGGTGCTGGTGCTGGAATACCTGGCCACTAGCCTGATGATTCCTATGGCACCGGGGCAGACGGCAGTCAGCTCAACGGTCACCCAGGTCTGGAGCCGAATTGCCGTACAGCTAGGGCTAGAACCAGTTTCCAAGACTTGGCTGTGGCTGTTCTTCATGGTCATGATGGTCCGGTTGGTGCTGGGTTATGTGCTGTTGGTGCTAACAACTTGGGTGGGTAAGCGTGTGCATGAAACCTTGCACGGCAAGGTCTTTGGTCATATTATGTTGCTGGAGCCTATGGAGCAGGTGTACACGCGCTCGGTGGGACACTACATCACTATGGCGGGTGACAACACGTTCAGGAGTGGAACCATCGTCAGCAGTCTGCTACAGGCGGCAGTGGGCTTTTTTACCGCACTGGTCGGCATGGTCGTATTGTACCAGTTTTCTTCGCAGGTGTTCGCTGGCGTCGTGCTGTTTTTATTGGCCAGTATGATTTTAATCTTCTTCTTGCTGCGACGTGTGGTACGGGTGAACAATCGTGCGGTCAATCTGTCATGGGAACTTGGCACTACACTTGTAGAGGCGCTGAACAGCCTGCGCTCCATCCGTTCAATGCAGTGTGAACAGATCTTAATAACCACCCATGCCAGGCAGGTTCACTCTTACATCCGTATGCTGGTGGAAATTGATGCTATCAAAATGGGAGTCAAGGCGTTTCCAGCAATAGTGCTTCTGTTGTTGGCAGCTGTCGCTTTGTGGCCTGGCAACGCTGTGGATATGACGGACGCAGCCTTGTTTGCTGGCACTATCATCATCATCCGAGTATTTGTCTCCTTGGGACAGATGGCAACAGCTGGCTCCCAACTGTTGACAGATATCCGCGCCATCAAGGACATTACTGCGTTGGTTGAGTTAGTACAGGAGGAACAGCATGTGGAGAAAGTCACTGTGTCAGTGCCTGTGCGTGCCTTGAGCCTGCAACAGGTGTCATTTGGATATGGTGATAGTGGGCGTGTGCTCAATGATGTGAGTTTTCGCTTCGAGGCCGGGCATACCTATGCCATAGTCGGCCCCTCTGGCTCCGGCAAGTCCACACTGGCAGACATTCTGCTGGGACTGAGCGTCCCGGACGGTGGTGTGGTGACCGTCAACGATGGAGATTTACCGTTGCAGGCAGCACGTACGCGATTTATGCTGGTGGAGCAGCAGCCCAGGATTTTCTCGACCTCGATCAAGGACAACCTGCTGGTGGGTGTTCAAGCCAGCGATGACCTACTCTTTACCGCATTGCAAACTGTGAACCTTGATGGCATGGTCCGTTCACTTGAGCGGGGGCTGGATACGCAGCTTACCTATCTTGGTGAAAATTTCTCCGGTGGCCAGCGCCAGCGCCTGGGTATTGCGCGGGCGCTGGTACGTCGACCAGATGTACTTATTCTTGATGAGGCCACGAGCGCCCTGGACCCAGCGACGCGTGTTGAGGTAGTAGCCAAGTTGCGCGCCCTCATGCACGATAGGATCATCATCTTCATCACCCACGACCGGGAGATTTCGGCCTTGGCTGATGAGGTTCTACCCATTGGTGGGCCGTTGCAAAACATGGTGTCGGCATCAGGCCGCATAGACTGAACATGCGCATTGCTCTGCTTGATACCTATTATCCCCGTTTCCTGGCAGCTCATTATGCTGCGGACTCCGCACTGGCTGGTGACGCCTATACTGACCAGCGGCAAAACCTGCTCAGCCAGGTATTTGGTACCTCCGATTTCTATTCGCGCCACTTGCAAACCATGGGACACGATGCTCAGGATTTAATCGTCAACTGCATACCTTTGCAGAAAACCTGGGCTCAAGAACATCGTGTGCGCTACAACTCGTTGGCCCTAAAGCTGCCGCAGCGCCTGCTGCGATTGCCTGCAGTTGGATCTTGGCTATCGGTATTTCCAGGCCTTGTGGAGATTGCGGTGGAGCAGATCAAGGCCACCCGGCCTGATGTGCTGTACTGCCAGGATTTGTGGTTCCTCACGCCCAAGAAGCTGGCCGAACTGCGCCCGTACGTAAAGCTGGTTGTTGGTCAGATTGCCAGCCCTATGCCGCCTGAGGCTTATCTGAAGTGCTATGACCTGATCATGACATCCTTCCCACACTTCTTGCCCAGCTTAAGGACCATGGGGGTGGCTTCGGAATATTTCCGCATCGGGTTTGATACCCGAGTACTGGAGTTGCTGGGCATGGTGAAGAAGGACATCAATGCGAGCTTCGTTGGGGGCATCACCCGTCACCATGGCAAAGCGCTGCTCATGCTGGAATACCTGGCGCGCAGTACGCCGATCAAGTTCTTTGGCTATGGTGTTGACAGTCTGAGTTCTTCTTCTCCCATCGTGGCTCGTCATCATGGTGAAGTGTGGGGTCTGGATATGTACCGTGCTCTGGTGCGCAGCCGGGTCACGTTGAATCGCCATATCAACGTGGCCGCAAATAATGCCAACAATATGCGCCTTTACGAGGCCACGGGTGTGGGGACGCTGTTGATCACCGACCGCAAGGATAACTTGGGCGAACTGTTTGAGGTAGGCAAGGAGGTGGTGGCCTATTCCAGCCCGGAAGAAGCTGCTGAGCTGATTCTTTACTACATTGCCCATCCCGATGAGGCGCGTGCTATTGCCCTAGCCGGTCAGGCCCGTACATTGCGCGAGCACACTTACCAGCAGCGCATGGAGGAATTGGTGCCGGTGCTGGAGCGTTATCTGGCGAGGGAGGCTTAATGAAAACACAATTGTGCCGTCTGCTCAATTGGTTCCTGCACCTGAAGAGCTTGCTCAAGCACAAGCATGGCTTGCCTCTGGTGTTGTTGGGGATGCGGTGAGCATTGAATCTGTTCGTTTGCGCATGTCCTGGAAAGACAATGATTTGTCCGTCAGGTAGTGAGATCTGGTGAATAGGCAGCTGGCAGAGTACTCACACAGTGTGGCGATCGACGTGTTCGACGTCATGTTCAAGAGTCTGTGTGGTTTGCAGGATAGTGCAGGAAAAATATGCGCGCTGTAAGTAGGCTGCTCCAGTGGTGGCTACTCGGAGGTTTTCGCAATCGCCAGACTGGATATGGACTACGCCACGATGCTCAAGTACGTAGGCAATGCCTGCGACCTCGTCATCTCTGTTGGTTGCCTGCTGCACATTTCGGAGTCTCAGGCCATTGGCCGAGACAGCCTGGGTTGACAGCCGATACGCGATTTTCCACCACACGACCATGGTATTGGGCCAGCCAAACAAGTATTACCTCAAATAGGCCCATGGTATAGAGACGTTTGAGGCTCACTTTAACGAACCACAGTTGCTGCAATTACTGAGTTGACAGAAGGCTAGAACTGCTGGCCACCCACTTGCTGGACAAAGCCGTGAGTCACGGAGCTGCCAGTACTACCTGGACTTATGTATGCCGCAAGAAAGCCGCCTGACTATGCGCCATTTTTGTACCCTGTTTGACAGCAACTACCTGCTTAAAGGCGTGGCTATGCTGCGCACCCTGAAGCAGCATTGCCCGGACGCACACGTGCATGTGCTGTGCATGGATGTGCAGACGTACGAGATCCTGGAGCAGATGCGCCTGCCGCATGTGAGTTGTTTGTCGTTATCTGCAGTTGAGGACGAAGCGCTGCTGGCGGTCAAGCCCAGCCGCAGCATGGCAGAATACTGCTGGACTCTATCACCTTGCTTGCCTTGGTACGTGTTACAGCACAACCCGGACCTTGATACCATCACCTATCTGGACGCTGACCTATACTTCTATTCACCTTTGCAGCCGTTGTTCGACGAGATTGGAGACGCATCAATCGTCATTATCGAGCATCGCTTCCCACCTGCGCTCAGGCACTTGGAAGTGAACGGCCGCTTCTGTGTAGAGTGGGTGGGCTTTCGCCGGGACGAGCAGGGACTGGCTTGTCTGGCACGTTGGCGCGAGCAGTGCATCGAATGGTGTTTCCACCAGCTCGAGCAAGACCGCATGGGCGACCAGAAGTACCTTGACCAGTGGCCGGGCCAATACAGTGGCCTGCATATCCTGCAGCACTTGGGGGCGGGCGTTGCCCCCTGGAATTATTCACAGTACGACTTTGGGCAGGACAATGAGGGAACAATTACCGTGGGCGATGAGCCTCTGGTTTTCTATCATTTTCATCAATTGCAGTTATTGTCTGATGGTTGCTTTGACCGTCTTTCTGGTGCTTATAGTGCAATGGGAGCAGAGCCCCAAAAGGTGTATGAAAACTATGAGGTGGCCCTAACAGAAGTCTTGAAGGAAGTTCGCTCATTACGGCCTGGCTTCTCAGCAGGCATGAAATCTGTGTTACGTATCAAATCCCAACGCTTGGCGCAGTACTTTTTGCCCCAGTTACTGAAACAACTTCTCAAAAAGATCATAAAGGCTATTTAAAAATGAAAGATTTTTCTGACAAGATAATATTAATAACGGGTGGTACAGGCTCGTTTGGTAGTGCGGTGCTAAAGCGTTTTTTGGAAACTGGAATTGGTGAAATCCGAATATTCAGCCGTGATGAAAAGAAGCAGGATGACATTCGCAAGCGCTATTCCAGTCCTAAGTTGAAGTTCTACATCGGTGATGTACGGGATTCGCGGAGCATCGCAGGCGCTATGCACGATGTCGATTTTGTCTTTCATGCGGCTGCCTTAAAGCAAGTGCCCTCCTGTGAGTTTCATCCCATGCAAGCAGTGCTCACTAATATAGTGGGTACCGAAAACGTATTGGAAGAGGCCATTGCGGCTGGTATAAAGAGTGTAGTGTGTCTCAGTACTGATAAGGCTGTCTACCCGATCAACGCCATGGGTGTAAGCAAGGCCATGATGGAGAAGGTTATGGTGGCCACCAGCCGCAATTTAGAAGATCGTGGGACAATGATTTGTGGTACGCGCTATGGAAACGTTATGGCGTCGCGTGGCTCAGTGATTCCTTTGTTTGCTGAACAGGTGCTCGCAGGCATACCCATCACAGTGACGGATCCAAACATGACTCGCTTTATGATGACTTTGGAAGATGCTGTAGATTTGGTGCTATATGCATTCCACAATGGTAGTAATGGCGAGATTTTTGTGCAAAAGTCGCCAGCAGCCACGGTCAAAGTCCTGGTCCAGGCTATGTTGGAGCTGTTGAGTAAACCGCAGCATCCAGTGCGTGAGATCGGTGCCCGTCATGGTGAGAAATTGTACGAAACCCTGTTGGGAAGAGAAGAGATGGCTTGTGCTGAAGACTTAGGGGGCTATTTCCGGGTGCGACCTGATGCACGTGACCTGAATTATGCCAAGTTTGTAGATGAAGGCGAGTGCCGTATCACCCAGAGTATCCATGACAAAGATTATAACTCGCACAACACGACCCGGTTGGATGTGATGGGTATGAAAGCCTTGCTGCTCAAGTTAGATTTTATGCAGCGTATAATAAGGGGAGAAGCTGCCGTTGTTGAGGACTAAGCCTATTAAGGTACTGATCACTGGTGCCAACGGTTTTGTCGGCTGGAACCTGCAGTTACGTTTAAGAGAACGCTGTGATGTGCAGGTGGTCTGCTATAATCGTAACCAGCATACTGGACAACTGGCTGAGCTATTGGAGGAAGTTAATTTCGTCTTTCATCTAGCTGGTATAAATCGGTCTCACGATCCGTCGGAATTCGTCACCGGCAACACCAATCTTACGCGTGATCTATGTCTGGCTGTGGCTGTCGCGGCCCGGTCAGCAGACAGGCCGATTCCGATCCTGTACACTTCTTCGACGCAGGCTGCACAGGACAATGCTTATGGGCGCAGCAAGCGCGATGCTGAAGATGCGCTAGTAGTGACGGGGCAAGACCCTCTGGTGCCGGTGCATGTATTGCGTTTGCCAAATCTGTTTGGCAAGTGGTCCCAGCCTAATTATAACTCGGTAGTGGCGACCTTCTGCCACAACATAGCGCGAGATCTACCGATCCAGATCAATGATCCACAGGCTAAGCTGACGCTGGTCTATATTGACGATTTACTTGATCATTTTGTTAAGCTCATGGATGGTGAGGCACACATGGCAGGATCTGATAGTTTTGCAACAGTCCAACCTCAGTACACTACAACAGTGGGCGATCTGGCACAGTTGATTCGGAAATTCCGTGATAGCAGGCGTTCTCTGGTGATAGAGCGAGTCGGAACTAGTTTGGTGCGTGCGCTCTATGCCACTTATGTGAGCTATCTGCCGGAGGAGGCATTTGCCTACGACGTGCAGCAGCATACCGATCAGCGTGGTGTTTTCGTGGAGATATTGAAGACACCCGATTGCGGCCAGTTTTCCTTTTTCACTGCGTATCCTGGTGTAACGCGTGGTGGTCATTACCACCATAGCAAAACGGAGAAATTTCTGGTCATCAAGGGCCAGGCATTGTTTCGTTTCCGTCACATGCAGACCGGGCAGACGCACGAACTGCAGACATCAGGTGACAGACCACAAATCGTCGAAACGGTGCCCGGCTGGACGCATGACATAACCAATACTGGGCCTGAGGAGATAGTAGTGATGCTATGGGCCAACGAGATTTTCGACCGCGCACACCCAGATACATACGATTGCCCGCTGTGACGCCCTATTCGAGACACTATATATGTCGTTAAAAAAACTCAAGGTCATAACGGTGGTAGGGACTCGTCCCGAGATTATCCGTCTTTCACGGGTGCTGGCCCACCTGGACGAGTACTGCGAGCACGTTCTGGTTCATACTGGCCAGAACTACGATTACGAGCTTAACCAGGTTTTTTTCGATGACCTGGCGGTGCGCAAGCCAGATTATTTTCTGGACAGTGCGGCCAATTCGACTGGTGCAACCCAGACGATTGGTAACCTAATCATTGCGATAGGCCGTGTGCTAGACCAGGAACAGCCCGAAGCCATGCTGGTGTTGGGAGACACCAATAGTTGCCTATCAGTAATCCCAGCCAAGCGGTGCAAAGTGCCGATTTTCCACATGGAAGCTGGCAACCGTTGTTTTGACCAGCGTGTGCCAGAAGAAACCAACCGTCGTATTGTGGACCATACGGCAGACATCAATCTGACGTACAGCACGATTGCGCGTGACTATCTGCTGCGTGAGGGTTTGCCACCGGATCAAGTGATCAAAACCGGTAGCCCGATGTATGAGGTGCTGAATTATTATCTGCCGCAAATTAAAGCGTCGGGTGCTTTGCATCGTCTTGACCTACAGCCTGAGCAGTACTTTGTGGCCAGTGCCCACCGTGAAGAAAACATTGAACCAGACAAGTCATTTATCAAGTTGGTCGCTGTGCTGAACGCCGTAGCCGAGGATTATGGCTTGCCGGTGGTCGTGTCCACACATCCTCGTACCCAAAAACGCGCAGATACCATGAGCGCCAAGTTTCACCCCTTGGTGCGCCTGATAAAACCGCTGGGTTTTCATGATTACGTCAATCTGCAAATGCAGGCTAAGGCAGTACTATCCGACAGTGGCACGATCAACGAAGAGTCGTCGATCCTTAATTTCCCAGCGTTGAACCTGCGCGAGGTGCACGAGCGTCCCGAAGGCATGGAAGAGGCTACCGTGATGATGGTGGGCTTGGAGGTGGAGCGCGTGCGTCAAAGCTTGGCTATTCTACAAACCCAGTTTCGTGGTACAGAGCGCAGCTTGTGCCTGGTAGCCGATTACAGCATGCCCAACGTCAGCGAAAAAGTGGTGCGCATCATCCACAGTTACACCGACTACGTGAACCGCGTAGTGTGGAAGAAGTACTGAGACCAGCATGCACATTCTCGTCGTTAGCCAGTACTTTTGGCCAGAAAATTTTCGTATCAATGACTTAGTCAAGGAGTGGGCTCAGCGTGGTCATCAAGTCACGGTACTGACAGGCATACCCAATTACCCTGCCGGTAAAGTTTTCGATGTTTATCGCAAGCAACCCAGTGTGTTTGCTAAATACGAGGGCGTGCAGGTGATACGGGCTCCAATGCTTGCACGTGGCTCAGGTAATACGTGCTTAGTACTAAATTACCTGAGCTTTGTATTCGGCGCAAGCAGTTTTGGAGCCTACCGTTTACGGGGAATACCAGCCGATGTGATTTTTGTATTTGGGGTCTCACCTGTGACAGTTGGTTTGCCAGCGGTTTGGCTGGGTAAGATCAAGAAAGCACCTGTGGTGTTTTGGGTGCTTGACCTGTGGCCTGAAACCTTGTCAGCCGTTGGCGTAATTCGTTCACCTCGATTACTGGGTTGGGTGGGCCACATGGTGAGCTTCATTTACAACCGCTGTACTTTGATGTTGGGGCAGTCCCAGGGATTTTTAAACAGCATTGCCAAGTACTGCCATGACCAAGCCAAAATACGTTACTTCCCAAGTTGGTCGGAAGAAGTGCTCACAAATAATAACGACCAGCCTGCCTCTGAAGTACCAGAGTTGTTTAACGGATTCACGGTGGTATTTGCTGGCAACATCGGCGAAGCGCAAGACATGCCGGCTGTTCTGGATGCAGCTGAGCAGTTGAAAGACAAAGCGACGGTTCGCTGGGTCATCGTAGGTGATGGGCGTAAATCACAATGGCTTCAATCTGAAGTGATCCAGCGTGGTTTAGAGCATCGAGTGCTGTTGCCTGGCCGTTTTCCGATAGAGCGAATGACTTCATTTTATGCCCATGCTGATGCACTGCTAGTCTCGTTAAAACATGATCCGGTATTCAGCTTGACGATCCCAGGCAAAGTGCAATCGTATTTGATGGCTGGTATTCCTTTGCTGGGCATGCTGGATGGTGTAGGTGCGGCTGTGATCCGTGATGCAAACGCTGGGCTAACTTGTGAGTCAGGCAATGGAGCGAGTTTGGCACAAGCGGTATTAGATTTAGAAGCGATGAGTCCAAAACAACGCAAACAGTTGGGACTGAATGGCCGGAAGTATGCTCAACAAGAGTTTGGGCGAGCGCAATTGATGGACCGAATTGAAGAGCTGCTGGCCGAGGCTGTGACCAATCGCAAAACTAAGGGTTGGAAGTCAAGATAATGAATTTGTTGACAGAAGCTACCGGCTTTGTAGGCAACGTACTGGTCAATTGGTTGGCTTCTGAACACAAATCAAGAGATGTTGTAGTGGCGGTTTATCAATGTAGCCTGGTTTGTGATTGATAGCTTGGTGTATCTAATTATCACTTATTTGGAGCACTCAGCTGCTGCTAATCAAACATTTTTGGTCAGTGATGATAAATATTTGTCCACGACTGAGTTTCTGCATCAGTTGGGTATAGCATTGGGTAAGTCGGCACGTTTATCACCTATTCTAGCTTCATTCTAGGAATTGGCATCCTGATTGCTTGGCGATCTCCAGGCCGATATCTCAAAGACCAAGGAACTTCTCAATTGGGCGCTTCCTGTAAACATCAATAAAGGGCTACGAAAAACGGCCCAATGGTATTCGAGCTACTGATGATTAGAATTCTGGATGTATTGTTTGCTGCTGTTGGAATGCTGGTTTTGTCACCCTTGTTCTTATTGGTTTTGATTCTGGGATGGTTTGATACTCGATCATCCTTGTTCAGACAAGAACGTGTGGGAAGAAACCGGCAACCATTTACATTAGTAAAGTTTCGAACCATGCGACTTGATATGGTTTCTATTGCTTCGCATCTGGCAGGTGCTTCGGCGATCACCCCGCTGGGGAGATTTTTACGCAGAACCAAACTGGATGAACTGCCACAGCTGTGGAATGTGTTGCGTGGAGATATGAGCTTGGTGGGACCACGGCCATGTTTATTTAATCAGCATGATTTGATTGCTGAACGTGCTGCACGGGATGTGTTTGATGTCAGGCCTGGGATTACTGGTTTGGCGCAGATTCAGGGGATTGATATGTCCACACCAGAGTTGTTGGCTAAAACCGATGCTGAGATGTTAAGGCAAATGAATGTGTTCAAGTACTTTCGATATATTTCTTTAACGATACTGGGCAAAGGTGCTGGTGATCGTGTGAGGATAAAATCATGATGATCAGGGATTATTGAATCTATGTTAAGCAGACTTCGTCAAGCTTCGCAGCCAGTTTTAGCACTTCCTCGTTACGCCAAGCGCATCATTGCTTTGTTGGTGGATATCAGCTTATGTGTGCTGACCGTTTGGTTAGCCCTTTATCTGCGCCTAGGTGAGTTTGTCTCTCTATCGGGTACAGCATTCTGGGCAGTAGCTTTTTCGGTGGCATTTGCTCTGCCAATTTTTATCATGTCAGGCTTGTATCGGGCGATCTTCCGCTATTCTGGTTACCCTGCGATGTTTGCCGTGGCCCGCGCCATTGGTGTGTATAGCTTGCTTTATGCAAGCATTATTATGGCATTTGGTATTACGGGCATTCCACGCACTGTAGGCCTAATTCAGCCTCTGTTACTGTTTCTTGCGATTAGTAGTTCACGTGCTCTGGCGCGCTATTGGCTTGGGGGGATGTACCAAAGCCATCTACAATTTGCTGCCTTGCCCAAGGCGTTGGTCTATGGTGCTGGCAGTGCAGGCCGACAGTTGGTTTCCGCGCTTGATAATAGTTTTGAGATGCGTGTGGTGGGCTTTCTGGATGATGATGATCGTCTGCATGGACATGTGTTAAACGGTAAGCCTATCTTTTCACCAATGGATCTGGCGGATATGATTGAGTCCAAGGGCGTGACGCATGTGCTGTTAGCGATTCCCTCTGCAAATCGTCGCCTGCGCAATGAAATTCTGGAAAAAATTGGCCAGAATCAGGTAGCTGTTCGAACTCTGCCGAGTTTTGCCGACCTTGCTGAAGGCCGTGTCACTACTTCCGATCTTCGTGATCTGGATATTGATGATCTACTGGGACGTGAGACGGTGGCTTCGAATCATATTTTACTGGGCAAGAATATCTCATCCAAGGTGGTGCTGGTAACTGGTGCAGGCGGTTCGATTGGATCAGAGCTTTGCCGTCAGATCATTAAGCTCAAGCCCTAGAAAACTTTTGTTGGTGGAGATGAGCGAATATGCGCTGTATGTTATTCATTCGGAACTTGAAAGTTTGTGTGAGGGTTTGGGTGATTTAGATCGTACTTGTATTGTACCGCTGCTAGCTTCAGTCCAGGATAAGGACCGCTTGCTGGAAATCATGGATACTTGGCAGCCTGATACGGTCTACCACGCTGCTGCTTACAAGCATGTGCCACTGGTTGAGCACAACGTAGCAGAGGGCGTAAAAAATAACGTCATTGGTACACTGACCACCGTGCAGGTTGCGATTGAAAAAGGTGTATCAGATTTTGTTTTGATCTCTACCGACAAGGCGGTTAGGCCAACTAATATGATGGGAGCGAGCAAACGACTGGCAGAGCTCTGTCTGCAAGCGCTTTTTTCTCTGCAATTACAAAAGTCTGGAAATGATAATAAAACCAGGTTTTCCATTGTGCGCTTTGGCAATGTGCTGGATTCATCAGGTTCGGTTATTCCGCTCTTTCGCAAACAAATTCGTGACGGTGGACCTATCACGCTGACACACTCTGATATCACCCGTTTCTTTATGACCATTCCGGAAGCAGCGCAGTTAGTGATTCAGGCAGGTGCCATGGCCAAGGGTGGTGATGTGTTTGTGTTGGATATGGGTGAGTCGGTGAAGATAGAGGACCTTGCCAAACGCATGATTGAGCTTTCTGGTCTATCGCTACGAGATGAGTCCAATCCGGAGGGCGATATCGAAATTATGGTGACAGGGCTTCGACCCGGTGAAAAACTCTACGAAGAACTGATGCTTGGTGACAATCCACAGCCTACCGTGCATTCCAAGATTCAGCGGGCACAGGACCCATTCATTCCATGGAATGAGTTGGAAGCTGATCTCAACACTCTGAAAATACTGCTTGGTCATAACAATGTTGTAATGATCATTGCGGTGTTGCAAAAACTGGTCGTGGGTTATCAGCCCAGCAGTGAAGTGGTGGATTGTGTCTTTACTGAGCAGATGAAACTGGGCAATGGCGCTGGATTAGATAAATCCATTACCTGACTGACAACGCCTTGCTCATGAACCCTGAGATTGCAGCTTGCGATTGCAGCTGCAGTTGTGGGCTTTTTTGCTTTCAGGCATCGGGCTGCTCATCTTATGCTTTGATATTATCCTCGTTTTCGCTTTTGCCTTCTTTGCCTGGATAGCTCCTTCCATACTGCCAGTATTCTCAACTAGTTTCAGGTGAGTTAGGAGCTTCTGCTGATGCTGGAAGATATAGCTTATTACTGCCTCGTTAGGGAGCAGTTTGGCCATGTAACCCTTGTCAAATACCAGATTCAAAAATTTTGCTCCATAATTTTCCTCGGCATCTTTAATAGCTTTCCTGCACTTGGCTCATTCCCTTTTCGAACTTGATGATCTGTTCGACGGCCGCTGTATTTTTTTCCTTTGGTAGTGGCAGTGTGGTTTTACATCTTCAAATTGATCGGTCACATAGGCCATTGTGATGTTTTTCGTTTGCAGATGTATACATAATAGGCATATTTTTGGTGCTCAGTCGATATGCCCACATACTGGGTAGTTCGGAAAGCGGTGGGAGTTTCTGCTTCAGTCACTCGATTTTTCTTAACTGTGCGGTAGTCATTTGCACTTTTGTTGGGTGGTTGAGCATACTGAGTAGGATCATGAATCGTTCCTCACCGGATTCAGCTTGGCAGGTGGTTTCAATTCCAGCTAAGGGGCCATCAACTAAAGTGATCCGGTCGTCTTGTTTGAAGGGCTGTTCAGGATAATAGTATTGCTCGCATTATGGTGTTGGGTAAGTCAAAACTAATTTCTGTTAGTTCAGATATACACTGCACCAGTTTACATACCACGCGCATTGAACGGAGATGGTATTTACCTTGCTTTTGAGAGCTGTTTGTTTCTAGCTGGGTTTGGTATGTACTCCATATGAGGGTGGGTATCATCGAGTGTGGTTTACTGTAATTCAGTTGCTGGAATCGTGGTAAATGCAGGCTTTGGCAGTTGGATTCGCTGTCTGGTGATCTGTAAATTGGTTAGCCCACTGGCTTCTGCCATACATCTTAAAATTAGCAGGAGGCGATCATCAGCCTGCTGACAAGTATCCGAGCGTCCAGCCAACTGGATCTGGTTGATATGTGTGATAAATAGGGTTTGATCGTTTATGGTTTCCCCTCCTTTGCGTTTCTGGTGCCATCAATTTGCGTTCTTTCAAGTTTAAAAAAGGATAATTTTGAATAACTTTTTGTGAGAGGAGGTTGTTACGAACTATTTGATTTTTAGTTGGAATCTTACTTTCTGGATTTATCAATCTGGATCTTTATGAGATAATCATTCAGAAATAAAGCATGGACGAGTTGAGTATGGCTGAATCAGGCTGGTTGGTTGTTATGACAAAACCAAGAATGGAAACAGAGGCGAAAGTACATTTGGAGAGGCAAGGTTTTTTGGTCTACCTGCCTTTCTGGTTTGATCTGAAACGTCGTTCTGATGGGTGGCAAAAAGTACAATCCGCGATGTTCCCGCGTTACCTTTTTGTGAAACCAGCTCATGTTGAGCAATCTATATCACCGATTCGTTCTACCCGGGGCGTCAGCCAGTTAGTGCGTTTTGGGACTGATCCTGCGTGGGCCAGCGATGTGCTTATTAAGGAAATCCAACACCTGGAAGCTGTGCGTAACGCTGGTGGTGATTTTCTTAAACCCTTCAAAACAGGTGATAAAGTCATGGTGGTAGTGGGGCCATTCAAGGGCGTATCTGCCGAGGTTCTTTCATCTGACCAACAACGCGTGATTTTGTTGTTGCAGCTGTTGGGCAAAACCCAACAGTTGGAATTTGAGGTGGGAATTTGCCAGGTGCGATAGTGCTTGGCTGATGAGCGTTTGTGAAAAATATTCTCGGCAGGCTGATAAGGAACGATATGCCGAACCCCATTTTGACTAGTTACTAATTAGAAAGCATCGTGTTTTTTGTGGTGGAATGATTGGTTTCCACGAAGAGCTGGATTATAAGTGCTAGGTTTTTGGTGCAAAATTTACGTACAGTAATGATAAATACGACTATGGGTAGATGCTTCAAAAAACTGATTAACACTATTGACAGTCTTACTGAAGTACCCATAGAGAGCTGTTAAGTAGTGGTGCTGACCTAGCCTGGGCATTCGGTGCTGATTGATAATTGTGGTTGATTTTGATGGTGATATAGTCATCAAACTTTGTTCGGAGTTAACTCTACACTACCATTAAACAAAAAACCGGTTATCCGAAACCGGTTTTTTCGTATCTGATCCCCTGTTTCGGGGGTCTTTCAGGCAAATCAAGCGTACTGGGCCATGTCTACGCTATCCTGACATTCACCCTTTTTGATCCCCTCTTTAGCCAATATTCCTTGTGATTACCTATTAGAAGCATACCCACCAAGTGCTGTTGTTATTCTTGTATAATCTATAAAGATTAGATTCATCCGGTGGCTCAGCGAGTTTGAGGTAGATACAATTGGAGCTAAGGAATAGAAGTTTCTTATGCCATTCTAAAACATCACATCAATGACATTGGTTTCTATCATCGTATTTTTATAGATGAATCCGGCTGGGTAAGTGTCATTGGCATGAATACCACCGACTTTGGCAGCAGCGAGATAGACCTGATTTGGCTTCCTGTTCGAAGAAATCATGCACTGCAGTTTGATTAGTGAGGTCCAGCTCAGTATGTGTACGGGTTATTATACTGCTTTGGCCTTGTACCTTTAAGCTGCGCACTATGGCAGAAGTACCGCGCATCCACCTTAACAATATCTTTACCACCCAGGGTGCCCATTTCTTGAATACCCTGCCGATGCCAGCTAACGTCAACATCTAAATAGAAGGTGGCAAAGTAGATTTCTTCGGTTTCACCCTAACCCAATATCAATAATGTCTATGCCAGCATCCATCAGATCTTCTTTCAGCACAGCTTTGAGTGGTTCGCTGGTGGGGCCGATATCGGCATCCAGGACAACATGTTTTAGCTAGAGATGTTTATCATAGTCCCGCCCGATGGATTCGTTGAGTTTAGTTCCTGACCGAACACGGTATCCTAGGCCTTGATGCAGGTGAGTTTATGTGAGTTCATATCTCAAATAGGCGTTCGACAGCGTTTAAGCACACTAATGCCAAGGTATGCAGTGACCGGCAAACCCGTCTTAACGACTATGATGTTAATAAATCAGCGACCCAGATGATTCCGGGATATGATTGAATACCATCCCAATCGTTCCAGACTGGACACTGAAATACGTTTTTTTAAAGATTTTATTGTAGTTTCTATTTTTTGTACTTTTGTTTCAATCTTGGTCTTTGGGCTTCTCTACTGCTTTATTATCGTTACGATTTAATATTATAAGCAACAGGTCTGGTCGATACGTCCAGTGGTAAATTCAGGCAGAATATTTATAAATCTCTCCCAAATAAATCGCGTGTGTATACCTTGTTACTGACATCCTCAAGTTCTGGGCCAATGCGATTGGCAATAATGACGTCTGTGTCTTGCTTAAAATCAGAGAGATTTTTTATAACGGGTGAATGAAAAAATTCATCTTTGTTCAAAGCAGGTTCATATACCATTATTTCAATGCCTTTGGCCTTGATACGCTTCATGACACCCTGGATAGCCGAGGCGCGGAAATTATCAGAGTCGGCTTTCATGACTAAACGGTAAATACCAACAACCTTTGGATTTTTTTTCAAGATTTGGTTAGCAATGAAATCTTTACGTGTTGTGTTGGATTCAACAATAGCATGAATAAGGTTTTGTGGCACCTGATCATAATTTGCTCGAAGTTGCTTTGTATCTTTTGGCAGGCAGTAGCCTCCGTAGCCGAAACTTGGGTTGTTGTAGTGATTGCCGATGCGTGGATCTAGTCCAACACCTTTGATAATTGGTTTGCTATCTAGGCCGTGCATCTGGGCATATGTGTCTAGTTCATTGAAGTAAGCCACGCGCATTGCTAGATAAGTATTTGCAAACAACTTGATGGCTTCTGCCTCAGTGCTGTTGGTGAATAGTATTGGCACACCTTTCTTTTCTGCCCCTTCCAGTAGTAGCTTGGCAAAAACTTTGGCACGCTCAGAACGTTCGCCTACCACTATACGAGAAGGATGCAGGTTGTCGTAGAGTGCTTTGCCTTCGCGGAGAAATTCTGGCGAAAAGATTAGATTCTGAGTATCTAGTTGTTTCCGCGCTTTCGCGATGTAACCGACAGGTATGGTTGATTTGATGACCATTACTGCATTGGGATTTATGGATTTGACATCGTTTATGACAGCTTCTACTGATTTGGTATTGAAATAGTTTGTTTCAGGATCATAGTCTGTTGGAGTAGCAATGATGACGAAATCTGCTTTGGTGTAGGCCTCGTTTTTGTTGAGTGTGGCTCGAAGCTTTAGCTGTTTGTGTTGCAAAAAATCTTCAATCTCAGCATCAACAATCGGGGATTTTCCATCATTAATAAGTGCGACTTTTTCAGGAACAATATCTAGTGCCACCACTTCGTGGTTTTGTGCTAACAACACTGCATTTGATAGGCCAACGTAACCTGTGCCTGCAATCGCTATTTTCATAATTGTTTAATTCTTAACGAGTTATTTGCTTTGAGTAGCATTATGAGTCGGGTGCGGAGATGTATTGCCGTTAGGGCAAGACTAGCACAACATGCAATTAATTGAATATAGAACGATGGATACACTAAACTTGTGGTGAACGTCGGTACATGAATATGGTATGCATTGAAAATATCTTTATGCAAGTCACCGCCGAGATGTGAATTAACCCAAAAGTCTGTTATTACGCTGATGGTGTTGAAAAGCCAGTCATTCTGATAATACCAGAGTAGATTCAGTAATCATCTTAAATCCTATTTATTCTACCCTGAAATAACTTCCTTTTTGAAGGTTTTATTATGGTTTTGCTGGATTACATCTTGCTGTCGGTGTTCACTACCAGTTCAAGGAAATTCAGGGTCTCAGGCTGATGCCGGGCGATATAGCTTTTGACTGCCAGCTTGGTGATGTGGCTCTTGGCAACTACTAGGTTTAAAAGCGCTGGTCTTTAGTTTTTTTTGGCATTTTTACAATTTTTCTGTACCTGGCTTATTGCCTCCTCAAGCTTGATAATCTGCTCAATGGTGGTTGTCTTTTTCTTTTATACTGTTATTTTTACATTGGTGTGCTGTTCCGCAGGTGTAGCCTTTAAGAAGGCGTCACTATGGACAACAGTGATGGTGTTGCTGGCAATCATCAACTCAACAGCCTCAATTTGTCAGGTTTGGCCTGCAACATCAGAATTGGCTCAATGAGCCTGATCTGGCAAACGAATAAAACGATCTGGTGTTATTTGTGGGGGCTCATGATGCCATTAAGCACTTGGCCAACCTTTTTCCGTTAGGTAGGATGCTCGTGATTTATGTCCGTGATCGATGCTGTAAACCATAGTTGTACTTTGCTGATTTAACAGCACTCAACACCGGTTGACTGACTCGCTGATAACAGCCAGTTGAGCAGAAAATCGACTCTGAATGCAACGGGCGATGTGGTGCTAAAATCTTTATGGAGCAATTGCGTTCACTCAGGTTGCTCGGTCACTGCTTTGGTGGTTATATTGGAAAACCAGCCCGTGTTACATTAACTTGCCAAGTCTTCCACGGCAACAATCATTACCGTATTTTCTGACGTTCTTGTGACCCCCTGCCAAATATGGCAATTACCCACTGCTAAAGTATGATTAAGGCAGCATGTGCTTAGGTTGGTTGTAATTTTAAAATAACTGACCCTGTTATAATTAAAACAATCGCGGTTATTTTTTGTAATGTCATGTGCTCTTTGAAAATCAACCAGCTTAATATTGCAATTGAAGCCGTACCAAAACCAGCCCAAATCGCATATGCTGTTCCAATATCAATTTTCTTAACTGCAAATCCCAAAAATGTGAAAGATATAATATAAAATGCAATAACCAAACTTCCCCAATAGTAACTATTCGTTAAGGTCGTTTGTTTAATAGCCATTGTGCCCAAAATTTCAAATACAATGGCCGCAACCAAAAACCACCAATACATCATTTATCCTTTATTTACAATTGTAGAAATTCTGCTTTAAGATACCTGCAAGGAAAAAATCTAACAGATATCCACCATACAGAATTTATGTAAGCCATTCACTTAATCCGGTCAATAAGCCACAGTGACAAAATAGCCTCTGGTGCAGTTTAACAAATATTATTCTAGACCAGATAATTCCACTGTGTCTCTTAACGTAATGTTATATTTACAAATATGGTGTACATTGCTGAACTCTCTGCCTGCCGGATAACAATCCATATGCTACTGCGTGTACCACAGAAATCGGACAAGCATGCACACCTGTACCTATAAATTCAATGGATTCGCAACCCGATCAATATCGTAGTTGACTAATTTCGTCTTGTGTGTTTTTACCTGGGCTCGCACAAGTCTTTAAACACAGGTAATCATACATTTAGTTAAAGATCATAGGTAAACAGTATCTTCCTTGGCCCAGACACGATGAAGCGGATCAACACTCATGCATTCTGCTGGCGGGGTGAGTGGCCGATTAATCAGTCACAGTGAATTGTCCCATCATTTTGGCATCTTCATGCTCTAAGATATGGCAATGGTACATATAGGGAAATTCATCTGTGGCCGAGTGATTAAAGCGCATCAATATTTCGCTTGGCTCTTCGGTCACTGCTAAGGTGTCCTTCCAGCCTCTATCTGCCTCGGACGGTGACTGCCCATTATGAGTCACTATCTGAAAAGATACACCATGCACATGAAATGGATGTGGCATCATGTCGCCAGTAATAGTCCACAGCTCCATGTCGCCTTTTTTGACCCGTTCATTGATTACATCCATGCTCATCGAATTACCATTAATACTGAACATGTTATTTTCATCATTGGCCATATGCATAAATAAATTTCGCCTCACAGCATTTTGCATATCGGTCTGACCATAATAATTGATGTCGTTTAATTTATCTGGAAGTTTGCCTTCAGCAATTAGTGTATTATCGACTCGTAATTCCAATACCCGTTGAACTGGGTTTGAAGACAGCCAAATCTGATATTCAGGATCAGCGGGTAGAAACTCGGCCATCAAGCTCAATGAATTATAACCTGCAAGATCAATCATAATTTCATTGCGCTCTCCTGGCGACATGGTGATTTCCGTGATTGCCACAGGCGTGTTCAAAAATCCTCCTTCTGTGGCAATCTTGTAAAAAGGTACATCATCGGGCAAAAAGAAACGATAAAATCGTGCATTGGAAGCATTGAGCAATCGTAAACGCACCCAGCCAGCTGGTACGTAGTGATAAGGGTTGATGGTGCCATTAACGACCAAAGTTTCCTCCCTTAAACCATCCTCCATGATCTTACCATTTGTTAACACATAGGGTTTCATTTTACCGTTCACAAAAGAACGGTCTTGAATAATTAATGGAATGTCATTAACTCCATATGCTTTGGGCAATGGCAGGTTTTCTGAGTTGCTGTCTTCAATAATATAAAGACCCGCCAGCCCAGCATGAACTTGTGCAGAAGTTTTATCCATTAAGTGGGGGTGATACCAACTGGTGCCTGC
Source organism: uncultured Pseudomonadales bacterium (assembly GCA_943787595.1). Taxonomy (GTDB): domain Bacteria; phylum Pseudomonadota; class Gammaproteobacteria; order Pseudomonadales; family Balneatricaceae; genus CALSNA01. The sequence goes on from CALSNA010000004.1 coordinate 287,650, forward strand.
TTCCTGAACTATGGGTAACAACACATTTTTTATCTCACCAGTAAGGATTTTGCTTTGTGGACCGCCATCTACCTTTCCGTCCACATGTAATCCATGACCATGAATGGTAGTATAATCTTCTGTATCATTCCGAAAAACGATGCTCGTGGTTGCGCCTTTATACAAACGAATAGTTGGTCCAAGATAAGATTGGCTAAAACCCTTTGTTGCGCTTTTAATACCAGAGAAAAACTCATGAACGCTATTCTGGATAACTAATTCAATATTATTTCCAGCCTCCAGGCTGTCAATTAGAACAGGAATGTTTAGCTGGTTTTCCTGAGGATAAGTCTTGACGCTATTCTGACCGGCCAGAATAAAGTATCCAGTCACAGAGCCTAATATGAAAATAGCGAGAAAAGCACCAATCACTAAATATCTTTTCATGGTTTTATAATAAGCCTCTGTTTTTTTATGTGTAAACTTGAAATACTTCTACAGCCTGATTTATGCTTAAATCAATCATTTGAGACGGTGGAAACTAAAGTTCCTCAGCTAGTTGCCAGGATGTGGAGTGGTGCGCCTATGTCAAGAAACCAAGAGACACGCCTTGCAGAGTCCTACAGTGAATCAGATTCTCTCTGCAGCAGGCGAACACTGCGGTTGACTGCAATCACTTTAATGCCGTGATTGGTCAGGTAGCTACACAAATTAACCCCGTATGTGCCTGTACCGTCAATGCCTGCTTACTACAAACCGCCAAAAGCATGAATAACAGCATCAGCGCGCGCATCTAAAGGGAGTATCCAGGGCCAAAATAATTTCGTTTGATTCATGAAACATTAGCGTGGTTTTCTGAAGGAATGAAAAGTGTATTACCGGCTTTCATCTTAGGATCAGACATTCACTTATGCAAACTGTCCAAATAGTGCTTACAGGATACAGTAGCTGTAATGAAACTTACAGGCCACTTTGCGGACCTGACATCCTTGCGGTTTTTTTATCCCTAAATTTGAGGATCTCTGTGTTATTTCTAAATGGCTGGATTGAGAGTTGTCAATACAATGCCTAGTCTACGATGAGCATATAATATCAATTTTTCTGTCAAACAATAGCATTCAGGCTCTTATGAAAATCCCACTGATGCAATTAATTCTGCTAGCTGATAGGTACTTCCTGCGTATTATGAACTTTACGCAACACCATTTGGGTTTTAGTAATATTGACCCCAGGTAACTTTAATAGTGTGCCATAATATAGTTCTTCAAAGTGCTTGGTATCCCTAAAGATGACCGTTAGTTGATAATCATATTCCCCGGTAATCAGGTAACAGGCTTTAATCTGTGGTATTGAGCAAACCGCTTGTTCAAATTCAGAAAATAGCGCTTCGCGCTGAGCATCCAAACTGATTGACACAATGGCTGTGCCGGTATAGCCAAACAGATATGGGTTAACCAGGCCAGCAAAACGGTCGAAGTAACCCGCTTCTATCAAGCTTTTAACACGCCGGTGGCAGGCAGAGGGTGACAGGTTGGCCATGTCGGCTAATTCTACATTAGTTAATCGTGCATTGTGCTGCAAGGCGCGGATCAATCGTTTGTCAAATTCATCCAATTTTATGTTGATCGATTCTATTTGCTGCATAATTTTTTTATCAGAAGTGGTTCGCTTAAAAATTTGATGGAATTTTATTTCTCAATAATAGCATTATAAGAAATTATAGTTGCAAAATACGGCAAAATAATGATTTTTTATCAAAAATATTGCTCACATTTTTGTATAGACTACCACTTCTGATGTAAGCAAATCCTAACTGAAGCATAGGAGATGATGTAATGTTGATTGGTGTGCCTAAAGAAATTAAGAATCGTGAAAACCGTGTTGGTTTGACGCCAGAAAGTGTGCAGGAATTGATAGCAGCTGGTCATCAAGTATTGGTGGAAAGTCATGCTGGTCAGGGTATTAATGCCAGTGACGATAATTATATTATGGCCGGTGCGGTTATTGCCAGCAACGCTACTGAGATATTTTCGCAAGCCAAAATGATCGTTAAGGTTAAGGAACCTCAGGCTGTTGAACGTGCTTTGCTGCGCGAGGGTCAGTTGTTGTTTACCTATTTGCATTTGGCTCCTGATGCCGAGCAAACCAAAGACTTAGTGGCATCGGGTGCAACTTGTATTGCTTATGAAACCATTACGTGTGCCAGTGGTGCTCTGCCACTTTTGGCACCTATGTCTGAAGTGGCTGGCCGTATGTCTATTCAAGCAGGTAGTCATGTCTTGGAAAAGACCCAGGGTGGTCGTGGTATGTTGCTGGGTGGTGTGCCCGGTGTTGCGCCTGCTAAGGTAGTTATTATTGGCGGTGGTGTGGTTGGTTCCAACGCTGTACAAATGGCCTTGGGTGCTCGTGCTGATGTAACTGTACTGGATCGATCCAAACAGGTACTGGTACATTTAGATCAGGAATTTGGCGGTGCTGTGAAGACAGTTTACTCCAATAAAGCAGCTTTGGAAAAGCATGTATCAGAAGCTGATCTGGTCATTGGTAGTGTCCTGATTCCTGGGGCTACAGCTCCTAAATTAGTCACTAAGGAGATGGTGGCTGGCATGAAGCGGGGTGCTGTATTGGTTGATGTTGCTATTGATCAGGGGGGCTGTTTTGCGACGTCTTACGCCACTACTCATCAAGAACCAACCTATGAAGTTGACGGTGTAATGCATTACTGTGTTGCCAACATGCCGGGTGGTGTCCCCTTGACGTCTACCTACGCCCTTAATAATGCTACCTTGCCTTACGTTATGAAATTGGCTAATCAGGGTTGGCATCAGGCGCTAGCAGGCGACAAGCACTTTTTGGCAGGTTTAAACGTACATGCTGGCCAAGTTACTAACGTCCATGTGGCAGAAGCTCTGGGTTATCAATATGTTGATCCCGCGTTGGTGTATTGAGCCTGGTGCCCTGGGCGTTATTGATTAGGCTAATCAGGCACCCGGATGTGAGGCTGCATAAAAACTGCTGCTTTGGTAATATTGTTATACGGTATACTAATTGCTCGGGGAAGAAACTGGTTCGGCAATATCCAATTACATAGATACTCTACAGTAAGTTAAAATTTAAGTTAACCAAATATTTTTACAGGCGCTGGTCTATAATTTTCATTAAGCACCTGTCTTAAGACTAAAAATATCCTATTATCAGGTGACTGTGCCCTAAAAACCTCAGTTCTTAATACAGCATAAATAAAAATTGAATCTGTCCACCTTGCTGGACAGGGTGCTTAACATGATATTAGTATATAATTTCCACAGCATAGGTAAAATGCGATTTTTATAAATCACGACCCGTGTCTTGATCTAATCCAAATAAGTTGCCTTAAGTTTTATATAGTAATCAGCCATATATGTCAGGCTTTTTGTTTCATCTAGGGTTAAACGGCGTTGTTGTCGGGCAGGGCTACCAATGTAAAGATAGCCCCCAGGTAAGTGCTTACTAGGTGGTACCAGGCTATTGGCACCCAATATAACATTGTCTTCAATTGTGGCGCCGTCCATTATTGTGGAGCCCATGCCCACTAGCACCCTGTTACCAATGCGACAACCATGCAAGATGACTCGATGGCCGACGGTGACCTGCTTGCCCAGAGTAAGGCTAAATCCCGCTGGATTATAGGGTCCGCAGTGGGTCACATGAAGTACGCTACCATCTTGGATGCTGCAGCCATAGCCAATGCGAATCTGGTTTACATCTCCGCGAATAACCACCTGAGGCCAGATGGAACAATCTTGGTCAATTTGCACAGCGCCAATAATAACGGCGCTTGGGTCAATATAGGTGGTGTTATCTACTTCAGGATGTACATCTTGATAAGGTTTTAATGACATGGTGTTTCCTGTGGGATTCTGACTCGTTTGGTACCATTGTTAACGGTGTGATGATTATAACGGCTGCTGGCTATACTAGTTAACACTGCAGGCTTCATCACTCTAATGTGGCTACACAATTGACTGCTCAGAGCATCAGTTCACCTATTAGAAGTACAAGACCACTAAATTCATCTATACCAAAATGATCAATATTGGCGCTTATACTATTGTTGCCCATGCTGATTAAAATTAAATAAAAGAACATATTTTATGTCAGTCATAATCTGATGCAATGCATAAATATTGCGGCCAGTCAATCTTAAAACCAATTATTGATTAATAAGGCGCGTTACAATTAGATTTTTTTGATGATTAGCTCTTTGTATCAATTAGCCTGGATGCTTTGTTTACGAGATGTTTTTACTTATTGGCAATTAACCAGCTGTTGGTTACTATCTTTAAGTATGGGGTGATTCACTGATTTGCCTGTGAATTATCTCTATGTGGTTTTTATTGATGTTTCAAAATTAGTTAATTCAAAACATAAGTACACTCTACTAGTGGCCTAAAACACTGTAACGAAACATATTTGTAATATTTTGTAATATAATGATTGAGTTCTTCAGGTCACACAATACAACTGGCCAGTGATTAATGTAGATAAGGTTATATTGCGGCTGACAGTTAGAACTCATGGCTGATGTTGTAGAATTTGATCGAAAAGAGATACCGTACTGTCCGTTTGACAAGATGTTTACCCTTATTTCAAACTAGATTAGTTTGAAATAACTTAAGGCACAAATGCTTATTGCTGCTATGATAATGATTGGTCAATATTGAGTCATTAGTGAGAAATTGCTGCTTAAATTATAGTTTCAAGATAAAATACTAACTGTATACATATATGATTTTACAAATTGTGTTAATTAAACGTTTCATGTCGATAAAGCAAGTGGTTGATGCCCTATGCTGATTGTTGTTGACTGATAAATACATTCACTAGCGAACCGTTACTTTTAGTTGAGTATCATACAGTCAAACTTTGGCTTACAGGGCACGATGCGCAAAGCTAACTTAAACTTGCAGTTAAGATTGACAAGTATATGAATTGGCTGCTCGCGTCCTGACCTGACAGCATCAACACTAAACGTGTAATTGCTAAACGATGACCATGGTTTAAACTAGCTAAAACATGGTGTCACATTGCTCATGACAACATCTTAATGTAAGCGGGTGAATGAATGCGCATCTTTCTAGCTATAATGATACTCAAGTCGATTAGCTAACAGTAGGGCTACATATTAGTTCAATTGAGAGTACAGTGAACATTGACGCGCCACTAAATTTCGCACCATATGCAAAGCAGTCCAGTGCAGCATTGTTGCAAGTCAACCGATTAGCTTGCGAGCGCGACGACCGAATGCTTTATCAAAACTTAAGCATGTTAGTCCATTGCGGAGAAATATGGCACATAAAGGGCGCCAATGGTGTTGGCAAGACTAGTTTACTGCGCCAATTGTCTGGTTTACTGCCACTAGTTCATGGACAGGTGGAATGGAACCGGCAATTAGAGTGTCCCTTTATTTATCTGGGACATAAGTTGGGCCTGAAAGACCACCTGAGTGCTGAGGAAAATCTGGCTTGGCTAGAAGCTTTATCTGGCGTCAGTAACCGTATTAAACGGCTTGCTGCCTTGGATAAAGTGGGTATGCGAGGCTATGAAGACAGCTTGGTGGGCCATCTCTCAGCAGGTCAAAAACGCCGTGTTGCCCTAGCTCGGCTACATTTGACACAAGCTTCGGTGTGGCTGCTTGATGAACCGCTGACAGCTATCGATCAAAGTGGTATCCTAGTTCAGCAGTCTAATCTGCGACAGCATACGCAGCAGGGGGGGGCTGTCCTACTCACCAGCCACCAAGATTTGGACATGGCCAATGTCAGAATACTGAACCTATCTGCATTAATAAAATCTGACCAATGCTAAAATATTATTTGTGCCTAGTGTGGCGTGATTTGTTGTTGGTAATGCGTCAACCCGCTGCGGTGTTTAATCCTCTGGTATTCTTTGTGCTGGTGGTTAGTCTTTTCCCACTGGGCGTGACGCCACAAGCCAGCCAACTAAGTCAGCTTGCAGCTGGAGTGATCTGGGTAGCAGCACTTCTGTCAACTTTGTTATCACTAGACTTAATATTCCGGTCTGATTATGATGATGGTAGCTTGGAACAACTGTTATTGGGATCTCAACCAAGCTGGCTATTGGCACTGGCAAAGGTGACAGCTCACTGGCTGGTTAGTGGTTTGCCCTTGGTAATCTTGGCACCGATTGTGTCTAGTATGTTGTTTATGCCGTATCATGCGCTGCCAGGGATGCTATTGGCCTTGCTATTGGGCACTCCAACCTTGAGCCTATTTGGCGCTGTCGGCGCAGCCCTGATGACTGGTGTCAAGGACGGCGGTATATTGTTGTCACTATTGGTTTTGCCTTGGTATATTCCAGTGCTGATTTTTGGTGCTAGTGCAGTTCAGGCAGCCAGTTCAGGTATGCCCATGAATGCGCAGCTAGCCCTGCTGGGAGCACTGCTCATATTTGCTTTAATGGTAACTCCTGCTGCGACGGTGGCAGCTCTAAGGGTTGGACAAATGCAGGGTTGAACTGTAGTTCCCTTCTATAGCTGACAAAATGGTAATAATAACATAGGTAAGAAGTACAACGAATGGCTCACTTCAAACTGCCCCGTTGGTTCCACCAATTGGGTTCCCCTAAATGGTTCTATCAGTTTGCTGGTCTTTTGCAGCCTTGGTTGGCGTTGATATCCTTGGTATTGCTATTTTGGGGTATCATGTGGGGCTTGCTGTACGCTCCAGCAGATTATCAGCAAGGTAATAGCTTTCGTATTATTTATGTGCATGTGCCTACAGCTATCCTGTCACAATCCATTTTTATGATGTTGGCGGTCGCTGGTGCCATTGGCTTGATCTGGAAGATAAAAATGGCCTTCATAGTAGCTCGGGCATGTGTCCCTATCGGTGCTAGCATGACTGTTATTGCTTTGCTCACTGGCGCCATCTGGGGCAAGCCTACCTGGGGTACCTTCTGGCAATGGGATGCGCGATTGACATCGACTCTGGTATTGCTGTTTCTCTATTTAGGAATTTTGGCCCTGTATCAGGCCATTTCTGACCGCCAGATAGCTGCTCGAGCTACGGCCATCCTGTCACTGGTAGGATTGGTCAATCTGCCCGTTATCAAATATTCGGTCGATTGGTGGCATACCATTCACCAACCGGCTACGTTCACTTTAACTCAAAAACCTAATATGCCAGCAGAAATGTATCTACCCTTGATAGTAATGGTTTCGGGAATCTATGCCCTGTTCGTTTTGTTGCTGTTACTGCGCACCCGCAATGAGATACTGGCTCAGGAAGGTCGTTCCGGCTGGCTGACAAAATTGTTACAAGAGGGGCATGCCTGATGTATTTCCAGTCCTTCATGCAAGCGTTTCATATGAATGGTCACGGTGTCTATGTTTGGGGTTGTTATGGTTTGTTTTTGCTAATGATTGCCTGGAACTTCTGGCGTATCCGTAAGCAGCGGCAGTTACAATTGCGGCGATTGCTTCAGGTCCGGTCTCGTCAGGAGAATGGTTAATGCACCTTAAGCGTAAGCGCAAATTGCAACAATTACTGTTACTAACAGTCGGTAGTGGGCTGATTATCGGACTTATACTGTATGCCTTGTCGGAGAATATTAACCTGTTTTTCTCACCCTCGGAAATTGCAAGTAGAAAGGCTTATCCGGTGCAACGTATCAAAGTTGGTGGTATGGTACGTGAAGGCAGTTTGGAGCGAGCCAATGACAGCCTCCAGGTCAGTTTTATGATCACCGATTATCAGCATGACCTGGTCGTTTATTATGATGGCATATTGCCGGACTTATTCCGCGAAGGTCAAGGCATTGTAGCCCAGGGCCAACTGCAAGCTGATGGGGCATTTGTAGCAGATCAGGTGTTGGCCAAGCATGATGAAAACTATATGCCACCAGAAGTTAGTGATGCCATTGAGCAGGCTAGTGCAGCTGCTAATGCAACTACGGAGCAAACTGATCTATGATCCCTGAGTTGGGCCACTTGGCCCTCATTTTAGCCCTGTGTCTTGCCATAGCCCTAGCGGTAGTGCCTTTGTTTGGCAATGCCACCAGCCAACTGCGACTACAAGTAGCTGCCCATCCGCTTGCTTTGGGTCAAGGTTGCATGTTGTTATTGGCTTATGCTGCGCTAACGGTGTCTTTCATCATGGATGATTTCAGTGTGGTCTATGTGGTGGCTAACTCCAACTCGGCATTGCCTCTGCCCTATAAATTCAGCGCTGTTTGGGGCAGTCATGAAGGGTCACTGCTATTATGGGTATTCATATTGAGTCTCTGGACTATCGCTGTAAGTTTGCTGGGGAAGCGTTTACCGCTACTGATGCAGGCTCGCGTCTTAGCGGTAATGGGGATGATCTCAAGTGGTTTTTTGGCCTTTACTCTATTGACGTCAAACCCTTTTAAGCGTTATTTACCCGATGCTGCTATTGAGGGTGCTGATCTAAATCCTTTGCTGCAAGACTTTGGTTTGATGATTCACCCACCGATGCTTTACATGGGCTATGTTGGTTTTTCCGTTGCCTTTGCCTTTGCCATCGCAGCTTTAATGGATGGTAAGGTTGATGCGGCTTGGGCTCGCTGGGTAAGACCCTGGACTGCAATGGCTTGGGGTTTTCTGACCCTAGGTATCGCTTTAGGTAGTTGGTGGGCTTATTATGAGTTGGGTTGGGGTGGGTGGTGGTTTTGGGATCCAGTGGAAAATGCTTCCCTGATGCCTTGGCTGTCTGGTACAGCCTTGCTGCATTCATTAGCAGTTTCAGAACAGCGTAGACTGTTCAAAAGCTGGACCTTGTTGCTGGCTATTCTGACATTTAGTCTTAGTCTACTCGGCACTTTCTTGGTTAGATCCGGAGTGTTGACATCAGTGCATGCTTTTGCCACAGATCCTGAACGCGGTTATTTTATGCTGTTATTACTGGTTCTTTGTGTTGGTGGATCTTTAGTGCTCTATGCTCTACGCGCTTCTACGGTTCGTTCCCGGGCAGTGTTTAACTTGCTGTCACGAGAAACTTGTTTATTAGCTAATAATATTCTGTTAATGGTAGCGCTAGCCATAGTTTTTTTGGGTACCTTGTACCCACTGTTTCTAGATGTTCTGGGGGGTGAGCGTATCTCCGTTGGGCCACCCTACTTCAATGTTTTATTTGTCCCCATCATGGCGTTGTTGTTATTGTTGTTAGGTATCGGCATTAATGTGCGCTGGAGAGCCATGCCAAGCCAGCGTTTAATGCACCTTTTACGGCAACCCTTGCTATGGGCTCTGGGCGCCGGTTTTGCTTGGCCTTGGGTCTATGCGGGCGCTTTTAATGCCAGTGTTGCTCTCGCGGGTGCCCTGCTGGTCTGGCTACTGGCCACTAGCGTTGCAGACCTACGGCAACGGGTACAACAACAAAACAATGCAGGGTCCGTATGGTGGAAACTCGGGGCCAGCTATTACGGCATGTTACTGGCTCACATAGGGATTGGGTTTACTGCACTCGGTATCGTCATGGTCAGCCATTACTCTGTAGAAGTCTCGTTACGTATGGCACCTAATGATAAGGTTAATGTGGGTGGCTACCAATTTATTTTTGATGGTGTAAAATCCATTGATGGACCTAATTACAGCTCAATTCAGGCTCAAGTCCAGGTGCTGAAAAATGGCTCTGTTCAGCAGATTTTACAGCCAGAAAAGCGACACTATAACGCAGGTCAGCAGGTGATGACTGAGGTAGCCATAGATGCAGGCTTATGGCGCGACCTATATGTGGCCATGGGCGAACCCCTAGCTCAGGATAGCTGGGCGCTGCGCATCCATTACAAGCCATTTGTGCGCTGGATCTGGCTGGGAGCGCTGTTGATGGCTTTTGGAGCTGGCTCGGCAGCATGGGGTAAACGTCACCGATTTATCCTCTTACCGGTTGCTCAAACACGACATAAAGGCATTAATTCATGAATCAAGATACCACTGTGGCCACCAACTGGCCCGGATGGCGCTGGCGCTTACTGTTGCTTCTACCTATGGTGCTTGCTTTTGGTATGGGAGCGCTACTCTGGAAAAGTATTGGTACAGATCCTAACCGATTAGAATCGAACTTGATCGGCAAGCCCATACCTGAACTGCTTGGCCCTAGTTTGCTGGATCAACAGCGTTTTCTACAGAGATCTGATCTGTCAGGTCAACCAGCATTGCTGAATGTCTGGGCCACTTGGTGTACATCCTGTGCAATTGAGCATCCTTACCTTATACAGATAGCTAAACTAGAACAAGTTCGTATAATTGGTATCAACTACCATGACAAACGCCCACAAGCCATTGACTGGCTAAACCGGCTGGGCAACCCCTATGCATTTACTGTCTTCGACCAGCAAGGTGATCTGGGAATCGAGCTGGGCGTGACTGGAGCGCCGGAAACTTACCTGGTGGATGCTGCTGGCATCATCCGAGCCAGGCATGTGGGCATACTAAATGAACGTACTTGGCCTCAACTGCGCCAACAATACCAGCAGTTAATAGCTGACGTAGACTCACAATGAACTTGCATTGTTGCAATACCCATAGGTTACAACAGGCATTAATAGCACTGAGTCTAATGATGTGTGGGATGATCCAGCAAGCACTGGCAGCTGAGCTATCTTCTGATGTGCTAATGGAAAAAAGATTCGCTGACTTGTCTGAACAACTGCGTTGTCCTAAGTGTCAAAACCAGAGCTTGGCTGATTCAGATGCTATCATTTCCCGAGATCTGCGTCGTCAACTCAGGGAGCTGTTACAACAAGGCTACAGCAATGCTGAGGTGAAACAGTACATGGCCGCGCGCTATGGTAATTTTATCCTGTACGATCCGCCCGTCGAACGTGCAACTTTGGTGCTTTGGTTCGCGCCTTTGTTACTGATCTTGCTGGGAGCAGTGATACTGTATCGAATAAGTCGCTCACATCATCGGACTAGCCAGACTGAGCATACTAAAGTAGATACCCTCAATCAAGCTGAAGCGAAACGTCTTGCCAATTTGCTGGTGTCCCAAGATTCTAAAGTAATTCAGGTAACTGATGATGCTTGAGTTCTGGCTGCTGTTTGCTGGGTTGTTAATCGTTGCCAGTTTATTTGTGCTTTGCCCCTTATGGTTCCATTTGCCGGACAGGCTGGCCACGCATACCCAGACCCGACAACAGAATATTGGCTTGTATCGTGAGCGGCTGGCAATGATAGATGCATCACTAGCCAGTGGTCATTTAGAAACTGCTGATCACCGCCTCCAGGTGGTGGAATTGCAACGTACCTTTCTGGATGAACTAGACGATGGGCCACTACTCACATCTCAGACAAAGTATCATAAATGCAGTCTCTGGATTCTGCTGTTGGTGGCTGTGTTGGTGACACTGGCGGGGATAGGGAACTATGTATGGTTGGGTCATTACAACGGTTTGCAACAACAGTACCATCGGCAACAAACCCGTGACATTATTGCTGCTAGTGACTCACTTGCTCACGTGGTGCGTAACCTGCAAGCAGCTCTGCAAGAGTTCCCAAACAACTCTGAAGGGTGGTATGCCCTGGCTCATAGCCTACTGGAGTTAGGGCAGTTGGAGGCTGGTCTCGATGCGATGCAGAAAACCCTGGCGCTGCTGCCTGCTAATTCACTCCAGCGGCATGAATTGTTGGGAGAATATGCCCAAACTTTATTTTATGTTGACGGTCAATTCAGTAAGCGTGTACTGGCGGCTTTGGCAGAAGCTTACCATGCAGATTCGGACAATACTGCAGTGCTTAGCCTGCTAGGTATTCAAGCCATGGCCATAGACCAGTACCAGACCGCTATTGAATACTGGCAACGAGCTCTTCAAGGTACACAGCGAGAATCTCAGCGTTCAGTTTTGGCCGCTGGAATCAATAATGCCCGTCGCCTGCTGCAACAACAATCCAGTGGCCAAGTCATTGAACCTATCCTTACAGTTAATATCAGTTTGGCACCAACATTGGCCCTGCCAACTGCCCAGCAGGCCGTACTGTTCGTTTATGCCCGTTTGCCTGGACAACGCATGCCACTATTGGCAACCAAGCTAGATCCCAGACAGTTACCCCTTCAAGTGCGCCTTAGTGATGCCTTAACCCTGCGTACTGACCTGCCACTGGCAGAAGTAAAACAACTCGATATTGTTGCTCACCTTGCCTTAGCGGGCATTCCTGGCCGCAACCCAGGTGATTTGCTGGGTGAACTCAGTGGTGTAACTGTCAATGGCAATCAGTCCATTGACTTGGTTATTGATCGCGTTATTGACACAATAAACCCAGAGTAACGGCTAATACATGTTTGTGTTAGGATATTATTCATACTTGTTATTAGGGGTAACTGCAAGAATCACAATTGTAATTGTATGTGACTAATTCGCTACTATTTTGGCTAGTTAGCGTTGCATAAAATAATGGTTCCTAAGCGTCGTTGCGATGCAGTATAAATTCAACATCAGTATTTTGTTCTCTAGCCATCAGGGTTCGTGTGATTTTGGTAATTTCAGTTTGTTGGTAGAGCAGAGCGTATAATCCATCTACCAGTGGCATACTGATACCTAGGGCATCAGCTTTAGCCTTGACTAGCGCTATAGTGTTGATACCTTCAGCCACTTCATTCAGCTCTTTCACTGCCTGATTCAGTGTTTTTCCCTGTCCTAGGGCATAGCCAATACGGTAGTTGCGGCTTAGTGGTGACATACAGGTAACCATTAAGTCACCAACACCTGCCAGACCCAGAAAAGTCAGCGGGTTGGCACCCATATGTATGGCTAGACGGCTCATTTCAGCCAAGCTGCGAGTTATCAGCATGCTACGAGTATTTTCTCCCAATTTTAGGGCACCGGTTAAACCGGCAGCGATAGCATAGATATTTTTTAATGCTCCTCCCAATTCCACGCCGTATCGATCATTGCTCGCATAAACACGAAAATAGTCACTTTGCAATATTTTTTGTATCCGTTGTCTCAGGTCTGTATGATCACTGGCTATGACGGTTCCAGTTAACTGCTTAGCGGCCACTTCACGAGCTAAATTGGGGCCGCTGAGCACCCCTATGAACTGCCCTGGAAAAAAGACTTCCAGAATTTGGCTCATTAACAGAAAATGATTTGCTTCAATGCCTTTGGTAGTTGTCACCAGGTATTGTTGTGGCAGAATGTATTTGCAGGCATGCTCCAGAACCTGGCGAAATGCCTGGCTGGGTATGGCAAACATGACTGTATCTGCACCATTAAGAGCTGACTTGATGCAGGTGGTGATGCTCAGTGCCGGATGCAATTTTAGTTCTGGTAAGTAACGAACGTTACAGCTATTATTTTGCATGCTCATGGCTAGCTTATCATCACGCAGCCATAGGCTCACAGGATAGCCATTCTCGGCGATCATGTTTGCCAGCACGGTACCAAAGCTACCACCACCGATTACAGCTATTGAGTGGATTTGATTCATCTGTATAGGTATCTCAGATTTAAATTACTAGTCAATATAGTATGCATGAGATTAGTATTCAATGGCAGAATTTAGTCTCATACACAATATGACCAACCATCATGGTTATTTCATTGATATATCAATATTAGGACAGGTTACGGTAGTTAAAGCAGTATCCTGAACACCTCGCCTGTGTCTTCTTCAATATCTAGAACTTTTGTGAAATATGTAGACTAGGTCCAGGTTAACGGGGCTGGTTTACAGCTTATGGTATGTCCCAGTAAAGCTTCTAGCTCGGGTAAGACAAATGCATCATCCTCTGACGCGAAACTAATGGAGGTCCCTGTTTTGTTGGCCCGGCCAGTGCGGCCAATACGGTGAACATAATCTTCCGCTATTTCCGGTAGGTCATAATTAAATACATGGCTCACTTCATCTACATGTATACCCCGGCCAGCCACATCGGTGGCAACTAGAATCGCGATTTTACCATCACGGAAACGCGTTAGTGTTTTAACCCGTTGTGGCTGTGCTATTTCGCCTGATAATAGAGCACTATTGATGTTATCTTGCTGTAAGCGTTCTTGCAACATACGTGCAATATAGCGCCTGTTGGTGAAAACAATCGCTCGTTTGACGTGTAATTGTTGCAAGCAATTGAGTAATAAAGGATATTTTTCATGACTCGCTACTGAATAAAATTTTTGCGCTACTGTTGTGGTAGCCACACACTCTGGTGCTACTTCGATATGCATTGCCTCATGGGTCCATTGTTGGGCTAAATGCAAGATCGGCTCACTGAAGGTAGCGCTAAACAACAAAGTCTGACGTTCAGCCTTGCTGGGAGTCTGACGTATAATGGCACGCACATCGGGAATAAACCCCATACTAAGCATACGGTCAGCTTCATCCAGTACTAGTAACTCAAGCTTACTTAGATTCACTGTATTGTGATGACAAAAATCCAATAGACGCCCTGGTGTGGCAACTAGGATATCTACTTGAGTTGCACACAACTGACGTTGTTGCTGCACATAATCCATGCCGCCTACCAGGTGCTGAACTTGCAGATTGGTAAAGCGGCTAAGAGCAATTGCATCAACTGCAATCTGCATAACCAACTCTCGTGTTGGAGCTAAAATTAAAGCGCGTGGGAAGCCATATTGACGTGAACCCAACACTGGATAATCAATCAAATCAGTGATCAAGCTGATTAAAAAGGCTGCTGTCTTGCCTGTGCCGGTCTGCGCTTTCCCTGTAATATCTTGCCCTGCCAGGGACTGGGGTAAAGTCATGGCCTGAATGGGACTGCAATATTGAAATCCCAGAGCTGTGATTGCTTGCATCACCTGGTCAGGCAAGTCGAGATCATGGAAGCGTGTTTTCCCAGTTGCTACAGGTACTACGAAATCACTTGGGTGCCAATCCGGGATGGGTTTTTTCTTTGTGACAGATTTGGATGGTAGCTTATTTTTGGTGATTCTGGTGGTGTTTGAAGAAAGCTTTTGATGGCGCATCTTTGCCATTTTATCTGCAGTTAAGTCATGAGCATGCTGGGAAACTTTTGCTGTTGTCTGTACGAAATTGGTGGGTTTAATGCCCATTAAGCGCTTGAATTGTCTTAACAAATGATATGCTCACTGATCATCAATAATGACATGGGAGTATAGAGCAGAACCCGTATGTGCACAACTAGTGCCAACTACTAGCAGATGTTGTAGCCATAATTGTCCTAAAATACTTAGTTAAACATTGAATTTGTATCCCAAAATCAGATTGCAAAGCCGGTTTTTATCACACTGATGTCTACATTTTTGCCTTGTACCACAATGAAACAGGATTACCTTAGAACCTGAAAAGCTTGTAAAAAAAATTTAAAGGGCTTTTTACGGCATGAAGTGAATTTAGGTACTCATTTGCAGGGCTTAGCAGCAATGACCTACAGTAAATCTACAACCATAAATTCAGCTAACCAGTGTGTTCAGAGCAATGGCTAATCCAGCACAAGATATCGGTTAACAATATCAAACTTTGTAGTTCTTAATAGTATGGTTCTATTGATCAGTCCACACATTGAAGTTTAAATAATACAGGTCCTGTAACGATTAACCAGTCTGGATTATTACACCGATGTTGCCAATATTTAGCATCGGTGCGCTATGTTTATATAGCGTTAGATTTATCATTTTAGCATGGCCATGAGCAATACATTTGCGTTGTTGATGTGCTATCTTATGTTTGTAATACGTATTCTGAATAATACTGATCTGGTTGCATATGTTTTAGCCAGTGGAGTATACAAGTTAAACTAATATACTGTCAGATTTCAATTTGATGCCGATAGGGTGGTAAGGCATGTAGCAGAACACGACCATAGCTGCGTGAGATCAAGCGGCGGTCCAGCACGGTAATACGACCTTGATCAGTTTCACATCGAAGTAGACGGCCAGTAGCTTGCAACAAGCGTAGCGATGCTTCAGGTACTACCAACTGGTTGAAACTATTACCACCTGTTTGATCTACCCATTCAGCCAATGCTGCTGGCACTGGGCGATCAGGTACGCTAAATGGTAACCGAGTGATGACGACATGAGTTAGCAATCGACCAGTTAGATCAATACCTTCGGCAAAACTGGCGAGTCCGAATAGGACACTGCCCTGGCCTGCTGCAATGGTTTGTTGGTGTTGGAGTAACAAGCTCTGCTTAGACGCATGACCCTGCTGCAATATTACTGCTTGCCAATGGGGTGCCATCCCTTTGAACACCTTTTGCATTAAACGGCGCGAGTTAAATAGTACTAAACTACCTTCATTAATCGTGAGATGTTGTTGCAGAGCTTGAATTAAAGCCATAGAAAAGTCGCTGTCAACACTTGGCTCAACTGCTTCCTTTGGTACCCTCAAGGTGGATTTAGAAAATGAAAACGGGCTGGGTAACGCCAAGAGAGTGCTGGTCGGTGGAACTCCGGTATGCATCAGTAGTTGGTCGAACCGCCCTAGGGCAGTTAGCGTGGCCGAAGTAATTACTGCTGCGAAGCAACGTTGCCATAATTGTTTTTGTAAGGTAGTCGCAGCCAGAATAGGACTGGCTGCCAGTTCCAGTTCAGCTTGGTTATCACTACGTCGGAATTGTAGCCAGCGGGACATGGGTGGTTCACCAACGGGATCCTTGCGGGCATAACAGTGCCACAGCTCATACTGTTTGGTGGCAGTGTGCGCCAGCATACCTAGCTGACTACAGAAGCTGGTTATCCTATCTTGTGCCGTGATTGTGCTTTGATCTTGCAATAAAAATGCCAGATTATCTTTAAGTGTTGCGAGATCACGCCTTAAACGGTCACTATGACGTGCCATTTCAGCTGCTAGGCTTTGCAATTGCAGAGGCACTTGGCCTTGATTGAAGCGAAAATAAACCACTTCTTGATCATTATTGCAATCGGTAAAGTTAGTGTCATTAAGTAACTGTTGGACTGACATCAAACCAGTTTCTAAAGCCTTCAGGTGCTGTTTTATGGTTTCAGCGTAGCTCCTGGCAACGTCAAAGTCTGCCCAGACTGCAGTTAACTGGGCCATAATTTTCTGTACCTGCTGTAGCCAGCAGATGGTTTGGTGGATATTGAGCTGGCTGTTAAATTGCTTTAGAGTCTTGCTTGCTAAGTGGTGGCCTTCATCAAAAATATAAATGGTACTAGCAGGTTCAGGTAATATGACCCCACCGCCAAGGGCTAGATCGGCTAGTACCAGGTCATGGTTGGCAACGATGCAATGAGCCTGGTTTAGGTTCTTGCGAGCTGAGAAAAATGGGCACTGGAGAAAATGACTGCAATGGCGATTACTGCAAGTATGGTGATCAGTGATCAATGGCTGCCAATCGGTATCGGTTAGGGTGGTTGACCAGGTATCACGATCACCATCCCAGTTGCCATTTTCTAATTGTTGTGCCATGTCCGTGTATAGTTTTTGTTGTCTAGGTATTAGATTGACCATGGGTGGATCTTCAAAGAGACTGGGTGTAGTAATCGTTTGAAGATTCTGTTGGAGAGCCTGATTTAACCGTATCAAACAGATATAGCGACGCCTTCCCTTGATAAGCTGATAATCAAATTCAAACTTGCCGTGATTGCGCACAGATAGCAATTCACGAGTCATAATTTGTTCTTGTAAAGTAATAGTAGCTGTTGCAATCACAATTTGCTTATCCAGTGCTTGGGCTATTGGAAGGCATGCGCTAACGTATGCCAATGTCTTACCGGTGCCAGTGCCAGCTTCTACAGCACAGACCGGATTATCGCAACACCGTTGCCCATGATCATCCATTTTTATGGCTAGCAGATGATTAGTAATGGTTGCAATCATCTGTCGTTGCCCCAGTCTTGGTGTAAAATTCAATGCTTTTACCAGCTTTGAGTATAAGGTTTGGATGGCTTGCTTGATGAGGGTATTGGCAGATTGGTTCATGGTCATTCTCAAAGCTGTAGTAGCGCATGCAATGTCAGGGTTATACTCACTCACCATTTGGCTGCATGGTCGCTGTTACAATTTTCATGAACAATTGAACGTATGTTCAATTGTAGTATATTAAGCGCATTAGGATTGTTGTAACCCTGCTTTGATATATCTTCATTGATCAAAGGAAGGGTAGCGAACTTGCCGCCTGGCTGTTTGCAGTAAAAATACTTACAGACTGCAATAATACTGTTAATATAACCAGTAACTGTATGTATAACCAGTTTTTTTATCGCCTGTAATTGAACAGAAACTTGGCTATGATCAAGCTTACTTCCAGACAGGATCAGGTTCTTGCATGTATCCGTCAATATATCCTTGACACGGGTTATCCACCTACTCGCGCTGATATTGCACATGCTCTGGGCTTTAAATCCCCTAATGCAGCGGAAACACACTTAAAAGCATTGGCCCGTAAGGGCGCTATTGAAATTATCGCAGGTGCTTCTCGAGGTATCCGTATCCCTGATATGGATCTAGTCTCTGCTGGACTGCCCATTATCGGTTTAGTAGCGGCGGGTAGCCCGTTGTTAGTGCAGGAGCATATTACCGAATATTGCTCCCTTCCAGATAGCTTGTTTTATCCCAAAGCTGACTATCTGCTGAAAGTCAGTGGGATGTCCATGAAAGGCATTGGTATACTGGATGGCGATTTATTGGTGGTGCATAAAACTGACCAAGCTTGTAATGGCCAGATTGTAGTAGCTAGGTTAAATGAAGAAGTGACTGTCAAGCGTTTTAGGCGAGTAGGGTGCCGAGTTTGGTTGTTGGCTGAAAATGAAGATTTTGCGCCTATTGAAGTTGACTTAACACGCCAGAATTTAATTATCGAAGGACTGAGTGTGGGTGTTATTCGACGTGGTAATTAAGCCCCCGCTGCAACACGATTACGCTTGCCGATATGGCGTTATATTAGTCATTAAACGTATTTGTAGAATTCGCAGTAATTGCTGACACGCCAGGGTTAATATCGTGCGTGTTGGGGAATGAATTGGGTACTCTACCAATTTTTAAAACCTGACGGGTGGTCTAGTTGCCATACCCCTTATAAGATAATATCCAAATTTCTTTGGCTACAGGATTACATTATGACATCAGGTGATGACTGCCACGGGCATGGTTGAATCTTATAGCCAATCAATATGGCTTTCTTTATCACTACAGTTATGTCAGTTATAAACCAAATAAAAATGCGTACCTTGCTTGACCTGCTTTGCCTTAGTGTTTTTACTGATGAGGATTGTGTAAACAGTACCCGGGTCATCAATCTTCAGAATGTTCTGTTGCAGTTGTGCTAATTTATCAAGCCATGTGCACCTTTTACTGCTAATGTTAATTTGTCAACGGTTAGTGGTAGAGCTATAAATTGATGATTGATTTCCTGTTGTATACTTTCAGGCAACAAAAGCTGGATTAGCCAGTTATGGTAACAACACAAGGTTGTCAGTAATGCTCAATGTGCATTTTGATTCAGCATTACCGAAGTGTTGTCACTGGGCTGATCGAATGGCTTTAAACCCGGTGCGTTGGTGATTATCTTGTTTGTTCTTGTCATGGTTGTTTTGTAAGTACTTCACGGGATGGCCAGTGTTTGTTGAGTTCAGCTAATCATTGGGCTTGCGCAAGGGGTAGGTTTTATCTTTTTGCGTTAAACGTGTTTTCATAATACCCAGAAAAAGTACTGACTGAGCAGAAAGTTTAATGTTTGCTTCAAGGTCATGCATGTTCATCACAATGCACTGTTTTAAAAAGGTCTCCCCAACGCCAACATTTATTTTCTGTGTCATCATATGGCTTGAGTATACTAATTTTGGTTTTTTGCTGCTCGAGGCGATTTGCCAATAAAATTAAAACCCATTATAACAGTGCCGTAAATGACTACTCTAATTATTACATTTGTATAACCTAGGCATCTGTGTTGACGAAATTGGATGGTTGACTGCCGTCAGCAACCTTGCTAACTAAAAGTAGGGGTGAGTATGCAACGTGGTTAAATATTTCGGGGCACAAAGATACAATTTGCCGTAAGGTGCAATCTGCCCTATTATTGACATCATAGCAATGGTTACTCACCATCCTGGCTGCTCGTTATAGAGGCTGTGTTGTAAGCTCTGTATCTTATGTAACCAGTCGCCTAGCGGCCATTGGTCAGGGTCATCGAAGCGTTGTTGATCTTGTAACAAAATTAATCTCTCTAAGATATTTTGTTGTTTCGTTTTTGATCGTTCCTGACTATGTAGGCACTGGCAAACAGCGGGGATATGATTTTGTTGTTGTAGAACTTGATCAATAACCATTCAGCCAAGTGTGGCGACCTCTTGCAATGGCAAGGAGTTGTTGTCGCCTGTCAGGGCTAATATTAACGCTTGGGCAGCTTTTTCAAAGTAGTTTAAATTGCTGTCTGATAAACCAGTCGCCGTGACTGTTGTTGCCAGTCAGGGCTGCTGTAGATCTTGCCAAATAGTTTGGCCACATTCCAGTTGCCAACAGCTTTGACGGTACCAATCAGTCATGGTTATTTGGTGTTTTCTTGCCAAAAGCCGTCTTGATAAGTAGCGCGCCAACCAGTAGCTTTTTTGTTTATCTCTGACATCACATATTGCTGTTTAGTTTTGCGGCTATAACGGATAATGGCTGGATTACCATCTGGGTCTTTGATGGGAGCATTCCATAAAAAAGCGTATTTATTATCAATTGCCTCTTTATGAGGTAGTATTTCAGTCACTAGTGGAGCTCGGGTTTCCCTATTGCGAGGGAACTTGCTGGCTGCAAGAAATAAGCCGGCGGCGCCATCCCGTAGAACATAATGGTCATCTACCTTCTCGCATGCCAGTTCTGGCATGGGTACAACATTCATCTTAGGTGGAGCTGGTTCACCATTGCGCAGTAACTTACGAGTATTATTGCAGTGACTTGAGCAACAGTCAAAATACTTGCCAAAACGGCCTGTTTTTAGATGCATTTCGGTATTGCATTTATCACATTGTAGTAATGGACCATCATAGCCTTTTATGCGGAATTCACCTTGCTCTACCTCATATCCGCCGCAATCAGGATTGTTACCACACACATGCAATTTATGCTGATGATCCATCAGGTAGCTTGCCATAGCTGTACCACAAAGGCTACAACGATGTTTGCTAATCAACAGACGTGATTCTGCATCATCATCATCATCCACTGCCACTACTTCATCTCCAGCCACTAGATTCATAGTTTCCTTACAGCGTTCTTTTGGTGGTAGATTGTAACCAGAGCACCCTAAGAACACACCTGTTGATGCGGTTCGAATCAACATATGGCGTTGGCAAACAGGACAGGCCAGTTGAGTTAGCGTTGGCTGATTGGCGCGCATGCCTTGATCTGAATCAGCTGCATCCAGTTTGTGGATAAAGTCCCGATAAAATATATTGAGCAACCTTTTCCAATCTGTATTTCCACGAGCCACGCTATCGAGACGATGTTCCATCTTAGCAGTAAAACCGTAGTCCATCAGGTCAGCAAAGCTTTCTTGCAGCCGATCAGTCACAATATCGCCCATTTTTTCGGCATAGAATCGGCGGTTTTCCACTCGTACGTAACCACGGTCCTGAATTGTAGAAATAATGCTTGCATAAGTAGATGGACGGCCAATACCTTGTTTTTCAAGCTCTTTCACTAAGCTGGCTTCAGAGTAACGCGGTGTTGGCTTAGTAAAGCGTTGGCGTGGCAACAGTTTTTGTAGATTTAATAGATCCCCCTGATTAACATCAGGCAAAATAATGTCTTCATCTTTACGGCTGTTGGGTGGCTGCACTCGTGTATGGCCATCAAACCGCATAATACGACCTCGAGCTCGTAGACGATAATCTCCGGCAGCTACAGTAATACTGCTGCTAGTGAAATGGGCAGGTGCCATCTGGCAAGCTACAAACTGTCGCCAAATCAACTCATATAGGCGTTCGGCATCACGTTCCATAGACTGTAAGTTACCAGCTTTTAGATTCACATCAGATGGTCTGATTGCTTCATGAGCTTCCTGAGCGCTATCCCGACTGCCATACACCAGAGGCTGGTTAGGCAAATATTCGGCACCAAATTGGCTATTAATATAATCCCGACAGGCAGTTACAGTTTCTTTGCTTAAATGGGTGGAGTCTGTGCGCATATAGGTGATGTAACCCGCTTCATATAAGCGCTGTGCCAGTCGCATGGTCTTTTTAACTCCAAAACTCAGTCGGTTACTGGCTGCTTGTTGCAAAGTAGATGTTATATAAGGTGCACTGGCACGGGTCTGGGTTGGCTTGTCAACTCTATTTTCTACTTGGTAAATAGCATTTTGCAATTCAGCCAGAGCAACTTGAGTTGCTGCTTCATTGGTTGGCCGAAATTCTTGGTTTGCCTGGCGCAATACCTGCAGAGTTAGTTGATGATCGTTGTTATCAGTTACTGTTGCTTTAATTTCCCAGTATTCTTCCGGGATAAAAGCTCGAACTTCCCGTTCGCGTGCTACCACTAATTTAACGGCCACTGATTGAACACGTCCAGCTGATAAGCCGCGAGCGATTTTGCGCCACAACAATGGTGATACCATAAAACCCACGACCCGATCAAGAAATCGTCGTGTTTGCTGGGCATTCACACGATCCATATCTAATGCCCCGGGATTGGCAAAAGCTTCCTTGATGGAACTCTTGGTTATTTCATTGAAAACGACTCGTTGATAACGTTTTGGATCACCGCCAATGGCCTCCTGTAGATGCCAAGCAATAGCCTCACCTTCACGATCAAGGTCAGTAGCCAAATAGATAGCCTCAGATGATTTAGCCAAGCTTTTAAGCTCTTTTACCACCTTTTCCTTGCCTGGCAGTATTTGGTAGTTGGCCTGCCAGTCCTGATCGGGATTGACTCCCATCCGTTTGATTAGTTGTTGCTTGGCTTTAACTTTCTGGTGACAGACTTTTTCTTCAGCAGACATATTACGGGTTTTAGCAATTTCTTTAGCACGTGCTTTGGGATCAGATACATTGACAATAGAGCGTGTAGGCAAGTCACGAATATGCCCAACACTGGATTTGACCATAAAGTCCTTGCCCAAGTATTTATTAATCGTTTTGGCTTTGGCTGGTGATTCAACGATAACGAGAGACTTGCCCATATAATCCCGTCTTCCAAATGTGATTGCATCATGGCAATAAGCCATGTATGCCTACCATGTTATCTTTCCTCAAACAGTCTGGCTTAGATACTTATTACAATAAGCTATAGCTTTAAGTCAGCATTACAGCAGGTTGATGCTGCGATGTTCTGTTTGTCTAAACCGTCCAAAATTGCATTTTTTAAAATAAAAATCAACCATTTTTAACTGCCTTTGTGCGATATTGTAAATCTCGTTGATATCATATGATTATAAATTGCCTAAACATTCAGTTATGGCATTTACCATAATATCTCCTTGACATTTCGGCCTAAAAAATTTCAATAAATAACCAACAATAATGAACTGATGGTCATAATGGCTTGAGACTATATCAAAAACAGATACAAGAACACCATACATCAGGAGTTCAAAAAAAGTAAACTAGTCAGCAAACGTACATTAAATACCTTTGTGACATCATAGCTTAATAAGACAGGTGGGTATGTTGGTCACAGTCACATTGACCAAGGTACAAACAAGATGTTTTTAGTAGTGAATCTGCCGTTTCAGGATAGGGATCTAGCTTAGTTGATTTTCAGTTAACATATTGGTATCAATTATATACATGCTAGCACGATCATGTTTGTGGTCCCTTACAAGAATCACAAACATGGCAGCCTGTTCGTGATATTAAGTTGGTGGTGCGGACGGAGAGACTCGAACTCTCACACCTTACGGCACTGGAACCTAAATCCAGCGTGTCTACCAATTCCACCACGTCCGCAAAATAAAAACGTGTATTGAACTTGTGCGATTCAGCCGACACGATGTTCAATGGGGTGGGCGATGGGGCTTGAACCCACGACCGCCGGAATCACAATCCGGAGCTCTACCGACTGAGCTACGCCCACCATTATCGACTAACAGGACTCTGGCGCACCCTGCAGGATTCGAACCTGCGACCTACGGCTTAGAAGGCCGTTGCTCTATCCGGCTGAGCTAAGGGCGCCTGTTCTGATGCCTTATTCTGTCAGGATACATAATCTTGTGTTGGTCGGGGTAGAGAGATTTGAACTCCCGACATCCTGCTCCCAAAGCAGGCGCGCTACCAGACTGCGCTATACCCCGATATTATCAATCTTACCCTGTATCCGACAGCATGTGACGAGGAATTGCGCATATTAACGCTCACATGCACGAACGTCAAGTTTTGACTGAGTATCTTATGAAACAAAAATATTTTGCTATGTAAAGCGGTTCCCAATAATTAAAATAACACTACCTAAAAAACTACTTTAGTCGCCGCCAGCGAGTACCTTCACGACCATCTTCAAGCACAATGCCTCGTTCTTGCAACCAGGCTCGAAGTTGGTCTGCTTGCATAAAGTCTCGCGCTTGCTTTGCAGCTGTGCGCTGTTGTATTTTTGCTGCAACCGTAGCATCATCCAGAGCCCCTGTAGTTGCTACGCCATGCAGAAAATCATCGCTATCAGACTGTAATAAGCCAAGCACCCCAGCCAGTTTACGCAGTTGGCTAGCCAGTTCTCCAGCAGCAGTGTAATTGATTGTTTTGAGACGATTTATCTCGCGCGCCATATCAAATAGAACCACTAATGCTTCACGAGTATTAAAGTCGTCATCCATGGCGCTGTGGAAGCGCTGTTCATATATAGGTTCTATAGGAATATGGCTATGTAATTCTAACCCTTGCAGAGCCATATAAAAACGCTCCAAAGCTGCTTGAGCCTCATGCAAGTTAGTCTCTGAATAATCAATCTGGCTGCGATACTGGCTAGCAGTGAGCATGTAACGTACATGTTCTGCTGAATACTTGTTGAGCACCTCGCGAATAGTGAAAAAGTTGCCCAAGGACTTAGACATTTTTTCCTGATTTACTCTCACAGCTCCTGCATGTAACCAGTAATTGACAAACTTGCTATCGTTGGCAGCTTCAGATTGGGCAATCTCATTCTCATGATGAGGGAAAGGCAGGTCAGGTCCTCCACCATGAATATCAAAATGTTTTCCCAGACAACATTTGCTCATGGCAGAGCATTCAATATGCCAGCCTGGACGCCCTGGTCCCCAAGGTGAGTCCCAGCTAATTTCCTCTGGTTTGGCAGCTTTCCAAAGTACAAAATCCAGTGGATTATCCTTAGCTGCTGTAACATCAATTCTGGAGCCGGCGCGCATTTCATCTAGTTTACGATTGCTTAGTTGACCATAGGCAGTAAATCGCCTGATCTGATAATAAACATCGCCGTTAGCGGCAGCATAGGCATATCCCTTATCCAGTAGCACTTGCACCATGTCAATAATGGCTTGTATATGCTTTGTTGCTCTGGGTTCCATAGTCGGTGGTAGTACGTCAAGAGCTCGTTCATCTTCATGCATGGCGTCAATAAATCGTTGCGTCAGTGATTCACAGGATTCACCATTGTCCCGAGCTCGTTGGATAATTTTGTCATCTACATCCGTAATATTACGGACGTAATCTACCTGATAGCCACGGTATCGCAGGTAACGGGTGATCACATCAAAGGCCACCATGACCCTGGCATGGCCGATGTGACAATAATCATAAACCGTCATGCCACAAACATAGAGGCGAATTTTGCCTGGTTCAATGGGGATAAAAGTTTCTTTGCGATTAGTCAGGGTATTATATATATGTAGCATAGGCAGTAATTATGAATTAATCTTAACCCAGGAATCCTTTAGGGGTAGGGTGCGATTGACGATGATACGCTGTTTACAGCTATCAATATCAACGCAGAAATAACCTTCTCGCTCAAATTGGAAATGATCTCCCGGAGAAGATTTAGCAATGGATGGTTCAGCTATTGCGCTCGTTACGACCACCAGGGAATTAGGGTTTAGCTGAGTAGTAAAATCAATCTCTTTGTCTGCCTCTGGATTGGGATGGTTAAATAGGCGGTCATATAGATTCACTTTCAATGGTATCGCTTCAGCATCATTGACCCAGTGAATAACGCCATTAGCTCGGTAGCCCTGTGGTTTGCTACCTAGAGTGTCATGGTCATAATGACAGATCAGTTCAATCACCTTGTCGTTAGCATCTTTGATTACGCTTACACAGTGAATAATATAACTGCCCCGCAAACGCACTGCTTGTCCTGGTGCTAACCGTTTCCATTTACGGGGGGGCTGTTCAGCAAAGTCAGCTTGGTCAATATAGAGATTGCGACCCATACTGACTTTCCTGTAACCCATGCTGACATCTTTTGGGTGTATTGGTAGAGACAAACTTTCGCTATGCCCATCGGGCCAATTAGCGATGGTAAGCTTGAGTGGGTTGATTACGCACATAGCTCGTGGTGCATAGGTATCTAGATCGTCACGCACAGCCGTTTCAAGTCGGCTCATGTCGGTAATACCCTTATTGCGAGCTACTGGTGTGGCGGCACAAAAATTACGAATTGCTCTAGGCGTGTAACCTCTTCGGCGCATACCGGATAGCGTCGGCATGCGAGGATCATCCCAGCTTTGCACCCATCCTTCATCAACCAGCAGTTTAAGCTTGCGCTTACTGGTAATCGTGTAGTTGATTTCAAGTCGGGCGAATTCATATTGATGAGGGCGGCTAGGAACTGTAACATTCTCGATAAACCAGTCATACAGTGGTCGGTGATCTTCAAATTCAAGTGTGCAGATTGAATGTGTGACATGTTCAAGGGCGTCGCACAATCCATGAGTGAAGTCGTACATGGGGTAAATGCACCATTGGTTGCCGGTTTGGTGGTGCTGAGTGTGCCGAATCCGATAAATAATGGGATCCCGCATATTCATGTTGGGGGACGCCATATCAATTTTAGCCCTTAGTACCCGTTCCCCATCGCCAAATTGACCACGTTTCATGCGTTTAAACAAATCCAGGTTTTTGGCAATACTCCGTTCTCGATAGGGACTATTGCAACCCGGTTGAGTCAGGCTGCCACGATATCTTCTAGCCTGCCCTGGTGTTAAGTCACACACATAAGCCAAGTTCTTTTCAATGAGTTCAATGGCAAAACCATACAAATCAGAAAAATAGTTAGATGCATAATAAGCTTTTTCGTGCCAACTAAAACCGAGCCAGCTCACATCTCGCTTGATGGACTGGATATATTCTTGGCTTTCTCTGCCTGGGTTAGTGTCGTCAAAGCGTAAGTTGCATAAGCCGCCAAACTCTTGAGCCAGACCGAAATTAAGGCAGATGGAGACGGCATGACCAATGTGCAGGTAACCGTTGGGTTCAGGAGGGAAACGGGTAACCAGCTGACTAGTATGTTTGTCATGCTTTACATGCTCTAGCATGATGCTGCGAATGAAATTTGAAGCAACAATAGTTGTTTCAGTCACAAGTTGTTCTCCTGGCATTCTAGTCATTGCAATTTATGCTGTCTATGTGGCAACAATTTAAGAATTAAGATATTAATTATAGCGATAGCGAGACTCCCCGACCAGTTAAAGTTAAATCCTTTGTGGCTTATATAATGACTGTATAACAAAGCTACGGCATTGCATTGGGCAGTTTATCCATTCATAATAGGAACTCAGTGTGAGTAGTGCATACATAACTGCTCGCGTTGAACTAACCCCGATATCCGCTACCCTCATGCGTGATACGAATGCTGCTAGGACTTATTGATGTCTAAAATACGGATGCAAACCAACTTTGGTGATATTACCATTAAACTAAATTACGATCAGGCACCTATCACTGCAGCTAATTTTGCAAAGTATGTTAGAGAAGGTTTTTATGACGGTGTTATATTCCATCGAGTGATTGATGGTTTCATGATTCAAGGTGGTGGTTTTGATGCTAGTATGAGCCCAAAGGAAACAAATGCCTGTATTGAAAATGAGGCAGACAATGGATTAGCCAATACAGTGGGTTCAGTTGCCATGGCTCGCACTATGGACCCCCATTCAGCATCGGCACAATTTTTTATCAACATTAGTGACAACAGTTTTCTCAACCATACCGGTAAAAACCCACAGGGCTGGGGTTATGCTGTGTTTGCTATGGTTGTTGATGGCATGGATGTGGTGAACCAAATCAAAACTGTAGCAACTACTACACGCGCTGGTCATCAAGATGTGCCCGTTAAACCAGTAATAATTGAAACTGTTACTATGCTTGATAAAGGTTAATTTACTGTGCTTTGTCGCAATGTGCCGGACTTAGTT
This sequence comes from uncultured Pseudomonadales bacterium, assembly GCA_943787595.1. Lineage (GTDB taxonomy): Bacteria > Pseudomonadota > Gammaproteobacteria > Pseudomonadales > Balneatricaceae > CALSNA01. The sequence continues at coordinate 315,879 of CALSNA010000004.1, forward strand.
AATCACTTTGTTGTCGTCGTGCAACATGTGTTCATTGTTTATATCTGACCTTCACCTGCATCCCAGACGCCCTGAGTTAACTCAAGCGCTACACGATTTCTGCCAACAACAGGTTGAGCCGCAATCCAAGTTGTTTATTCTGGGGGACTTATTTGAAGCCTGGTTAGGTGATGATTTAGGCTTAGCTATGTATGCCGAAGTTGTCGCCTTATTAGCGCGGCAAACGCAACAAGGAACCCAAATTTATTTCATTTCTGGTAACCGAGATTTCCTAGTAGGTGAAGCGTTCAGTAGAACCACTGGCGTAACGCTGTTGCCCGAAGCTTATCAGTTGCAAATGGGACAGGATCGCATACTACTGCTGCACGGTGATACCTTATGCACCGATGATACCGACTACCAGAAGTTTCGCCAGCAGGTTCGGCAGCCGCAGTGGCAAATCGAATTTCTGGCCCAGCCGGCTGATGTGCGAATTGCCATAGCCAATCAATATCGCCAACAAAGCCAGTCCCTAACTGCCCAGAAATTAGAATCGATTATGGATGTTTCTGAGGCTGAAGTACTATGCCAACTACAGCAGCATGATTGTAATGTTCTAATTCATGGACACACTCATCGCCCCAAAGTACACTGCTACAATACCACTAAAGATATCCTGCAACGCATTGTGCTAGGTGATTGGGATAAGCATTTTTATTATTTAAAATGGCCTGATGAGGGCGCATGGCAGTTACTTAAACAAACTATTTGAGTAGCTGCGAGATTAATGTGTTCTTACTCATCTGCTTTTAGAAAATAACTTTTGAAATACGGAACCAATTTTATCTGTATTATATTGTACTTTACCCAAGAGTTTGTATAGTCTCTAACACTATAGCGAAACATAGATATGTACGATTCTATGCTTCACAGCTGTACTAACTGAGCGACTACTGCATTTACGTACTAAATTCAGGTAAAATAAATATAACCTGATTGTTGCAGTGAGAATACTAGAAACACTATGTTTATTTTGATATCACTGGTGCAATTAACTAAAAGGATCATATCATGATTATGAAAAAATTTATACAAATCTCGAGTGTAACTCTGGCACTTTCAATAGCTTCCAGTGCTATTGCTGATGTTAACGTAGCCTTTTTTTTAGAATGGGCTACTCCTAATCAAGTTGCCAAAGTAGAAAAAAGTTATGACAGTGCCCTAGGCGAAGCTGTTAACTGGACCAATTTTGATACGGGTGTCCAAATGACCGAAGCTATGCTGTCTGGTGATATCGACATTTCTTACAGTCAGGGACTAGCGCCCTTTATTAATGCTATAAACGCCAATGCACCCATAAAGCTGATTGCCGTTGCTGTACAGTATCCAGCCAATGATTGTGTGGTGCGTGATGGTGAAGGCATAGACAGCTCTAATGCTGCTGAACTGGAAGGCAAGGCCGTTGCTGTGCCATTATCAACTATGGCTGACTATAGTTTTCGTATGATGATGAGGTCTTTGAATATTGATGTAAACAAGATTAATATCATCGATCAGGCTCCTGCTGATGCTGCTGTATCATTGGCTGATGGCAATGTGGTCATGGCTTGTGGTTATGGCGCTAACTCAATGGCTAAAATGTATGAAGTGGGTAAAGCCTTGATGACCCTGGAAGAAAAAGAAGCGGCCGGTATTATCAGTTTTGACGTGGTTTCGGTCACTGAAAAATTTGCTCAGGAACATCCTGATAAGGTTCGTACTTTCCTTGAAGTTACTAATCAAGCTAACCTTGAGTTTGCCGCTAGTCAGGAAAAAATCGCTGTTATTGCTGATGATGCTGGCATGTCAGTCACTGATGCCCAAAAACAGATGTCAGAATTTGTCTTTCCTTCCAACGAGCAGCAACTTAATGAGTACTTCAATTCTGGAGGTTTAGCTGATATTGCCATTAAGGTTGTTGGTAATGCATTCGCTACCCCTGAAAATCCAGCGCTGGATGACTACGGAGTGGCTATAGATACATCATTCTTAAAGTAATTTAAACAGCATCTTACTGCACGCAATGGCAGATGCTTTGTGCATTCATCATGGTATCTGCTATATTTTTGCCACTCTGCTCATGGACGCCTTGGATCACTAATATGGTGCCTATGGTTAATCCAATCTTATCAAAGTGAGGACTGATACAGCATGAGTCATCTGGTTGCAGATAAACTGAATATGCGTTTCACCACTCCCGCCGGGGCTACTGTGCACGCCCTGCAAGATATTTCCTTTACGCTATCAAAAGGTGAGTTACTATCTGTTCTAGGGCCATCAGGCTGTGGTAAAACTACTTTGTTAAATATTATTGCCGGGTTTTTGCGACCTACTAGTGGCCGACTCCAACTGGATGAAAACGAGATCAATGGGCCTGGAGTTGACCGAGGCATGGTGTTTCAGCAAGGCGCGTTATTTGAATGGCTAACTGTGGCTGAAAATGTAAATTTTGGCCTGCGTATGAAGAAATTTCCCCCAGTACAAACGGCAAAAAAAGTTACTGAATGGTTAGAAATAGTTGGTTTGCAAGGATTTGGTGATACGCCCACTTATCAGTTATCTGGTGGTATGCAACAACGTATTGCACTGGCTCGTTGCCTCATTAACGATCCAGATCTTATCCTGATGGATGAGCCTCTGGGTGCTCTTGATGCGTTAACAAGGGAAAAAATGCAGTCGCTGATATTAAAAATTTGGCAAGAAACTGGAAAAACCATCATGATTATTACTCATTCGGTGGAAGAAGCCCTGTTACTAGGGGAACGTCTTTTTGTGATGGCTCCAAGGCCAGGTCGGCTGCACCACCAATACCGACTGCCATTTGCTGCACAGGGTATTTCCAGAGATCTTCGGGAGATCAAAAATACGCCCGATTTTACCAGTACCCGAGAAGAAATACTTAGTATGATCTGGAACATGGAAGCAGAAATTATGGGTAAGGCCAATATGGCCTGAAATAACGTGAAGAAACAAAATTGAATGTGTTAGGTGGACGAATAAAGAGACTGTAAAAATTTATTTAATTGCTATGCATAATGAACTGAGTAAGTGTGTAAATGCCAGTTTTGCAGTGATCCTATATTGACTCAATAATATGAGCATAGATGTATGATTGTATCCACGTTAACTATCGTCTTGGTAATTCTTCTAATTTGGTCCGTCTACTATGGGCGCAACATAGTTCGTACTGAAAAAACCGACGCTGTGTTTGGTAATCCAAGCCGAGCATTAAGGGGATGGCACTGGGTTATTGCCGGCGCCACCTCCATTATGCTGCTCTGGTTTTACTTCTCCTGGGATATCGCACGTGCCTTCATTCCCACGTCTGGTAACGAACTATGCCAAGTAGCTAAGCTCAACCGAGCTGTTAATCCGATAAGGGCAAACTTTCCTCTAGACAATCGTTTACTTCGTGGTACTTTGCTGCTACAACGAGACAAGGAACAAATTCAATTATTACAACAACAATTGGATAAGATGAATTTTGCCCCTGATGAGTCGCCTGAATTGCGTTCGATCATAAAGGCAATGGATGGTGTTTTAACTGCTCAGACCGATCCAGCTAAGATTGATCCACAGATTGTCGCACAGTTTGACAATATTGCTATGCGGATTAGTTATCTAGTTGATCAGATGTCCGTACCAAACTATCCTGGCAAACCAGATTTTACTGAACAAGCTCAAGCCATGAAACAATCAGATTGGGGTGCAGGTACCATTGAGCTACCTGTCTTGCCCATGACTGATCGCGGTAGAAAATTTGCGGCTGCCAGCTTGGTGATGCATCAGATTGCCAAAGATTATATGGCAATTAGAAACAATGGAGCCACTATCACCAAACAACTGGCTGAGATTAGAACTCGTTATCAAAACTTTGTCGTTCGACCTGTTGAAGATGCAGCTATAATGGCGCAACACAAGCGTTTCATCAGGCAAATTGACAAGATCTATAAGCGTATTGACGATGGTAAGATTTTTCCTCCAGGCTTAACTCAAGCAGTTGAAGCAGCCCTTATACGCTTAGATCAGGAACAGCACCGGCAACAAGGCACTCTATTCTACATTGATGCGTTGATCATGCCTGGAGGAACCATCATGGCAGGCAACAGTGCCTGTTCTGAACAAGGTGCTGGTCGATGGCTGCCTAAGCCTTCGGATACCTTTAAAACTTTTTTAAGGCTAGCTGATCCAGCAGTTGGTTATAAGGGCACGCCGTTATTGTGGTATGAAATGAGGCCTGTTGCAGAAATTGTAGCTTGGGTTATACCTGATTGGCTTCCTGAACTGATGCCTGGCGAATATCCACGCCATAACAGCCAGGGCATTATAGTCAACAATATCAAAAGCAAAACCTACAACTTTGCTACGGGTAACTACAATTCGTTATCTGTTCCATTCCCTATTGGCCATATCTGGGACTCGGTTGTGCGTGTACTGGCAGGCCTGTTGCTAGGTATTATATTTGGCGTCCCTCTGGGTTTGTTCATGGGATTGTCACGCTTTGCCAAAGGTTATTTTGATCCTCTGATTGAGTTATATCGGCCTGTGCCTCCATTGGCCTGGGCACCCCTAGTGCTTACAATCTTTGGTATTCATGATGATGGTAAGATTTTCTTACTGTTTATGGTAGCCTTTGCTATTATGGTTATATCGGCTCGTACTGGTGCCACAGGAACACAACTGTCTAAGGTACATGCAGCTCATTCATTGGGGGCCAGTAACTGGCAGATACTGCGGCAAGTTATTTTGCCCAATTCTCTTCCGGAAATTCTGACTGGTATCCGGATTGCTATTGGAGTCTGTTGGGGTACCCTGGTAGCCGCAGAAATGTTAGCTGGTACCACTGGTATCGGGTTTATTGAAAACGTAGCTCGTAAACAGTCAGATTATGAGATTATCTGGGTCACTATAATATTATTGGGTGTGCTTGGATTATTGTTCGATCTGATCATGCGCTGGGTTATCGCACGTGCCATACCTTGGCGAGGAAAAGGTTAATGCCCTAACTATAGTTAATTCGGTAGCTGAGCCCACTCTATGTCAGATAGATAAATCGATAAATGTTTTTAAAACTGCTGACTACAGGTTTAGGCTGTAGTGAATGGGGCTTAATATCTAAACACCATATCAATGCCAGTGCCTGGACCCAAATGAGTCCAGGCACTCTATTTCTCTAGTATTGTCTGCAAAGTTCTATAGCATTGATCCAGTCTTTGAGAAACGCAACGCAACTTTTTTCTACATTCTTGAAGTTTAGGAACTGTTTCTTCCATTGCATGGTGTTGCACGTCATTCAGATGTTGTTGGTCATAGTTAATAACGTTTTCTTTGGACTGAATAATATGCCGGGCGACAGAGTCCACCAGTAAAATTACGTTGTTAATGTCATGTAACAAATCAGCCTGAGTATAAAAAAAAATTTTCAACCACTCCTTTTCCTTTTGATTCATAATACTTTGCCTCTATCCAGATATGCCAACTTTACCAAAGTTTAGGCTACAAGCCCCTGAAAGTAACTGTTTATAAAACCACACTGTTTTGAGGTTAACATGAAGGTGACACAACCAAAATGCCTGAATCAGATACCATGCCACTTGTAACTCTAAATAGACTGTTCGTCAAACTAAAAAACGCTTGGGGTAGGCTCAATTTCAGTGTGATAACTGGTGAATATATTATGGCATTGACGTGAATCAGATTGCTCGAGGATAAGTTATGATTTTGCTCTATGAAGCAGATTAATTATGCCCACTAAGGTGGGTGGTTGTGTATTCCAAATTGAATATGTGACCTACGTTACTTGCTTGCTGCCATACCAGATGGACATAAACTTATATTTGATAAATCTAAACATGATTTTGAACTATGATTAACATGGAGACAATGTATCATTCTAAAAATAGTTTGTCCGAACTGTAGCTAAACTTTACCCATCACATTTCGTACCGTAGCAATTTCTATCATAGATGCATGAATTGATTCATGATGGCATTTATATTACAATTTAATACCATCTTAAAAGTAATTTTTTCTCTGTTATATTCGCTTTATAAATTAACTCTAAGTCTTGTAACTTATACACAAGGTTGTGGTTAACTTCCGTCGAATACAGTCTCTATGATATATCAGGTTTATTAATTGCCACAGGGCCGTCTTTGATGATTAGGTTGACCTTATACAGGTCTCATAGTCTATGACTCGATTCATATTTGTAACTGGCGGTGTCGTTTCATCTTTAGGTAAAGGTATTGCAGCGGCATCCCTAGCAGCTATTTTGGAAGCTCGTGGTTTGAAAGTCACCATGGTAAAACTTGATCCTTATATCAATGTTGATCCTGGCACCATGAGTCCACTTCAGCATGGCGAGGTCTTCGTGACAGAAGATGGTGCTGAGACAGATCTGGATTTAGGTCACTACGAGCGTTTTATCCGTACCAAGATGGGCCAAGGTAATAATTTTACCACCGGTCAGGTATATGACAATGTGCTGCGTAAGGAGCGTCGAGGAGATTATTTAGGTGGCACTGTACAGGTTATTCCGCATATTACCGATGAAATAAAACGGCGCGTATATGCAGGAGGCCAGGGTGCTGAAATTGTACTGGTTGAAATTGGTGGCACTGTGGGGGATATAGAATCATTGCCATTCCTAGAAGCTGTGCGTCAGATGAAAGTTGAGCTAGGCTCTAACAGTACCTTGTTTATCCACCTGACCTTAGTGCCATATATTGCTACAGCAGGCGAAACGAAAACCAAGCCCACCCAACACTCAGTAAAAGAACTGCGCTCCATTGGTATTCAACCAGATGTTCTAGTATGCCGTTCCGAGGTAGCCATTGATGCTCTTGAGCGCCAGAAAATTGCGTTATTTACCAATGTAAGTGAACAGGCAGTTATTGCGCTACCCGATGCTAAAACTATCTATGATGTTCCTCGCCAGTTGGGTCAACAAGGTGTAGATAAGATTGTGGTAGAGCGATTTGGTCTACAGACTATTGAGCCGGATTTGCGAGAATGGGATCAGGTTGCACATGCCAAGTTAAACCCAACTTATCAGGTAACGGTAGCTGTCGTAGGTAAGTATACGGAATTTTTGGATGCTTACAAGTCCCTGATTGAAGCACTCAACCATGCTGGTATCAGAACATTAACGGAAGTTAAGATTTTGGCTATTGATTCAGAGCGAGTGGCTCATGAGGGTACTTGCCTTCTGTCTGATATTGATGCCATATTAGTGCCAGGTGGCTTTGGTGAACGAGGCATCGAAGGTAAGATAAAAACGGTTAAATATGCCAGAGAAAATGGTATTCCTTACCTGGGTATCTGTCTAGGTATGCAGGTTGCTGTGATTGAATATGCCCGTAACGTTGCTTGTCTTGCAGGTGCTCATAGCAGTGAATTTGATTCAACGACGAATTATCCTGTGGTTGGCCTTGTTACTGAATGGCTTGATCGCACTGGTTCGGTTGAACACCGCGATCTTGGTTCTAACCTTGGCGGTACCATGCGTCTGGGTGCTCAGCAGTGCAAGTTAGCCCCAAAGTCACTGGCAGCCCAGTGTTATAACAGCGAAATTATTCTAGAACGACATCGACACCGTTATGAAGTCAACAACCAATTCTTGCCCCAACTGATTCAAAAAGGGATGATAGTGTCTGGTAGGTCGGTGGACGATAATCTAGTGGAAATAATTGAGATTCAGAATCATCCTTGGTTCATAGGCTGTCAGTTTCATCCTGAATTCACCTCTACACCCAGAGATGGTCACGGTCTGTTCGAAGGCTTTGTTGAGGCTGCTTTGGCGCAGTCTGCAAAAATTCAACTCACCTAGGATTTTGTTATATCATTCTTTTGGAGTCTGTTATGAAATCATTGATCGATAATATCAGAGCCCGTGAAATTCTTGACTCAAGGGGTAACCCTACTATTGAAGCAGATGTAATTTTAATCGGTGGTGCTACTGGTACTGCCTGCGTTCCTTCAGGTGCTTCGACTGGTTCACGGGAGGCACTGGAGTTACGTGATCAGGATCCAAAACGATATTTGGGCAAAGGGGTACAACAGGCCGTAGCCTCTGTTATTGGCTCCATCCACCGATGCCTGAAAGGATTTGATGCAACTGACCAGATGATTCTAGACCAGGCCATGATTGATTTGGATGGTACATCAAACAAGGAGCAGTTAGGTGCCAACGCTATTTTGTCAGTATCTCTAGCAGCAGCCAAGGCTGCTGCGCAGTATAAGGGCATTCCCCTGTATGCCCATATTGCCGATTTATATGGTAATCCTGGCCATTACAGCATGCCATTGCCCATGATGAATATCCTCAATGGTGGTGAGCATGCCGATAACAATGTAGATATTCAGGAGTTCATGGTGCAGCCTGTTGCAGCAGTAAATTTTGCTGAAGCTTTGCGTTGTGGTGTGGAAATTTTCCATAGTCTTAAGTCTGTATTAAAGACTCGAGGTTTGAATACCGCCGTGGGAGATGAAGGTGGTTTTGCTCCTAACCTGCCGTCGAATGAAGCAGCTCTTGAAGTGATTGCTGAAGCAGTAGCCAAAGCAGGCTATCGGCTGGGTGAAGATGTTACCTTGGCGCTTGACTGTGCAGCATCAGAATTTTACTGCAATGGGCAATATAACCTTGTGGGTGAAGAAAAAAGCTTTGATGCAACCGATTTTGCTGCTTATTTGGATCATTTGACGTATAAATACCCTATAGTCTCTATTGAAGATGGTATGGATGAAAGCGACTGGGGTGGTTGGCGGCAGTTGACTGACTTGGCTGGTCAGCGCATACAACTTGTGGGTGATGATCTGTTTGTCACCAATACCGATATACTGGCGCGTGGCATTGCACAAAATATCGGTAATGCGATTCTAATTAAACTTAACCAAATTGGGACGTTGAGTGAAACTCTTGCGGCTATTAGAATGGCTCAGAAGTCTGGTTTTGCTGCCGTGATATCCCATCGTTCTGGTGAAACTGAAGATACCACTATAGCTGACTTAGCCGTAGCAACCTGCGCTGGACAAATTAAGACCGGCTCACTATGTCGCTCAGATCGAGTTGCCAAGTACAATCGCCTGTTACGGATTGAGGAAGAATTGATAGGTCAGGTACCCTACCGCGGTCGCGTTGAAATTAAAGGACAATAGGCTGGACTACGGTAGTATTACATTTGTGTCTTAAGTTGAATCCTTATATGACCTCCCACAGTTGCAAGTTAATACAAAATTCTTAACACAATTAGTTGCGCTGTTTAATGTTGACCGAACATTTTATGTGGCCATAGGGTATTGCTACGTTATTGCTTGCCAATAACTCTTGGCTATGCGATTTTATCTTGCAATACAAGTGCAGTACGAGATAAGCGTTCAGGATAATTTTTTTATGAAGTATCTGATTGGCTTGTTAATGGTGATTATGGTGACTATACAATGGCGTTTATGGTGGGGGCAGGGTGGATTGCTGGAAGTATGGCGATTGGAACAGCGTATTTCTGAGCAGAAGCGCGTAAACCAAAATCTACAAGTGCGCAATGATCAATTACAGGCTGAAGTATTAGACTTGAAAGAGGGTCTTTCAGCTATTGAAGAACGGGCTCGTAGTGAACTGGGTTTGGTCAAGCCTAAGGAAACTTTTTACCAGTTAGTTAATGAGTAATGTATTCTTGGGCAATATTCTTTATCTAGGCCTGGCTCGTTTTATGACTGTGTTATTAATTAAAGCAGTGTTTAGTGCGCGGCCAAGCTATTACAAAGTTGATATAGTGCTTTTGAGCTACAAAGTGAAGATAGGTTTGTTTACTTGTAAATCCTCAATTGGGGTACCAATACTCATTTTGTGGTTCACTGGAAACCTCACTACAACTCACCAACGTCAAGTCAGTTATGCAGCACTTAAGGACCGCCATATGATGTTACAATACTAATTTAATGTGCATTTATCAGAATGGTACGAGTTAGACTAGAATTTATTACATAGCTCTATCCCTTAGCTGGGCAATGGGCGTGCCATTAACCTATACACATGATGTATACCAGTATAACCATACCGGTAATATATCCGCTTATAAAATGATTAGGTAAATCGGTCTTAAGATGGTGATTAATTATTTAGCCTAATAGCAGTTTGGTCATGGTAACCAGCACCTACGGCAGATATATGATATTTTAGTGAATGTAGGATTCTTTGTGTTATTTATAACAATAAAGATTATGGTCTTAGCAGTTTAGTTTGTGAGTATCACCCAAGATAGTTGTATTGGCCGTGCTTTGCTACTGATGTGCTAAAATTGGATTTTCATCATTATGTGGTTCTAATGCCGCCAATGTTCTACAAGCACTGCCTTTGCAACTGGTTTTTAGTAATAGAGATAAAAGGACAGCAGTCTGATGACTAGGAGTGATTGATGCATTTGCTGATTTCCAACGATGATGGTGTTAACTCAATTGGGTTGCAGCATTTGGTAGCTCGACTAAGCTGTTCTTACCCAGTGACTGTGATTGCTCCGGATCGTGATCTCAGTGGTAGCAGTCACGCCTTGACCTTGAGTCGTCCACTGCAGGTTATGATGCGGGACAATGGTCAATTTGCAGTTGATGGTACGCCAGCAGACTGTGTTTACTTGGGGATTAATGGTGCTTTTGATCAAGATATGGATATGGTTGTCTCAGGCATCAATATAGGTTCTAATCTGGGTGACGACGTACTCTATTCAGGTACTGTAGCAGCTGCTATGGAAGGGCGTTTCCTGTCCTGTCCTGGCATGGCTGTATCCTTAGCGGGAGATACTCATTACTCCACTGCAGCGGATATTGCCTTGCAACTGGTTCAGAAAATTGACCATATTAATCTACCGGCGCGCTGTATGTTAAACGTCAATGTGCCGGATTTGCCGACAGCGCAACTCAAAGGTTTCAAGATCACTCGGTTGGGTCGCCGGTATATGGGTCCTGGACCTGTGGAGGCTCTGCATCCACGAGATAAAAACTATTACTGGATTGGCCCTGTAGGAGCAGTTGAGGATGCTACGCCTGGTACTGATTTTCATGCTGTTGCCCACGGTTATGTATCCATAACACCCTTGGCGCCAGATATGCTAAGCGCGATGGCCATAAATCCCCTCGTCCATTGGCTGGATCAGCACCTATGAGGCTACATGACTGGCAAGGTATTGGTATGACTTCCCAGCGCAGCAGGATGCGGCTGGTAGATCAGTTGGAGGCAACAGGCATCCGTAACCGGCAATTATTAGATATTATTTGTAATACACCGCGTCATCTCTTTGTTGATGAAGCACTGGCGCATCGAGCATATGAAGATATGTCTTTGCCTATCGGCCATAACCAGACTTTATCTAGAGCCTATACGGTAGCCCGAATGACTGAAATGCTACTGGCCTCATGTCCAGTCCGGCGGGTATTGGAAATTGGTACTGGCTCCGGTTATCAAGCTTGTATCTTGGCTCAGCTGGCAGTTCGAGTATATAGTTTAGAACGAATCCGATCACTACAGGAGCAAGCAGCCCGGCGCTTGCAACAGCTAGATATTCATAATGTCATACTGCGTCACAGTGATGGCTATAAGGGTTGGCCTGAGCGAAGCCCGTTTGACGGTATTCTAGTGACTGCAGCGCCAACTGAAGTGCCACAAAAGCTGGTGGATCAGTTAACTGATGGAGGCTGTATGGTAATTCCAGTTGGCGATGCAGAGCAATGTTTATTAAAGATTACCCGTCATGGAAACCAGTTTAAGCAGCAACGGATAGAGACCGCCAGATTTGTGCCTTTAGTGAGTGGTCTAGCTTGATAAGCAATGAGTGAATAGCAATATATGGATGAATCTTCCAAGGCATATTTCATAAAGGTTTTTGGCACAGGCTTGCTGATGGGAGCAGCAGATTTAGTGCCAGGTATCTCTGGTGGCACGATAGCACTGCTGGCCGGTATCTATGAGCGGTTGCTACTAGTATTAGGAAAATTAGATATCACTAGCCTGAAACTACTTATCAATGGCCGTCTGGCCCAGTTGTGGCTGCGTATTGATGGCAATTTTCTGTTAGCACTGATGGCTGGCATAGGATGTAGCCTATTAACTTTAGCTCATGTGCTGTTGAATTTGCTTAAATTATATCCTTTGCCATTGTGGAGTATGTTTCTGGGGATGATTTTGGCAGCTAGTTATCGCCTGTTGTCGCAGCTACAATTACATAATGTGGTCATTCTAGCTGGGCTGCTGGCTGGTATTGGACTCAGCCTATTCATCAATAGTTTACAGATCCAGGGTGACATGTCTGCTAATCTGGGCCTATGGGAATATCTAAGTTTATTTGGAGCTGGTGCCATAGCAGTCAGCGCCATGATTCTGCCAGGTATTTCTGGTAGTTTCTTGCTATTACTGATGGGTATTTATCCATTTATGCTATCCAGCCTGGTACAGCTGGAAATATCAGTGTTGGCCTGCTTTGCTGTCGGTGGCGCATTTGGTTTATTAACCTTTGGGCGTTTCTTAGCCTGGTTGCTACAGTGTTATCGCATACCGATGTTAGCTTTATTATCAGGTTTAATGCTTGGCGCCACGATAAACCTGTGGCCTTGGCGTCAGGTTTTATCCTATCGTCTCAATCATGCCGGGGAAATAGTACCTTTACGCTATAAAAATTTATGGCCTTGGGAATTTAGTCAGGTTTCTGGTTTACCTAACCAGTGGCTAATTTGCATTATTGCCTTCACTATTGGGTTGCTACTGGTATTATTGTTCTCTCGGAGAACAGCACCGGATGCGCAGGTGGTGTGATGCTTAATATTGTTAGACAGGCTACCCCAATTGGCAGGTATGGTCTGTATATATTAAGATTAGCTGTCATTACTATGCTGGTTTCAGCGTGCGGTATTGGTGGCAGTCGTTATATTTTGGTTACAGATTTACGCGTCCCTGACCGAACTGTGAACAGTAATTTAGCAAACCTTTCCAGAGTTCCATCACTGTATTGGGTAAAGAAAGGCGATACCCTGATCAGCATAGCTTGGCGTTATGGACTTGACTACAAGCGACTAGCAACAGCCAACAGCATTCCTCCTCCCTACATGATTTATATTGGTCAGAGCTTAAAGCTTAATGAAACTCAACACTCAAATGATGACCAAATATCACAGGCCCCTACCATTGCTAACCAACCTGATTCAGCTACTTCTGTCAGTGTAGCTGTAGATCCAGTAAACAATAATTTTGCAGTGCCCCAGTCCGTTGTGCCACAGTTGCCTGGTAAATTGAGTTGGCAATGGCCATTGCTGGGTAAGTTAGTGGAACAATTTGGGCTCAATAAAGGAATTGACATTGCCGTAGCTAAAGGTTCACAGGTGCGAGCCGTAGCGGCCGGTATCGTGGTATATGCTGGTGATGGTATTCATGGGTATGGCAATTTACTCATTATTAAGCACAATGATATCTATATGAGTGCCTATGCATACAATAGCCAGCTGTTGGTAGCTGAGGGTGAGCTAGTAAAGGCAGGCCAGAAGATTGCCAAAGTTGGGCTTGGACCTGAACAACAGGCACGGTTGCATTTTGAGATACGAAAGAATGGACAGCCAATTGATCCTCTGCTAGTATTACCGAAGCGGTAGATGTATATTAATTTAAATAGATTGTAGTTACCATAAATCGGGTAAATGGTCATGGATGTGGCTTAACGCGACCACCTTTACATAAAAATAGCTCAGGAAGAGTGAAAAACGGTATGGAAGCTACCTATTCCTATAGCCCTCATTAGTTAAATCCAACCATATCAGGGCAAAACTTTGATCGTATTGACCTTTATCTCAGGGAGACTGGTAACATTCCCTTGCTGAGTGTTGAGGAAGAAAAGCATTTTGCTTATCTAGTTTTGGAGGGTGATGAACCAGCCCGTCAGCGTATGATTGAAGGTAATTTGCGTTTGGTGGTCAAGTTCGCTGGTCAAGTTCGCTGGTCAATACACTAATCGTGGTCTACCCCTTGCCGATCTTGTCGAAGAAGGTAATCTAGGTTTGATAAGGGCAGTTGAAAAGTTTAACCCAGAATTGGGGTTTCGCTTTTCGACTTACGCATAATGGTGGATCCGCCAAGCCATAAAGCGGGCCATTATGAATCAGTCCCGTACCATCCGCTTGCCTGTGCATATTTTGAAAGACTTGTATGCTTGTCAGAGAACAGTGAGACAACTGACCCAACAGTTTAACCATACCCCTACACCAGAAAAGATTGCCAAGCATTTGGATAGACCTGTTGGTAAGATCCAATATTTGTTGGAGTTGAGTGAGCAAATTATTTCAAGTGAACAGTGCTCAGCATCTGATCCATACATTTCTTTGTTTGACCTTGTTGCCGATGAAAACTCAGGTTTTGAAGCTAACCTGATCAATGATGACTTGCTTAGCCATATAGAACGCTGTTTAGATCGGCTACCCAAGCAGCAACAGGAGGCCATATCTTACCCTTTTGGTTTGCGTTCATATCCGAACTGTACCTTGGAACAGGTTGGGAAAGCTTTACATTTAACTCGTGAACGAGTACGCCAGATTCAATTGGATGTCCTTCGTCGTCTTCGGATGACCTTGGAATCACAGGGCTTAAGTCGTGAAGATCTTATTGATGGCTAATTCATTGTTGAAAATAATTTAGTTCACTATTGATGCATGAGTTCATGCATATCAGATCGTTTTCAGAAGTAATTATCATTAATATTATTTCCTTGAACCAACTTTGGCGGTGTCTTGTTACCTACAATTACTCCAAAATTAAACTCTGTATCTTAAAAATCGGACTTTTGCTATTAAATATTCATATTGATGCATCAATGACCATTGAGACAGATCATATCACAGTATTATGTTTAAGTTTTCGAATGTGATGGGTATAAATTACAGCAAGTGCTATGGCAGCTAGTTGTGCTGTCGGGGGATCAGCTCTAGAAGTTAGTACCACTGGTGCCTTGGCACCCATAACGATGCCAGCAGCAGTTGCTGCATTAAAGTAAACTAGTTGTTTAAAGAGGGCGTTGCCTGTTTCGATATTGGGTACGATCAACAAATCAGCATTGCCTGCTACTGGATGTGCTATACCCTTAATGCGGGCAGCCCTCGGAGAAATAGCACAATCCATAGCCAGTGGGCCATAGACATGTGCATTGGCATGGTCAGTAGGTGTCATTAAATGCAGCAATTGCTGTGCTTGTATACTGGAAGGCATAGCCTTTGTTACCATATCAGTTGCTGAGAGGAGGGCAACTCGAGGCCGCTTGTAGCCCAAAGCATGCATTACTACTATGGCGCTACGTAAAATACTCAACTGAGTTTGTAGATCTGGTTGGACATTGATTACTGCGTCTGTAATACAAAGGGCTTTATCGCTATCTGGTACAGTTATATAGAATAAGTGGCTCAATCTTGCACCAGTGCGTAAACCAGTTTGTTTATCCAATATGGCGCGCAATAAGGCATCTGTATGTAATTGTCCTTTCATTAATAACTGCGCTCGACCTTTTCGAACCTGAGCCACACCAAGATGAGCGGCCATTTGTTCATCTGTAGCCGCAATGACTTGCAGATTAGTGATATCCCACTGTATCTCTGTTGCCGATGAGGTAATCTTTTTTGGTTCCCCAATCAGAATAGGTTCGATTAATCCTGCTGTGAATGCGAGTCGTACACTGGCTAGAGTCCATTTTGATCCAGCATTAACGATTGCAGTAGGTATAGTCGGTAATGCTTGGGCCTGTTGCAACAGCCAATCAGGACATACTGGGGTTTGTCTACTTAACACAATTACTCCAAAAGCCTCACATTAAGATATACCATTTAATACTAACTTGGTTGCCAGATACCTATATAAAGGCATAAGAGCAGATATATTTATGCTAGGCGCTATTAATGATCTATTCAATTGCTGTCATGATGTGTTGTTGTCCAAATACTTATCATATTATTCTGTGGAACTGATAGTGCTGAAAATTTCAGCACTATCAGTTCCATGCTTGAAGCTAAATATTGGATGTTGTCATTGCAACTTAAATTAAGCATGTGGGTATTTATCAATGATATTGTTGTGCTAAGAGGGGTATTCAGTTCAAATATTTTTAAGATACTCAATGCCTAACAATCCTGTCACTAGGATGGGAATTTAAAATTTGCCTTGAGCCTGGTATAACTCAGGATGTACTGGGTCGTGATAAGCGCAGGTTAGGCATTAATTGGGACACCAGCATACCCACTAGCATTATGGTACAACCCATAAGGCCGCGTTCAGATAATTGTTCAGCCAGCAATAGCCAGCCGCCCAACACCGCAAACAAGCCTTCTGAGCTGAGGATAATGGCTGCATGGGAGGGGTGCGCATGTTGCTGTGCTATTATTTGTAGCGTATAAGCTACCCCAGTTGACATAATTCCAGCATAGAGTAACGGAGCAGCGGTCGCAACCACCATATCCCAACTAATTGGTTCAATCAACAATGCAATGAATAAGCTTATCACACCAGCAACAGTGAACTGAATTAGTGATAATTTTATTGTATCCATGCGCCGTGCTAAATAACCAATCACCAGCACATGTCCAGCAAACATGATTGCACAAAGCAATTGTAATCCATCGCCGTAGGCCAGTGTAAAGTCTTCACGGACACTTAGCAGGTATAAGCCGTACAGCGCCAGCAGTGCTCCCAACCAAGTACCTGATCCGGTACGTTGCCCCAAAAAAAGGCCAATCAAAGGCACAAAAAAAATGTATAGCCCAGTAATGAATCCAGCTTTGCCTGCTGTAGTGTATTGCAATCCTACTTGTTGTAAGGACGCTCCAGCAAATAAAAATACACCAGCTAGTAAACCACCTAACATCAGATACTTAAATGGGACTTTATTTGTTTCTTTAGGGCTTGAATGTGTGAACCAAAACAATAAAGGTAAGAGCACCAAGGCTCCGATGATAAAGCGGATACTGTTGAATAAATGTGGCCCCATAGACTCCATACCCACGCGCTGGGCTACAAAGGCAAAGCCCCAAATTGCTGCGGCCAATAGCATTAATACATTGGCCTGTATAAATTTTGTGGGCATGATTTTTTCCTAGGCTGCAGTTGGCAAACCGCTATGAAAGCGAAAGTCGGAATCTATTGCCTGAATCAATTCAGTTTCTTGTTGACGAAGTAACTCAATCCGCTGTGATAGATTACACTGTTTTCCAAGCTGACGTACAGCGATGCTTTTTGCAAGTGCAAGGTAATCCTGATAGTGACGTGCCTCTGATTTAAGCAGGTAACGATAAAACCAGGAGAGCTCATTATCAAGATGTGGCACTAGACAAGCGAACCGCTCACAGGAACGAGCTTCGATAAAAGCACTAATAATTAGCCTGTCAATTAATCTGCCAGGCTCATAGCTTCGGGTTAGATGACGTAAACCACAGGCATAGCGTGAAGCAGATAAATGTCCATAACGAATATTACGCGTCTGCATTATACGACATACTTGATCAAAGTGAATCAGTTCTTCACGGGCAATACGTGACATTGTTTGCAGCAGTTCAACTTCAGTAGGATAATGAAACATCAATTGTATTGCTGCTGCCGCTGCCTTTTTTTCACAATGCGCGTGATCAATTAATAACGTATCCTGTTTTTCTAATGCAAGTTCAATCCAGGCATTGGGTGTGCTGCTAACTAAAAACTAATTTAATTCAAACAATTGTTTGGGCATTTGATGGCCTAGGATTTGATGATTAATATCAGCTTAACATGGACTTACAGTCTAGCATTTCAGTAAGTTATAATGCTACAGCTTAGTATATAGCTAGGTCACTTTTAATTAACCCCCCAGTATATTTATACTATCTTAGAAGTAAAATTTATTGTTATTATTTTCAATAATTTATGTTGTATTAGCTGGCTTCTAGATTTGGTCAGTAACAGCTTTTGCATGTTATAATGAGAATTGAGAAGAGAGCATATAGCTGACTGAGTACGCCCGTACCAGATTCATATTAAAAGAGGTCATCACGTGTTAAATGCATATCGTAATCATGTCGCTGAAAGAGCCCAATTGGGTATCCCTGCCAAGCCCTTGGATACAGATCAGTCTGCAGCTTTAGTTGAACTGCTGAAAGATCCGCCAGCTGGCGAAGAACAATTTCTGTTGGATTTGCTGCGCAACCGAATTCCTGCAGGTGTTGATCAGGCGGCCTATATTAAGGCTAGCTTCCTGGCAGCTATTACCCGTGGTGAAACCTATTCCCCTTTAGTTACTGACGAACAAGCTGCCTATTTACTTGGCACTATGCTGGGTGGATACAATGTTGCACCACTGATTAGTTGTCTGGATCATGAGGCTCTGGCGCCCACTGCGGTAAAAGCACTGTCCCATACTTTGCTAATGTTTGATGCTTTTCACGATGTGGCAACGAAAGCCAAATCAGGTAACAATCATGCCCAGACTATCCTGCAGTCATGGGCGTCAGCTGAATGGTTCACCCAGCGTAGCCCACTGCCAGAGAAAATCACTTTGACGGTATTTAAGGTCACCGGTGAAACTAACACCGATGATTTATCTCCAGCCCCAGATGCCTTTACTCGTCCAGACATTCCCCTACATGCTAATGCCATGCTAAAAATGAAGCGAGATGGAATCAATCCTGATCAATCTGGCACTTTAGGCCCCATTACACAAATTAATAAGTTGAAAGCTACAGGTTTTCCGCTGGTTTACGTAGGTGATGTGGTTGGTACTGGCTCTTCTCGTAAGTCAGCTGCCAACTCTGTGTTATGGCATATGGGCGATGACATTCCTCATATTCCTAACAAGCGTTCAGGTGGCTTTTGTATTGGTGGTAAAATTGCACCAATCTTTTTTAACACTATGGAAGATGCTGGCGCTTTGCCTCTAGAAATGGATGTAAGTCAATTTTGTATGGGTGATATCATTGATATCTATCCATATGAGGGACGAGTTTGTAACCATAATACAGATAAAGTGCTATCTCAATTTAGTCTTAAAACACCTGTATTACTGGATGAAGTGCGTGCTGGTGGCCGAATTTCGCTCATCACTGGTCGTGGTTTGACTGACAAGGCATGTCAGGAACTAGGTCTGCCAGCTTCTGGCCTGTTCTGTAAACCAGAACAGCCAGTAGATACTGGCAAAGGCTACACCTTGGCGCAGAAAATGGTAGGCCTTGCATGCGATGTAGAGGGCATTCGCCCTGGTACTTACTGTCAACCCAAAATGACTACTGTTGGCTCCCAGGATACTACTGGGCCCATGACTCGAGACGAACTCAAAGACTTGGCTTGCTTGGGGTTTTCTGCTGATCTAACCATGCAGTCCTTCTGTCATACTGCCGCGTATCCCAAACCAGTTGATGTCCATACTCACCATACTTTGCCTGATTTTATGATGAATCGAGGTGGTGTATCATTGCGGCCTGGAGATGGTGTTATCCATTCTTGGCTCAATCGAATGCTGGTTCCTGATACAGTAGGTACAGGTGGTGATTCCCATACCCGCTTTCCCCTGGGTATTTCCTTTCCTGCCGGTTCTGGCCTTGTAGCATTTTCTGCTGCTACTGGGGTAATGCCGTTGGATATGCCTGAATCTGTACTTGTGCGTTTCAAAGGGACCATGCAATCTGGCATCACCCTGCGAGACTTAGTTAATGCTATACCCTACTATGCTATTAAAGCAGGTTTACTCACAGTTGCCAAAGCAGGTAAGAAAAACATTTTCTCTGGCCGTATCCTCGAAATTGAAGGCTTACCTGATCTAAAAGTAGAGCAAGCGTTTGAATTGTCCGATGCTTCTGCTGAACGATCTGCTGCTGGTTGTACCATTAAACTTGATCAAGCCCCTGTTATTGAATACCTAAATTCTAATGTGACCATGTTACGATGGATGATTAGTGAAGGTTATGGCGATCAGCGCACTATTGAACGACGTATTGAGCGTATGTGTCAGTGGCTGAAAAAGCCACACTTGATGAGTGCCGATGTGAATGCTGAATATGCTGCTATTATTGAAATCAATATGGATGAAGTAGTTGAACCTATGGTTGCCTGTCCCAATGACCCCGATGATATAAAATTACTATCTGCCGTGTCAGGCCAGACTATTGATGAAGTATTCATTGGATCTTGTATGACCAATATTGGACACTTTAGAGCTGCTGGAAAATTGCTTGAGGCAGCTGGAAAGGAGGTTCCAACTCGGCTTTGGGTTGCGCCACCAACCAAGATGGATGCCAGTCAGTTAGTTGAGGAAGGCTATTACAATATCTTTGGGCGTGCCGGTGCACGTATGGAAATGCCAGGGTGTTCCTTGTGCATGGGTAATCAAGCTCGGGTAGCAGACAATTCTACAGTGGTTTCAACCTCAACACGTAATTTTCCTAATCGCCTAGGTACTGGAGCGAATGTATATTTAGCTTCTGCGGAATTAGCAGCGGTTTCTGCTTTGTTAGGACACTTGCCTACGGTGGCTGAATATATGCAATATGCCAATCGTATTGACAGTATGGCGGATGATATCTATCGCTATCTTAATTTCGATCAGCTTGAAAGTTATACACATGCAGCAGCTGAGGTGATTCCTCTTACACAAGTTAGCTAAATCAACCATCGGTCTAATAGTATTTTTTACTAAGCGTAGGTAATGCTTAGTAAAATAGTGTGGTGGAATCAAGTGCTGCTAATGAATAAATGGAAAAACCTAATGTTTACATAAATCTTTGGCTAAGTTCGTCTTTGCTCTGAAATTCGTGGTGCAAGAGCCTTGAGTTCATAATAAACTGAGAGATTAAGTTATTGATGAGGATAATACTGTGCCTCTGGTACCTAAATTATAAGGTTCATTTGAGAGCGATTCAGGTTATAGGGCCTAAAAACCTATTAAATCTTAAATTCACCACTTATTCTGCGCGATAATTAAGTAGGCTTGGCTGTCCTGTTAAAGATTAATAAACAACATAGCTTGGGATAAGTGGCGGTTGGTACTAAAGTAACCACAGCCAGCGTTAGTGAGAGAATTGCTATTACCATTACAACATAAAAAAGTAATCTATCTGTTTCAAGATACCAGAACAGAATAATATCATACAACTATTACAATAGTTTTTAAGACTTTTAGTATATTCAGAATTTTTTGAAGCAGATTTGTGCAGACCGACTTTATATTTGAGAATTAAATTGTGGTTTTCCAAGATCAAAGAGTTACCCTGGTTTGTTTTGATTCATGGACACACATCCATATCAAAACGGGTAACTCTCTATCATCAATATGGAGTCTCAGAGCAGGTTATGGCTCATAAACTCAAAATAACTGGGTCCTTTCAGCTTAGAAGTAACTATACAAAGATGCACTTAAACTATTCATCTTCAAGTTGGTTTCCTGCACATATCTCATATACTCAAGGGCCACGTCTATGTCAGATTGCATAAAGTCTACATTAATACCCAGGCCAACTGACACATCCGATTCCCTTACAGTGCTACCGTCAGCAGATGATCTGATATTTGCTTTTGAATAACCTAATATTGCATAGGGATACAGATTTTGAGATAAATACATACCTGCTTTCAAATATGCGCCATAGGTCTTGTCTATTTTTCTGCTAGTATGATCTTTTGAACCCAAGCCAAAACGAGCTTCTACCGAGAAATTGTCATTGAGCGCAGTACCCAAGGCAACCGATACGCTGCTTAAGTTTAAACTGGTGGTAGTTCCGGCAACAGTGGTGGAATTCATTTGCGAATATCCAATCCCGACATGATGATTGCCTCTAGTGGTATGGCCATCTGCATAGGCGTTATTCAGACAGGCAACCGACGTTACAATGGCTGTAATAGTCAGTAATATTTGTTTAATTTTCATAAAGTTTCCTTTTTGAGTATAGCGGTTATTTATTAGGTTGAGTGTGCCCTTGAGACTCTTTTGGGAGTCACTAAACCAGTGGGTTCCGACCATTAATGTCGCAGAAAATCAATGCGGGCGGCTACTTCTGGCAAGGTAACGTTCGTAAATAAATAAGCCAGTATTCCATGTTTGAGTCAATTCCAGATTGTCATGATACGAAACAAACTAGGTTACTTTCTGATAATTGACTATAAATAAAACTATGATTGAATTTTTGCTATTCAATCGTCTTTAAAAAATTTTATGTTAAGCAAATTAAAATGGAATCACAAGTTTTTTTGTGGCAGATATTTCTACTGGGCAATAACTAACCTTATATAAAATTGGGCAGCTGATTTTTAATCAGCTGCCCTGAGTTATTAAAGTAGATATCTACTTCTCAAGTAAACGGACAGACTCATATGTGATGCCGCCAGTAGCCAACTGATTGTCCTGTTGGAATATGGTAATCGCATCCATGGTCTCAGCATTCAACTCGCCCCGCGATACTCCAGGATTATAGTTAGCACTCATAAGCGCGTCCTGAATCCCGGAAATCCGATTCCTGGTTAAATTAACATCACACAAAACCTGACGCCATTCCACTTTGCTTGGCGTCACAATGGATGTCTTCGTTACTGTCTCATATTCTGGTTCAGTCGCAATCGTGCGAGTGGTTGCCTGTGTAACCAGCTTCTTCACCTTGTCAACTGTGTACTCAGCTGGAACCGCAGTAACCTTGGTCTTTGCTGGAGTCTTAAGAATACGCTTGTTAAATGTTTCATATTCAGCCGGAATATTAGTAACCTTCGTTGTAGCAGGCTTATCCAGTACCCGCTTGGTTACTGTCTTATACTCAGCTGGAACTGCAATCGTTTGCGTGTTCGCCGCTGACTGTAATATCCGCTTCCTCAGCGTCTTGTACGTGGCAGGAACTTCCACCAGACAAATGGCCTGGCCAGACGTACCGTCAATCTTCTCAACTATCTTTCCACCTTCCTTCCAGGCAGTATGCGCAGGTGTATCAATAACACGCTCTTCTACCCATTCATAAACCGCTGGTACTTCCTCCAGGCGTGTGCTCGCTTCCTTGAGAAGAACCCGCTCTTCAACTGTTTTGTAAGTCGCTGGAACCTCAGTAATTCTGGTTGATGCTTCCTTGATCAGGATCGTCTCAGCAACTGATTCATAAACCGCTGGGACTTCTGTGATCATGCTTGATGCTTCTTTCACCAGGCGGCGAACTTCAATGGTCTCATAAACAGCCGGAACAATCTCGACCCGGGACGATGCAGGCTTCTTAAGCACCTGATAGTCTTTGTTCTCTTGAACAGCAGTAGTGTAGACGCGAGCGTAACATTCCCCCGGATTAGCCGGCGGCAAATCTCCGTCGAGGCCATTGATGCCAATAACATCAGCAATAACGTTGCTAATAGGCAGCTCGTTGACCGATTCACTATCACTGGCAGGTGTCTCTACAAGTACAATCTGAGCGTTTGCAGCCTCTGCACACTCCATGTATTTTGCAGTATCAATTTTATCCCAGAGTGACTCTGACATTTCGTGACGCGCATGGAACAGACAGACTTGCAAACGGGCCGCAAACTCAGCGTTGGCTTCACGCTGAACCATGCTCATTGCGTCAACAACACCTTCAAGTTCCAGCAAACGGGCACGGTACTTCGGTGTGCGACCTCTTTGCGCTGCAGATTGCCAGTGCCTGGGTAGGTCGGCTAATTCCACGGGTCGATTCTCTTCGACAGACTTGGCAGCTAATGCAGCAAAATAATTGCCCGCCTTCTTATCTTTTTCACCTGTTTCTTCTACGCTCGCCTCCTGCAGATACTGGATCTGATAATCCTGATACTGACCGGCGTACACGCTTGTAGCGGTAAAAACCGCTACACCAATCTGCAATATTGTCTTGAAATTCATCTTTCTTTCCCTCATTTTTAAGGAATGTGTGTGTTCATATTCATGGCATGTTGCCCCTATTTTGGTAACTGGGACCGTTCGTTAATTCATTCAGTTATTCTTAACCGCGTGCTGAGCCTCCTTTGGTTTGTTCTAATATCATGGTGATGTGCTTCGAATTGACATAAGTTATGTTTTAATCTGGCTGCCCCTAAACAGGTACGCAAATGCATGCAATTGACAGACTATGCTGTGAGTATACATTCTATGGATACAGAATAGGAGGCCAAGTATGCACCTTGCCTTGGTTGAATGATTAAAATTAGCCAATGCAGCAGGTTTATTTATATACGAGGTCCCAAAGGTCCCATCAAATCACTCCCGATGTCTTGATCCGAATGGCTCAGCACAGACTCACCAGTCACGGATCGACCATTGCCAGCTCTTTTTTGAGCATAAAAAATCTATAACTGAAGATCAATTATAAAATAAATTTTTATGGTTATATTTAGTTTTTCAAAAAATTATATTTTCCTTACCCAGAAGCAGGTATGTTGTAGCTTAAAATCTATTGCGTTGTTACTTTTTAAGTTTGGTTGCTACAATAATCGTTCAAATCCTAGTTCATTTTTACTGTATCATAACCATTTAATCTAATTAAGGAAAGGAGACCATTGCTTAACTCCTGTATTTGCCTGCAATTGTTGTAATTTATTGTTCCACTGAGCAATTATGGATTTCATGGTTGACAGGGTGGTTTATGGGCTCACAACTGGCTATAATTGGGTGATTATATGATCAGGATATCAGGATAGGTTAAGGTGGATTCAAATACTCAGACACAATTAGAGGCAGCCGCTTTCCGACGTTTACTGCGACACCTAGACGAACGCAAGGACGTACAAAATATCGATTTGATGAACTTATCAGGCTTTTGCCGCAATTGCTTGTCCAAGTGGTATTTAGCTGCGGCACAGGAACAAGGATTATCTATAGATTACGAGGTTGCACGTGCAAAAATTTATGGTATGCCTTATAAGGATTGGAAACGCCTGCACCAGACTCCTGCTACTCCAGAGCAGTTAGCCGCATATCGCACCAACGAACTGTAATTCAATATTTACCGTTAAAGATAGTTATGCAAAATCAATTACTTGAACAGCTAGATAGTAAAGTCCGCGCCTTGATTGATGAAGTTGAGGTATTGCGGGTTGAAATTGAAGAATTGAAAATTATTAACCAAAGACTCAGTGATGAGCGAGCACATTGGGAAGATGGAATTACTAAATTATTGGAAAAATTTAATCATCTGGATTAATAATTGCACTGCCTAAGTCTTAATCAATATCAATCTTAAGGTAATTAGAAGATAAAGATGGCTAAGAACTTAACTATAGTCTTGCTAACCGTGAAACTTGCAACAGGATTTATTGCATTACTGGTAGGTTGTAGTACTGAGCGTAATAGCACACAGTCTCAAGAATCTATCCAATCAGCTATTCAACAAAATGGTAAGTCTATGAATGATGAACCACTGACCAAGTTAGGTCCTAACAAAGTAGATGAAAACTCATCTACAAATTTTTTGCCAAATTTTTCTCAATATGCTAGTGCTCGCGACAAAAAAGAAGCTTTTTTTGGCTACTTGAGTCCATTAGCTGATGCTGCCAATGCCAAAGTTCTCAGTTTGCGCCAACAGTTAGAACGTATCAATCCCAAGGATATAACGCAGCAACAAGTGAATCATCTGAAAATTCTTAGTAAGGCTTATCGAATCAAAGCTATCTATCCAGATCAGCAGCTAGAGTTACTGTTGTACAAGGTTAACATGATTCCTAAATCCCTTATCTTAGCCCAGGCTGCTAATGAGAGTGCTTGGGGGACATCGCGCTTTGCCTTGCATGGTAATAATTTATTTGGTCAGTGGTGTTTCAGGGCAGGTTGTGGACTGGTTCCAGCTAAACGTAATAGTGGTTCTAATCACGAGGTACGGCGCTTTGATACTCCACAACAATCAGTTGATGCTTATATTGCTAATTTGAATACCCATCCGAGCTACTCGAAGTTGCGTCAGATTCGACAGTGTCTCATCAACCATAATGAGATTATGACAGGTCGTGCGTTGGTTGTTGGATTAAACCACTATTCTTCCCGTGGTCTTGAATATATTGATGAAATCCGTAAGCTAATCAAGACAAATCAACTCGAAAACTGGGCGCAGCAATGGTGGGGTGGCACAACCAATCATCCCTGCAGCAATCTGGTCACCATAAAACAGTCACCATCTACCTGATTCAGTCACTACCATTACTGGAAATGCAGTAGCAATGGGGAAACACACGACCCACACATTAAAAAATTAAATTATCATGTGTCGACTAGTCTACACCACCGAAAAAGGCCGTTTATGTCCATCCTGTAAGTACCCGTCAGTTCAATGTCAGTGTCGTCAACAACAGTCCATTCAAGGCGACGGTGAGGTTCGTATTGGTTATGAAACCAAGGGGCGTAAAGGTAAGGGTATGACCTATATCACTGGTATTCCTATGCCATCAGATGAACTTAAGCAATTGCTTAAACAACTCCAGCAGAAAATCAGCACTGGTGGCTCTATCAAGCATGGACAGTTGCAACTTCAGGGTGACCAACGTGAACGGGTCAGGCAGTTGTTACATCCCTATGGTTGGACCATCAAACTGGTGCGATGATCCAAATACTTGTAATACCGCCATGTATTGCTATGTTTAGGCACCTTATCTTAAATAACTGAGCCAGGGTGTCTTAGCAATTATAAAACCCCAAATGATCGAATATTACTCAATATAGCATGGATCGATCGTTTTGTTTTAATTTCCCTTATCTCGTGGCAGTGCCATAATAATCTCCCAGTGCCCACTTGTGAAACAACGGTTATAATGGGTAACTGTAGTATGCTAGCTGCCAGATCTTTCTGCTAAATCTTGTCAGAGTGCTCTAGTACGACAAGGCTACAAACGATTGCGATAACTACTTTAATCGGTGACGCCCCCTAGTTAAAATGGGTTTTTTTCATGGTAATATGTTATTCACATGCTGTAATACGATGTATTAGTCATATTGTTTTCACTGGCATTATAGAAAGAATATAAAATTTGTAGGGAATACTGAGATTAGATAAATAATTGATCAAACACCGTGGTAGCTTACTTTAGTTAGTAAGTTAGGTCTTCAGTCAAATTCTAAGATCTCATCATTATGCTCTACAGTATTTTAAAGAGTTCTATGTATTCAAATAATGATTTCTTTGAGGGTAGTATTATGTTAAAGCTCAATATACTTTATAGCTTAGTACTAACGTTGGTTTTTGTTAGTAACAGTAGTTACGGTTTGACATTTAAAACAGGTCAAGTTATCGGTTCAGATGGAAATCTGTACGATGGTGCATCGGAACAAACAAAGCAGAAACTAAGACATAATTATAATGAAGGTGCTGGTGAGCAAGTTGGTGTCATTAATAATAACTTATTCATCATATATGAAGACGATGTTTTATTTGTGCCAATGTCTGATTTAGCCGGTAAGAATGATGAAAATATTGACAAAATTATTGATGAGAAATTCACAAGTTTTGAACGTAAAAAAGATATTACACTAGCAAGTAAGGAAAATTTTCCAGAACAGGATCAGGCTATAGTTCAAGCTCAAGATCGCAGTAAAGACCTGGCTAAGTCCCAAACTAAAGATCAGGCCAGATTTCAAGCCAAGGACCAGGCCAAGGCTCAAGCCAAGAGCCAAGCCAAAAATAAAGCTCAAGGTAGCAGTGGTAAGACCAGTACTGGTAGTAAGTCTAAACCTAAATGAACTGCTTTAGTATCTAAGTGATTTTGCAAATAATTTTGTGTAATTTACGTTTGGCTAAGCCATCAGTTGGTAATAACTTTATTTTTTGATTACTTTGCAAGTAAGCCTGTTCAGTAACGCGACATTACTGAGCAGGTAAATAGTGGGACAAGGTGCTGTGGTTGTTCTCAAATGGTTGTTTTGAGCGTATCAGAACAGCTTGCTAACGATTTAAAAGTGTTCATCCCTACTGGAATAATCACGGCGCATTTTGTTTATGTTGTCTAGTTAAATTAACTTCCCTAATTAGTTCATGTCATCCAGCGAGTAGTACTAACTCAGGGGAAAGGTTATTAGGCATAACAGTAATACGTAGTTAGCACCATCCGAGTAAATACCTTGCCCTGTTAAGCATCGACTGGAGTCATCTGTGAGGCTTTCTTGTATTTGAATAAGTATTGGTTGTGCTTCAGGGATATTATATTCATTTTTAAAATGAGGAAGTGTATTTTATAACGCTTTACTTTCAATAAATTCTGAAGGTATTCCTGTATAGGTACGTTTATATCTACCAAACAGATCAATTATATTGATCTGCCTATATCAAAGTAATTAGACTTTAATTGGTACCACTTTTCATTAAGGCATAAGTAGTGCTTTTTCTATGTGTAGTAAAGTAATTTTAACTTGGGTTTGAGCCTGGTAGGCCCGCAAGAGACTAATAGTCTTTAGGTATTATTTGGATCTAGTATTTTTTAATTGTACCTAAATCTTTCATCTTATTTTTTATAACTTACTTATATACTTCATTTACACTGAAAATAAGGTGCTAACATCACAGCACTTTTGTTTTCGAGTGACGTTTGCCTGAGCCCATTTTTTAACGGGATTAAGACCAAGTCTGTAAGTCAGGTGATTTTTTCGTCAAAATTTAGCCATTTGGAATGTCTAGTTTGGGTGATATGATGGTAATACCCTTACTTAACTGTGCCGTTAAACCTGTGTTACCCTCATTATTGAATACCAATTGTGGTGAGATGCGGTCACCTGCCAAGCGCATATATTATTGTCTATAGTAACCACCTCAATGATAGCTAGGGCTGAAATGGTGCAACTACTTGCAATTGGTTGAATATATCTTGTAACACGACCTGGTCTTGTTTTAAAAATAACAATTTTATGTTGGGCCCTGCATCCATAGTTAGGTAAACTGGTATGCCTTGTCGACGTAGATCCCAGACTTGATGCATAGTGGCAACTGATTCAGGTTTCCAGTATACCAGTGGTGGCCAGGCTGCCATCATGGTCGCATGCATTGTCATGGCATTACGTTCAGCAGTCGCCCCGAGTGCTTCGAAATCCTGTGCCACTATGGCGCTGCGAATCTGTCGCAGATCAGTGGTTGTTTGATCCGGCCACTTTTTATACAAGGTTGAGGTTTGAACTGTGTGCAACATCCCTTGGCGAGATGACACTGTCTTATTTTCAGTACTTATCTGCAACAAGCCAAGTCTTAATTGTGACCATACGTAAGGTAATGGTTCAGCAAAACTGTCATTTCCGTCATCGCATTCGCCTACATACCATTCCACAAAACCATGCCATAGTGAACGGCATGCACTACCACTACCTAGGCGTGCTAGGATAGAGAGCTTTTTATCTGGTAATTCCCACCCCATCAGGCGATTTGTAGCCTGTACCAAGGCAGCAAAACCGCTAGCCGAAGATGCCAGACCTGCTGCTGTGGGGACACTATTATAGGTTTTTACTTCCAGAACTAGTCCAGCTGGCAAAACCCATTTCAGCCAAGTAACTACTTTGTGCGCGAAAGGCGTTGTGGGTTCCACCAATTTATGGTTCAGGTAGATGCGATGATTTGCATCATCAATTGGCTTTAGTTGAGTTTGAGTACCGTGTTTGGCTAGGGAAATGGATAGGGAACCAGTTATTGGTAAATTAAGTTTAGTGTCACGTTTACCCCAGTATTTGCTCAATGCAATATTACTTGGTGCATAGGCTTGAGATTGAGCCAATTGTGGCTGGTCTCGGTAATGAGAAGCTAGCAATCTGGATACTAATTTTACTATCTGCATAAGCTACTTTCCTGATTCAGGCCAATCTAATTCCTGACGCAAGCCTTGGCTGTCGATACGCAGTGCTAACTGGGGCCGATTCCAGCCATGCAGTTGCTGTTGTCCTAGTAGAAAGACACAATCACCCAATCCAGAACCACAAACCTTGGCTGCCATGGCGTACTGTTTAATACTCATATCAGTTATCCGGTCAAGTGTGGCATCACTCACCCCTAATTGTTGTAACAAGTGGTGATAGTGATTAATATGTTTTGCTAGAGTTGACCAGGATTGTTCCTGTAGTGCTACGATGGCTAGTTCAACGCAACGTCCCATTACTTTATACAATTGGGCATAATATTTAGGCTTGTTTCTTGCAGCTTGTGCTACTTGGGCAATTACATCTGACGTTGGTGTTTTGTAACCGCTGTAGATTAAAGCCATAGGCGGTAACTCGGATAACTCTATTGCCGATAGATTTAATTTAGTCACCTGTACTGGGTCAGCCTGATAGGCGATCAGGCCACCGTAGGCGCTAGCTGCCAGATCACAACCTGAGCCACTACCCTGAATATAACGTACTAATTGCAGGCTTGTGCACATTATTTTCTGGAGGTTATATTGTCCGTATAACAGTTGCTCCAAACCTGCGACCATCGCTACAGTGATTGCTGCGGATGAACCCAGCCCGAGTGTATGAGAAAAATCTGAGTGTATCGTGATTTTTAGGCCAGTTAATGATGATCGATAACGCCGCGCTGCTGCCAGAACAAAGCGCAACTGGGGGTGATCCGTAATATTTGCTAGTGGCGCACGATACTGGGTTAATTGGGAATTCACCCATAAGAAACCATCGTTGGTAGCTTCCAGTGCTACCCATATGCGCTGCTGTAAGGCACAGGCTAAAGCAGGATAGCCATGTAAAACTGCATGTTCACCCAATATAATGGTATTAGCTGGGGCTGATATGATAACAACTCGATCACATAGCGACAACGCTAGCACCTTTAGCCGCAGGAACCAGTGGCCAGCAATGGTAACCCCAAGCCCGAGCCCTTTGAACTAGAGGCTCAACTGGCTTTAAACCACTGCAAGCCAGTACCAAGCCAGCAGCATCGCCAGCAATGGCTCCAGCACCACAAATTTTGGCTCCTCCTCCGTCAAGTTCTAACTGATTAATTAAGCCAGCAACTTTCTGTGGTACAACACCCAAAGATTGTAGTAGGCGGTGATTATGACGTAATAAGTGAACGTACTCTGCAACTGCTTGATTTGCGAGCACTATCTGCCAGGTTGCTGTTAAATCATGCCATGGCAGCCAGGCTGAAGAGGGCAGTTTCAAGTTAGCCACTGCCTCTACACAAGCACCAGTACTGCACAGGGGGGTGGCCTGTATCAATCAACAACCAACAATCTGACTTTGGTAGGGAAGTAGCAGTGACCTTACCATCAATAAAATGGATCATTCCACCCAAAAATACAGGCTGATGGATCAAGGCCGCTAGAACGACCATGCTGCAGTTGCTCACTTGCAGTAACCTGTTCTATCAGTTGTGGATGGTTTTAAAGGTTTGTCCTTGGTGATGACTCAAAGCCAGTAATGCAGCTGCTACTGTTGCTGCTGAAGTACCCATACCAGCACATAGATTAGCGCTAATTCTCAAATTTATAGCCAGATGTTGATTGGCTTTTTGGTTGTGAAAATAACCATGATGCCAGTGCCCAGGCATGTAGATATTCGTGTTGTTGCAATACTTCAGATAAGGAAATTCGCTGAGATTTTCCAGGCTTGGTATCGGTCACTGATATCGCTTAATAGATGTTGTAATTCACTTAATGAATAGTATTTCTGACAGCCTAGATCTGATAAAGTCAGGCACAGGCCGGGGCGCGATGCAGGGGTTATTTTTAGCAACAGCGTGATGATCTAAAGCCAAGGCGAGGGATGCAACACCATACACTACAGCATGTTCTCCTGTAAGAATCACTTTGCCAGGCACACGTGCACAAGTCATCTTGCCTCGTAGATACGCTTGTGATGACGCATACCAGCCAGTCTGAAATGACCATTGGTCTGTGCTGCAAAAATCGTGATTACCACCGTCAGTAGGTGGTTCAAAATCCGTACATTTGTACATAGCTTTCATAACTGAGGGCATAGCCGTGTATCTAGCATTTTTTTGATGTGCTTCCTGATGCAAACATGGTTTGGTAACCAGACACTATGGTGCCAGCATAAAATTCTGCCACACAACCGGAAACCATAACTAAAAAAAACCGATGCGTTTTGCCAGTCAGGTCGGCGTGATTATTATCTAGTAATGATACCAGACCGATATACATGGCTGCAGTATAACTATTACCCGTTATTCGATTATAAATCAGACTATCGTTAATCTGAGCTAGCATTTTTGTCCTTGCTGGGCGCTGGCTTGAAAACCATTGGTCAAGTGTGTGTGTGCTTTTTCTGCCATACGACTAAATGGCAAGTGATAACAGAAAGTAATCAAATTCAGCAAAGCTTAGACCACTTTGCTGCTGATAATCACGCCATGATCGCTTGACGGACTGCAGGTAGATTTTAGTTGAGTATTTACCATCCACTAATGCTGCACTGCGATAGTTTAGGACGCCAAAAAATCCATCACATCTTCAGTGTACTTACCTGTTTCTGGTGCGATCTCAAGCAGTCTCGGATTGTGGCTAATAATCATTGCTACAGCTCCACATCCCTGGGTTGCTTCGCCTGGTGAATTGCGCTCATAACGTGCTACGTCAGCTGCAACCACCAGTGTTTTTTTTCACTTGGTTGACGGGCTACCAGGGCACAAGCCATATGAATTGCTGCTGTGGCGCTGTAACAGGCTTGTTTTTAGTTCTACTACTCTGCAACGTGTCGAGAGGCCCAGTAGTGCATGTACGTAAACCCCCGCTGCTTTAGATTGATCTATGCCGGTTTCAGTAGCAAAGAGTACCGTGGTAATGGCGTCCTGGTCTTCTCCTCTGGCTTGCATAGCTTGCAGTAATGGTAGACTAGCACTTGCTGCCATGGTCACAATATCTTCGTCAGCACCGGGCACGCTCATTTGCTCCTGCCCTATACCTACAGTATATTTTATCTGGATCAAAATCCGTTTTGCATCAGCCAGTTGACCTAAATTCAGATAATAGTTGGTGGTATAAAACCTGATGTCGTCAATTCCAACAGACATATATTTTTCTCTAATTTACCAAACCCTGACTTCAGGGCGTAGTATCAGTTATTCCACTATCATCCCAACCACATAATCTTTCATCTGAGCTTGTTATTATGATAATAACAAACGCATCATTCAACATGAGTTGATCAAGGGCGACGTGCCGATAGTAAAAAACATGACAGTAACAAATTCTTTCTTCAAGGCTTCAATAACACGAATCACGGCCGCTGTAGATTGCATGGCTGGTACAAGCAAAGGAGCGGCTATACCACACAAAGAACCACCCATTATAACACTTTTTTACCATATCGAGCCCATTGCGTAGTCCTCCGCTGGCAATAAAAATTAGCCTGTTTTCATATAAGGTCGTGCCAAACGCAATGCCTGTGGGGTTGTAATGCCCCAATCTTGTAGAGTAATACCAAGCTGATCTCTGTCGTCTCGGCGTTGTTGTTCAATACGAGCCCATGACGTTTCCTCCACGACCAGCCACATCAAACCAACGAATTCCATGAGCTAGTCCTAACTCAATATCATCAGGTGCTAGGCCTGTTCCCACTTCCTTTAATGTCAGAGGCACATTGATCTGCCTATTTAGATTACCTATGGCTGATGCTAGACCAGCAAAATTGGTATTCCCCTCTGGTTGCACCGCTTCTTGCAGGGGATTCAAGTGCAGGCACAAACCGTCAGCTTGCAGCACTTCAATTGCCATCTGAGCTTGTTCCAGCCCAAAGCCATTGTTTAGCTGGACTGCACCTAAGTTAGCCAGCCAATAACGTATTGGGAGCCCATTCACGTAATCTAAAACTGTCTCGGGCAGATGGGTGAGTAAACATAACTCGTTGTGAACCTACAGCCATTGCTACTTTAGTGGCTTCGGCTGCCCGAGCTAGCCGCTGATTAACTTTTAGCACTTGGGCATCGCTACCACCAGTCATAGAAGAAATTAGCAGCGGAAAATCCAGTTGCTTCCCCATTACGTTAACACTTGGATCAACTTCATCCAGGTCGATTTCTGGCAAGGCTCGATGCATTAATTGAACTTCATCGAAGTGATGACCATTGCGTTCCACATGCTTATTTTGCAATAAGGCTTGTAAGTGTTCTATTTTACGACGGTTGGTAGGATCAGCCATGCTTTATTTCCTTTCGCTCCAGTCGTAAATGTGCCTGCATTAATTCACCTGGGTTAGTTTGTGCAGCTAACAGGGACAATTCGCCACACAACACTGTAGCTGCGCATATCTGAGCTAGACGGCGAGCATTGGCACCAGTTTCAGACAAATCAGTACAGCCTAAATGAGATAAATTTTTGGATGCAAATTCCAGTGTTTTACCATTACCCACTGAACCAACAATCAAGTTGGGTAGCGTACAAGAAAAATACAGATTGTCACCCTCGTAATTCAGCATGTACCGTACCTTGAGAACCTTCAATGATATTGGCTGCATCTTGACCAGTAGCCAGATAAAATCCGAGAAGCATATTAGCAAAATGGGCATTGGCACTGCGTAGTCCGCCAGCGATTATGGTACCTAATAGATTTTTCTTGATATTTAGATCAACGATTTTAGCAGGCGTAGTATGTAAACGACGTTTACACAAGGTGGCTGGAATGGTGATTTCTGCCACTACGTATTTGCCACGACCTAGAATACCGTTGACAGCAGTAGCTTTCTTATCGCTACAGTAATTGCCAGAGATGCTGCTATAAGTCAATTGTGGGTACTCTTGTAATAGCCAGTTCATAATAACATCAGCTGCATGGGTGACCATATTATGGCCAGCTGCATCTCCAGTGCTAAATTCAAAGCGTATATATAACAGGTTAGCTACAATCTGCATATGCAGGTTTAACAACTGAACAAAACGACTGGTCATAGCCGCTTGTTGCTGCATTTCGGTCTGGCGCGCTTGAATTGATTGCCATGTCTTTAATGCTGAATTAGCATCAATAGCTTCCAGTAGTATGGAACGCGTCATGCGTTCGTCAATCAAGGTGGTATGAATGCCATCACATAAAGTGGATATGTAGGCCCCACGTCCTACCGAATTCCACAGAGGGGTCTCATAGGTTGCCAGTGGCACTGACACACGATCCTGCCAGTCATGGGCCTGTATCTGCATCGGGCCTACAAACCGCATTGGTACTGATGCCTGAGTGATTTTGGGGCAGTAAGCTGCCATAGATATCATCTGCCTTTAGAATGTAATATAGACTGGATTGCGCTAGTTAATCAGGCATCTTTTGAAGGCTTGCAAAGCAGCTTCGAACTTGGCTGGTGGAATCACGCACTAATGTTAACGCTGCATGAGTGCTTATGCAATCTTTAAAATGTCTGTTGATTTACATTAACAAGTTAGCGGTGTCGTTCATTGAATCCACTTTAAATTATACCTTATTAGTCTAGACAACCATAACGGTCTCCAAATATTACTGCAATTTAAGTCAGGAAAATTCTCTTGTTCCTATATCTTTCATACGATTTTATACATAAACTGCTTCGGTATGGTTTTTTAATATATTACTTTTGTACTTTGTGTTGGAGGCTCAAATTCATCAGAAATACCAGTTCTAAATGATTAAATCGTTGCTGTGGAAACGACAGATTTCCCTAGAATAATCAGAGAGGTCTTTACACTCATGTTTGCCACATCGGCATAGACATTTCCTATGTAAGTATTAATCCTTGGAAATTATGGTTTTTTGGATTGCTATTTATCAGATCACAACTTTACCACTTTGTTTTTCCAACAACCAATTTGCAGAATTAGAACAGTACCTATTGTGACACAATAAAAAGCCCCGGCTAAGGCGGGGCTAAAGGTTCATGTATAATGATCTTTACAAGACAAGTCTGCTGCTTGCTAAGTAATGTATGGAATTCGTGATTGATGCCACAAAACTTAATATATTTTTGCTATCGACATCCAGCGTTATCCATTCTTTTCAGAGAAAGTCATGCAATAATGATGTCATAGTTGATCACCCTTATCACTCAGATAAGCTGCTACGCCCGTTGGTGTTGCTTGCATGCCTGCATCCCCTTTGGTCCAGCCAGCCGGGCATACTTCTCCATGTTCTTCATGGAATTGTAGGGCATCCACTAGACGAAGCAGTTCGTCCATGTTGCGACCCAGTGGTAGGTCATTAACGATCTGAGAGCGAACTTGACCGTCACGGTCAATCAAGAAGGCTCCGCGATATGCTACGCTGCCATTAGCCACTTCTACATCGTAGGCACGACAAATATCGTGGGCCATATCTGCGGCTAAGGTATATTGCACTGGTCCGATGCCACCGTCATTAATAGCCGTATTACGCCAAGCATTATGGGTGAAGTGGGAATCAATAGAAACACCGATAACTTCCACATTACGCGCCTTGAAATCTGCCATACGATGGTCCAAAGCAATCAACTCAGAAGGACAGACAAAAGTAAAATCCAATGGGTAGAAAAATATCAGGGCATATTTTCCGTTGATAGCTTCTCGTAAATTAAATTCATCTACAATAGTACCATCGCCTAATACTGCTGGAACGCTAAAATCGGGGGCTTGCTTACCTACTAAAACACTCATGATGGTTCCTCATAATGCAGTGCTGAAACAATATCAGCTACTTTACTCATTTAAATTGACTTTATTATTCATCAGTATCTGTCGCGGCAGATACTGCCCCAGCAGAAACCAGTTGCTGTAATTCACCACTTTGCGACAATTCCATTACAATATCACAGCCACCCACTAATTCGCCATTAATCCATAACTGGGGAAAAGTTGGCCAATTGGCATAAGCGGGCAACTCAGAGCGAATGTCTTGATGCTCCAGAATATTAACATAAGCGAACTGCTCTCCGCACGCCATAATAGCTTGCACAGTCTGAGACGAAAAGCCACATTGAGGGAACTTAGGTGTTCCTTTCATATAAAGTAAAATCGAATTATTTTCGATTTGTTTTTTAATCACTTCAAGCGTGTCCATTGCAATACCTTTATGAATATTTAGATTGTATCTTTATAAGGTGCTTGAACCATTAATGCAACCCGTATTCACATGTGAATATTGGATTTGCATTCATCACAGCAAATTATCAGATTGTTTGTGAGATACTGAACATGAGCGTAGCTTCAGTACGATAATTAACCCAGGCTCTCTGAATTGAACACTGATTTTTTGTGTAATGAATCAGGGTGTGAGACTAACCTGGATATTTTATACGAAGTTCGCAATTTAATTTTGCAGGGGAATCGAATCAGAATAGAGACAGTTGTTTTTTTACGTAGAACAAAAGCTTGGCTGTAACAATTTGTTTCATGAAGGATACTGGCGAGCAAACCATTTGCCCGACCTAATGATAATAGGCAATTATTGGGTAGCGTTTTGGTCACTCAAGAGGCTTTATACAGCCTAATAATCTTACTATGCAATGGATAGTAATGCCTAACTATGCATACGCTCAGCCTTAGGGTCAAATAATGGCCTTAGAGAAAGCTTGGCTGGGCGCAATTTACCAAGAATTTCGATTGCAAATGTTGCATCTTCAGTGATCATGGCAATCGGAATAAAACCGATAGCTACCGATTTACCCACATAATGGGCGTAGCCTCCCGAGGTGACATAGCCGACTACCTTACCGTTTCTCCAAATGGGCTCATCAGCAACTACATCAGCATCCAGAGCATCTACCACAAGGGTTACCAGGCGACGGGCAGGTGGATTTTCCAGTTCAGCAAGCACTGCTGCTTTGCCAATGTAATCGGTTTCCTTTTGATAATTGATAAAATTGTCCATGCCTGTTTCCATGGGTGTGTAATCAGGCTTAAATTCACGAAGCCAAGCACCAAAAGATTTTTCCAGACGTAGACTCATCATTGCGCGCATGCCAAAGGGTCTCATACCTAGGGATTTTCCCGCAGCAATCAAGGTCTGGTATAAGCTGATTTGTTGATTAATATCCACATAAATTTCATAGCCCAGTTCACCGGTATAACTAACTCTCTGTACAATGGCATCACACTGCCCTATTTCCAGATGTTTAACTGACAGGAATGGTAAAGCTTTATTAGATACATCAAAACGGGTACAGGAGGTCAATACCTTGCGGGCATTGGGACCTGCTATCTGGAAACCAACTCTTTTGTTACTGATATTGGTGACATCAACTCCAGATTCTGGCAGGTGTTGTAGGAACCAGCGCATATGGTAAGCTTGGGCACTGAAGGCAGCTGTAAGCTGGAATTGGTCTTCTGCTAGGGCAGAGATGGTAAAGTCACCTATCAATTTACCAGAGTAGCTCAGCATGGGGCTTAAGGTGATTCGACCTGGTTGCGGCAGTCGCCCTGCCATTATGGTGTTTAACCAATCCCGTGCTCCCGTACCGTTGATTTGGTACTTGCCAAAATTATGTATTTCATTGATACCAACCGCAGTACGTACTGTCCGGCACTCATTAGCAACTGCTTTGAAAGCATTTGAGCGCCGCAAACTGGGGGTCTCGAACAATGGTTCTCCCTGAAGTGCGAAGTAGTTTACCTGTTCCATACCGTAAGACTGACCAAATACAGCACGTTGCTGCTGCCAGATCCCATAGGCTGGTGTAGTATTAAGTGGACGACCAACTGGCAATTCTTCGTTGGGGTAGGCAATGCTGAAACGCTTTTGATAATTTTCACGTACCTTGTTGCGGGTATAGGCTTTAGTACAGTAGTTACCAAAGCGAGCTACATCCATAGCAAATACATCACATGATGGTTCACCTAAAACCATCCATTCTGCTAACGCCAGACCAACACCACCACCTTGGCTGAAACCTGCCATAACAGCACAGCATGACCAATAGTTTTTTAAGTCGGGTAATGGTCCTACCAGAGGATTACCATCTGGCGCAAAGGTAAATGGACCATTGATCACACTCTTAATAGTGGCATTAACGAGACATGGGAAGCGCTCAAAAGAAAATCCCAGTGCATTACTGATACGGTCCAAATTGTTGTCTAATAATTCATGGCCAAAGTTCCATGGGGTGCCGTCCACAGCCCATGGGTCACAGTCTTGTTCATAGATCCCTATGACCAAGCCACGGCCTTCCTGACGCAGGTAGCTCTCGCCAGATGGGTCAAGCACATGGGGTAATTCTTGATTGTGCAAGTATACTTCAGGGAGGTCATCGGTCACCAGATATTGGTGTTCCATAGGGTGCAGAGGCAAGAAAGCCCCTACCATCTCACCTATCTCTCGTGCCCACAAACCAGCAGCATTGACTATGTGCTCTGCATGAATTGTACCGTTCTTCGTAACCACATCCCAGGAACCGTCTGGATGTTGCTGAAGCTCCAGTACTGGATTACGCAGATAGATTTCTGCTCCCTGTTTCTGTGCAGCACGGGCATAGGCATGTGTGGTTCCTGAAGGATCAAGGTGGCCATCTAGCGGATCATACAAAGCTCCAATAATACCATCAGTATTAACAATTGGGCTTAAGGCACGAATTTCATTTGGCCCAATAATTTCTGTATCCAGACCCATATGTCTGTGTTTAGCGCGCTCTGCTTTAAGTGCATCCATACGCTCGTGGTTATCCGCCAGAATAATGCCACCAACGTGATGCAAACTGCAGGTTTGGCCACTGATTTCTTCCAGCTCCTTATAAAGGTTAATGGTGTAACCTTGCAAGGCGGCCATATTAGGGTCTGAATTAAGTGTATGAAAACCACCAGCTGCATGCCAAGTAGAACCAGAAGTGAGTTCAGATCGTTCAACTAGAACCACATCGCGCCATCCTAGTTTGGTCAAGTGATACAACACTGAACAGCCAACTACACCACCACCAATTACCAATGCTTGTACATGTGATTTCATTACTGCGAACCTTTAGCCTGAGTGGCTACAATCTAAATTCCTAACTTTAGTGCAGATATAGTTTGCAAGACATTAAAAAGTAAAGATAAATAATAAAAAATCTACTTACTCAGTAGATACATGCAATCTACTTTAATCTGGTGCAGCACCCTTCTCACTGATACGTCGTTGCACAAAATCGGTCAGTTCAGAATCAATGGCTGGTTCCAACTGAGGTTCCTGATAATCAGCCAATACTTGTTTCCAAATTTTGTTGGCACGTTGCGCTGCATCTAGTGCTCCAGCATCACGCCAATTTTCAAAGTTACGCCAATCCGACAGCATAGGGTCATAAAAGGCTTTTTGATAACGTGACATGGTGTGGGATGAAGCAAAGAAATGACTACCAGGACCAACTTCAGCGATTGCTTCCACAGCCAAGCTTGCATCGTTGACTTCCATAGGTTGTAGAAAAGCCTGTAGCATTTGTATCATTTCAGCATCCATAATAACTTTTTCATAGGAGGTACACAGTCCTCCTTCTAGCCAGCCCAGCCCATGCATAACATAGTTCACCTGCCCCAGAATACATGCCCAGAGTGACATTTGCGATTCGTAGGCTGCCTGTGCATCCACTGTATTGGAAGCATTGGTGTTTGATGCTCTAACGGGAATACCATACTTGCGTGCTAACTGGCCGGATGCAATAGTTGCTTGGGTGTACTCTGGAGTTCCAAAAGCTGGCGAGCCCGATCTCATATCGACGTTGGAAGTAAAACTGCCGTAGATAGCCGGTGCGCCAGGATTAACACACTGATGAAATGCTAGCCCTGCAAGGCATTCGGCATTTTGTTGTACGAGGGCACCTGCCAAGGTAATGGGAGCCATAGCCCCAGCCAAAGTAAACGGAGTATAGATAACCGGCTGTTTATGCTCAGCCATGACGATGGCACCTTCTAGCAAGTTGCCATCATAGATTAGTGGTGAATTAGCGTTAACTACTGTGACCAAAGAGGGTTGCTGCAGTAAAGTATCGTGGTCAATACCGCGAGCTATACGGATTAATTCAATGACATCTTCAACACGTTGGCGTCCTAGGGCATAGCATTTCAGTGGTTTAGTAGTTAAGCGTGCTGCCGCCTCACCCGCAACCAGATGACGAATATTTACATCAATATCGCAGGGTTCAACAGGATATCCAGCCTGCATTTGGCAAGCATTAATAGACTCTCCTAGACGAAGCAAATTGCAGTAATCAGAAAAGTTGCCAGTTATTCGGCCACGATCCAGGTCTGATACATGAGGTGGACTTGCCACCATGGCGAACGCAATTGCATTGCCGCCAATAGTCAAATCCCGATCAGTCGTGCGGCCATGCAAAATAAATTCCTTGGGAGTGGTCGATATAGTTTGCATAATCCAATCTGGATCAAATCTCACCTGATGTTGGTCGCTATCAACCTCAGCACCTGCTGTACGTAAAATATCAACTGCGCGTGCAGATTGAAAATTAATGCCGGTAGTTTTTAGAACTTCAAGTGAAGCATGATGTATTGCTTCAATTTGGTCTTCTGACACCAACTGCATGGGTGCATAAGAATTGCGCATTTGGAGCGATGCTGCTTGTCTGAAACCAGCAGTAGTTCGGTTAGACTTAACACGGCTTTTTCTTGCTCTTCGCATGGTATCAACTTCAGAAGTTTACATTCATATTATTTGATCAGGTATTGCAATATGGATTCACAATTTTTCATCATATGCCGGCCTAATTTTTAGGCCTTGCTACAACTCCCAAGTTTAGTGCTTGACTGTACATTCTTTGCTTACAAACTGTTATGATTTCACTTAAAAATCATATCATAGCTCATTACTATTATCGGACAAAACTAAATATTTTGCTTTTGTTCTCAACAACTGCCTTAAATTTTTGATAAAAATGGATTGAATCTTGAGCAGATAGCTACAAATTATTTTCTGTTGCATGATTAAACTCCGTAACCGTAAATGTGTTGATTTGTGTATCTTTGGTGCAGTAAGCAATGTAAGAATATTAGTATTTTCAATGAGAAGGTTCATGTTGAACATGTTTGTTAAGTAGCTTGCAGTAATATTTGATTTTTCAGATGATGGTGTCAGTTGATTAGCCATACATTAACTATATGTTTGAATTTGTAGTGCATAAAGTACATAAAATGATGAATTATCTACCTCTTTACAAGTCATTTAGAGCGTTAACTTTATCCTGAAATCACATATTTATTACACTTTAAACTAGCTTTATTTATTATTAAGTAACTGTAATTAATATATTTTTT
Source organism: uncultured Pseudomonadales bacterium (assembly GCA_943787595.1). Classification (GTDB taxonomy): domain Bacteria; phylum Pseudomonadota; class Gammaproteobacteria; order Pseudomonadales; family Balneatricaceae; genus CALSNA01. Next base: position 357,979 of record CALSNA010000004.1, read on the forward strand.
TTTAAAAACTATTTCATGCCAACTCTATGCCAATCAGTATGTTAGCTCTAAAAATATCAACTTTATGTCAATATTGATTGATTAATAGATACCCTCGACAACCCCCGCCAAATAACGATCCAGGGTCATTTTGACCACTACAGTATGCAGATGATCTGCAATCATTTGCATACTGTGCAATATAAATTAATGCTTAATTTGTATAATTTGTTAGCAAAGTGCCTGGCTCTGCTGGGCTTTTGCGTTCGATCTCACTGATCCATTGCACGGACCGTGCATCTGCACAAAAATCACCCACACAAACCGCAGGTGTGGTGGGAGTAGTGTTTTTTTCAGGGGATAAATTTTTTTTGGCCGGTTGTCATGGCACAGCTGATCTAGGCTCAGAAGCTTGTCAGGTGATGTTTAACGGGTATAAGGAATTAGGGGGAATGCGACCAGAATGGTCAGTGTGAGTTGTGCTGGGTCGTGATGAAAAATACCAATTTGCTGAGTTGATCTATGTAATCAACACCCTTTATAGTCTTTGGCAAGACATTAAATCACCTGATATGATGACCACAATAGGAATATAAAATTAACAGGTTATTCTAGTATTTCAGGTTACGTACGGCCCACAAAAAAATCAAACTAACATTGAAGAATATGAATTATACTATTAACCTTAAAACAATTAAACTGATAATATAAGATGTGATAATAAAGTTCTGTAAATTTGCCTTCTGGACAATTCTGTTACAGTCAGGCCACCACACACCAGCCGAGGGCCAACGTCAAGGCAACCCATGAATAAACACTACCAGCCCCAGTCCCTAGAACTCGATGTACAAGCTTTCTGGGTACAACAAAAAAGCTTTCAGGTGATCGATCAACCACAGCAGGAAAAGTACTATTGCCTGTCGATGTTTCCCTACCCCAGTGGCCATCTGCACATGGGCCATGTCCGCAACTACACCATTGGTGATGTCATTTCCCGATACCAGCGGATGCAGGGCAAACATGTGCTACAACCGATGGGCTGGGATGCCTTTGGTCTGCCAGCCGAAAATGCTGCCATTGAGCATCAGGTGGCACCCGCCCAATGGACCTATGCCAATATTGACTACATGCGCAAGCAGCTCAAGCGCATGGGTTTTGGTTTTGACTGGAGCCGGGAACTGGCTACGTGTGATCCGGACTATTACCGCTGGGAGCAATGGTTTTTTACCCAGTTAATGGATCGCGGGCTAGTGTACAAGAAAAATGCAGTAGTCAACTGGGATCCGGTTGATCAAACGGTCCTAGCTAACGAGCAGGTGATTGACGGGCGTGGCTGGCGGTCAGGGGCATTAGTTGAACGCAAGGCCATTCCCCAGTGGTTTCTGAAAATCACTGGTTATGCGGATCAACTGCTTGATGATCTTGACCAGTTGCACGGGTGGCCAGAGCAGGTGCGGGCTATGCAAAGCAACTGGATTGGTCGTTCCCGGGGGGTGACACTGAGCTTTGAGGTGGCCGGACACGCCGCTCTGGAAGTCTTTACCACACGTCCAGATACGCTTATGGGAGTGACTTATATTGCGCTGGCGCCACAGCATCCCCTGGCATTGCAAGCGGCAACGGCAGATACCCGGTTAGCGGATTTTATTGACCAATGCAGGCGACTGGCGCTGAGTGAGTCGGCCATGGCGACCCTGGCAAAGCAGGGTATGGATACGGGTTATCTGGCGCAGCATCCATTGACAGGCAAGCGGATACCGGTTTGGATTGCCAATTTTGTATTACTGAACTATGGGACCGGGGCGATTATGGCGGTCCCAGGTCATGACCAGCGTGACTGGGAGTTTGCCAGTCAATATGAGTTACCGATCCGCCAGGTGATTTATCCGGCTACGGCAGATAAATCAGTGGACCTGAGTCGTGGTGCTTACACGGATAAGGGCCTGTTGTGCAATTCGGGGCCCTATGATGAGCTGGATTTTGATCTTGCCTTTGAAGCGATTGTTGCTGAACTGGTACGTCTGGGTCGGGGCAAGGTGACAACCCAGTATCGCCTGCGTGACTGGGGCATATCACGTCAGCGATATTGGGGCACACCAATTCCAGTGATTAACTGCCCGGACTGTGGTGCAGTTGCGGTTCCGCAGGCACAACTGCCGGTGGAATTACCGACGGAGGTGGATATTAGTGGTCAGGGTTCGCCACTGAAGCAGTTGGCCGAATTTATCAATACGAGCTGTCCCCTGTGTGAGGGGCCAGCTCAGCGGGAAACCGATACTTTTGATACCTTTATGGAATCGGCCTGGTACTACGCCCGTTATACCAGTGCGCGCTATGACCAGGCCATGCTGGAGCCTGGTGCGGCGAACTATTGGATGCCGGTTGATCAATATATTGGTGGCATTGAGCACGCCATCTTACATCTGTTGTATGCCCGTTTTTTTCACAAGCTGATGCGTGATTTTGGTCTGGTGCATACAGATGAGCCATTTAAACGGCTGTTGTGCCAGGGGATGGTGCTGGCGGACACGTATTATCAGGTTGATGCCAGGGGGACCAGGCGCTGGTTATCACCGCAGGCGGTTGATCCGCAGCGTGATGAGCAAGGGCGTATTATCGGTGCGACCTGCACGCGTGATGGTACACCGGTAGTTTATGATGGCATGAGCAAGATGTCCAAATCCAAGCGCAATGGTGTTGATCCACAACAGATGATTGAACAGTATGGTGCGGATACGGTGCGTTTATTTATGATGTTTGCGGCACCACTGGAGCAGTCTCTGGAATGGTCTACAGCGGGATTGGAAGGGGCACAGCGTTTTATCAAACGCTTCTGGAGACAAGTTCACCAGCATCTGGAAGGTCCGGTTGCACCGGCGTTGGTGGTTGATGGACTGAATCAGCACCAGCAGGCGTTGCGGCGTAAGACGCACATGACCATTGCGAAGGTGAGCGATGATCTGGAGCGACGTTACATGTTCAATACGGCCATTGCGGCGGTTATGGAGTTAACTAATGCCATCAGCCGCTGGCATGATCCAGCCCTCCAAAGCTGTGCAGTACGTCATGAGGCATGGCGTACTGCGGTATTGTTGCTGGCGCCGATCATTCCACACGTGTGTCATGTACTGTGGCGGGAGCTGGAACCTGCCGGTGATGTGTTGCAGGCACCCTGGCCTAAAGTGGATGCACAGGCGCTGGTCAGTTCGACCATTAATATGGTGATTCAGGTCAATGGCAAGGTGCGTGGCAAGTTGAGCATTGATACAGGTACGGATCGGGATACCATTCAGCATCTGGCGTTGGCAGATACCAATGCCCAGCGTTTTATTGGGAATCAGTCGATTCGTAAGATTATTGTAGTTCCTGGCAAGTTAGTGAATATTGTGGTTAGTTGATGGGTCAGGTAATACACAGGAGGCGGTGATGAACAGGTCAATGAAGGTTATGGCTGTCGGGTTGCTGGGGCTGGCTGTATTACTAACCGGGTGTGGTTTCCATTTGCAGGGTTCGGGTGCGGTACCAATGCGTGTGCATGTGCTGGGTGATGATGCTGTGTTGACTCGGTCGGTGCATGAACGACTGCGGGGTTATGGGGCAGAGGTTATATTACTGGCGACGACGGCAGAGTTGGCTTATCCATTGCTGGAGTTATCTGGAACCAGGCGTAACCGTGAGGCATCGGTATTGGCTCAGGATGGTCAGGTGCAGCGTTTTACTTTGCAGCTACGGACCGGTTTACGGCTTGTGATGGAACCGGGTGAACGGCATATCGTGCCTTTGCAGGTCAGGACGATGGTGGATGCTGCTGACCTGCACACAGCGTCGCAAATCCGGGAACAGGTGGCCTGGCAACAGTTGCTGGATGACATGACAAAACTCATTATATCTCACGTAAAACATACTACGATTTAAGTTGTCAAGAGCGTTAGCCGTACTGGCAGCAATGTTACAATGTGTCTTTTTTTGGAGCATAAATCGATATCCAGCACTCAAATATGAGCCTTAACCTAAACAAAAAATTTTCCCATGCGGATTAAATCTGAACGGCTACAATGCCATCTACAGCAGCGATTGGAAGGTTTTTACCTGGTTCACGGAGATGACATACTGCTGCTACAGGAAGCCTGTGAAGCTGTGCGTAAAAAAGCTTGTGTCGAAGGTTTCACTGATCGAGAGATATTCCATGTGGAAGGACGTTTCGACTGGAATCAGGTCATTGCTTCCGACCAAGCTGTATCATTGTTTGCTAGTCGCAAACTGATTGAGCTGCGTTTAACTTCCAGTAAGATTGGTGAAGCTGGTTCTAAAACTCTCCAGCAACTGATAAGGCACAACAACCAAGATAATATATTACTAATTTGCAGTAGCAAACTTGATGCGAGTGCTCAACGTACCAAGTGGTATAAAGTCATTGATCAGGCAGGTATTTGTGTCTCTGTAAGTCCTCTGGAATCAACGGCTATGACTGGCTGGATAAAGCAGCGTGCGAAAACAATGCACTTAAATATTACCGATGATGCAGCCAACATGTTAGCTGTACGTACAGAAGGCAATTTGTTGGCGACTCAGCAAGAACTGAACAAATTCACTCTTTTCCCAGATTGTGAAACCATCGGTATTGAACAGGTCTATGATCAAGTTGGTAGCCATGCTTGCTACAACAGTTTTCAATTGATTGATGCAGCGCTTAGTGGCGAGGCGCACCGTAGCCTGGATATTTTATATCGATTAAGGCAGGAATCTGTAGAACCATTGGCATTAATTTGGGTGTTTGCACGGGAAATACGTTTACTAGAGCGGCTGTTGCAGAATCCTCAGGGTATCGCAGTTGGACTGCATCAGGAAAGGGTATGGAATAAACGTAAACAATTTTTTAATTATGCCGCCAGCCAGCACACTGTTCAAAGCTGTATTAAGTTGCTCAGCTTGTGTCAATGGATTGATAAGGTTCAAAAAGGCATTGAGATAGATAATATATGGGATCGTTTGATTGACCTGACCTTAGGGCTAGCTGTTTCGGATTGGCCTTTATCTGCACCGACTGAACCTTTCAGTATTAATGATAATGCTTGTTTGTAGTTTAGATACTATTGTAATGTTGCTTTACTGGGTTATCGTTTTATTGTATAAATTGCATTGGTTTAACGGAAATTGCTGACCAATTTCTGTTAAAATTGTAATGCACTTCGATAGAGTTAAGCATGGTTCTAAATATGTGTATGAATGACTGATAATTCCCAGTGATACTCTCAATATGGAATAGCATCCAGAGTATCGTGTTGATTTGTGCCTGGACTGAGCACGGTTAAATTTGCAAAGTAATTTAATCCGCCGCCCAAAACCATGCCACTATGCATAACCTTTTTATTTACACCTCAATTAATCATGGAAATAAACCTATGAAAAAATTAACAATCGGGCTATTGGCCATTGGAATGGCAGCCATTGCTTATGCTGATAATAACCACTATTGGGTGAATAGTGGCACAGTTGTATTGGATAGTAACGGCCAGTGTATCCGGTCTGCTACCTGGACAGACACATCTTCATGTGCAATGAATAAGCCAGTAGTTGTCGTTGAGCCTCAAGTAGAGTTGCAGCCTCAAGTTGCCGACACCAAAATCTTTATCAAAGATGTGTATTTTGACTTTGATCAGTCAGACATTAATTCAACAGAGCAAATAAAGCTTGGTGAATCAATTGCAACTGCTATGCAGTTCGGTACGATCGTCAATGTTGAGGTGGGTGGATATGCTGATAGTCGCGGCTCAGTAGACTATAATTATGCTTTGTCAAATCGTCGGATTCAGAGTGTGGTTGACTATCTGGCTTTGTATAATATTGCCACCGATAGTAAATCTGCATGGGGCGAATTAGAGCAGATACGTGATGTTGAGGGAAATATTAATGATGATCTTAGTCGGCGGGTTGAAATTCGGTTAACAGTCCAAGTTAAATAACCTTAAAATCAGTCTCGTATTTGAACAACTAATTACGATTTTTAGTTGAATGCCGTAACCAATATATTGGTTTTATATAGAAACAAATTCTTGGGTAATGGTTATCTAGCTAATACTGCTACATACGGTGTAATGCACGATTCAGGTTCTCAGTTAATCTGGTATTATTTTCGAATAATACTTGCCTGGGCCTTAATTAAATCCCGGACGATCTACATAAAATGTGTGCAGCGTGCAATTTGAGCCAATAACATAAAGCTACATTTGTGTGCGTAACACTCTTTATAAGAGTTGTTTGGGTAGCTGAATTTACGTGACTCTTAAACTTACCTTAAAAATCAATTTTTGAATCAGGGGCTTATCATGAGCCCCCCATCCATGTATTGAGTGAAAACAGACTGTGCCATCAAACAGTTGGATCAGAGATAGATGGTTATTGTAGTGCCTTTCTGAAGAATGGCTGGGTTGATTTAATTCTTTCTTTGTGCGTGTTGTTTATCTGCCCTCAAATTGGTTTTACTTCCGTTGATTATGTAAGTTTTAGAACCGAAAAAAGCTTGGCCCCAACAGTCATCCATGATGGCCGCATTACGTGTGCAATTGTAAAGTCTAGATTCAAGGCCTTCTTCCCATGATATCTTCTGCCACATTATATATTATCTCAGCACCTTCTGGCGCCGGTAAAACTAGTTTAGTCAGAGCTCTTGATGAACAAAATTCTGCTATAAGGATTTCAGTATCCCATACCACCCGCGCTATTCGTCCTGGTGAAATTGATGGTGTACACTATAACTTTGTTGATCAGGCGCATTTCCAAAAATTAATAGATCGGGGTGATTTACTGGAATATGCGAACGTCTTTGGCAGTTATTACGGTACCTCAAGGCATTGGGTTCAGGAAGCCTTGGCCTATGATTTGGATGTTATTCTAGAAATAGACTGGCAGGGTCGAGACCAAGTGCGTGCTCTATTTAGTGATGCAGTTTCCATATTTATTGTGCCGCCTTCTCGAGAAGTATTGGAGCAGAGGCTAGCTGATCGCAGACAAGATGATATGCAGACTATTCAGAAACGTATGCAGGTGGTAAAAGCTGAATTAAGCCACTATGATTCGAGTGATTACCTGATTATCAATGACCAATTTGACCACGCGCTTTATGAATTACAACAGATCGTTTTGGCCCGACGCCTGAGAACGGCTGCCCAAGTAAAAAAACATCGGCTGTTATTAGGCCAACTGTTGTCAAATACTTAATAAATTCTGTAAACTCCATTACTTAATTGGAGTGTTTTTTTAACCATCTAAATCAACAGGTTTCCCTTATGGCACGAGTAACTGTAGAAGATTGTTTAGAAAATGTCGACAACCGTTTTGAGTTGATCATGGTATCATCCAAACGAGCTCATCAAATTGCCACCGGTGGTAAAGATTCCATGGTTCCCTGGGAAGATGACAAACCCACGGTAGTGGCCTTGCGAGAAGTTGCCGCTGGATTAGTTAATGCCAGTATTCTGGATGATAAAGAGGATATTTACAGTCAGTTCGAGGAAGTTTCCTCCTCCTCAGACATGCGTACCGATACAATGGCAGCCAGCCGGGACTAGTGTCTGAGTTGGTGGGCTGAGGAGTTGGGGCTAATAATTGTATTAGCTTCTATACCCAACAAGCACCAGCAATATTATTAGCCAGGTGACACTGTCCCAAAAATTGCATTACAGGTCACTGGTATCTGTTTTGGTGTTCTAAAAAATTGCAACATCATCGGTGCATATCAAAGCTTCCAGATACATGATAATTCTATTGGACTCATAAGTGTAATACCCACTGAATATTTCATAGAAGGTTCGGTAATCATAGCCTGTACTACTAAGATGTCAGAGTGATCATGTCTGATGAATTAACTTTATTATGCGTTAAAGACGGTCGTGCAGCCGCTCAATTTTGATTCCAATAGTATTATTTAAAACCCAGGCTGTACAAAAAACGCATCACCTGAACCATTGCCCATGATTAATATTTTTCATTTAGTATAAAAGTTATCAGGTGCTGAATCCCTCTCCATCTGCAATATAGATTGATACTTTGGTGTCACCGGATAGCCAATAAAATCGGTTTATGTTTTATAATAATATTGTGACTCATTGATTTAGTTTAATCTGTATCAATTTTCTGGGCTATCTCATTGATCAGTGTCCTTATCCAGCGATGGGCTGTATTGTGCTGCAATAGTGGACTCCATGACATAGTCAGGGTCATGTGTGGGATTGGAAATGGAGGGTCAATTAGAGCGATAGATTGGTGCACCATGGATATATAAGTTGCCTTGCGTGGCAGGGTAACAATCAAGTCTTGTTTTGCAGCCAATTGTACCGCAGACTGATAATGGCGAGTATAAACTCTTATATTGCGGGCTTTTCCTAGTGAGTTCAAGGCATTATCAACACAACCTCGACGTTGTGTATCACTCGGATTCATGCCGACTCCGATACCCATACCAGTTTTGCTGACCCAAATATGGTTGGCTTGCAGATAGTTTTCAAGGCTAAAGTCATGTCGAATGGGATTATTACTGCTTACCAGGCAGACAAAATCATCTCGCCAGAGGGCTTTTTGGTGAAAGGACTGTGGTATTTCATCAAACTGGTTGATAACCAAGTCCACTTTACCCTGCTCGACATCAAGGAAATCTACATCACTGGGCGTCATGATATCAAAACTGATTCCAGGTGCCTGTTTACGTAATTGCTCAACCAGTGGCGGTATCAAGATAGGTTCAGCATAATCACTGGTCATAATACGGAACGTCCGGTTTGAATCTAGGGCGTTGAATTCGGCTTTGGGCTGAATAGTTTTGTCAATGGCAGCTAATACCTGCCTGATCATTGGTTGTAATTCCAACGCTCGCTCGGTGGGCGTCATTCCTGCACTGGTACGAATCAGTAATGGATCTTCAAATGCTTTGCGTAACCGACGTAAGCCATTGCTCATTGCCGGTTGGCTGAGGCCCAGATGGTGGGCAGCTTTGGTTACATTGCGTTCTTTTAGCAAAGCATCCAGATAAATCAGCAGGTTTAGATCCATGCGTTCGATATTCATGGTCTGGCTATTCCTTAGTCGTTTATAACACCTTACAATAAAATTGTCTATTCATGCTATCAATAACATTTTGATATCTAATAATTTAGATAAATTATTTCATGGTTGTAGTAATTTGTCGAGACATAGGTTTCCAGCCACCTGTGTGCAACCATTTGGTTAATTCGGCTATCGTTCTATTGTACATGCCTAATGTGGTTTATTGTAGAAGTACAGATTGTATAGAACTGTAGCCTTTACCTGAAATTATCCGTAATTTACCAAATAAGTGATGCAAGCCAAATCGTTTATTTGTGTGATTAAGCAGAGGCTTGATGAATGGAATTCTTATCGGAATTGAATGTATTAAGGCTAACTAATTGATTTCCTGCTGTACTAATAGGTATCAAATTTACTAGTGCAGATTGATTTCGCAAGATCAGATAAGACAAAAGCTGTAACTAGAAAATTCCGTGCATCATGGACCAAGCAAGCGTTCAACTATGGAATTTAGAATGATAAACTAATATACAATTTAGAAATGTGGATATAATCGTGTGTTTTAAGACCATTGGCCTGATTGGACGTCTTAATAGCCAGAGTGTGGTTGAAACTCTTAGCAAAATTATTGTCTGGTTAAAGCATCGGCAATGCAGGGTTCTGCTTGATGAACGTATCGGGTCGGTGATGACTGAGCAGCACCTGATTACCGGGAGTACCGACTTTCTTGGGCAACACTGTGACCTTGTAATTGTGGTGGGTGGAGATGGCAGCATGTTGTCCGCAGCACGTGTTATGGCGGTATATAGTGTTCCAGTTATCGGAGTAAATCGTGGCCGATTGGGTTTTTTAACCGATATTTTACCTGATGAGATAGAGGTGCGGTTAGAAGAAGTTTTAGCGGGCCACTACGAGGAAAGTAACCGCTTTATGTTATCTGCCAAAGTATTACGCCAGGAGAAAGTCATTGGCACTGGAAGTGGCCTTAATGATGTAGTGATGCATCCCGGTCAGTCAGGCCGCATGTTGACCTTTGAACTCATTATTTCTAATCAGCAGGTCTATTTTGAGCAAGCTGATGGTCTGATTATAGCTACGCCCACTGGCTCCACAGCCTATGCTTTATCAGCTGGTGGTCCTATTATGCATCCCAATCTGGACGCTATAGCTCTAGTACCCATGCATCCCCACAGTCTCAACAGCCGGCCTCTGGTAGTGGCAGCAGACAGTGACCTGGAACTGTTAATTAGTGATCGCAATACCACTGGGCCCACGATTAGTTGTGATGGTCAGGTTCACATCAATTGCGCTCCTGGAGACAGGATACGCATTCATCGGCATGCTTCTCGTTTGCGGGTGCTGCACCCACTAGGCCACGATTTTTATGGGCGTTGTCGCAGTAAATTAGGCTGGCAGACGCGTCAAGATATTGATTAGCGCCAGTGAATTGGTGCAGGCCTTATAATAATAAGCTGATGTATAAAGTATTAACCGTTTCCAGCCAAGATAACCTGATGCAGCTGACTCGTGTGTTGTGGCAGCGACGTATTCCCCATCGAGTCATAGAGGTGGGTCTACAGCAACAAATATGGCTACAGCATATGAAGCATGCTACCTTAGTGTTGGAACTTTGGCATCAACTGCAACACAATGAATCGATTACTGAAACTAATAGATCAGTACAGGTATTTAGTAACCATCCGTTATACCAGGCGCCAATCACGATATTAGTCGTTATCGTTACATTGCTAGTCAGTTTACTGACTAGCTTGGGCCGTGACTATTTAGTAGTGAGTTGGTTGAGTTTGCATCAACTGACTTTTAGCTTTCAGGTGATTATTAAACCTGGTTGGGAACTGATCGCATCGGGTCAGTGGTGGCGCTTGTGGTCGCCTGTTTTATTGCACTTTGGTTGGTTGCATTTGGTATTTAATCTGCTTTGGTGGATTGATCTGGGAGGGCGTATTGAACGAAATCATTCATCAGTATTGCTGCTACTATCAATATTAATTATTGGGATTGTGAGTAATTTGGCTCAAGGTCTGGTTTCTGTGAACCTGTTTGGTGGTCTTTCTGGAGTAATTTATGGTCTTTTGGGTTACATCTGGCTTTGGGATCGACTTAATCCACCTCAGTTCCAATTACCACAAGGTATCCTGATATTCATGTTACTGTGGATGGTTTTAGGCATCAGTGGTCTGTTGACTCAGCTTGGTTTAGGACAGATGGCTAATATGGCTCATTTGACTGGTTTAATAGTGGGATTTGGCTGGGCATTATTGGTGACTTTTTGGCAACGGCGGTAAGGGAAATCTGGTTAACCATGTCTGACAAGGCACTATCTATGGTAACATTACAATTGTAATGTTGTATGCAAATGCAAATAATTCCACACGTTTATACGCGTTAGGTTAGTACATATAACTAGGATCAATTATGCATTATCAACAGTTGATCGATAACATGACACCTGAGACTTATGCTAGTCTTAAAGCAGCAATTGAAATTGGTAAATGGCACAATGGTACGTTCCTGACGGCAACACAACAGGCTCTGTGCATGGAGGCAGTGTTACGTTGGCAAGCATCTCATTTGGCGTCAGATCAGCACACGGGTTACATTGCAGATCGCTGTGCATCAAAGTCTGATGCTGATCGATTGATAGTCCTGAGTGATGGCGATGGAAATACAGGGTAACTTAGCTAAAATGCAGGCCAGCTTACCCTTGGTAGCAAGTGATGAGGTGCAATACAATCTGCCGCTGTCAGACCATTTTGTCGCCATGAACCCATTGATTGGTAACATCATCCGGCTTGAATATAAAGGGCAGATTCATTGCCGAGGATGTGGTCGGCGAAGTCGTAAGAGCTTTGCTCAGGGTTATTGTTACAATTGCTTCCGTATCCGCCCTGAATGTGATTTGTGCATAGTAAAGCCTGAACAATGTCATTTTCATGCAGGTACCTGCCGAGATCCGGACTGGGGACAACGCCACTGTATTCAGGATCACTTGGTTTATCTTGCCAATACCAGTGGGATTAAGGTTGGCGTTACCCGTATCACGCAAGCTTTGACACGATGGATGGATCAAGGAGCCTGTCAGGCATTGCCTATTATGCAGGTTAAATCAAGGTTGATTGCTGGTCAGATTGAAGCTTTGCTAAGAACCTATGTAAACGACAAAACTAATTGGCGACGTCTTCTTCAGGGTGTTGCGATATCCTTGGACATGGTTCAGCAATGGCAACAGCTGAAAGCCAAAGCTGCTCCAGATTTAGACGCATTAATCAATGAATTTACTTTGGATAACGTACAGATCTTGGACGCCATGCCAGTCGTCATCAATTATCCAGTGAGGTGCTATCGTAGCTCTGTACAGGCACTGAATTTTGATCGGCAACCATTTGTTGAAGGCATGCTGTGCGGTATCAAAGGGCAATATTTAATGCTTGATACCGGAGTGCTGAATATACGTAAATTCAGCGCCTATAATGTCCAATTGAGTTACTCACTATGACTACTGAAAAACCTCAGGTTATATATCTAAAAGACTATCAACCGCCTGCTTATCTGATTGAATCAACTTGGCTTGATGTGTGGATTGGTTCTGATCATACTCAGGTCACGGCACGGCTGCAGTTATACCGAAATTCAAAGTTACCAGAACCCGCTTCAGAACTATTTCTACATGGAGCACCAGCATTAAAATTGCAGCAGATCAGTATGGACGGTAGGCAACTAAGTGCTACTGAGTACCATCTGACTGATCAAGGCTTACTATTGCCGCAGGTACCGGAGCGCACCACACTGGAAATCATCAGTCATATAAATCCTGCTGATAACACTACCTTGGAAGGGTTGTATCAATCTGGTGGCATGCTATGCACACAATGTGAAGCCGAAGGCTTTCGCAAAATCAGTTATTATCTTGATCGACCCGATGTAATGTCGGTATTTACCACCCGGATCAACGCTGATTTGCAGCAATACCCGATATTGCTCTCTAATGGTAACCGGATCGACTATGGCAAGCTTGAGAATGGACGTCATTATGCACAATGGCATGATCCATTTCCCAAGCCAGCGTATTTATTTGCCTTGGTAGCTGGCCATTTACAGCGGGTTGAAGATGAGTTTATCACCTGCTCTGGTCGCCGTATTTCACTGCATGTGTATGTCGAGCCCCATAATATCCATAAATGTGAACATGCGCTCAAATCCCTGAAACGTGCCATGCGTTGGGATGAAAAAATATACGGACGGGAATATGACCTAGATTTGTTTATGATCGTTGCAGTTGACGACTTTAACATGGGAGCTATGGAAAACAAGGGCCTCAATATATTTAATTCCGATTGTGTGCTGGCTGACCCAGTCAGCACAACCGACGCGGCTTTTGAACGTATTGAAGCCATTGTGGCTCATGAATATTTTCATAACTGGTCTGGTAATCGAGTCACATGTCGAGATTGGTTCCAGTTGAGCCTAAAAGAAGGTTTTACGGTGTTTCGGGATGCTCAATACACTGCGGATACCTATTCGGCAACAGTAAAGCGTATTGATGATGTTAATTTACTGCGCACATACCAATTTGCTGAAGATGCCGGCCCTATGGCCCATCCGGTCAGGCCATCTTCCTATATGGAGATCAATAACTTTTATTCGCTTACTGTCTATGAAAAGGGTGCCGAAGTGGTGCGTATGGTACATACGCTATTGGGACCAGAGCAGTTTCGTCGGGGCAGTGACCTTTATTTTTCCCGTCATGATGGTCAGGCAGTTACTACCGATGATTTTATTCATGCTATGGAGGATGTCAGCGGCATTGATTTGACCCAGTTCAAGCTCTGGTATAACCAGGCAGGAACCCCTTGTTTGACTGTATCCGATGTGTATGATGCGGACTTGCAACAATATCGGCTCACCGTACTTCAATCGATACCAGCAACCTTGGACTGTAATAAAAAACATCCATTTTACCTGCCTTTGGACATGGCGCTGATGGATCACAGTGGTCAGTTTATGCCACTGCATTTAGAAGGTGAAGCAATAGCCCGTGGTAGCACCGCAGTGCTTGACATAAAACAGTCACAGCAAACCTTTGTCTTCAACAGAATTGACTGCCGGCCAATACCTTCCTTGTTGCGTGGTTTTTCAGCGCCGGTCAATCTTAAGTATGATTACCATGCTGATGATCTGTTATTGCTAGCTAGTCACGAAACAGATGGTTTTAATCGATGGGAAGCAGCCCAACGTTTACAAGTCATGGTCCTTGAAAGAGTTATGCAGGCCATGAGTGACGGTAAGTCGTTGCCGCTAGATATCCGGTTGCTGAAATTTTTTCGCACCCTCTTGCAAGCATCCCAGTTGGATCCAGCTATGGTGGCACGTTTAGTCCGATTGCCAAGTGAGGCTTACTTGTCTGCAAGTGCCGTTCAGGTAAATGTGGAATTGATCCATAGAGGGCGTGAGCAACTCAGGCAGCAGTTGGCTGAGGCCCTTGAACTTGAATGGCGTGCATGTTATTTCCACCACCATAATGATCATTGTTTTAGCCAGGATAGCGAGTCTATCGGACGTCGTGCCTTAAAAAATGCTTGCCTAGACTATTTGGGGATACTGCAAAAGCTGGCTTACCAAAACATGGCGTTGGCTCAGGTCCAGGCACGCCGTAATATGACAGATGTTAGTGCTGGTTTGCAGGTTCTATTAGCACAGGATAATCAGGCCGTTGCAGTGCCGCTGCTAAAAGAATTTTACCAGTGCTGGAAGCATGATACGCAGGTTATAGATAAATGGTTCTCCATGCAGGCGAGTGTGAATCGACCTGGCCTTCTTCCCTTGGTCAAACAGTTGCTGGAGCATCCAGCATTTAGCCTTAAAAATCCTAATAAGGTGCGTAGCGTTATTGGCAGTTTCGTCCAAAATGCGATTAATTTCCATGATTACAGTGGATCTGGTTACTGCTGGTTGGCAGACATATTATTACAGTTAGATGGCATTAATCCGCAAATGGCGGCACGTCTTGCAACTCCTCTTGGGCGTTGGAAGAAGCACACAAAGGATCGTCAAAGACATATGAGACGACAGTTACAACGACTGATAGATCAGCCATTAAGCAATGAATTGTATGAAGTGATTAGCAAAGGCTTGGCACAATAATTAAGTATGATTCTACAACCATGCTAACTTATTGGTTTGTAGTTCATCAATTTGAATTGAGTACGAGGGACTCTGTCTAATGGCTTTCTAGATGGTTCGTGATAAAGCGCTGCTTTACCAGGTTTTCTACGGTTGTGACAATGGTTTGTGTCTGATGATCAATTTCCAGATTAATTCGTTGACCTACCTTGGCGGTGTCAAAACAGGTGCAATTTAACGTTTCTGGAATCAGGCAGATGGAAAAACTGTCCTGTTGTACCGACGCAACAGTCAGGCTACAGCCATCTAGTCCAATAAATCCTTGTGGCAGGATATATTTGGCTAGGCTATTAGGCAGCTTAAAATACAGGGTACAGTTGTTGTTCTGTCGTTCAATTTTAGTTATAGCAATAGCACTAGTGATGTGGCCAGAAAGAATATGTCCCCCAATTTCATCCCCGAACTTAAGTGATCGTTCAATATTGACCTCATTGCCATACACTAAATCACCTAGGTTAGTTAGCTTCAGGGTCTGGCCGATTACATCAAATCTGACTAGATCATTGTTCTGCCCGGTCACAGTCAGGCAAGTGCCATTTATGGCAATGCTGGCACCCACAATGATTTGAGCAGTTAACGCCCGGGGTAACTGTATTTCCAGGCTGCGAAAGTTGCTTGCTGTGTGTATGGCTTTGACGGTGCCTTTGCCCTGTACGATTCCTGTAAACATAATGATATCTATCATTTAGTGGATATTTGCAATAGTTTATCTGAATAAAGATGCCATATAATCAGGCTATCGCTTAGAAAAATAGCTAAGCTGTTCGACTTATTTTCAGTATTAAATTTTGGTATTTAGGTATATAGTGAGGTAAATAAAATTGATCAAATGGATTTTAGCTGACAGGCGTTTATGATTTGCAATTGCTTTATTCAGCTAGTATAAACCGAAAAGTCCAACACGACATCATTAAATCTTATATGGTGTGATATCCGCTTTTTAAGTATTAAGTCTCAACATAATGAGCTGGTGTGGTGGATCGATACATCCAGATGGCAATTGTGTTTCAATCATCATTAATGTCAGGTATTTAAATTGTATCAATTGGCTCGTAAACTGCTATTTCAATTGTCTGCTGAAGCTGCACATCAACTTGCTTTGGAAGGGCTTGGAGCAGCCGTGCGGTTACGGTTGACTCCCATGCTGATGCCTAAAATGGAGTTGCTACCAGTTAAAGTGATGGGGCTTGAGTTCACCAATCCCGTGGGCTTGGCTGCGGGATTAGATAAAAATGGTGAATATATTGATGGCTTGGCTAGTGTTGGTTTTGGTTTTATAGAAATTGGTACGGTCACACCAAGGCCTCAATTAGGCAGCCCTAAGCCGAGGCTATTTCGCTTGCCAGAAGCACAAGCTATCATTAACCGGATGGGATTTAACAGCGCAGGTGTGGATGTGTTGATACGCAACGTCCAGCGCGCTAGGTTTTCAGGTGTGCTTGGTATTAACATAGGTAAGAATATTGACACTCCTGTTGCTAGAGCAATTGATGATTATATTGCTTGCATGAACAAGGTATACTCTTGTGCTAGTTATATTGTGGTCAATATTTCCTCTCCCAATACGCCAGGTTTACGTGATCTACAGCGTAGCGAACGATTACAGGACTTGCTCAGTGGTCTGAAACAGCAGCAACGTACATTACACTTGCAGCAGGGGCGTTATGTGCCACTGGCTGTTAAGATTGCACCTGATTTGGCAGTCAATGAACTCGAACAGATAGCACACTGTCTGCTATCCAATCAGATAGATGGGGTCATTGCAACCAACACTACAGAGTCTAGAGATGGAGTAACAACCTTGCCATATAGTGATGAAGTTGGTGGGCTTAGCGGTGCTCCGTTGATGCAATGTTCTACGGATACCATTGGCACTTTGGCAAAACTGCTTGATCAGCGCCTGCCAATTATTGGGGTTGGTGGTATTTGTAGTGAAGCTGATGCTGTTGCCAAATTAGTGGCTGGTGCTAGGCTAGTACAGTTATATAGTGGACTGGTCTACCAAGGGCCAGCTTTAGTCAGTAGATCAGTTAAGGCATTAGCTAGTTATGCACGCAACCAGCTTTCATAACTCAGATATTAATATGGCCATAATCGTACGATATTGTAATATTTGCATATGTCTAAATATTGTTCATACAGTAAGTATTGTTCATGATCGCCATATGTAATAAAATGCATGCACAAAATTCAAGGTGATTTACGAATACTAAGCCTAATAAAACCAAATAATTATGATCAAGCTTGGTATCGCTTTTACTACACTGACTAGTGCTTATAGTCATCTTAAAAGCTTATTACCCAAGCTACAAGTAAGACTCTGGAAGATAGATAAAGACGCATGAAATGGATTGCGTTCTGGCATCTTAATTTTCATTATCATAATTATTTCCACTGCGGTTAAAATAACACCTCTAGACTTAACCGAAACATTAATATTAATTAGGAGATCTGTGAGGATACCGAGATTTATTTTGAGCTGGGCAAAAACGGTCAAAAATTGACGCAAAACCCCGTAGTATTGACAACCCCTGCAGGCCAAGGACTGCGATTGTCAATCCGTTTTGAGTGCCTATCTTAAGTTAATGTTTAACGTCTTACTGGTCAAATCAATTATTATTAAATGAGCTTTCTAAGATTAAATGGTTACAATATTATTAAGTATTAAATGATAATTATGAGGAGAGTTGGTATGTTAACCAGATTCAGGCGATGTCTGATTTCTGCAATGATGATGGTGTTGTCCCCAGCTATATACGCAGCATGGGAGCTAAATATGCCACAGGGAGTTACGGAAGTAAGCCAGTCTGTATATGATCTGCATATGCTAATCCTTTGGATTTGTGTAGGGATTGGTGTGATTGTGTTTGGTGTGATGTTTTACTCAATTATCAGACACCGTAAATCCAGAGGGGTAAAGGCAGCACAGTTTCACGAAAGCTTGTCCCTTGAATTACTGTGGACAGCCATCCCAACCGTAATCCTGATTGCTATGGCTGTCCCAGCCACAACGACCCTGATTAACATGTACGATCCATCTGATGCCGATATAGATATTAAAATAACTGGCTATCAGTGGAAATGGCAATACGAGTATATGGGTGAAAATGTCAGTTTTTTTAGTAATCTAACCACCTCAGACCGACAAATTCATAATCAAGATGAAAAAGGGTCCAACTACCTATTAGAAGTGGATAATCGTTTAGTTATCCCAACAGGTAAAAAAATACGTTTTCTGCTGACCTCTAATGACGTGATTCATGCATGGTGGGTGCCGGCGTTAGCAGTTAAAAAAGATGCCATACCAGGATATATTAACGAGTCCTGGACCCAGATTGAGAGTCCGGGTATCTATCGAGGTCAATGTACGGAGCTGTGTGGCGTCGACCATGGCTTTATGCCTATTGTAGTAGAAGTGGTCAGCCCGCAAGATTACCAGGTGTGGCTTGATGCTCAGCGTTCTGCTGCGCAAGCACAGTCAGCTGCAGCGCAACAAGACTGGTCATATGATCAACTCATGGCGCGTGGTGAACAGGTCTATGCCAGTCAATGCAGCGCTTGTCATGGTGCCAATGGCGAAGGGTTGGGTTCTGTGTTTCCAGCCCTTAAGGATAGCCCTGTAGCAACAACAGGTTCGGTAGAGCGCCATATTGACATTATTCTTAATGGGGTTTCTGGAACCGCCATGCAGGCTTTTATGGCACAGCTTAGTTCAGTTGACGTGGCGGCAGTCACTACCTATGAAAGAAATGCATGGGGTAACAACACAGGGGATGTGATAACCCCTCAACAAATTGTCGATGCGAAACAATAACGGGAGCCTGATATGACAACTGTGACCGCACATCATGACGATCACGTACACCATGGTCCTGCTAAGGGGCTCATGCGATGGGTATTAACCACTAACCACAAGGACATAGGTACTATGTACTTATGGTTCTCTTTTGCAATGCTGTTGACGGGTGGTTGCATGGCATTAATTATCCGGACTGAATTATTCCAGCCCGGCTTGCAATTGATAGAACCTGAGTTCTTCAATCAAATGACTACAATGCATGGCCTGATTATGGTCTTTGGCGCTATTATGCCAGCGTTCGTCGGGCTAGCAAACTGGATGGTGCCATTGATGGTAGGAGCGCCAGATATGGCGCTGCCACGGATGAATAATTGGAGTTTCTGGATTCTACCATTTGCCTTTGGCATGATGCTGTTAACATTGTTCTCCGAAGCTGGGGCACCCAACTTCGGTTGGACTTTTTATGCACCCTTATCGACCACCTATGCTCCCAGCAGTGTAACTTTCTTCATACTGGCAGTTCATATGTTAGGTCTTTCTTCAATAATGGGAGCCATCAACATTGTTGTAACTATCCTGAACCTAAGGGCTCCAGGTATGACTCTGATGAAAATGCCCTTGTTTGTCTGGACTTGGCTGATTACAGCCTATTTGTTGATTGCCGTTATGCCTGTGTTAGCAGGAGTGGTAACCATGATGCTGATGGATATCCATTTTGGCACCAGCTTTTTTAATGCCGCTGGTGGTGGTGACCCAGTGCTATTTCAGCATATATTCTGGTTCTTTGGACACCCTGAAGTTTATATTATGATATTGCCAGCATTTGGTATTGTTTCGCAAATCATTCCGGTGTTTGCCCGCAAGCCATTGTTTGGTTACACATCCATGGTTTATGCTACGACCTCAATTGCCTTCCTATCATTTATCGTTTGGGCGCATCACATGTTCACTGTAGGCATGCCTTTGGCTGCCGAATTGTTTTTCATGTATGCCACAATGTTGATTGCCATACCTACTGGGGTCAAGGTATTTAATTGGGTTGCAACCATGTTTAGGGGGTCCATGACATTCGAAACCCCTATGTTGTTTTCTATTGCTTTCGTGTTCTTATTCACCATAGGTGGGTTTTCTGGCCTGATGTTGTCTATAGTGCCTGCGGACTTCCAATACCACGATACCTATTTTGTTGTCGCCCATTTCCATTATGTATTGGTTCCCGGAGCACTATTTGGCATCTTGGCTGGTGTATACTTCTGGCTGCCTAAATGGACTGGGTATTATTATAATGAGTCTTTGGGTAAATGGCACTTTTGGACCTCATTTATTGGTGTCAACATTACTTTTTTCCCAATGCACTTTGTAGGTTTAGCGGGCATGCCAAGAAGAGTACCGGACTACGCGCTGCAATTTGCTGACTTTAATGCCATAGCTTCTGCGGGAGCCTATATTTTTGGATTTGCTCAGTTAATTTTTTTGGTGTTGGTGATTAAGGCTATTTGTGGTGGTAAAAAGGCCAGTTCCTCAGTTTGGGAAGGTGCGGAAGGTCTTGAATGGTCTATTCCTTCACCAGCTCCTTACCATACATTTTCAGAACCACCCGTGGTGAAATAGGTGATTAGAAAAAATGGTAATGCATACTAGAGATATTTCAAAAACCCCGTTAAAGCTTGCCTTGATGGCTGTGGTGATGTTCGGTTTTGGGTTTCTAATGGTGCCACTATATGACGTGTTTTGTGATTTGGTCGGACTAAATGGCAAGACCCAGGGTCAGGTGGCCAAGGTGCAGCAGACTATCGATGAAGAACGCTGGATTACTGTGCAGTTTACATCCACTAATAATGATCAGATGCCATGGCACTTTCGGCCACTGCAGCAACAAATTAAGGTGAATCCAGGTGCTTGGAATACAGTATCGTTCTGGGCTTTTAATCCTACTGAACAGGCAATGGTAGCACAAGCAGTGCCTAGTGTTTCACCGGCACAGGGTGCCGAGTATTTGCAGAAAGCGGATTGTTTTTGTTTTGAGCAACAGTGGTTGGATGCTGGTGAAGCAAGTGAAATGAAATTGGTCTTTACAGTAGTAAATGACTTGCCAAAAGAAATTCGCACCTTGACTCTGTCTTACACCCTGTTTGATGCTGGAGACTTTGCATCGCCGATGTTAGCGCATCAATAATTTAAAGGATCAATGTAACAGGTTTATGTAGATCTGAAGAACTGATAATAGCAAAATTCTGTCTTCCGAACTAAGGAGCGTTAAGTAATGACAACATCCAGTTATTATGTCCCTGATAGCAGTCGCTGGCCTATCCTAGCGAGTATTGGTTTGATCTTACTGGCTGCTGGGGGAGGAGGCATGTTGAATCATATGTCGGCTGGTGGTCATGGTATGACCTTGCCACATTTTGCATTCTATGCTGGTGCACTGTGTATGTCGTATGTATTGTTTAGATGGTTCAGTAACGTAATTTCCGAAAGTATGGCTGGCATGTATAGTCTTCAAATGGATCGGTCATTCCGCTGGAGTATGTGCTGGTTTATCTTCTCTGAAGTGATGTTCTTTGCTGCATTCTTTGGGGCTTTATTTTATGTGCGCCAGTTTGCAGTACCTTGGCTTGGTGGTGAAGGTGACAAAGGCGTAGCTCACTTATTATGGCCTGATTTTGTCCCCACTTGGCCGCTATTTAATAATCCTGCCGGTACGGACTTGCCAGGGCCCAACCAGATTATTGATCCCTGGCACCTTCCTCTGCTCAACACAGTTTTGCTCATTTCTTCCAGCGTTACCATTACCTTCGCCCACCATGCCTTGCGTGCCATGCAACGTGGTCGAACCATATTTTGGTTAGCCTTTACGATAATCCTGGGTGCCACATTTGTGTATTACCAGATCCTTGAATACGTTGAAGCATATGGAGAATTGGGACTGACGCTAGATTCTGGTATCTATGGTTCGACATTTTTTATGCTGACAGGATTTCACGGTGTACATGTAACTCTGGGTGCATTTATTTTATTTATTATGTGGCTCAGAATTTGTCGAGGTCACTTTACTCCTGACCAACATTTTGGATTTGAAGCCGCAGCCTGGTATTGGCATTTTGTAGATATGGTATGGATCGGATTATTTATATTTGTTTATATCTTATAGCGCAAAGGTCAGCCAGTCAGAAAATCATGGCTGGCTCTTACATCGCCTCGTATAATATCAGTATTAAGGTTGGTGTATTTCCAGCCATGGGGCACGAGACGTTAATTCTCCGCTCCAGAACCCGTAAATTAGTACCAATATTAGTAGTAAACAAAAGCCAACTCTGAATTTTAATGAGGTAAGCAGTCTAGTAGAGTTTTTAGGATCCTTAAGTAAAAAAAAGAAGCCACATGCAAGCCCCACTAAAGCCAGTATAAATAGGGTGATAATCAATGATTTTATCATGGTGCAAGGCTCACGAGCCAACCGGGCTAGTAAGTCGCTCATGTCTACTTAATAACAATATTATAAACATACAAAAACTCCGTTGTGAACCAGTGTTACAAGTAACTATAATAATACTAAAGGCCTGATCTTAAAATTTGAGTTTAAGATCCTATTATTGTTAATCAGTAATAGCAATAGCGATGAAAAATATCAATAACAGATTCAATATAACATGACGGCACAGATTCGAATACACTAACTGGGTCAATATTTGTTAAATATTTAACGTATTAATGGACAAAAAAACGTTCAATTATGGAATCGAAGACAATGAAGTTGTATTGGAATTGGAAGCTGGTTTCTTTTACTGCTCTGTTCTTGCCACTTACTATTAGTCTTGGTATCTGGCAATTACAGCGTGCTGAGGAGAAACAGTCGCTAGAGGTGAGCAAAGTTGAGCGTCAACATCCAATGGACTTTTCTAGTATTCAACGTAGTACTGATAAGTTAGCGTACCAAAGGGTAACTTTGCAAGGTAACTTTGTTACGCCTTATGCATGGTTACTAGACAACCAAGTGGTCAATGGTCGAGTTGGTTACGATGTGTTGGGTCTGTTGCAGGAATATAAATCTAAAGGTAATGGGCGATTATTACTCATTAATCGTGGCTGGATACCACAAGGGAAAACACGTCAGCAAATGCCTAATATTAGTCATCCATCAGGCTTACTGGATTTACAAGGTGTCATTCATGTGCCTACAGGGCAACCTCTAGTCCTGTTGCCAGATAAACTGCAGCAATCAATTTATCCACAGCTATTGCAGACCATTGATATGGCATCACTGCAGCAATCTATAGGACTACCCCTGTTCGATTATATGTTGCGCCTTGACCGAAATAGTGAAGCAGTATTACAAACCCATTGGACTGGACCAGTGATGACATCAGCCAAGCATATGGGCTATGCGTGGCAGTGGTTTGGTTTGGCTTTAGTTTTGTTTATTCTATTTATTTATCAAACAGTAAGTCTCACAGCAGCTGAAGCTGTTGTTGGTACAGGAAACCGATATGATTAAGATAGAAAAAACTGGCCAGTTTACTTTGTACGCGCTTCTTTTGGTGACGGTGATACCCCTCGTATTTGCCATTGTGATGTATTTTGGGGCCTGGCTGGTGCCCAGTGATCGCACCAATCATGGTCAGTTACTACTGCCTCCGGACAATATTAAATCCCTAAATTTAGAGGACACTCAAGGTTCCCCTTGGCCTACAGTTGGGCAGTCACTAAACTGGTTAATGATATATTATGAGTCCCAGCCGTGCCAAGATACTTGCGTTGAACAGATGCGGTTAATGCGACAGGTGCATATTGCTCTTGGCAAGGAATCGGGAAGAATACAACGCGTGCTGGTTTTACCTGATGTCTCTGAAAATATGCCACTAGAACAACAATACCCTCATCTGCAACTGCTTCAGTCTTATAATCCGGAGCAATTTGCTATGGGAAAAGGGCTTTATATCGTAGATCCGAATGGAAACATAATGATGTACTACCCAGCTAATGATATGGGTCAGGCAGTGCGTAAGGATTTAAAGAAGCTATTGCGTAATTCAACAATCGGTTGATTAGGAGACTATATGTTCGCACCGTTATGGAGTCTACGACTTGCGTGGCTGGGAATAGTTATTGTCTGTGTAGTTATTATACTAGGTGCTTGGACACGACTGGCCGATGCTGGTTTGGGGTGTCCGGATTGGCCAGGCTGTTATGGCTCCTTACTAGTGCCTACAGAACCACAATCTATTGCAGCAGCTGAGGCGCTCTATCCTGATGCTCCAGTGGACATTGCCAAGGGCTGGTTGGAGATGATTCATCGCTACTTTGCTACCGGCCTAGGTTTCGTTATCTTATTGCTTAGCTTGCTATCCTGGCGCTATCGCTACCAACTTGGATATCCATTCAAACATAGTCAGTTGCTGTTAGCCATGGTCATTCTGCAAGGTACTTTCGGTGCTTGGACGGTAACCTGGAAGCTTTTACCTCAAGTGGTAACCAGTCATTTACTGGGTGGCTTTATGACCGCTGGATTGCTCATGCTGTTTTTGATCAGGCTGTATCAAATGGGTCGGCCTGTTGAAGCACTGCGACTAGTACGGTTATCCCAAAAACAGTTGCAAAGATGGGTTATTGCTGGTCTGTTATTGTTAGTTGTGCAAATCTTCTTGGGTGGTTGGATGAGTGCCAATTATGCAGCTATGGCTTGTTCAGACCTTCCAGCATGTAATGGTGAATGGTGGCCAGAGCAGAATTTTCGCCAGGGCTTTAATTTAACTCAGATTCTGGGACCTAATTATTTGGGTGGTTTATTGGATAGTAGTTCCCGTAAGGCCATTCATGTAACGCATCGTATAGGGGCTATAGTTTTAACTGTATACATGCTTTATTTAGGATTAATTCTATGGCGTAATCCAGATCAGCGCCTGCGCTACCTAGCGTATACAACCTGGGCACTGATTACTCTGCAATTCGCCTTGGGGCTGGCCAACATCTATTTTTACCTGCCATTGCCGATAGCTGTTGCACATAACTTTGGTGCAGCCTGCCTGTTTTTGTTAATGTTAAGCTTGATGTATCTAACCCAAAGTTGCAGGGGGGCAATTAATGAGTAGCAGTATACCGGGCCATGCTATGCAGGCATCAATCAGTTGGCGTGACTACTATGTCATGTGTAAACCCAATGTGGTTTTATTAATGCTACTGACAACTTTGGTTGGTATGCTTTTATCTACAACTGGTATGATACCTTTAAAGATATTGATCGTGGGTCATTTGGGCATTGGTATGGCCGCTGCTTCCGCAGCTATAGTCAACCATATTCTTGATCGTCGTATTGATGCGCAAATGTCACGCACCCAAAACCGTCCGTTACCACAAGGTAAGGTGCCATTGGCTAATGCTATCATTCTTGCCATGCTGCTTGGTATTTCAGGTATTAGCATGTTGGCAGTTTACGTTAATCTGTTAACCGCAGTACTTACGCTGGCAGCTCTGTTTGGTTATGCCTTTGTTTACACCGGTTTCTTAAAACGAGCTACACCCCAGAACATTGTGATCGGTGGTATTTCTGGAGCCATGCCACCCCTTTTGGGTTGGGTTGCAGTTACAAATACTTTTGAACCCAATAGCTTATTGTTGGTGTTGATTATTTCAGTATGGACACCACCGCATTTCTGGGCTCTAGCAATGCATAAAAGAGCTGAGTATGACAGTGCTGATATTCCCATGCTGCCTGTCACTCATGGGCTTGAGTTTACCGGCTTACAGGTGCTTCTATATACTATCCTAATGGTGCTAGCTACCCTGTTGCCCTACGTCGTGGGTATGAGTGGTTTAATTTATCTTTTGAGTGCTACATTATTAAACTTGCGCTTTCTCTACTGGGCTTGGAAGTTATACCGTGCAGATGGTCAGAATGTGGCTATGAATACATTCTGGTATTCCATTATTTATCTAGCATTACTGTTTATAGCACTTTTGGTAGATCATTATTTTCTGATCTATTTGCTTCCAGATTAATGCATTCCTACTTGTGCTGGGAATAATGGTTTTTGGTTTCCCACTCTAATGAGTGAATCTGGTTAGTCATGCTACCCGACAATTTGCATTAATAATGAAAGTTTGTCGTTTGATCACAGAGTCTAAGCTTACCCACTAGCATTGATCATAATCAAAGCCATCAATACGGCACTACTGTATCACTGGAATTCCCATGCTTCAGCAACTATTTGCAACCTGTCCCAAAGCTATTGAGCCATTACTTGCGAATGAGCTTAACCAGCTGGGAGCAGCTAATATAAAACTGACCCAGGGTGGCGTTCACTGCACGGGTGATATGCGTTTGGCTTATCGTATTTGTCTTTGGTCTAGGTTGGCAAACCGATTATTATTGTTGTTGCACACTGGTCCGGCAGAAACATCGGAACAGCTTTATTGCACGGTGCAGCAAGTCCCCTGGATGAAGCACTTGCTGCCAGAACAAACTTTCATGGTTGATTTTACTGGTCTGAGCCGGGGTATTGTCAACACTCATTTTGGCAGTTTGAAGGTTAAAGATGCGGTAGTTGATTATTTTAACCAACATGGTGTTGGACGGCCTCTGGTTGATCGGCATAGTCCACATGTGCGGATTAATGCTTTTTTGCATCGTGGCCAAGCTCGTATTAGCCTTGATTTAGCGGGTGACAGCCTACACCGGCGTGGATATCGTATTGATGGAGGCTTGACTCCGCTGAAAGAAAATCTGGCAGCAGCCATCCTTATTAGATCTGGCTGGCCTGATATGGCAGTAACTAGACAACCTCTCATTGATCCTATGTGTGGTTCAGGCACTTTATTAATTGAGGCAGCTCTGATGGCAGCTGATGTGGCTCCAGGATTATTACGCCAGCGTTTTGCGTTACAGAATTGGTGTCAGTTTAATTCCCAACTTTGGCATGAGTTGTACCAACAAGCTGAACAGCGCAGTACACTTGGTAAAGCTGCCTTGAAGATTGAGTTCCATGGCTATGATGCCATGCCCAAGGCAGTATCCATAGCCCGGCAAAATATCCATGCTGCAGGTATGCATCGATTTATCCGGGTTAGCCAGCGTGAACTAAAAGACTGGCAGCCACTAACACATCACGCTGATATTGGTACTGGTCTTATTGTGACAAATCCCCCGTATGGTGCCCGTACCAGTGAGGTAGCGCAAATGCGTTACCTGTATCAATATCTTGGGAAACAGGTTGCACGCAGCTTTTCCGGCTGGCGTCTCGCATTGTTTACAGGTAATCCACAACTTGGTAAAGCTGTTGGCTTACGATCCAACAAACAATATCGCTTCTACAACGGTTCCATCATCAGTCAGTTGTTATTATTTGAACTAGATCAATACAATCGTTTTCATGAAACAATCCAGCCACAGAAGGTGGCTGATTCAGTAGAGCCACCTTTGGATCAAGGTGGGCAAATGTTTGCTAATCGGCTAAAAAAAAATGTCAAAAAACTAGCTCGATGGCAGCGCCAGGGTAATATTTCCTCTTATCGTTTGTATGATGCGGATATGCCTGAATATGCTGTAGCCATAGATCGTTATGGCGATTATATTCAGGTGCAGGAATATGCTGCTCCTTCCAGTGTTGATCACACACAGGCTGCTGCAAGACTATCACAGGTTATGTCAGCTGTATCACAGGTGTTACATGTGCCGCCGCAACATATTTTTCTTAAACAAAGGCGTCCTCAGAAAGGTCATAGTCAGTATTCTAAATTAGCGACATTGGAACAGATGATCAAGGTAGAGGAGGGTGGCTGTCGCTTACTCGTAAACCTTGTCGATTATTTAGACACAGGCTTATTTCTTGATCATCGCCTGGTTCGTTTGCAAATCCAGCATCTGGCTGCAGGTAAAACTTTCCTCAATTTATTCTGCTATAGTGCCACCGCTACCATGCATGCTATTCAAGGTGGCGCCCGTCGTTCCTTGAGTGTGGATATGTCGCCTAAATATATCAGCTGGGGACAGCAGAATCTGGCACTCAATGGTTTTGGTGAAGGGTTACATCGCTTCGAACAAGCTGATTGTTTGCAGTTTATTAAACAACATGCAAGCTCTTATGACCTGATTTTGCTTGATCCGCCCACCTTTTCTAACTCAAAGAAAATGCAGGGCTCACTTGACATACAACGGGACCATCCGTGGCTAATTCGCCAGGTTATGCGTTGCCTTAATAGTGGTGGCTTATTAATTTTCTCCAATCACTTTCGCCGTTTTTCCATGGCTGATTCCATCAAGGCTGAATTTGATGTCAAAGATATTACTGCTGAAACCCTTGATGTTGATTTTAAACGTAATCCAAATATTCACAATTGCTGGGAAATTCGCCACCATCGATTATAAAATTTTCTTACAGACTGAGCTTTCCTGGGATCTAGTTAAAACTTCATTAAGCACAAATAAATCTAGACAACAAAATCTTTAAAGTGAAGATAACTCGATCATCTACTGGCAAGCCCTACAATACAATGTCCAGGGCCAACTGCATTAGACTTGGAATAGCAATGGCCTTGTCACCGGTCGCTACGCCACCACAATAGCTATAGCTATGTTCTGAACATGTAGACCACAGCGGGTATTTCTGGAAAGGCATCCGCAATTTTATGAAAAACGTCAGCCAATTGATGAAGACATGGAATAATAGTATTACCTCCACTATAAGGTTCGGTGATGACCACACACACTTTTTTTTGCCTTAAATGAGTAATTAATGTGATTTATAGGGATGATTTTTTATACAAACGGTATTTATCTCAGATAAGACTGTTTGAATTTTTATAGAAGGTGCTATTTTGGGCTAGAATGGGCTTTTAAACAATCAATAGAAAAATTAATTTTAGTAGTTGGTTAATATAAATTTTTTCAAAAAATTAACAAATATAATTTAATATAAAATATTTTTTATTTATCGAAAAGTATTCTGGCTAGTCTCTCATTGATATTCTTCTTGTTATGTTGAACAATTTTTATTGTTGTTTTAGTTTATTTTATTAAATGATTAGGTCTTTAGATAATACCATAATTGTTAATTTGTATGGGCCCCTAAATTATTTGAGGTGATTGATATGGTGGCTAATTTTTTCCCCATGTCTGTAGTGCTAATATCATCAGATGATTTTTTATACGAGAGCTAGCGCAGCAGGTCACACGGTATTTGGCAGTATAATATATTCTTGGGTGAAGCGTTAGAATTGCCTGGTTTGCGATATTGTTCTCTACCCCATGTCATTTGGGGAGTGACTACCGAACAGTTGTTATATTCTGAGTTACCTGAAAGGGGAGTGACATTATACGGGGCAGTATGTGTTTATCAAAGTCAATGGTGAGCATAAATACCCCATTTACTTTGGTGAAGAGAACTTCTGGCCATTAATTTATTTGGTGCATCTGGATCTTTTAGTCCTCCAGTAGCGTTCAGCAAGTCTGCTCAGAGGTGAGCACCATTCAGTACATAATCTATAAACTCAAGTAAAGAGCACTAAAATAATAATCACAGGATCGATTATATTTAGCCAGTGATTAAGTATAATTATCCAAACTACAGGGTGTGGTTATTTTAAAAGAGATAATTTAGTTATTTATAAAAATTTAAAATTGACACTATTATTTTTTAAAGCAAAAAAAACTAACTATTGCCTGATGCCAGCAATATTTTCCTTACTGTATTTCCGTTTAACTTTTTATATTTAATAGTATTTTTTATTGCTCTGTTTTTAGTTAATGTAAAAAATAAAATTTCAGAAAAATTATTACATATAGTTCTACCTACTATTGGGGCTGATTAGCATAGTGAAAGATACTTAAAAAGATGGGTTACACACTCTAGTATAGAAAAAATGGACAAGTATTTATGAAAGTTATGGATATAAAATTAAAAAATTTATGTCACTTATTTCTGTAATTTTTAAAAATTAATCTCATGATTTAGGTTCAGAAAGCTACTGTTTATGATGTGATCGGTATAAAAAAGTATTACAGAACTACCCGTTATCGTAATATTATTTTTTGAGTATACTCCAGAAAAACAGTTTTTGGTAATACGCTGTCCAAGTGTAAAAAAATATAATATTTGGTTATTATCTAGAATAAGAATCATATACATGCTACTTATTTTATGATGTTGACCATACTTCCATTTGTACCTCAAGGTTACAGTGACGAGTCAGTGTTAGTAAAAAAAATTCACGCAACACATGAGTGTGAGGATAGAAGCAGCGCTTTTCGTACCAATTGCCTTGAATCCCATGCAAATTATGATGATCCACTGTTTGCACCAAAGCAAAAAAGTGCCACCTATCACTATGTTTATTTAGCAATCCAACAGCATCTGCGGGTTGTTCTGCTGACATCCTTAAACAGGCTGAGAGAACCGCTTGCGCTGGCGGAACTGTGAACAAGTCAGCATACTAGATACCTGCTATTTAAGATGCGTAGGAAAAGTGATTAAAATGTAAAGGCTCATTTTCTGAAAGCGCTTGATACGAAGGTAGCCAAAGACGACATCATACTAATGAATCACATTTTCAAGCGCTGGAGCACAAGAAACAGAACAATAAATTCTGTGGTGAGCTAGATACTGCACATCTAGGTTATCTGGGCTCTCAAAATATGTAACCCCATCACTAACACAACCGCTTCGTAGGCAATTTAAGCCGCATTCTTTATCAAAGCAGATCTGCTTAATGACCGGATGCCACCTTTCTACGCTGAAAAAACTTGCCTGTATTACATATTCTGGCTGACCAGAGTACGTGCTATTGTGATAAAACAAATTATCATAATTTCCAGCTATATCTGATTACAGTGCTTTACCGTAAAACATCAAGCTAACTGATTGGGTTTGACTACTGAATCAGCTTATTCACTATAGTAAGGGCACTTTCATTTTGTTAACTCACTTAATCCAGGGCTTTTAGACCTACATTGCAATAGTAAACAGCCTTCCCCATTGTACTAGAATGTTGATGAGTTTCATTTATCTAACGAGGCTAGGTTGTCCTGTTGAGTGTGAACATGCTCTAGGCACAGTATCCGGTCTTATTTAAGCACCGTCAGGTCTTGTTGAGAACATCTATTAGCGGTAAAATAACATTTCTTACTATAGTTTGTGTCTTGATAAATCCATCAGCACTATAGCTTCTCCCATGTGGCCTCTAGTAAGGGTCACCACTGAGCAGGATATACCATGCCCATTATTACCCTTCCCGATGGCAGTCAACGCTCATTTGCTAAACCGGTTACAATAACTGAAGTTGCTGCTGACATTGGTCCTGGTTTAGCTAGGGTTGCCTTGGCTGGTAAAGTAGATGACAAGCTGGTGGATATGAGCACTGTGGTGGAAGCCGATATCCAGCTAGCCATTGTAACTACACGTGATTCAGATGGGCTTGAGATGTTGCGCCATTCCTGTGCTCATCTGATGGCTCACGCCGTTAAAGAATTATTTCCCGAAGTGCAGGTGACCATTGGTCCAGTGGTAGCTGATGGCTTTTACTATGACTTTGCTTATAAACGACCATTCACGACTGACGACTTGTGCCTGATTGAGCAGCGTATGAAGAATTTGGTCAAGGCAGATCTAGTTATTAGCCGCCATGTTATGCAGCGTACTCAAGCGCTAGATTTCTTCCATAAACAGGGAGAAACTTACAAGGTTGCGATAATTGATACTATTGCTGATGAAGAACCCCTATCTCTTTATCAACAGGGTAATTTTACTGATCTTTGCCGCGGTCCTCATGTTCCATCCACTGGATATATTAAAGCATTTAAATTAATGAAGGTGGCAGGGGCTTACTGGCGCGGTGATTCCAGCAATACTATGTTGACGCGCATTTATGGTACGGCTTGGGGGGATAAAAAAGACCTCAAAGCGTATCTGCACCGTATTGCTGAGGCAGAACGGCGTGATCATCGTAAAATTGGCCGTCAATTAGGTCTGTTTCACACCCAGGAAGAAGCACCTGGGATGGTTTTTTGGCACCCCAATGGTTGGATAATTTATCAGGTGATTGAGCAATACATACGGTTAAAACAGTGCACTGGTGGATATCAGGAAGTAAGAACTCCGCAGATGGTTGATCGTAGTCTTTGGGAACGCTCTGGTCATTGGGATAAGTTTAGCGACATGATGTTCACTACTTGCTCGGAAAACCGGGATTATGCAGTCAAGCCCATGAATTGTCCCTGCCATATCCAGATCTTCAACCAGGGTCTAAAAAGCTATCGTGATTTGCCCAAGCGCATGGCAGAATTTGGTTCTTGTCATCGCAATGAACTTTCCGGTACATTGCATGGCATTATGCGGGTACGAAATTTTACCCAGGATGATGGGCATATTTTTTGTAGTGAGGGCCAGATTCAAGATGAGGTAGCCCTTTTTATTGATTTTCTCCATGATATTTATTACGACTTTGGATTTGATGATATCATACTCAAACTGTCTACTCGCCCACAAAAGCGAGTCGGTTCCGATGCAGTATGGGATAAAGCCGAGACTGCGCTGGCTCAAGCCCTTGATGCCAAGCAGTTAGAGTGGCAAGAGCTGCCAGGTGAGGGGGCATTTTATGGCCCCAAAATAGAATTTTCTTTGCGTGACTGCTTGGGCCGAGTTTGGCAATGTGGCACTATGCAGGTGGATTTTTCCATGCCAGGAAGACTTGATGCCCAGTTTGTTAATGAACTTGGTGAGCGGGAAGTTCCAGTGATGCTACATCGGGCCGCACTGGGATCATTTGAACGTTTCATTGGTATCTTAATCGAAAATTGTGCTGGAGCTATGCCGCCCTGGCTGGCACCTACGCAGGTAGTAATTTTGAACATTACCCATAAACAGTCCTCTTTTTGTCAGTATATTGAAGAAAAATTGATAAAAAATGGCTTCAGGGCTTCTGTAGACTTGAGAAACGAGAAAGTAGGCTTTAAAATTCGCGAGCATACTATATTGAAGGTGCCTTATCTGTTAGTAGTAGGTGATAAGGAGGTTGATAGCCAAACTGTAACCGTACGTACTCGCAGTGGTCAAAACCTAGGTAATATGAGCTTAGATTCATTTAGGAAGTTGCTTGATGAAGCTGTAGCACAGAAAGGCCGTTTCAGTTTCTGAATTATGCCCTATCCTACGGCGCCGAAATAAATTACGGAGAAATTAAGATTAAACAAGAATTTAGTAAAAGTCGAGCCAAGCGCCCTGCCATCAATCAAAATATTGAAGCGAACCGTGTTCGCCTAATTGATGCTGATGGCAAACAAGTTGGCATTGTTGATATTGAATATGCCCTGCAAGAAGCTGAAACCGCCAAGCTGGATTTAGTAGAAATCGTTGCCGATGCCGATCCTGTGGTCTGTAGGATTATGGATTATGGTAAGCGCGTTTTCGAAGTAAAAAAACGCAAAGTGGCTTCTAAAAAAAAGCAAAAGCAGACAAGTGTCAAAGAAATCAAGTTCCGTCCTGGAACAGACGTGGGAGATTATCAGGTCAAGCTGCGCAACCTGATACGATTCTTGCAAAACGGTGATAAGGCTAAGGTGACTATACGCTATCGTGGTCGAGAGATGGTCCACCAGGCATTGGGTGCTAAGCTATTGCAGCGTGTTGAACATGATCTACTGGATCATGGTACCGTAGAGCAATTCCCAAAACTGGAAGGCCGCCAGCTGACAATGGTGCTAGCGCCGAAAAAAAAGCACTGAGATCTACCGTGCGCTACTGATGCAGTGCTAGTGGAAGCAAAGTTTGTTGGTGGTCTGGGTTTGAAGTAATTTGAGCCCAATGCCGTTATAATTCATATATAAATGTGCCGAGTAATTTCAATGCCAAAAATAAAATCCTGCAGTGCAGCTGCAAAACGATTTAAAAAAACTGCTAATGGCTTTAAGCACAAGCAGTCATTTACCAGTCATATTTTGACTAAGAAAACCCCTAAACGTAAGCGCCAACTGCGGGGCCTGCTGCAAGTTAATGCGGCTGACAAACCACTGGTTAAGCGCATGCTGCCCTACATTTAATGAGTTTGACCACTGGAAATAAAATATTATGTCTCGGGTAAAACGTGGTGTGCAAGCACACCGTCGCCATAAGAAGATCTTGAAACAAGCTAAAGGCTATTACGGTGCACGTAGCCGGGTATTCCGGGTTGCTAAACAAGCCGTTATAAAGGCTGGACAATATGCGTATCGTGACCGGCGTCAGCGCAAGCGCCAATTCCGTGCTCTATGGATTACTCGGATCAATGCAGGCGCACGGCAAAATGGCCTATCTTACAGTCGCTTTATGGCTGGACTAAGGAAATCAACGGTGGACCTTGACCGCAAAATTCTAGCTGATCTAGCCATCCATGACAGGATAGTATTTGGCAAACTTGTTGAGCAGGCTAAGCAAGCCTTGGCTTGATAAGTAGTCAACTAATCTGGATGTTGTGTGTATCCTCCTGTACGCTTAAGTATGGGTTGATTCAACTACAATGTAGCATGCCCAGCATAGATCTTAAGCTTACCCTTAATTTCGCATTGTTACCTGTTATGGTGCTGTAACAGGCTTCTCAGGCAGGTATCAGTAGGTGAGCTAGGTTCGCTTCTGGAATAACCGGATCAACCTACTTAATTGGCATTGATAACATGTTTGGGCTGAGTTAAGTAATGCGATATTTATGTAAGGGCTAGGGTATAAACCCTTGGCCTGTCTTTATTTATGGAGCAGGCAATGAAAAACCTTGAAGCTCAGGTTGAAGCGGCTGAACAAGCTATTGATGCCGCGGGAGATGAATCTACTCTCGACCAGATTCGGGTCCAGTACCTAGGCAAGAAAGGTATCCTGACTCAGCAGCTAAAGCTTCTGGGGCAACTCTCGGTGGTTCAGAGGCCAGCGGCAGGTGCCCGGATCAATGAAGCTAAACAAGTGGTTCAGCAAGCAGTGCGCCGCCGTCGTGAAGTCATTACCGCAGCTGCTCTTAACGAGCGTCTGGCATCTGAACGTATTGATGTTACCCTGCCAGGCCGTGGACACCATAATGGTGGGCTGCATCCTATTACCCTTACCATGGAACGTATAGAGTCTTATTTCGACAAGATTGGGTTTAGTGTGGTGAAAGGTCCTGAAATTGAAGATGACTACCATAACTTTGAAGCTCTGAATATTCCGGTCTCCCATCCAGCTCGAGCGATGCACGATACTTTTTATTTCAATGCCAACACTTTGCTACGTACTCATACTTCCCCTGTACAGATTCGTACTATGGCTAAACAGGCTCCCCCGGTACGTATTATTTGCCCTGGAAAGGTATATCGTTGCGATTCTGATCAAACTCATACACCTATGTTTCATCAAGTGGAGGGCCTGCTGGTAGATAAAGGCATCAGTTTTGCTGACTTGAAAGGCATCTTGCATAATTTTCTCAATGTATTTTTTGAGGATGATTTAAAGGTCCGGTTTAGACCATCCTATTTCCCCTTTACGGAGCCGTCTATCGAAGTTGATATTGGCTATCAAGAGTGTGACAGCAAACTGAAATGGCTTGAGGTGCTCGGCTGTGGCATGGTACATCCCAAAGTTCTGGAAGCTGTAGCGATTGATACCGAGGTATATACCGGGCTTGCATTTGGAATGGGCGTTGAACGCTTAGCCATGCTGCGCTACGGTGTAACTGATCTGCGCATGTTTTTTGACAATGATTTACGTTTCTTAGAACAATTTAACGCCTGAAAAGTAGTTCTGTTGTTGCCGATTTGTAGTAAATAAATTCGATTGTATGTGTCCTTGAATATATTGGAACAGTATCATGAAATTCAGTGAGCAGTGGTTACGTGAATGGGTTAACCCAGCAATTGACACTGACCAGTTAGTTGAGCAAATGACCCTTGCTGGATTAGAAGTTGATGATGTTAAGGGCGTAGCAGGTGAGTTTACTGGTGTGATTGTGGCACAAGTTATTAGTGTTGCTCACCACCCCAAGGCGACTAAGTTACAGATTTGCCAAATTAATGATGGTAGTGATACCCACCAGGTCGTCTGTGGTGCTCCTAATGTCCGAGTTGCCATGAAGGTTGCCTATGCTACCGTTGGTTCCCGGTTACCCGGCAATGTTCGTATTGGCAAAGCCAAGCTGCGGCAGGTAGAATCATTTGGTATGCTGTGTTCGGCTGCCGAGTTGCAGGTCGGTGAAGATCATGATGGCATCATGGAATTGCCACAAACTGCTGAAACAGGTATGGAATTACACTCATACCTACAATTAGATGACCGGATGATTAATATAGACTTGACTCCAAATCGGAGTGACTGTCTCAGTATTGCCGGTTTGGCTCAAGAAGTAGGTGCCTTGAATACATGTGAAGTAAAGGGTGCGCAGATCAGTGAAGTAGCTCCTGATATTGAACAAGTATTTCCTATTAAAGTGAGTGCCACCGATGCTTGTCCGCGTTATGTAGGTCGAGTATTGAATAATATTGATATTAGTCGACCACCGCCCCTTTGGTTACGGGAAAAATTGCGTCGTTGTGGGTTCCGTAGTATTGATCCCGTGGTCGATATAACCCATTACGTACTGTTAGAACTTGGTCAGCCTATGCATGCCTTTGATCTGGATAAGCTCAGTGGTGGCATTAATGTGCGTATGGCTAGCCAGGGTGAAACTCTGACATTGCTAGATGACCAACAGATCAGTCTTGATGGTGATACACTGGTGATTGCCGATAATGAAGGTGCCATTGCCATGGCCGGTATTATGGGTGGCTGTTCTACAGGGGTCAGTGATCAGACCATTAATGTGTTTCTTGAAGCAGCTTTCTTTAGCCCCACGGCCATTGCTGGTAAGGCCCGTAGCTATGGTTTGCATACTGAATCTTCACATCGTTTCGAACGGGGAGTAGACTATAATTTGCAGCGGCGTGCTATCGAGCGGGCTACTATATTGCTGCAGGATATAGTGGGCGGTGAAGCTGGCCCTATTGTTGAACATGCAGACCTTGATAAGATCCCCAGCCCTGCCAATGTGTTGCTCCGTAAAGCGCGTCTGGCTAACATACTGGCACACCAGATAGATGATAAGCAGGTGCTGGATATACTACAACGATTGGGGCTTGAACTAGTAGCCAGTGATGACCAAAGCTGGACCTTTAAAGTGCCATCCTGTCGCTTTGATATAAGTATAGAAGCTGATTTGATTGAAGAAGTGGCGCGTGTTTATGGTTATAACAACCTGCCTGCCACTATACCAACTGCCAGATTGCAACTGCAGTCCACAACTGAGTTGGATAAACCGGTTAATCTGTTGCGCCGGCATCTGGTTAGCCGTGGCTATCAGGAAGCTATTACTTATAGCATGGTTAGTGCTGAACTACAGGCTAAGTTTGACGATCAGCACCAGCCACTAGCCTTGGCTAATCCAATTTCCACCGATATGGCTATGATGCGAACCAATTTATGGCCTGGATTGATCAAGGCACTGCAGTACAACCAGAATCGCCAGCAAGGTAGAATCCGGCTGTTTGAAATTGGTCAGCGGTTTTTGCCAGAAAATGGCGCATTGTTGCAACAGGAGGTGCTTAGCGGAGTAGTTTCTGGTGCACGCTTACCAGAAGGCTGGAGTGAGGATACAACTGAAGTTGATTTCTTTGATGTTAAAGGTGATCTGGAAACCTTATTTGCCCGTAATGGCTGCGGGTTTCTGAGTGCTGAGCATGTGGCCCTGCATCCTAGACAGGCTGCGGCTATTCAATGCCATGGACATGCCATTGGCTGGCTGGGTAAGTTGCATCCTGAGCTGGCGAAGTTATTCGGGCTACCAGGAGCGGTTTTTCTGTTTGAACTAACACTGGCAGATTTGCAAGCTGGAGTCCTGCCGCGTTACCAGTCGATATCACGTTTCCCAGAGGTTCGTCGTGACCTGGCGGTGGTGATTGATCAGGAGGTTAATGTAGCTGATATTAAAGAAAAACTATGCCAGTCGGCAGGTCAGTGGCTGACCGGGTTGTGTCTTTTTGATCTATATCAGGGCCCAGGTGTTGAAAATGGTAAGAAAAGTTTATCTTTAGCCTTGACGTGGCAGCACCCTTCGCGCACTCTTAGGGATGAAGAAGTGAGCCAATGGGTTACACAATCTGTTATGGTTCTGAAAGACTGTTACGAGGCAAGCTTAAGAAGTTAGTGTATTGCACTGGACAAAGCTTTTTAGTGGTGGGATGACTTTACAAACATAGCTCCGTTATCTGTTAAGTAACTGTATGAAATTTATTATGGCATTGACTTCAAAGATTTAGTATAGAGAAAGCAATTATGGGATGCTTAACAAAGGCAGATATGGCCGATCGCTTGTGTAATGAGCTGAATCTCAATAAGCGAGAATCCAAGCGGATGGTTGAGGAATTTTTTGATAGAATCTCCCAATCGCTAATCAACAATGAGCAAGTCAAGATGTCTGGCTTCGGTAACTTCGACTTGCGCGATAAAAGCCAGCGTCCTGGCCGTAATCCAAAAACAGGTGAAGAAGTATTGGTTTCTGCACGCCGTGTCGTAACCTTTAGACCAGGTCAGAAACTAAAGGAGCGTGTTGATAAAAAGCAATCACGCCATTGAAGACACAGCTGATTGTTCACCTAAGCTATTTTGCGACACTAATATTGTAGTACTTATAAATTGGTGTCATTTTTTTGTAAGAATTAAGAACCCAGGGAGTAATATACTTCAGGAATTCTCTTATTGTCTGGACATAATCGGGGCGTAGCGCAGCCTGGTAGCGCACTTGCATGGGGTGCAAGGGGTCGTAGGTTCAAATCCTGCCGTCCCGACCAAAATTAAATTCCTTACAATACATTTCAGCCTATAAAATCTTTGAAAACGGGGTGCCCAGCTTTTAATAATTTTCTGCTACATTGACCTGCGGTTTATTAATATACCGCTCAAAATCAGTTCCTCTTGAAGTTACCTGTGCCATCTTGGCCTCTGATATTGGCAACCATTTTATCTAAGATATGGTGTTAAAGCTCATTGTAACAGTCTTAAACCAGGAAAAATTTAAAGAAAAGCAATAAACATGACTGAAGGTAGTGCTATATACCTGTTCATGAAACCGTTAGGTGGGAAATGTTGATGGTATAACCATCGTTTTTTCTGACAAGCAAAAAACACCGAGATCCAGTAGCTTTCTGAACGGTTGTTGAATGAGACTTACGGGCTAAGCCTGTAGATTTAAAAGAACAAAAACTGGAAAATTAACATTTCATGTGTCATCGGTAATGCATTTTGAATGCATTTATGATTCGCTTGTGCTGTCTGTGTGATAACCATTAAGACTGTGTGGTACGTTTTGGCATGAGCACTCAATAACATATATACAACTGACATCAGCTTGGATACCCAGACTTGCCTGGGTTAACAACCTTCATACAATAAAAACCCTTCGAAACAAAATGTGTTTTATGGTACGCTGCTGCATTATAATTAATTTGCAATTTTCAATGGCTAGGTATTAATCAATATTCTGATTTATCAATGATTTGGTTGCAAAAACCAAGCACATTAGCTGTGCTGAATTTTGGTTGGCAGTGTATTTGAATGTGCCTGGTAAAGCCTGTAAGACTCAGTATAATGTGTTATTACCAGCAGGTTTTTGCCGGTCAGGGTTCTGTAATAGAAGATAAATACATACAAGGTATGGCAAGGCAGAGCAGAGCGTGCTTGGCTGAGGACTAATCCTGATCAGCCTGGCCCCCTGTTCATGGCGTAACTAAATACTCAATTTAACCAAATTAATCAGTCAACTGTTTTTATGAAAATAGAGCAGACCAGTCAAATTCAGCCTGCTATCCTCTGTGGTGGAAGTGGCACCCGCCTGTGGCCACTGAGTCGGCAAACCCTACCTAAACAGTTTGTGCCACTAATCAATGGCAAGAGCTTGTTACAGGCGACGTTTGAACGGGTCTCCGCCTTGGTGGGTAGTAAAGTGATTTGGGCCTTGGCAAACGAAGCACATCGTTTTCTTGTTCGCGATGCAGCTGCATCAGCCCAAGTATCATATACCAGCATTCTTGAGCCTGTAGGGCGCAATACTGCCGCTGCTATGGCAGTTGCAGCGCTAAATGCAAAGCCAGATCAGCTATTGCTATGTTTGCCTTCAGATCACCACGTTCCAGATACTGATCTTTTCACTCAGACCGTCCATAAAGGCGTAGCTGCGGCAGAACAAGGTGCTTTCGTAACTTTTGGTGTAGTGCCTACTCAACCACATACCGGGTATGGCTATATTCATGTATCTTCATCTGATGAGCCGGCAAAACCTGTTACGTGCTTCGTTGAAAAGCCCAATCATGAAACGGCCCTGTCTTATGTTGCCTCCAGCGATTACTACTGGAATGCTGGCTTCTTCCTTGTGCGGGCTGACTCGCTGATTGAATCACTAAAGTGCTATGCGCCTGATATCCTTGAAGCTGCACAATGGGCAGTCAAGAAACAAAATACGGATGGAGATTGCATTTACCTTGACCCCAAAGCCTTTGCAGCTTGCCGGTCTCAATCAATTGATTACGCGGTCCTTGAACATCACACTAAAGTTGTGATGGTCCCTTTTCAGGGAACTTGGTCGGATGTGGGTAGCTGGAATGCTGTCGCTGAACTAACTGGTGCTGATCCTCAAAATAACCGTATTGTTGGTCATGGCACAATCCACAACGCCACATCTACTTATATCCGTGCACCACACCGCCCGGTAGTGGCACTTGGTACCCAAGATCTGCTAATTGTTGATACGACCGATGCTGTTCTAGTGGTGGCAAAGTCCTGCGCTGAACAGGTAAAAGATGTGGTTGTCGACCTACAAGATGCTAAGTTGCCACAGGCAACTGAACATCGCCATGCCAAGCGACCCTGGGGTGAGTACGATACTATTGATGAAGGTCATCGTTTTAAAGTCAAACGTATTACCGTCAAACCAGGTGCAAGTCTAAGTCTTCAGTTACACCACCATCGTGCAGAGCATTGGGTCGTTGTCAAGGGTACGGCACGCATTACTCGAGATGAAGAAACTTTCTTGCTCACTGAAAACCAGTCGACTTATATTCCTATTGGTACCAGACATCGTTTAGAAAATCCTGGTTCTATTCCATTGGAGATAATTGAGGTGCAGTCGGGTAGCTATCTTGGCGAAGACGACATAGAGCGTTTTGATGACAACTATGGCCGGGTGAGTTTAGGCAAGGTAAAAAGCATTAAATAAACCATGCTTTAATTACCTGCATCAACGGATGGCAACTAGTTTAGGGTGCTAAAATCTGCTTCAATTTGCACTACGTATCCTACAAAATCGGATGCTACACTGTGCTATTTAACTTAACATCAGCAGGATTGATCACTGCTGTCAGAATCTTGACGACTTGAACCAGCGCTTTATTTAAAATTCCTGCCTAAATCATTGACCAGGGTTTGCTAATATCTGTATGCGCTGCCTGCACTAGAGCCTTACTGTCTTGCAAAATGGTGACATTGATCTTCTAATTAGTCTTATCAACATGAATTGCCTGATATGCCGGCGCCGTTAAGTAGAACGGGTTTAGTACCAGATAGGCGGCTTACTGTGTGACGCCAGAGCAAGCTGATTGCCATTGGTCATCAGACACTATAACTATGGCAACAATATGACCCCATCTTTGCGTTAGTATCACTGGGGAAGTTGTCAGTAGTATTGGTCCTGGGTTGCTGGTGTTTCTGAGTGTAGATCATCATGATGCCTATAGTAAGGCAGATCGCTTACTGCATAAGGTTTTGCATTATCGTCTATTTGCTGATGTGGATGACAAAATGAACTTTAATGTATTGCAAAGTGAAGGTGCCTTGTTAGTGGTATCACAATTCACCTTATCAGCTGAAACGAGCAGGGGTCTTAGACCCAATTTTTCCAAGGCTGCGAATCGCGAATTGGGTCAGAAACTTTATCAATACTTTATCAACTAGGCTAGAGTCGGTACATTAATGTATCCTGCGGACGCTTCGGTGCCCATATGCAAGTCAACCTAACCAATGATGGTCCTGTAACTGTGTTATTGACCGTCTGATATTAACCTGAGTATATAGTAGCCTAAACAATCTACGGTAACCTTCCCTGGGTCAGATAGGTGCCAAGATAGTACAGCATGCGGTGTTCTTCTGGGTTGTAATGCATTACTTGTCTAGCAGTTACTCGTAAAAAAATTACTTATTCCGTATATTCATTGAATATAAAATTTATATATTTCAATTATTTTATAAATTTACAACTAGGGTATATTCAGAAAAATTGAACCTGATTTTCCTCCAGTATTACCGTGTGCACAGTCGCATTCAGTCCATCCAAAATTGGTACTCAGTGAGTAGGGCAGGGCGTTTTTTTTGCAATAGCTGTGAATTATTCATGCGCACTAAACTTAAATACAAACTTACTAAATGACAAATAAGGCAGCCATTGATATCTAAAACTATTTCGTATTGCTGCTCTCAGGTCTTTTGGTGGCGTTAAAAAGGCGATAAGGACGATTATGTCTGCGCAGCACACAACCTGAGCCATGATGGTAGTTGCTGTATATATAAGGGTGCTGTAGTTGGGGGCGAAGCCAGAATGAGTGGTGATGACTAGATTGGTGAGTATGCCAGAATTCATGCCCAGGCTAGAGTTGGTGGGAATGATGTTTTTAACGAAGTAACTCAAGCATATTGAATGCCAGCGTATTTTCTGATCCTGTGATTAAAAGTAGTTCTAAAATTTGCGACTTTTTTTGGATCTCGGATGTTATGGTGACTTGGTCATGTGAGCACAATATGGAGCCAATTATGAACATCTTGTTTTGTATTAGTCGATATTTTATATGAATATATCATCATTTATATGTGTAAAGTATCGCCAGACTGCATTTCTTTTACCTTGGAATAGGCAACTTTTTATCCAGTTAACGTTGCAATGTATCATGTGCAATATACATCAGAATTATGGAAATATTTCTACAGACTATTAGCTTTTTGCAGGATTCAGGTAACCTTTTGGAATATAAAATTTAGCATTAGTAATGACATTTTTGCCAAAAGTAATGTCGACTTCAGCCATGCTAATTTTCAACGAGCGGTTGTCTTTCGTAACATAATCAATGCCGATCAACTTACAAAATTGTCATTCAAGTGTGCTAACTTTGACAGAACGCTTGAACTTTCTTCGAAAAAGCCACTCAGCTCCACGGCTGACTTGAAACGTACAAAAGCAGATTGAAAAATATCATCTAAAAGTTTAAATTGTGATTGTAACAAAATCCCTAGATGGACGTACTGGAAACAAACTGCCTATCAGGAAAAAGATCTTGCATCGCTTAAAGGAAATTGCTGAAGATAATAAGGATAAGCAACGTGCTTTAGAATCTCAGATCAGGAAATGCAATCCGCACGTTGGAACGAAAACAAGAATCCTTTAACATTAGCCCTTGAATGCTTATATTTCATATTTAGTAATTATGGCCGCAGAATACTACTACTTATATCTTGGTGGCTTGGCTTTTAAATCCTGCTAGTTGGTCATTATATGCAATGGGTTTGGTGCAACTGGGAAAGACTGTTAGAATGTGTTCGAAAGAATGCCCCGCCGTTACTGGGCAACAGTCGGGAAGTATTAAAGTAGTTTGCTGAGGAATTTCTAGAGGTTTCAAGCTGGTTTACTGATGCGCATAGTGCGATGTGCGACACATTGTTATTCTTGTTATTTTTGTTATTTTTGGTTTGGCATTGTGTAACCAATTCCGGTTTCAGGTTATCGTATTACAGCTTTAATGGATCGCGTATAATGGCTACATGAGCCAAACTACTGATACATATGACTGCTGCTTCCGTCAGTTGATGACTAATATGGACAATGTCTGATTGATTCTGTTCAGCCATCTTGTCTAGCTTGATATTTTTACATTGAAAGGTTGTTTTACCTGGGCGTTCACGGCATCTTCTCCAGTATATTTATGTAATCGTTCCACCATGATATCGATATACGCGGGAGTTAGATTCATATCGTGGCAGATGTATCCAAAAATAGAAAATTCCACAAAAGTGACCTAATTGTAAATGTTTTGGGTTTTCTAGAGGAAAAATCATGACAACATTAGAAACCCAAAACGAATGTTACGGTTTTTTCGGCACCATCCGCAATAGGGCTAACGCCAAGGAGGCTTGGAGAATTGCTATGATCAGAGTTGCTAAAAAAACCCAATTTCCTCCCGATGTTGTTAGAAAATTCCTTGATAGCAATTATGGCAGATGGTTTGCCGAAGAGGTGTGCACCCATATTCTGGATGATAGCGACTTAGAGAACGCCATAGAGTTGGCCACAACACGTTGGATGGTTTGGACTACCAGCCAATTCGATCTCACAACGAAAGTAGGCCAGCCTTACTTGATAGAAATCGTTGGGCGCTATAACTCCTAACTAAAGATGAATTCATTCGTGGGTGTCAGTCTGCTATTGTAATTACTGGGGAAATCTTTCTTCTTTACCCTAAACATGCCAGCTAAATAACGGTTCGCTTCAATGGGTCATGCTAATCAGCCAATGATTCCAGTAACAGTTTACAGTTCAGTTCTCGCGCAAGAGCCTTAAGTTGGCATAGAATGTAGTCGTCAATCGGCAATGGAGTAACTACTCCTGCGATGGATCCTAATACAAAATTTTTAGTGGATCACTGCATTATGGTAAATAAAATACTAGCAGAGGTATGCAATTATTATTAGCTAACGGTACTTTAATAAAGATTTATCAGATAAGATCATTGCTCTTTTA
This sequence comes from uncultured Pseudomonadales bacterium, assembly GCA_943787595.1. GTDB lineage: Bacteria > Pseudomonadota > Gammaproteobacteria > Pseudomonadales > Balneatricaceae > CALSNA01. The sequence continues at coordinate 402,785 of CALSNA010000004.1, forward strand.
GATGAGATTTGACCTTTTCCCTGAGTTAGTACTACTCGCTGGATGAGATAAACTAAATTTACGCTGCCTTCTTAGCAAACACAACTGGGGGAATATCGCCTAGTGAACTATGTGGTCTGATATGGTTATATTGGTGCCGCCATATATCTATTTCATACAGGGCTTTATCCAGCGTTCTAAACCAATGCCTGTTTAAGCATTCATTCCTGAACTTGCCATTAAGGCTCTCAAAAAATGCATTCTGAGTCGGCTTACCTAGCTGTATAAACCCTGGCCTCAACTTCGATTCTTTGCTCCAGAAGAACATCGCTTTGCCATTGAATTCAGTGCCATTACCGCAAACTACTTTGTTAGGCCTCGCACCTAGCTCCATTAGCTGATCCAAAACACGAGCGCCTTGTTGTCCGCTAATAGAATGGGCTGTCTGGCACGATGTAGCTTCTTGCGTTTTCTTATGCGTATCTGAAGCTCTTCTTCGGTGTATATCCGATATGTTCGCTTCTTATTAACAACCAAACCTTCTGCTTTGAGAATTCCATGTAGTAATAAATAGCCATAGGCTAATTGCCTAGATGCCAGTTCTTTCAATCTAGAGTGTAACAGGTCATCGAATCCAGGCTCTGGTTGGTATCGGAACGCAGTCCTACTAACACTGAGCAGGCGACATGCTGTGCGCTCACTAATCGAATACCGCTGGATATGGTAACTAGCGGCTTGCTTACGACTGGTGAGTTTTATCACTTTTTTGAGACGACATCCTTCATCGCTTCAACCTCAACAAGCTTTTCGGCAAGCAACTTTTTGAGTTTATTGTTTTCGGCTCCAAGTTCTTTGAGCCGTTTGGCTTCATTAACTTCTAAACCAGCATATTTACTACGCCAGTTATAACAGGTGCCGCTGGATATGCCTAACTGACGACAAATATCTTCGACCTTAGCTCCAGCTTCATGTTCTTTGATAGTTCAGATGATTTGTTCTTCGCTGTAACGCTTCTTCATGTTGAGATTTCCTATGGAATAGATTAACTGGAAATCTCATCAAGCTCATGGTTTTAATCTTGGGGGATAGGTCACTTGAGTTTGAGGATGATACGGTTTGCCACACGTGTCCCTTATATCTTGTTCTTCCAGTTAATCTGAAAGCTCACCCGAGATGTAGCATAAGCTATTATCACTCAGTAGTCTGGGTTGATGACGTACTGTGACTTGATCAAGTCTAGCGAAGCTAGGCACGTTGTCCAGCGTTTTCCCCATACTGGTACAAAGTGGCCATGAAATGATAAATTGTGAGTCATCCATCTAATACGGTCGACAAGTAATATCAGATCTAGCCAATAATTCTGAAATAAGTGAGATCTGTCTGCCAAATCTCATTTAACCAATTTTTCGGGTTGTTGAAATTTGTCACTGGCTTCTACTAGAATGCAGGAATGTCATGGCAGGGTAGGTAATCAAATTAAGTGCATTTAATCATCGGTATACAGATGATTCAGACAGGAAGTATGTTGGAGTGTCTGAGTACTTAACAGCTAACCCACAAGAGAAAAGCATACAGTTCTCTTGTGAATACTGCATCACAGGGCTCCTCTGCAATGCAGTTACAGACAGCTTTTAGCGCATGCTTGTTGTTTTACAGTCCATCAATGTCATCTCACTGATAGAGCTTAAGCCAGTTATAACGGTGTACTTATAGATATCCAAACGACGTAGAGTTTGTTTAACAGACAGTTTAGTGTTTTTAACAAGCTCAATGATTTCATATTTGTCGCAGACTCCATGACTTGGAAATATAGTCCATTTTTATGACATTTTCACGTTAGATCAGTTCTAGCTTAGCATGTGATAGCACTAGCCATTTGCTACCTTGGGAGTCAAATTGAACCTGTACCCGTGCTCTTGGTCCACTACCTTCGGCATCGATCACTGTTCCTTCACCAAACATGGCGTGGCGAACGCTTTGTCCCAGAGCCAGTACTGGCGTTTCCATCAGATTGGTCCTCTGACTCCGGCGATCTGTGGGATTGCTCACTGCGGGTCGATAGCTCAAGGGCCTTCTAACACTGCTTTTCAGGCGTACCTCTTCAATCAGTTCCTGCGGTAATTCGCTGATAAACCGTGATGGTCGGTTCATTGTATCTTGTCCATGCAGGCGGCGTGCTTCCGCATAGGTAATGATTAGCTTCTGCATGGCCCGGGTAATACCGACGTAACACAATCGGCGTTCTTCTTCCAGCCGACCATCTGCTACCAGAGACAACTGGTGAGGGAATAAGCCTTCTTCTAAACCGGCCATAAACACCAGAGGAAATTCCAGCCCCTTGGCCGAGTGTAGCGTCATTAGCTGGACACTATCTTCGGATTCATCCGCCTGTTGTTCGCCAGAATCCAATGCAGCTTGATCCAGCATTGCAGCCAGAGCGGTTTCGGGTCGTTCATCTGCTTCTTCATCTAGCTGTCGATTTAACTGCGCTGGGCTCCATGTACTGGCAAAAGTCTTGGCTGCACTAACCAGTTCATTCAGGTTCTCAATCCGAGTCTGTGCTTTTTCACCTTTTTCCTTCGAGTGATGTTTAATTAAGCCACTGACCCGGATGATGTAGTCTGTTAGTTCATCTAGTTGCATCTGTGCCGTTGCTGTTGCCATTTGTTCTATCAGATTAAGAAAACCATGCAAAGCATTATGCGCCCTGGCAGGTAGAGCTGAACTAATTATGATACCCTGAGCAGCCTGCCACAAAGAACTGCCTTCAGTCCGGGCGTTTTGGCGTATTACATCCAAAGTTCGGACACCTATTCCACGCGTGGGGATATTGATGATGCGTTCAATAGCTGCATCATCATAGCGATTGTTGACTAGTCGCATATAGGCTAGGGCATTACGAATTTCCAGCCGATCATAAAACCGCTGGCCCCCATAAATACGATAAGGTTTACTGCTGCGAATCAACGCTTCTTCCAGAACCCGTGATTGGGCGTTTGAACGGTAAAGAATTGCAGCTTCACTTCTGAGATTGCCAGCAGATTCCCAACGGTGGATTTGTTCAACAATGAAGCGTGCCTCATCCTGCTCATTAAACCCGGCATAAATAGAAATTGGCTCACCACTCTGATCTTCAGTCCAGAGGCTTTTGCCCAAACGACCGTTATTATGCTTAATGAGGCCATTGGCTGCTTTCAAGATAGTCTCGGTCGAGCGGTAATTTTGCTCTAGACGTATGATCTCACCGTGCTTGAAATCCTGACTAAACTGTTGAATGTTTTCAATTCGAGCACCACGCCAACTATAGATGGACTGGTCATCGTCTCCTACAACTGTTACTGAACAGCTTGAGCCAGCCAAGGTGCGTAACCAGGCATACTGAATGGTATTGGTATCCTGAAATTCATCTACTAGCAGATGTTGGAAGCGATTTTGATAATGTTGCAGAATATCTGGTCGTTGCAGCCAAAGCTTGTGACTACGTAGGAGCAATTCGCCAAAATCTACCAGTGCGCCTCGTTCGCAGGCTGTCTGATAGGCTTGGTAAACCTGCACTTGGTTGGCTAACTGGTCGCTACCCTGAACATCAATATCCTGTGGTTGCAAGCCTGCATCCTTGCTGTTATTGATAAAGTTCTGAAACTGGCGTACTGGCCAGAGGTTTTCATCTAATTGCAATTGTTTACAGATACGCTTAAGAAAACCAAGCTGATCCTCATTGTCGAGGATCTGGAACTGCTGTGACAAACCAGCCTCTTGCCAGTGACGCCTTAGTAAACGGTGGGATAGGCTGTGAAACGTGCCTATCCACATAGATTGGGTATCCAGATGTAACAAGGTTTCAATGCGGCCACGCATCTCCCGGGCAGTCTTGTTAGTGAAGGTCACTGCGATAATGGACCAGGGAGAAATTTGGGTGGTTTCGATTAACCAGGCAATACGATGGGCCAGAACTCTGGTTTTACCACTACCAGCACCGGCTAGCACCAGTAAATGCTGTGACAGGGATGTCACTGCTTGATGTTGGGGATCATTTAAATCATTTAACAAACGTGATACGGCCATTTAGCCTAACTCCTTGCTACGAATCCAATTCCAGATATAAAGCATAGAGCTAAACAAATGGTCGCTGCAAATCAAAATGACTTGAACCGGCAATATTTTCCTATTCATCGAGGTGAATTTTACTCTTTATTACACATCGAAGTGGTGCTCAGGACTTATAGGCAGATATCTATCTTGCACTTGGCTATGACTGTTTGGATCCTTAAGATAATACGCTGTAGGTGGCTGTTGCCACTATTCAACAGTTTTAAAACATTACTTTAATCATCCCAAGGTTAACGCATAATTTGAAGGTATGGGTATAACCACTGAGTGGGTTGCATCAGCAATAGTCGTCTCCTAATGCTGATGGCTAAGTCGTGGGTGTGCTCTTGGCGGCAGACCTGTTAATTACCCCGTCTGTCACCACGTACCCATTTACCTCCATCCAAAATACGGCTTGTCTAACTGTTGGAACTGGCATGTTGGCTGTAGTGGGGTCACTGAAACTGGCCTATACCTTGGATATCCTCAATGTGTTACACCATGTAAATAAGCAACTTTTATTCTACCATAGCTGCGATTTCTGTAGCATAATCATGGAATATTTTGTCCCAAGACGTTTATTATGCATCTGACTTAACTCTTTGATTCTGGCAAATCAACCTCAAAACCCTCCCCCTCAATAACATCTTCTTTAGGAGGTATAATCAAATCTGCTTGGTTAATCCCGAGTACCAGCAACACGTTGGCAGCAACATAGATTGATGAATAGGTACCAACTAATACACCAATTAATAATGCCAGGGCAAAACCATAAATCAATTCTCCACCAAAAACCAACAGTGATATCAACACTAGAATCGTGGTCATGGAGGTCACCAGGGTACGGCCTAAGGTTTGCGATATAGAAATATTGATAATTCTTAGTGCGGTTTCTTTGCGTAGCTTACGAAAGTTTTCTCGAATCCGATCCGAGACTACGATAGTATCGTTTAACGAGTAACCAATAACGGCCAGAATCGCGGCCAATACGGTCAGGTCAAAGTCCAGTGCTAATACCGAGAAAATACCTAACACGATAAGCACATCGTGAGCCAAAGCTGCAACTGCACCAACGGAAAATTTAAGCTGGAATCGCAAGGCCACATAAAGCATCACAATGCCCAGAGCTAGCAACAGACCTAACCCACCCTGCTCCATTAATTCTTCACCAACCTGAGCGCCGACATATTCTGATCGCTCTAGTTTAATGGCTGTATCCTCATCTTGCAGTACCTTGAGAACCTGTTGTCCAACCTGGTCGTCAAAGGCTTGGCCTAGTCGCACCAGCACCTCGGTATCAGCTCCAAAATTCTGTACCATGGCATCTGTAAATCCAGCTTTTTGCAATTTTTCCCGCACTATAGGCAGTTCTGGTGCTTGCTGATAACTCACCTCAATCAATGTGCCTCCGGTAAAATCCAGTCCCAACTGCAGCCGGTTGGTAGCCAGAGAGACGATGCTTATAAGGATCAGTATTATTGAAATTATCGCTGCCAGTTTACGAAATGCCATGAAATTGATTAATCGCTCTTGACTCATGTCGTAGTCTCCGCCTGATAACCTGATCTGAAACAAGGCCAAATGGGCACTTGCTTAAGCTTGCGTCGACCGTAATATCCATTAACCATGGCGCGTGTTACCATAATGGCGGTAAACATAGAGGTGACGATACCAATGCACAGGGTGACTGCAAAACCTTTCACTGGCCCAGTACCCACAGCATATAGAATGACTGCCACTAAAAGAGTCGTAATATTGGCGTCAAGGATTGTGGTAAAGGCTCGTTCATAGCCAGCGTGAATAGCTGACTGGGATGGCATTCCCTGCCTTAGTTCCTCTTTAATACGTGAGAAGATTAGCACATTGGAATCCACCGCCATGCCAACCGTCAATACGATACCTGCGATACCGGGTAATGTCAGGGTTGCGCCTAACAGTGACATTACCCCTACGACCAGCATTAAGTTAAGAGTAAGTGCTAAATTAGCAACCAGGCCGAAAATACTGTAATAAATCAACATGAACAGCAAAACCAGAATAAGTCCAATTTGTACAGACATAACACCGAGATCAATGTTTTGTTGTCCCAAACTAGGCCCAATGGTGCGTTCTTCAACGAAATAAATGGGTGCTGCCAGGGAACCAGCCCGTAGTAGTAACGCCAGTTCTGATGCCTCAGTGGCATTATCAAGTCCAGTGATACGGAAACTATTACCCAGCACGGACTGGATCGTTGCTAAAGATATTATGCCTTTTTGTACTTTTGGTATTCGTTTTTCAACCCACTGACCATCTATTTCTACTAATTCAGTGGTCGACTTGTGCTCTACAAACAAGACCGCCATACGACGTTTGATAGCGTCGCGGGTCACACGATTCATTAACTTGCCACCTTGCCCATCCAGATTAATATTCACCTGCGACAGACCATGTTCATCAAAATTGGCTTGGGCACTGGCAACACTGTTGCCAGTGATGATAATGTCTTTTTCCAGCCTGGCCTGTTGGTCTGGATTACTGCGGAAAGTATGTGTTTCTGCGCTGCTACGGGTCGCATCTCTCTTAGCTTCAAGGCGAAATTCAAGATTGGCAGTAGCCCCCAGAATGCGTTTGGCTGCAACAGTATCCTGAACGCCTGGCAATTGCACAACGATACGGTTGCGTCCCTGGCGTTGCACCAATGGTTCCGCCACGCCCAGCTCATTGACACGATTGCGTAAGGTGATCAAGTTTTGTGACAAAGCGTATTCTTCAATTTCTCGTATTTTGGTTTGTGCCAAGTTCATGCGCAGATAAAAAGCATCTGCTTGATCCACATCAGTAAACACAAAATCACGGTAGGATTTGGCCAATGAAGCCTTAGCATTGGCACGTACTGCATCACTGGCGAACTTAATTTGTAAGCCTTCATTGCCATGCTGCTCAACACCCCGGTAGCGTATTTTCTCACTTCTTAGGTGCGTCTTGATTTCACTAATATAGGCGTCCAGTCGCTGGGCCAACGCTTGAACCATGTCCACTTCCAGCAAAAAATGCACACCTCCGCGCAAATCTAGCCCCAGTTTCATCGGTTTAGCGCCTAGGTTCATCAACCATTCGGGTGTGTTTGGTGCCAAATTAAAAGCTACCATGTAATCTTCACCCAGAGCCGCAGTAATAACTGCCTTGCCTCTTAACTGGCTTGCTCCATTAGCAAAGCGGATTAGTGCATTTTTGTCATTGAGCTGTGATCCTATGGAGTCAATCTCAGCCACTTCCAGTGCTGCCAAACTAGTATCAAGCACTGACTGATCTATTTGAGTAGTGCTACTAGCACCTGATATCTGCAAGGCTAAATCATCAGGATACAGGTTGGGCAAAGCGTACAGCCCACCCATAACCAACCCTAAAACAATCAATAAAGTTTTCCAAAGAGGGTAACGATTAAGCACAAGGCCAGTCCTTTTGCTTCCCAGATACAGGTACGATGTAACTGCATCTGGCCTAGTTAGTGGGTTAGGTTTAGATATTCTTAATAGTGCCTTTGGGTAATACTGCCGTCACGGCTACCTTCTGGCAATGAATATCTACGCCATCGGTCAGGGTTAAAGTTACGAAATCATCTCCCACTTTGACCACTCGGCCAATTAGTCCACCACTGGTTGTGATTTCATCACCTTTGCTTAGACCTGACATTAAATTCTTGTGCTCCTTGGCTCGCTTGTTTTGTGGTCGCCAGATCAGAAAATAGAAAACTGCAGCAAACACTATCATCATTAGCACTAGGGAAATGGGATCACCCCCCTGCGATGGAGCTGCATTTTCACCCATAACCGGTTCAATCAAAAAACTCATAACTTTTCCACCTATCAATGGATCACGACTAAAGCCGTACTCCGCGTTGCAAGACCAGGCTATCGAAATAGCCATACTTATATAGTTAGTTCAATGACGGCGTTTTCAACCCACGCCGTTGATAAAAATTGGTCACAAAAGACTCTAATTTACCTCCTTCCAGAGCCACACGCAAACCTGCCATTAGGCGCTGATAATAGCGCAGGTTGTGAAGGGTATTTAGTTGAGCGCCCAGTAGCTCGTGACACTTGTCTAAATGGTGCAGATAAGCACGGGAAAAATGCTTACAAGTGTAGCAGTCACAGTGAGGATCAAGCGGGCCAGTATCCTGTTTATGAATTGCGTTACGAATTTTGACCACGCCATCAGTCACGAATAAGTGGCCATTGCGCGCATTACGGGTTGGCATTACGCAATCAAACATGTCCACTCCACGGCGCACACCTTCAACTAGGTCTTCTGGCCGCCCGACCCCCATTAGATAACGTGGCTTGTCCGATGGCAGTTTGGGAGCCAAGTAACCTAGGATACGCAGCATGGATTGCTTGGGTTCTCCAACAGATAAACCGCCGATGGCATAACCATCAAAGCCAATCTGCATCAGCCCAGCTAAAGACTCATCACGCAGGTGTTCGTACATACCGCCTTGCACAATACCAAATAGGGCTGAAGGGTTATCGCCATGAGCTGTTTTACTACGCTGTGACCAACGTAATGATAAATGCATCGATTGGGCAACTTCCATCTCAGTGGCAGGAAAAGAAGTACACTCGTCAAAAACCATAACAATATCAGACCCCAATTCACGCTGGATCTGCATGGATAATTCCGGTGTCATAAACACCTTGGCACCATCCACCGGCGAACGAAACAGTACTCCTGATTCCGTGATCTTGCGCATGGTGCCTAGACTGAAAACCTGAAAACCACCGGAATCTGTTAAAATGGGTTTTTGCCAATGCATGAAGTCGTGTAAGTCACCATGTTTCTGTATTACCCGGGTACCTGGCCGCAACATCAGATGAAAGGTATTGCCCAGAATAATTTCTGCGCCGCAGTCACTTAAATCACGTGGCGACATGCCCTTAACGGTGCCATATGTGCCTACTGGCATAAAGCAGGGAGTTTCAACTACCCCACGGGGGAAATATATGCGCCCACGGCGGGCTGAGCCACAACAGGACAGTTGTTTAAACTGTATCAAACAATTGTCGCTCATAAACTGGATGCCGCAACGGCACGACAATGATTGACACTGTCTGAATTTGGTGTCACTAGCATGGCATCACCATAACTAAAAAATCGGTATTTAAGACGAATGGCTTCAGCATAAGCGGCGAGGACTTTCTCTCGACCAGCAAAGGCACTAACCAGCATCAACAAGGTTGATTCGGATAAGTGAAAATTGGTAATCAATGCATCGACACTGTGAAACTGGTAACCGGGCACGATAAAGATATCAGTTTCGCCAGCAAAGGGCATTAATTTACCATGCTGGCTGGCACTTTCCAGCGCTCTCACACAGGTGGTGCCGACTGCCACTACTCGGCCTCCATGGGCTCTAGTGGTTTGTATCTGACTACAGACTGCGGCCGATACCTCAAACAGCTCATGGTGCATCCGGTGATCCTGGATCTTTGCAACCCGAATCGGCAAGAAGGTTCCTGCGCCCACATGTAGGGTCACAAATGCCAACTGTACACCGATGTTCACCAGTGCATCTAGTAGTGGCTGGTCAAAATGTAGTCCCGCCGTCGGTGCCGCGATGGCTCCTGGCTTTTGGGCAAACACAGTTTGATAGCGCTCCTTATCAATGTATTCATCAGCTCGGTCAATGTAGGGTGGTAAGGGTATATGACCAATGCGTTGCAAAGTTTGCAACATCGTCTCAACACCCTCTGAATGCAATTCAAACAAAGCACCGTGGCGGGCGACTACAGTGATCCAGGCTTCATCTTCCAGTAGAATCCGGTGACCCGCAGTAGGTGAACGACTGGAACGTATATGTGCCAGCATCCGATGTGTATCTAACAGTCGTTCCACTAGTACTTCCACCTTACCGCCAGACTGCTTAACACCAAATACACGGGCTGGAATAACGCGGGTATTATTTAGTACCAGCAAATCACCTGCTCGAAAAAAGTTCAGCACTTCATCAAAACGCCCATGCTGCATGGCACCAGTTTGCCCATTTAGAGTTAGTAGCCGACTACCACTCCGTTGTGGTAATGGATAACGGGCAATCAGGTGATCAGGCAAATCAAAGTGGAAGTCGGTGACCAACATATCAACAAACTGAGCCATTAGGCATAACCATCATCCAGATACATGATTGAGCGCCGCGCAAAAAATCCATCATCATACCGAAAAGACGTGGCGGACACCATGTTCAGATACATACATAATCATAAATGAGTGGCACAACCTAACCTCTGCTATTATGGCTCTACACAGTTGAGCATATATTTATGGATCATAAAGGTACAAAATCCACTCAAACCTTCAATGATGCGATCAACTCGTATGGAAGGATTTTCTGGACGTGGGTTACTGTTTATCAGCTCCACCTCTCCTTTAGATTGTGTAATATTCAATGTAGAGGAATACAGCCTGACGATCTTCAGCTCTAATTTTAATGTATGTTATCTGATTGCCTCCTTCTTTAGACTACCGGATAAGCTCTTAGCCACAGTATGGTCCTAACAGTTTCCCTTGCGACTCATGCTGAGTTGAATATTGAGGGAGTTAAGTAGCTTCTTTGGACTTGTTTAGCCAGTAGGCAGCAGTAAATGTATCCAAAATCAGGTCTTAGTAATACAGTTGCTCATTAACCCCATCAATAATATTACGTGCTGGCCATTTGCATCAATCGTAGAACACGGTTTTGGCCACAGTTGATATGAATTATAAGCAAATTTCTGCGGATATTTCGGATCCGTAACGGTCACTATTTTCTAACTAGAACTACTTGACACAGCAGTGTGAGCTTCATATATTCCTGGCTACGCTGACTATTGTAATGTTTAAGTTATTGATAGTAACCACTGAGGTAGATTTGCAATGTATAGCGAAGCATACGAACTAGATACGAATCTATGCGAGACTTTATAATATTTATTGCTCCCTGACGGGCTTGCAAAGAACACGACGGTCTCCTTCAATAGGTTAGGTTCCTGATCAACGCGTTTAAATTTGGTGGTTCTGGTTTGCATGTCCTGCTCAGCCTGACGCTGTCTTAATAGCCTTGAAGAACTTTCTTACTCAGGATGACAATTATGAACAGATATCGAGTCCATTAACCATTAGTCACGTTATGTGACTGGACTAACTGGTTCCTGTTCAAATTCTTCGGTGTAACGGATACCTTTACCCATGATTTATTTTTTATGATTAAATGATGATTTTTACCATAAGAAGTGTCTAGAGTATTTAGGCCTTATCCTTGATGTTCTTTCCTGTTCGTTGGTAACTTTAACTAACACAATGTAAAATATATAAAAAGCGTGCAAGCCAACGTGTAAAACTTCATGAAGTTGAAGTGAGTAATGCTGAATTTACTGTTTGAGTTCGGCGTTTTTATCTAAACAAAAAGAATCAGCCCTCAGCTTGAGGTGAGGGAAATTTGGTACAATCAGTAACCGTTATTGTGTGCTAAAGTGGTTAATAGTAATGAAAATGTAAGTCGACATATTATGGATACTATAAACATTAAAAAGAAGTACAATATTTTTGGCATTGGTGCGGCCTTGGTTGACACCGAAATACTGGTGTCCGATGAATTCCTGGCCCAGCACAATATTGGTAAGGGCTTGATGACACTAGTGGATGAGGAACGCCAGTATTACCTTATCAAGGCTCTCAATAACCATACAGCCTACAAGAAAAAAGCGTGTGGTGGTTCGGCTTGTAATAGCATTGTTGCTGCCAGCAGTTTTGGTGCGGATACCTTTTATGCAGGCAAAGTGGCATCAGATAAAGATGGTGGTTTTTTTGTTAAGGATTTAAATGCCGCAGGTGTGACTTTTCATCGTATTAAGCCTAAGCATGGTATTACTGGCAAGTGTCTGGTAATGGTAACGCCTGATGCCGAGCGGACAATGAATACTTTTTTGGGTGCCAATCTGGAACTAACTGATGATGAGGTAGAAAAGGACGAACTGGCATCCTCTGAGTGGTTATATATGGAAGGCTACCTGGTTACAGATGATGCGCGTACTGAGGTGGCGGCAAAGGCCATGGTTTTTGCCAATGAGAAGGGTATAAAGACATCACTATCCCTTTCTGATCCTTTTGTTGTTGAGGTATTTGCGCAAAATATAGCCAGGGTAATTGGTGAAGGTGTTGACTTGCTCTTTTGTAATGAAGATGAGGCCCTAAGCTATACCCAAAGTCAGGATCTTGAGAGTGCCATTGAAGGCTTAAAAGGCATTGCCAAGACCTTTGTTGTTACCCGGGGTAAACATGGTGCTACGGCTTTTGATGGCCAGAAAGTGATCAGTACCAAAGGTGTAGCCACAGAGGCAGTAGATACCAATGGTGCCGGTGATATGTTTTCCGGGGCCTTTCTTTATGCCATTACCAGCGGCCATGATTATAGCTGGGCCCTGACCTTTGCCAATGCCGCTGCGGCCCGAGTAGTAAGTCGATTTGGGCCACGTATTGACCTGCTTGAATATGATTGCCTGAAAAATGAATTTGGTATCAACTAGATTAAATATACCGAATTTAGTAAACCAATCATTGTTGCTATAGGAAAGTAACACCATGTCTGATTATTCCATATTTACTTCTGAGTCTGTTTCTGAAGGTCACCCTGATAAATTGGCTGATCAAATTTCTGATGCTGTCGTGGATGCCATGCTCAGGGATGATCCTGAGTCCCGTATTGCCGTGGAAACCATGGTCAAGACCGGTATGGTCATTGTTGCTGGTGAGGTGAGAACCTCCACCTATGTCGATCTGGAAAAACTGATCCGCAAGGTGATTCTGGATATCGGCTATAACAGCAGCGATGTGGGCTATGATGGCAAGTCCTGTGCTGTGATTAACGCCATTGGCAAGCAATCCAGTGATATCGCCATGGGAGTGGATGAAGGACAAGATAAAGACCTCGGTGCCGGTGACCAGGGCTTGATGTTTGGTTATGCCACCAATGAAACCAAAGTACTGATGCCGGCCCCTATCTATTATTCTCACAGGCTGGTAGAGCGCCAGGCTGAACTAAGAAAAAATGGCACCTTGCCCTGGTTGCGTCCTGACGCCAAAAGCCAGCTTACCTTGCGCTATAAAAATGACAGGCCTGTGGGTGTTGAAGCAGTGGTCTTGTCCACCCAACATGATCCTTCCATAAGTCTGGATGATCTGCGTAATGCCGTACTGGAAGACATTATTAAACCAGTTTTGCCATCTGGTTGGTTATCTAGCCATACCAAGTTTCATATCAACCCCACAGGTAACTTTGTTATAGGTGGTCCTGTGGGTGATTGTGGCCTAACAGGACGTAAAATCATAGTTGACACGTATGGTGGTATGGCCCGCCATGGGGGCGGAGCCTTCTCTGGCAAGGACCCTTCCAAGGTGGATCGTAGTGCTGCCTATGCCGGCCGCTATGTGGCTAAAAATATTGTGGCTGCCGACTTGGCTGATCGTTGTGAAATTCAGATTTCCTATGCAATTGGCGTGAGTGAACCTACTTCGATATCCATCAATACTTTTGGTACAGGCAAGCTAAGTGATCAGGAGATATCGAACCTGGTACGTGAACACTTTGACTTAACTCCGGCAGGCTTGATAAACATGCTTGACCTTAAACGACCGATCTACCTAAAAACAGCTGCCTATGGCCACTTTGGTCGCGAACTGCCCGATTTTACCTGGGAAAAAACCGATAAAGCTGATCTCCTTAAGACTGCATAGCAGGCTGGACTTTAGTCCGATAAGAAATCAAAAACAACCATATCACTCACGCTAAAACCAGCATGATACCAAAAGCATTATGGAGCCAATAAATGACTGCCTTCACAGACTACAAAATAGCTGACATTACCCTTGCTCAATGGGGCCGAAAAGAAATTACTATTGCTGAAACCGAAATGCCGGCCCTGATGGCCTTGCGGAAAAAATATGCTGACCAAAAGCCCTTGGTAGATGCCAAAATTATGGGTTGTATTCATATGACTATTCAGACGGCTGTATTAATTGAAACTCTGGTAGCTTTGGGTGCTCAGGTGCGTTGGTCTTCCTGCAATATCTTTTCTACTCAGGATCATGCGGCCGCAGCCATGGCTGCGGCTGGCATTCCTGTATTTGCCTGGAAGGGTGAAACGCAAGCAGAGGCAGAGTGGTGTATTGAACAAACCATCGTTGTTAACGGCAATGATTGGGGTGCCAACATGATTCTGGATGATGGTGGTGATTTAACCATGATGCTGCATAAAAAATTCTCGCAAATCCTGGCTAACTGTCATGGCATATCAGAAGAAACCACGACAGGTGTGCATCGTCTACAGGAAATGCTGGAAGCAGGCCACTTAAAGGTCCCAGCTATTAATGTTAATGATGCCGTGACAAAATCAAAAAATGACAATAAGTATGGTTGTCGTCATTCTTTAAATGATGCCATCAAGCGCGCCACAGACCATCTGCTATCAGGTAAAAAAGCTCTGGTAGTGGGTTATGGTGATGTGGGCAAAGGTTCCGCCGCCTCCCTGCGCCAGGAAGGTATGATTGTTAAGGTCACAGAGATTGATCCTATCTGTGCCATGCAGGCTTGTATGGATGGTTTCGAGGTGGTTTCCCCCTATATCAATGGTGAAAATACGCAAGCTGAGAGCTGCATTGATGCAGATTTATTGGGCACAACAGACCTGATTGTGACCACCACGGGCAATACCAATGTCTGTGATGCTCATATGCTTAAGGCCCTGAAAAAAGGTGCGGTGGTGTGCAATATTGGTCATTTTGATAATGAAATTGATACGAGCTTTATGCGCCAAAACTGGCAGTTTGAAGAGATTAAGTCTCAAGTTCATAAAGTGCACCGTACCGAAACAGATTTTATTATCTTGCTGTCAGAAGGCCGTCTGGTTAATCTGGGCAATGCCACAGGCCATCCATCACGCATTATGGATGGTTCCTTTGCTAATCAGGTACTGGCACAAATGTACCTATGGGATGCTAAGTTTGCCGACTTATCAGAAGCGGAAAAACCACGCAATGTTTGGCTTCGTGTGTTGCCTAAAAAGCTTGATGAAGAAGTTGCTGCGGATATGGTAGCGGGCTTTGGTGGCGTTATCACCAAGTTAACACCAACTCAGGCTGACTATATCAATGTGGATGCAGCAGGGCCCTTTAAGCCTGAGAGCTATAAATATTAGCAGGTTAGCATAGGGCTCGTTGCTATCGGTACTGCATCGTTTTCTAGCTGACCAGTGCGTAAAATCACGATTCATGAACCCAGGATCATTATTGCATCCAATCACCAATAGTCCGCTTTCAGGATAGGTTTGCAATAGATATGTAAGGCACTTTTACTTACAGTAAGTGCCTTACACACTGTTCTAAATCAAACCCCCGAAGTTTACAACAGTGTGCTAAGCTATCTCTCTATGCCATTCTAGCCTAGCTACTTCTTAGTCAGTGCTTTCTGCACTATTTTGGTTTTAAACCATTCGTCCAGCTTCTTAAACCGATAGTCTTCGTCTTCGAGTTACCTTAATCAAGTCATTACCGATAAGGGAGGCACACTTCAGGCTAAAATCCATTGGTATTGCGGGAATCTGGGGTTGCAGCATGTCTATATCAAATCTGCCAGCCCTTTGTTAGTTTTGCGTTGGGGCGATAGATCTGGTTTCACCGACTTTCATTATCCAAATATCTTCGTCGGAAAAACCACCATCACGTCCAGCCTTCTTAAAGCGTATTGGAGGTTCAAACATTGGCTCATCCGATAAACTGCTAATAGTACCCCAGTGAGAAGAAATAAGTGTTTTTGCGCGAACATCTATTCCTATGGTGACAGCTTCTTCGGGAGTGACATGAGACATCCACAATAACTCTCTTGGTTCATACGCACCTATAGGTAAAATAGCAAAATCAAAGGAGTCATACTTATCACCAATATAATTGAATATGGTTTTTGAGTAACCTGTATCGCCAATAAAAAGAATACGTTTTTGGGAGCTTTCAATAACCCAAGAAGCCCATAGCTTTTCATTATGGTCTGAGGTGCTTCGTGCGGAATCATGAACATTAGATTCCGCTGTAATGTCAATTCCTTCAACAGATACTGATTGCCCCCAGTCTAACTCTGTCACCTTGCTATACCCTTGCTCGGTAAAAAATGACTTGAGCCCTAAAGGAACAACCACATTAATCTCATTTTTGTTTTTTAATTCCCTAACCGTTTTATCATCTAAGTGGTCATAATGATTATTTGAAATAATCACTATATCAATAGCAGGTAATTTATTAACAGGTATGGGTAAACTAACAATTCTTCTTGGACCTGCCTATGAAACAGGACTAGCGCGTTTTGACAAAAAGGGATCTGTCAGAATTGTCACTCCAGAGGTTGTAATCAAAAAGCCTGCATGCCCCAACCAAGTAACACGATCGCTGGAAACTGAATTTAAAAGTTGAAGAGACTCTAACTCAGTTAACTCATGTCCATCAGGAACATCAGGCACAAACAACGAACCGCATGCCCTTCGCATATAGAAAAAAATTCCTTTAGGTGCGGCAGTTTCCACAAATGGGTAGTTCTGATATCCCTTATTCGTATGATGTTGTGGCTTATTATCCGATGTTATTTTCTTCGAGTATTCTGACGAGTTTGATGAACATGCAACTAATATAACTAATGCCAGAGTTATACTCATACGAAATTTTACGGTGCTCATCATTTGCCCCTTAGCTGTGCGCCTTGTTCTTCGTATTCCCGATTTATAACTACTGTGCCAGCTATGAAATCGTGAACTGCCCTTTTTCTTTTGTTTAGTAATAAGACAAAAAACTCGCCCCAAACCCACACGTTGGTACCTATGGTGACTAGGTCATACCTCGATGGGTATAGTGGAAGTATATATTCTATTCGTTCCATCCAGCCTGCTGATAGGAACTCTTCTGGGTTAGCATGAGATATGGCTATTATCTTAGCTGTAACAGCTAAGACAGCAAAACCCATGTCCACGGATGAACGGAGTACAGCCTGTTTTAAATTAATAGAATAACCGCCAGGATTCGTAACTTTTATCTTTAAGGCCATCTTCCCTAGTGTGGCACCGTAACGATAGTGGAAATGTATTGTATATGCTGAATAAAGTGCGCTTTAGATGACAGCAGCAAGTATTGCCGCAGCAATAGAAAGCCCTTCTAGATAATAAAGAATATATGCAACCGGTATCAAAACGATGGCGTCTATAATTCCGGCACCAAACCGTTGCCAAAATCCAGCGTAGACTTTTAATCCATCTTTTTCGATTGGTAAGAATTCCATTTTCACTCCTTTACGCAGAACGCTTAACTCAGCGGCGGCGATAGCCGTCCGCTGGAGTTACTTGTTATGCAATTTTTACCAATATGATTTGAATAAAATACTGAGCGACATCAAAAAACAAACAGTAACAACAACTGGTTTAATCAGGGATGTACCTTTTTCGATGACCATTTTTGCCCCCAATAATGCTCCTATGAATTGCCCCTCCATCATAATAATACCAATAGTCCAATTTATATCGCCAAATATGATAAAGTAAATAAGAGCCGATATGTTACTAACAAAGTTTAGCACCTTGGCATTAGCGGTTGCTTTAGACAAGCCATAGCCCAGCAAGACAACAAGGGCAAGAGCTATTAAGCTTCCTGTCCCAGGACCAAAAAAACCATCGTAAAACCCGAGAGTCATAGCAATAATTGTCGAAAAAACAGCAAGTGACATTCTGCCTTTGGCATCTTCATTGCGTACGCTTGGAGATAGAAAATAGTACAACCCCATAGATATCAATAAAATAGGGAGTAACATGGTTAGATATTTGGCATCAATCTGAAGAACCAGCCAACCGCCAAGTATGGCACCAATAAACGTAAAGAGAATTGCCAGCCATAATTCGCTTAATTTAACTAATTTTTTCCTTATAAAATATACAGTTGCTGTTAAAGTTCCAGCACTACCTTGCAATTTGTTAGTAGCCAAAGCAGTTGCTGGTGGAAGTCCTGACAGTATCAGTGCTGGAATTGTGATTAATCCACCACCACCTGCTACTGTATCTACCCATCCAGCCAAAACTGCGACAAAAAACAAGAAAGTCACTAGCTCAACATTAACATCCATTTAAATGTTCCTTCATCAATCCACTATGTCCATCTCTTAACTTGCTACTTGCTACTTGCTACTTGCTACTTGCTACTTGCTACTTGCTACTTGCATATTGCCTACAGTGCATACGCCTAGAAAATTTCCCAAGTCCTACGGGTATTTTGTACTCTATAAGTCGTCAAGCTTGCCTCTGCCGTGAGTAGCATTAGATTGATTCCTATAATACGAATTTGGTATAAATAGTAGGTCACTAAGTATTAACAAGAACTCCATAACCTCCATTGATCTGAGTGTTTGTAAAAAGCGTTCAAATAATGTCTTATCCTGCAAGTTAATTCCGGCATATATCATCCGGTTATCAGACGCATTTGAACAAGAGCCAATGATTTTATGGTTATGATCTAAGTAAATTGGACGGTTAATTTCTCCAGCATATCCTGAAACTACGCCATCGGCTGGACCAGCAACGTGTACAATAGGCATGTTAGACAGGCGTTCTCGTTCTTTTGTTTGAAAGCCATCTCTGATGAGTGATTTTTCCAGCAATTTAGGTGTTCCAATATAAGTTTTGGTTTTTAAGTTTAATATCCCTTCTAGAAGGGTTGCATCGACTCTTGTGTATTTCCCGCAAAGTACTTCTGACACCAGTGTGGATTCTGTTTTATTTAAAATACAGGAAGCCGTAGATATGTCCGAATTTAGCCCCTTGAGTCTTTCTTCTAGATCCGTACACATCTTGATATCTGTATAAACAGTAGCATCACTATGTTGATAGAACTTACCTCCACCAGTGCTTGCGCCTATTTCTCTTAATCTATTATCTTCACTCGGGATTAGAGATATCAAGTGAAATTTATTGTTTCCGCCATGTTCAGGTGGGTGACTTGTAGCTTCGTGATTGAAAAGTGTAGACACTAACCATGTAACCCATTCTGGGTAGAAATACTTTTTTAGTCTATCTTTTTCGTCTGATGCGTAATTAAGACCTCTCGTATCAGAGGGCTCAATAAATGAATTATCTGGTTCTGTAGGTGTATACGGATAAACACTACAGGTAATGATCCGATTTCATGAGAGTTTCGTATCAGGCCAATTAATCGCTGAGCTTCAGATACACATGATTCTTTTTGTATAAATTCACACAAGTAGCTTATGCAGTCAATAGCGAATTTATTAACTATCTCTCTGTCGCATAAGTAGGGATTATAGTGTTCAAGGTGCTGATCAATATAACCATTTATATAATCTCTAAAGCTGTCAGGCAGCCTTATTTCTTGATAACCTTTTCTGCAAATGTGATCAGGTTTTTTTGTAGATAAACTCATATTGCCTCCTGATTATACGATGCTGTAAATGGTGCCACGACTTTTTTACTTGGCGTTAACTGATTCGTAAACGGTGCAAGAAGATATTTTGGGCGAGTATAAATGTAGCGAAACTGACCCTGAGTCTTTGAGGTTTATAATTTCATGAAGCCCAACATCATTGTTTATTTTAGTAACGTGAAATGGTGGGAGGATTTTTTCACTTTCTCAAAAAATGCCAGTGGATCTGAAAAGGTATACATTTTCTTTCAATAAGCCACTTACACAGACCATTACACATTGTGATTTGGCATGATCATGTATTGCCGACTTTTGACCTTTGCCCCAGCAAATCAAGATCAATTCATATAAATCGTTTTCAAAAAGTAAGGTTCGAGTATATTTCTCGTTACTAAATATCAATAGCTGATTAAAATTCACTGATTTAAGTAAGTTGTTTTCAAAGAGTGAGTGATAATCAGATATCGTTCGACATCTCTTTAGCTCATATATAAATTCGTCTAGTTTTTGGTTTTCGCACGTTCTCACTTCATATCTCCTTTTACTTGCATAACGCTCACATAAAAGGCTGAGAGATAGCGAGGTCCGGCGACCGTAGGGAGCAAATTTAATGTGCTTGTTAGGCATGCTTTCTTTTCCGAGCTTACTGAGCCTGAAATTAGACACCTTATTCCAGCACAGAAAAAGCGGTCGTCAGTATTGCTTTTACGGTCCCGCTATCTTCACCCAGTGCGATTTGAGCGCGTGCCTGACTGAGCTGTACCACAATATAGATGGCAGCAAAATCAGGTGGCATCGTTGAGTTAAACTCCCCGCGTTGCGCTAAGTATTCCAGCCATTGCGTAAATGCCGCCAGCTGATATTGATGAGTCTTTTCAATTTGCTGTTGTGTTGCCTCGCCCAGGTGCAAACGGGCATCCCGCATTTTTATCAGCAGGCACCCTTTAGGTGCTTCTGAGTCATTCACCTGCGTTACCATAGCTACCAGCGCAGTCAGTGTCTCCTGCAATGAGCTTTCCGTATCCAGTATTTGCAGCATTTTTTCGAGTACTTGTTGCTGGTAATGATCCAGCACGGCCTGCATCAGGCCATCCTCATCACCGAATTCACGGTAAAGCCCCGGCTTTGATACAGCAGCGCGCCTGCAAATTTCATTTAGGGAAACAGCACTCATCCCATCCCGCCAATATGCCCCCATGGCAACGTCCAGCGTTTTCTGTCGATTCCCAGTGTGAATAAATTTCTGGCCAAAGCCTGTGGTGCAGCCAATATCAGTAAGCAGGTGGGCAGCCATGTGTTACGGCACTCGTTTGCGACTCATTTATTACAATCCGGTGCCGAATTCGTACAGTACAGGAACAATTGGGGCATGCGGATGTTAAAACCACTGAAATTTATACCCATGTGCTCAAGCGGGGGGGGGCAGGGGAGTGACTAGCCCCTTTTCCGCCCTAACCCACAAAAAAAGGCAACCCTAGGGCTACTGCTGTCCTACAGTTTTGGGGCTTAAATAAAAAGCCTAGCTTCAAAATGGTAAGATGTAGTTGCGAAACACATTAACCATTGATGAGTCAGGCTTTGTCACATTGCAACCCTGCTAGGGGTTACACATTGACGACCCTCTCGCATTGTGGGTCAAGATGATTTTTACCGGCAACCAAGTGCTCAGTAAATTCCGCAACGACTTCCTTAAAAAGTGCCCTTTGCATTTGGTAAAGGCTTGATAAAAATTGAATAGCACACACCTTTTGCAGGTACACATAGCCACACAAAGCAGAGAATGTATGGTTTGAAATGGGTATTTTGCCACGCACCTGAAAATGCTCAATATGGCACAGTTGTTTGATTGCACGATGGTATTGCGCAATATGCCAGTGTGCGTCATGCGCTATTTTAAAGTCATCCTCTTGATCTGTATCTGGTTGTGATTTTTCAGGTAGGTACACAATATAACGACGAAGTGGGTCTTTCAGCTGTGCTCTAAATATCTTGACCCGCCCAAAACCGCGCAAATAGACAAACATACCATGCGCTGGAATATCTAGCGACTGCACTGGCTGCCAGGTGCCTTTTTCAACTGATACCAAACGGTTATTTTCACCGCCAAACATCAATCCCGTCGAATGGTTTTTGATTCGTTTAAGATTCTTGACACACGAGTATCAACTATCACCTGTAACCAGCGCTGGCTCTAGCCCCCATAATAACAATTCATCTAACATATCCTGAAAATAATCATTCTTCGTTTTGTTGTCAGAGTGATTATATATTCGGTAATTAACAGGCAAATGAATACCATCAGTATCTTTGTAATACAGGGTGATCAAGCTGATGCCCCTCACTACTGTGTGATGTTTGCCTGACCAAAAATAGCCGAATAAAGCCATATGACAGCTATAAGGTTTATCCAAGGTGGTGTCATCTACGCTCAATATGTCGTCTGTCAAATGAAGCTCTTTGGCAGATTCAACAAACAGGTCGTGTGGTTCATATTTCTCGCGCAGCAAGAAACGATTAACACGATCGTGGGAGATGTTCGATACCTCCGCTAGCCTGGTACAATTGGCATGTTTGGGTTCACTCATCAAAAAGCCCATATACATGGGAAGTGTGCACAGTCCTGCGGCCGGTCGAGTCGTTTGACGTATCATAAAAGCATACCACTATGCATGAATCTAAACAGACACCTGTTTAATAGGGCTGTCAATGCGTAAGTCCTATGCAATATCGATATGGGTTTTACCTGTTCCAGTGCTCCCAACCAGAATGAGATGATGGGCTTTTTGAGTGAATTGACCCGGGATAAATGGAGCCAGCATGCTTTTAGAAATAGCTGAGGCAGAATAATAAACTGTGGCGAAGCCGTTATGATGAGGGAAACGGGCAACGAGTGTGATCACTAAGCCCGCTACCAGCAAAGCTAATGCCAGAATACTGCCATGTGCGATGAGAACGTCACCAGATGCGAAAGGAAGCAATCGCTTGTGTGAATGTGCTCTGTCCGCATTCAAATCCAGCAAGCCGCTCAACACATAGATACTGGATGCAACGAGGCTGAACGCAAACAGGCTGCTTAATCATGTGGTTGTGTCAAACTGATGTGCTGCCAGCATGGGTACAAATGCAAAAATTTTCTTTAGCCACTGATGCGGACGCAGCGCCCTGATATAGGGGCGCACAGATCGTGCAGTATTCACAGTCACAATTTTGCTCGAAACCTGCCAGACTGGAAAATCTGCGGCTGCATCGCCCATGCAGGAAAACCTGCCGTCACCAAAGTGCTCGACGAGGAAAGTAACCTTGTTGGTGCCTTTGAGATTGTTCTCACCGTCTGGGCTGGGCACTTCGTCAAAAATCTGCAGATGTTCAGCTATGTACTTGGCAAAAACCTGATTGGACGCCGTCACCACCTTGTGCTCTATGGGCACGAACACATGCGATAACCGGGCAGGGAGGTGGCATCAATGTCAGCTTCTGAGCATAGGTAAGTTTTCAGCACTGCCTTGCCATGAGTAAAAGCAACTACTGTTTTGAAGAAGTTCAGCTAATTTATACTGAGTGCACTCCAGAAAACCTCATAAAGCATGTCAGATTTGAGCAGAGCACCATCTAAATCAATAACCAGATACCTAAAACCACCATAACATAGAAAAATTAAGCCGCATTAAGATATTTAATCGGTGTCGTGTTGTTCAAAGCACCATTCAGCCTTTTGCTTACCTTTATATGGCAGTGTAAATGAGTGGCAATAATAAACAAACACCCAAAAAAAATCCCGCAATTACGGGATGTTATAAACAATTATGGATGTTGCTGGTTATTAATTTGGTACCAGTGGGCGGACTCGAACCGCCACGCCTGTTAAGGCAACGGATTTTGAATCCGTCGTGTCTACCAATTCCACCACACTGGCAAATCTGAGCTGTGCATTATACCTTGATGTTCCCATGGGTCAATGATGGGCGGGTATTAATCTGCATGTTATCGTTGTAACTTGGCATCATCCATGTTGTGGGTTGGCGATACCAAAACCGAGGTGTCCACATTTACATTGTAAAATCTAGCCAGATACACTTGATGTTTGGCTTTAAATACCAATTATTCGGACATTTCATTTTTTAATGATTTTCTTTTAGGTCTCTCATGGTCTGGAAGCTGGGTGTAGAAAATTAACCATGCTAGGCACAATAACAATGGCAGACACAATAGGTTAATGGTTTTCCAGCTAGTCAGATGCAGTAAGGGGCTAGCCAATAGGGAAGCCAGGGCTTGGCAACTAAATACCATAAAATCATTGCACGCTTGAGCACGGAATTGTTCGCTCGGTTGGTAACATTGAATCAATAGGCTGGTGCCGCTGACAAACAGGCAGTTCCAGCCAATGCCAAGACAGATTAGGCTACACCAGTAACTGGCTAGTGTCTGGCTAAATTGACTGATGCTAATACACAGTGCCATAAACACAATGCCCAGCAACATGATACTGCGATAGCCAAATCGCTGAATCAGATGACCTGTAATGAGTGATGGCAGAAACATACCAACGATGTGCCATTGGATGACTATGCCAGTTTGTGACACTGTAAGATGGTCAATAACATGCATGCTAATGGGGGTGGCTGTCATCAGAAATGTCATTATGGCATAGCTTATGGTAGCGCCAGTTACCGCCAGAAAAAATGCCGGTTGTTGTAACAGTTGTCGGCTGCTGCGGCCACTATCGGTGTGTGTTCTCGTAACCGTGGGCTGATTCTGGTAACCCAATAGCAGTACGGCTGGTATCAGAGTCATTAGTGAAAGGGCTAGATAAGAGCCTACATAGAGATGTTGCATTGCCAGATCGTAAGTCCAGCTAGATACACTGGGGCCCAGAAATCCACCAGCTATGCCGGCGATCAGGATAAAGGAAATTGCCTGTGGTGCTTTGTCACTAGCTGCGTTTTCTGCCGCAGCAAAGCGGTATTGCTGGACAAATGCTCCACCGATGCCAATGGCCGTGCAGGCAGCACAATATACCCAGAAAGAACTGATCCAGATGGCCACGGCACAGATCAACGTTGCCGTAAAGGTAAATATGGATGCACTGATAAAACCAGCTCGTCGGCCAATCCGGTTCATTATCATGGCTGCAGGAATACTGCCAATGGCAGTTCCTATGATGGTCATGGCAATGGGCAGGGTAGCCATATTAATGGATGGGCTCAGAGCAGTACCAATAATACCACCCAGAAAAGCAGTGGTGCTGGTAGCGGTAAAGGAAAACCCATAGCTGGTTGCAAGCAGCCATATATTACGCTGGTTGGGTTTATGTGTATCCAAAATATGTTCTCATCGCGTAATTATCAGGTTACATCAGTGCTTAAACTAGTCTGCACTTCTTATGAAATTTTGCATTTAGTAAGCGCCGTTCTAGATCTTGGCAATTGATTCATTTTTTGCCACTACGGACATGACAAAGCGCATGTTTCAGCTTTGCTGTTACCGTTGTATATAAAGCAGTTGGGTTAAAATGATTTTTATTAGTCATGGAAATGATAGCGCCATATACTACAGATTAATATCATGACCGCCTTAACCTGATTTACTTACACAACTAGTAAAGAAAACTATGACTAACCTTGCAAGATAAATGCGAGTGATTTCATACAATCTTCGTTGTCAGTTTATGGTAGGTCGCACTACACTTAATTGTTGATGGTTGGTAATGCAACAATATTCGCCTATTAATGCTAATATAATTGTATATTGTATGATGTTACCTATAAAAGACTATGAAACAAAAATCAAAACTGCAACAGGATAACCCGAAAGCGAGTACTCAGTCATTAAACCCCGGTCAAGGTGTTATGTTACAGATAGCCAAAAAATCAGCCCGTGGGGTTTATCTGTTACCTAATTTGTTTACTACAGCCTCATTGTTTTCCGGTTTCTACGCCGTGGTTGCCGGTATGGAAGGGAACTTCAGTAGTGCAGCTATCGCGATTTTAATCTCCATGATTTTGGATACGCTGGATGGGCGTGTGGCACGGATGACCAATACCCAGAGCAAATTTGGGGCTGAATACGATAGTTTAGCAGACGTAGTGGCATTTGGTATGGCTCCAGCCCTAGTAGTATTTTCTTGGGCACTACAAAGTCTGGGTAACTTGGGCTGGGTAGCAACATTTATCTATGTTGCTGCCGGAGCCTTGCGTTTGGCACGCTTTAATGTCCAGCTGGAGGTGGCTGATAAACGATATTTTGTCGGTTTGCCAATTCCTGCTGCTGCTGGAGTGTTAGCAAGCATGGTGTGGGCAGGGCATGACTCTGGTATTCAGGGAACGCATTATGCTTTATTTGTAGCACTGCTGGTTATTGTCATCGGTATGTTAATGGTCAGCAATTTTCCTTATTACAGCTTCAAGGAAGTTGACTTTAAAGGGAAGGTGCCATTCATTACGTTGTTGGCTATTGTGCTCGTCTTTGCCTTTATTTCTCTGGATCCACCCACCATATTATGGCCGATTTTTTTCGTGTTTGCCTTGTCTGGACCAGTGCTTTATGCTTGGCGACTAGCCAAACAGTAGTGCCCTGTTATTGGGTCAGATACTAAAACCTTTAAAACGATAAATCCCATTATTTTAACCATATAAATCAATGCTTTAAAAAATGACTTAATTGCTTTTTCAGCTTTTCCGAATATACAGTCGTTTTGGAAAAACCCCTTTCTAACTATTTGTTTGAATCAACCCTCTTGATTTCCCGGACATAAGTAGCAACCTGCGTTGCACTTTTATGGTTCGAAAAATCCTGTTTATTGCCTTCAAAATCACTAATGCCCTTGGCTCGAATATCATAGAATGTGAAGTCAGTTTTCATTTTGGGATTAGCAGCCTGGGCCTCTTTCTTGGCCTTAACAAACCAGTTAGTTAAGGTGTTATGGTGTAAACGGCCACCCTTCCTTGAAAACACCCGGATCGCTGATTTAATTTCTCTCTGTTGGTCCAGGTCTAGGTCCACGGCCTCCCGTAATCGTGGTGTCCAACGCTTAATATGTTTATTGCTAGTCTTGCTCTCTTTGATGTGTATCCTTTCCTCAAGTAGATTTTGACGACGTAGACCTAATACGTCACTTCTACGAGCACCGGTGCAAAAACTAATCTCCATAGCGGCTTTGAGCATTGGTTTTGCATGGGCCATTACCGCAGCGTACTCATCATCAGTGATGTACCGTGTGCGGGGTTTCTCTGTAAATTTTTTAACTTGCTTACACGGGTTATCTATAATATCTGGTTTACGCTCTATGCCCCACGAAAACACAGTAGACATAAACGCATGTTCCCAATTCGCACTGGTCTTTGAGTTTCCACCACGCAGATCCATATATTTGCGAATGTGTACAGGTATGATGTGGCCACGGGCCATTTTGCCAAACACAGGTATCAAAGACCATGCATAGCCTGCATAATCTATTTGTGTTCTTCGTACCAGTTTCCGACATTCAGGTGATCCCATCTAATCTATTACCAGTTGAGTAAAAGAACTGGATCCTATGCCCATCCTATGGGGCTGAAACGTGACTATCAGATCGGCGATCAGGTGGCCAGACTGGCATCGGCCCTGCTGGGTTCATTCAACCCCATTGGCAGTAGTGCAACACCCCTACAGTTCATTAGCCCGACCTTTCTGGATCCCATGGTACAAATTTCCGGGAATAAAAACTGGGTGGGTAACAAGATTAAGCCAGAGCAGAACCCGTTTGATGTGCCCAAACCGGAATACCAGATGCACTGGTCGAATGTCAGTGAGCCTGCAAAATGGCTGGCCAAGCTGTTAAATGACATCAGCGGTGGTACCGAAGTGACACCGGGCAAAATCAACCTGTCTCCTGAACTGCTGGATCACTGGTTCGAGTTCTTTACGGGTGGGGTAGGGCGGTTCTTTAGCAATACCCTGAACACGTCGCTCGATGTGGTCACCGGAGAACCGGTTGAGTTGCGCCGTATCCCGTTTGTGCGGCAGGTTATGGGCGAGATTGACCACAGTGTTGATATGGATCGCTACTATGAGTTGATGGATGAGATTACCTATGCCAAAAAGGAATGGCTGGCTGCAACAACGGACCGTCGCAAACTGGAGCTGCAAAAAAGCCACGGCCATTTGCTAAGGATGATGACTGCGGCCAGGCTGACCGATAAACGGGTGTCGGCTATCAATAGGAGATTGCGAATCATTAAGCAGAAGGGTGCCAGCAAGGCCTAGCTTGAAAAGCTGGAGCAACTCAAGCACCAGATTATGATGCAGTTTAATAAACAGCATCAATTATTAGTTAAAAAATAAACTATTTGTAAATACGATCCGATATAAGCTAAATCAAGTTTTTCTATAATAGATACTCATAGTAGCCTTTACTTAACAGATTCTTCTGGGCAAGTTCAGCATCTCTACGGATCTCATCGTCCCTAGAAACGAATCC
Source organism: uncultured Pseudomonadales bacterium (assembly GCA_943787595.1). Lineage (GTDB taxonomy): Bacteria > Pseudomonadota > Gammaproteobacteria > Pseudomonadales > Balneatricaceae > CALSNA01. The sequence continues at coordinate 430,782 of CALSNA010000004.1, forward strand.
AGCTTCTAAAATAGCCCTGGATTTGGGTGGAATATAAACAAGTGGGCTTTTTTCAATAGTATCTGTAATTTTAGCAAAGCATTTGACAACCAGCTTTAGGTGATCGAGATACAGTTTATTCAGAGCGCTTATCTCCGCATAAAATGAATCGACTTGTCCTTGTCTAAGATCAAGAATTTTTGAATATGATTCCAAACGCCATTCTGGTTTGAGACATTCAGCACTCAACCAATAGAAAAATTTATTAAATTCTAGTGGCTCTTGACTTTTAAGGCGCCAATTAAAAAAATCAATATGGAATGCGCTTAATTTGATCATCCTTAAGCTGGCTGCTGAGACTGTTTACTGAATGACCAACATACGTGAAAAGTTGCCTCCAATGTTCTTTACTGGCTTGTGATTTTGTATAAAAGCGTTCAAACATGCTGCTATCCCCTGTCAAAGGGTAAACATTCCAGAGATAGTAGGTAAAAAGGTGCTGCGCGAATATATCAATAAAATCTTCATCGCCACTATTTTCATTTGGTATGATGTTGAGATTCTCTATTGCGTATTCAAATTCACCTTGCAGAATTTCAAACATTATTTTGGAAGGGTTATTAAAGTTGATGTGGCTGCTAAAAGCAGCTTGCCAAACAGATTGATTTGTCTGCGGAAAAAAATTTCTCGTTGCTGGATGGCCCAATCTTTATTCAGGATGCAGAAGTTCCTGAAGTGCATGCCCATCATCGCATGTTCAGGTTGGGTCAAAGGTATTACAGCATCCTCGGCGATACGTGTGGCGATGATGTCGATTACTTCAGGTAATGGATCTTCTGGTAAGTTACGGCGAATCCAGAAACCGAAGTCGACAAGGGAGTCAAGTGCCCGACTGCGGGTATTGTTAATTGCCTGAGTAATAAGGCTACGGTTACGCACTACCTTTAGATCGTGGTCAAGCCTGCAATCCGGCTGGTTACATACCAGTCGAAGAAGATTGCCCAGGCCCTGCCTTGCACTAATGGGCACATCCGTATTTTGCTTTATGCAGGTATCAACAAAATCAACCACAGCTCGGCGTGATCTGCTCCAATAGTAACCATCACGATATTTATTTATCGCTTCAGGTTGTTCTTCCATTTGTGCCGCATCTGAATGCGATAAAACCCATGCACAGAACTTAATCCACCGATCCAGATAGCTAAAATTTTTCTCCTTAACAATTTCAGATATGGAATCAATCATGGCGGCAATATAAATTGGCCGATCAATCCTGTTAGGATTTTCTAGCCAAAAGGTTAGTCGCTGGTTATCCGGTATGATTTTTTCTTTGAACAGGGACTGAAATTCCCTGGCCAGTCCATCAATATTGAGCTCAATCCAATGTGCCCTGCCATCTTCCTGTATTACTGTTTCCCACTTCTTTTCCTTGTCCCAATTATTTAAATAAACGAGAAGCCCTTCATCTTCTAAACACTCCAGTTCTTCAGCAGATTTTGGGCTTTGATAACTAACCACGCTACATCTGCTTCTGATTTGGTAGGGTAAATAGTTATCATCAGTAATGATTTCATCCGACTTTCCATCTTCTAGTTCATCGAAATATTTCCTCTCATCATGGCTGAGAATTTTATAGAATGGACGTGGCTGTACGTGATGAAAATAGTATTGTCGCCGCTGGAATGACTCCACACTGTACTTATTGCCCATCCACTTGATATATTCTTCCTGCGAAGGTCCTGCAAGAATAGCATTGAAAATGCTTTTCTTCTCATCCCCAGCAAGTAAGTTACTTCCAAAGTGTTCACTGGACTTGCGAACCATTAATTGAAATTCGTAGTCATATGTTGATTCAGAATGATAGTTATAGCCAAGGATTTCCTCCTGTATCCATGGTAGGGTTTGATTATTGGGGTATGATGCGTAGAGGTATTGTCGCAGTCGTCTAAACACTTTCCAGTGATGATTTCGCAATGCTTCATCCAGCGCATTAATGGATTCTTGGGCTTTTTTATAGACCTGCTCACAGGCATAGGTCAGCGTTTGCACCAACATTCCCTTCACATTTTGGTAGGCAGCATCTGGCTGATTTAGCTTTGCACACCATCTTTCCGAAAGGTCATAGCCGTCCATGCTTTCATAACCTTCTCTATGCATATACATTCTGATCATGCTTGCCACTGCATTAATTAGAATCTGAGAAACTTGATAGGGTGCATCCTTAGACAGGGGACAAATTCCTGCTTCTAGTATTAGCTGATATCGGTATTCACCTTGGTATGTCAAATATGGTAATGGAATTGGTTCTGGACTGGGTTCATCTGATCCAGGGTTATTTTTTTCCAGTGACTGCTTGTTCTGATTGTTAGGTTCTACCTGGAACCCAACAATCTTGAATAACAATGCTGGGGTAACTTCGGAAAGAGCTTTATCAAAAAGAAATGGCTTCTTCAGTAACTTGAGGATGAGAGAGTGATGCTGTCTACACTTTTCAATAAAGCCTGTGACAAACTGAGAAAAATTCAAAAGCATTTCAGGTGAATCTGCTTGTAAAACAATCTTCATGATGCCTGTCAAAATTTTAAGATTATCCGTATGTTTAATTAATGAAATTATCTCTTCTACCTGACCTGGTTTTTGTTCAAAGATACGTACCAGATACCCAATAGTCTATTCTAGATCGTGAGTATTAAGAAAGTATTCTTCTTTTTGGAGATGTTCTAACCAGATAGCACTGTTAACCTCTTTGAAAAACTAATCATAATTAGAACCGCGAGGCTCCAATAATGTTATTACTCGCTTAACTTCAAGTTGAGTTATATCGTCGCCACGGTTCAGTACGGCTTTCAATTCTGTTAGGTCTTCGGTGATAATCGGCTTGCTCAGGTTAATTTCAGAAGGCTGCTTTTCTTTCTGTGATGGTGGATTTTCGAATAAACGAATATATTCATGTAAAGTATAGAAATGTGCAATATAATGCCTCGTCATAGAGGCTGTCCTAAAATCATTATCACTAGAAATAATAGCAATACGCTCTTTGTGCGTATCATGATACTGATCCAGTGCGCTTAAAATGAATGCGTCAGGAAATTCTTTATTTTTCTTTTTTGTGAAAGGAGGGCGGATGTCAAAATAACAATCAAAAATATCTTCTACATCTTTGATGTTGTTAATAATCGGTAATTTTTCCACCACAAAATGTTTCTTAAATTCATCCCATTTTTGGTTCATCTGATTAAAGAGTTGTTCTTGTAGTTTTTCTTGGGAAGGTACTTCTTTAATAAGATATAGACTTTTAAAATAATATCCCTTGCGAGTATCTATGATCTTTTCGGAAATTTCTTTAGCCGATTCTTTAAACTTCCTTAGCAGCTCTCTTTCCATAATCATCGGGACGAGCAGACGGAGGTACACGTTGCATTGGTAACCGGGGCTCTTTATCTTGCTGTTCGGTCTGTTCTATGCGAGATTGATTTTTGCTCACGATGAAATACCTCTATTGCAAATAGAGTTAATAGTTTTGAGTGTACATATCAATTACTTTAGCATTTAGCTAATGATTTTATCAAAAAAAGTTTAACTATTTAGTTGGTCTAACTTCAGCAGCAGCCTATAAACATCCCTGGCTTCATCAATGGTCCTTATTTTGCTGGTATGGTATTTCCAACCGATATGGTCAGTTCGGGCAACAATTTTCAAGCTAATTTCGGTTATTTCTATACGACTCTACCAATATATAAGAATAGCCAACATTCTTTATAAATGACTGGAAAATTCATATACTTAATATTATTAAAGTAAATGTACTGGAATGAAGATTTAAAATTGAATTATAGCGACTATATTGTTTTTGTATATGAAAGTGGCGACCATAGCCTTACATCATTCAAAACTGAATATCCGGTATTTGTCCTGTGTTTCTGTATTGTTCACAAGGAAGCATATGTAAACCAGATTGTTCCAGATATTCAACGCCTCAAAGTTCAAACCTTTGGACATGATCAGGTCATTATTCATGAGCACGATATTCGGAAAAAGAAATGTGCTTTCAGCCAGTTGAACAAAGAAGCTAGAGACCAGTTTATGTCAGACTTAAGTAATTCTATGAACAATGTTCCTTTGACTATCGTTGCTGTAGTAATTGATAAAATAAAACACACTAATCGTTACGCCAGACCATATCATCCCTACAATCTAGCGCTTAAATTTGGCTTGGAGAGAGTATTTTCTTTCATTAAGCTACAAGAGCAATCAAAAGACTTAACTCATGTTATTGTGGAAGAGAGAGGTCCCAGGGAAGACAAAGAACTTGAACTAGAATTTCGCCGAGTGTGTTCAGGGCAAAATAACACCAGATCAAAAATGCCATTTGAAATTATTTTTGCCAACAAAAAAAGCAATTCATCAGGTCTGCAGTTAGCAGATATAACTGCTCGACCAATTGGTTTATCTGTAATTCGACCAAACCAACCAAATCAAGCGTTCGACATCATAAAGGAGAAGCTGTTCAGCGGGTCGCAGAACTGCGTGGAGGGCAATGGACTAAAAGTGTTCCCCTAATAAAGCAGTAAGGCCACCAAGTAGTCTTAGTAGCCTTACGCCGGTCGGGTAGTCCCAACCCACTTATAGTAATGATAATACAGCAATTGATTTTCTACAACCTTTACCTGTTTCGAACCATATGTCTGAACGTCAGGTTAATACGTGGTGTATGAACGACCCTGGTAGGAGGAAGACAATGGAGCCAGTAAGTTTGAGTGGTACCCTTCATCTCCAGCAGACTGCCATGCTCTAAAACCTGAGTTCGTTTCTCCTGGCTTTTTTTATGCTTGAAATTAAATTTGCGGGCAGAACCCAGACTAAGTGAACCAATGGTGCCGTGGCGTTTTAGTTCCTGTTCCCGATCACTGTGCCAGGCCATACCCTCGTGGCCATCGTGATACAGGTTAAGCAGACAGGCATTGTAGTATTCTCTGCTCCGCTGCTCGATAAGGCTTTTTAGTTCCACCAGCACCGGTATCCAGGGGAGTGCCTTTCTGGTCGTTCTGGAATAAGTGTAAGAGAAGTCACTATCTCCATAAAATGCTATCTGGCGTTTCGTGGTTATGGTTTTATCCAAATGAATGGCCTGGTCGTGTTGCCAGGTAATGTCTTGTATTAGCAAATTAAAATAATGATCGGCTTGTTCCTGCGGCATCACGGGTCCGTAATAGTGAACAATGCCGTCTTGTGGTAAAAGATTGCGTGGCTGATTGCCTATCTGTTCAAGCAGATCCATATGTTAACTCTCATACGATGTGCCATTAACAACACCTATATTGTCCTTTGGCTCATTAAACTCGTTTTTGAATAAAACTGGAAGATCACTTTTTCACGTGATCTGACCATAAATAATTCTGAGATCACCGATTACTCTAAATGGCTCGAAAGCATTGATGCATGAGCAAAGCCGAAAAACTATTACAGCGGATGAAGTCCAACCCTAAAGCGGACTGGACACTCGATAATATAAAAACCCTGTGTAATTCATTCGGTCTTGTTTTGCGCCAACGGGGTACGAGTCATGCAGTGCTGACCAACAGCAAGGGCGAGCACCTGACCTTACCCATGCATGAACCTGTCAAGTCACTATATATCAGGCGTTTGATCGAACTGATTGAGAACGCACAATGAAATTTGAAGATTATCCCATTAATGTCTCCCCGATCCCCGCTGATGAAGGTGGTGGCTACATGGTATCTTTTCCCGATCTGCCAGGCTGCATTGCTGATGGCAATACCATTGAGGAGGCGGTCATTGAGGCTCACGATGCCTTTGACGCCTGGGTTATGGCAGAGCAGGAAGACAAAGGCAAGTTGCCTGTGCCTAAGACCTACAGTGGTCAGTTTGTCCAGCGGATCCCCAAAAGTCTGCATCAACAATTAGATAGACGTGCTGAGATTGAGGGTGTCAGCTTAAATCAACTGGCGACTAGTTTTTTAGCCCAGGGCTTGTCCAGGCACTGAAGTACTGTTCATGGAGCAAGTATCGGTCATCACTTGCCACATCTGCACTGATAAAGTAATCACTGACCTTATCAGTGCAGATTCTAGTTGATCTACAGGATGAACAACTCTTAATTAGCTTGAGTTGTTACAGACTAACTCTATGAGTATATTTAGAAGGGAAAGAGGTGATTAATTCATGGTCTACAAACTTGCCCATATATTCTTCAATCTTACCCCGCTAACTCATAGATGAATTAGTCACAGGCATCCGGGCTAGTATTATTGCAGCCATCATCATATTTTTGGTGAAACAATTTTTCAACTCCCGCAATACTAACTCTGACTCCCCACCGTCTCCCGGAGGTAATGTAACACTCAACGGACCGACCAAAAATAGTGCCTTTAACACTGGTTCTGGTAGTTCAACTGTCTATAACCATGATCCTGCCGATGCAATTCTTATTACTAAACTGACTGATGCACTTCTGGAATCTCAACAGGGTAGTCAAGCTGTCCAGCTGAGCGTAAGAGAAAAAGATGCTCAGATTCGCGATTTAACTCGAACGATTAGAGACCTTGGAACTATTTCGAAAGGGCAGGGTACGTTTGCTTTAAAGGCACAAGGAATCCTGACAAATATCGCACAGCACCAAAAGTTAGTTGATGTGGAACTAGCCACCAACTTAGCATCTCTTACAGCAGATTATGAGCAACAGCGTATTCGTGATGATCGTGTTGCTGCCCAGTTGTATCGTGGTCGTGGAGCATTGGTATTTGCCACTAACGCCCACGAGTCCCTGTCACATTACAAAAGAGCCACTGAACTCGATTCTGAAGAACTTGATGGCTGGAATCAACTGGGCCACCTGCAAAGTCGTTTAGGTGAACTGGATGATGCAATAGCCAGCTATCAGAAAATTGAGTCTCTGGCCACTGATGTGCAACATCGTGCTATTGCTTACGGCAATCTGGGTAATATTTACAGAATTCGTGGTGAATTGTCGACAGCAGAGGGTTACTACCGTAAATCTCTGGCAATTGAGAAGAAGCTGGATCATAGGGAAGGCATGGCCAGTGCTTACGGCAGGGTAATATTTACCAAACTCGTGGTGAACTGGATCAGGCCCGTAACCACTGGAATCAATCTGGGACGCTATTTCAAAAGATAGGTATGCATCACATGGTTGAAAAGATACGGAACTTTCTGGATAGCCTGGAAAAAAGTGAATAAATTACTGTTGGTTAAAGCCCTTCGCTATTTTATAGCAAGGCAATTTCACTAGGTAGCCAGTATTTATTTGAACCTGGCCTTCCATACTTCTCACTAAGTAGCATCGAATTTGCATGGACTAGCTACGACTATGCACGCTGAAATATTCGGAAAAACCATGCTGAATTTTTCCGAATATACAGTAGTCTTAATTAGTCTAAATAATTGATTTATTGGAGGTTTATGGCCGCTATATATTAGGAAAATACAGGATAAATTTTTGTTTTATAATGGTTTTTATTATTTTATTGGGTCAGATACCAAAACCTCTAAAACTGTAAAACTCGTTATTTTAACGATACGATCCATCGTGCGACACAATATGTATCTGAAGGGCGCTATACCCCTTTCTGGAAATATATCCTGATTGATGAATGCTATCAGTTGATATAAACTGAATGAAGCTTATGAAGTTAAACTGAAATCAATAGCAAGGCAGTACCCACAATTAAGAGTCAGTTCAATTTCCGTGGGTGTGGGCAAGGAAAAACAAACAGACTTTGTTATCACAGCTGAATTAAAAAAAGGGAAATACAGTTTTTCTTATGAAGAAATAACTCACTTGCTACTGGGAATGTATTTACATTTAAAAGAAGCTTACCTAAACGCCGAAGAACGCCAATTGGTTTGCATTGCCATAACCTGAGTCAGAAAACGAGTATATGGAGTTGCAGATATGGCCAAGTTAAGTGCCTTTATGACTGAACTGGCTGGAAAAGGGTCAAGACGAGCTCTGCCTTGCCTTGATGAGTTTGGGACACCTGTTGCATATACTAACGCAAACCTATTTTATTTCCTTGATCATTTTGCCCATGCACGTCACGTAAGGTGTTATTGGATTTGGCTGCTTTACATGGATATTTTCATATTTTGAGGCGGGGTAAGAAGCGTTTTCACCTGTTGCGTTGTGTTTAATTACATGAGTTTGTTTTTTATAAAAACAGAAGGTGCTATTTAAGTATTATTTGGGGTTGACACGCTGTAGATGGCCTGTATAATATGCGTCCTTAGGTTGCACAGAGTTACGAATTTTTCGGCCTGGGCACGCTCTTTAACAATATAATCAAGTAATTCGTGTGGGCGTTTGTTGGATTGGCCATAAGCCTCAATATGTTAATTTAACGTATTTTGGCGGCACTCAGGACAAACGACTCGTGAATTCATTTATTTTCATACGAACGTAATTAGGTTCGCAGTAAGAGTACTGAGTAATGATTGTATTTCAACTGAAAAGTTGGAATGTAAGTTTTAAACTGAAGAGTTTGATCATGGCTCAGATTGAACGCTGGCGGCAGGCCTAACACATGCAAGTCGAACGGTAACAGGAAGAGCTTGCTCTTCGCTGACGAGTGGCGGACGGGTGAGTAACGCGTAGGAATCTACCAGATAGTGGGGGATAACAACTGGAAACGGTTGCTAATACCGCATACGCCCTGAGGGGGAAAGGAGGGGATCTTCGGACCTTTCGCTATATGATGAGCCTGCGTTGGATTAGCTAGTTGGTAGGGTAAAAGCTTACCAAGGCGACGATCCATAGCTGGTCTGAGAGGATGATCAGCCACACTGGGACTGAGACACGGCCCAGACTCCTACGGGAGGCAGCAGTGGGGAATATTGCACAATGGGGGAAACCCTGATGCAGCCATGCCGCGTGTGTGAAGAAGGCCTTCGGGTTGTAAAGCACTTTCAGTGGGGAAGAAAAGATAAGGTCTAATACATCTTATCCGTGACGTTACCCACAGAAGAAGCACCGGCTAACTCCGTGCCAGCAGCCGCGGTAATACGGAGGGTGCAAGCGTTAATCGGAATTACTGGGCGTAAAGCGCGCGTAGGTGGTTTGTTAAGTGGGATGTGAAAGCCCTGGGCTCAACCTAGGAATTGCATACCAAACTGGCAGACTAGAGTACGATAGAGGGGTGTGGAATTTCCTGTGTAGCGGTGAAATGCGTAGATATAGGAAGGAACACCAGTGGCGAAGGCGACACCCTGGATTGATACTGACACTGAGGTGCGAAAGCGTGGGGAGCAAACAGGATTAGATACCCTGGTAGTCCACGCCGTAAACGATGTCTACTAGCCGTTGGGAAGCTTGTCTTCCAAGTGGCGCAGCTAACGCGATAAGTAGACCGCCTGGGGAGTACGGTCGCAAGATTAAAACTCAAATGAATTGACGGGGGCCCGCACAAGCGGTGGAGCATGTGGTTTAATTCGAAGCAACGCGAAGAACCTTACCTGGTCTTGACATCCTGCGAACGCTTTAGAGACAAAGCGGTGCCTTCGGGAGCGCAGAGACAGGTGCTGCATGGCTGTCGTCAGCTCGTGTTGTGAAATGTTGGGTTAAGTCCCGTAACGAGCGCAACCCTTGTCCTTATTTGCCAGCACTTCGGGTGGGAACTTTAAGGAGACTGCCGGTGACAAACCGGAGGAAGGTGGGGACGACGTCAAGTCATCATGGCCCTTACGACCAGGGCTACACACGTGCTACAATGGGACGTACAGAGGGTTGCAAAGCGGTGACGTGGAGCAAATCCCAGAAAACGCCTCGTAGTCCGGATCGGAGTCTGCAACTCGACTCCGTGAAGTCGGAATCGCTAGTAATCGCGAATCAGAATGTCGCGGTGAATACGTTCCCGGGCCTTGTACACACCGCCCGTCACACCATGGGAGTGGGTTGCTCCAGAAGTAGCTAGTCTAACCTTAGGGAGGACGGTTACCACGGAGTGATTCATGACTGGGGTGAAGTCGTAACAAGGTAGCCCTAGGGGAACCTGGGGCTGGATCACCTCCTTAAACGCAAAGCCAATCGGCAAGCGTCCACAACGAATTACTTGATTATGTATGTTAAGAGCATATTAAGTCCTGATATATCAGTGCACTTGCATGTGAATATTGCAATTGTGGGTCTGTAGCTCAGTTGGTTAGAGCGCACCCCTGATAAGGGTGAGGTCGGCTGTTCAAGTCAGCCCAGACCCACCAGATATATGTGGTATCAAATATGGTTGCTCACAATAAATAATTCTGTGTGATGCTAATCACCTTTGTACGCATATGTGGGGCTATAGCTCAGCTGGGAGAGCACCTGCCTTGCACGCAGGAGGTCAGCGGTTCGATCCCGCTTGGCTCCACCATTTTTCAGGTTTATCCTGAGAGAATAAACCACAGTAAATAATCGTTTGCTGCGTTTTGTTCTTTTTTTGTAGGACAACATTGCTCTTTAACAATTAGGTTTTGTGATATTGTATTGAACGCATAGCGTCAAGTTATGTATGTCAATTTTATGTTTATGCGATGAACTGTTGTGTTAAATTCAGTGAATTGTGTATGCATTATCAAGTTTAGGTAATACACAGCAATGAAAATTGCAATTTTAGTGTTTTTATCGAGCGACTTATCCGGAGGTCCATTTAAGGACCAATCGTAATCTTGATCGACCTTTTTGGGTTATATGGTCAAGTGAATAAGCGTACACGGTGGATGCCTAGGCAGTCAGAGGCGATGAAGGACGTGGTAACCTGCGATAAGCTTCGGGAAGGTGGTAAACAACCGTTTAATCCGGAGATTTCCGAATGGGAAAACCCACCCAGTATAAACTGGGTATTCCGTACTGAATACATAGGTACGGAAGGCGAACCGGGAGAACTGAAACATCTAAGTAACCCGAGGAAAAGAAATCAATTGAGATTCCCCTAGTAGCGGCGAGCGAACGGGGATCAGCCCTTAAGTAATCGATGTCTTAGTGGAACAGCCTGGAAAGGCTGGCCATAGTGGGTGATAGCCCCGTACGCGAAAAGGCACCAATTATGAAAACGAGTAGGTCGGGACACGAGAAATCCTGATTGAATATGGGGGGACCATCCTCCAAGGCTAAATACTCCTGACTGACCGATAGTGAACCAGTACCGTGAGGGAAAGGCGAAAAGAACCCCTGTGAGGGGAGTGAAATAGATCCTGAAACCGTGTACGTACAAGCAGTGGGAGCGGTGCTGATAGCACCGTGACTGCGTACCTTTTGTATAATGGGTCAGCGACTTAATTTCAGTAGCAAGCTTAACCGTTTAGGGGAGGCGTAGGGAAACCGAGTCTGAATAGGGCGCATAGTTGCTGGAATTAGACCCGAAACCGGGCGATCTATCCATGGCCAGGGTGAAAGTTGAGTAACATCAACTGGAGGCCCGAACCCACGTATGTTGAAAAATGCGGGGATGAGCTGTGGATCGGAGTGAAAGGCTAATCAAGCCCGGAGATAGCTGGTTCTCCTCGAAAGCTATTTAGGTAGCGCCTCGTGTCTAACCATTGGGGGTAGAGCACTGTTTCGGCTAGGGAGTCATCCCGACTTACCAATCCGATGCAAACTCCGAATACCAATGAGTTTAATCACGGGAGACACACTGCGGGTGCTAACGTCCGTGGTGGAAAGGGAAACAACCCAGACCGTCAGCTAAGGTCCCCAAGTTATAGTTAAGTGGGAAACGATGTGGGAAGGTTCAGACAGCTAGGAGGTTGGCTTAGAAGCAGCCATCCTTTAAAGAAAGCGTAATAGCTCACTAGTCGAATCGGCCTGCGCGGAAGATATAACGGGGCTCAAACTATACACCGAAGCTACGGATGCAGAATATCACTTGAGTGCACTGTGACTATCCTGTGGATAGTTGTGGATAAACTTTATAGTGAGCCATAAATAATGTATATGGTCAGTGTATTGAAGGATATTCTGCATGGTAGAGGAGCGTTCTGTAAGCCGTTGAAGGGAAAGCTGTGAGGCATCCTGGAGGTATCAGAAGTGCGAATGCTGACATGAGTAACGATAAGGGGGGTGAAAAACCTCCCCGCCGGAAGACCAAGGTTTCCTGTCCCATGCTAATCAGGGCAGGGTGAGTCGGCCCCTAAGGCGAGGCTGAAGAGCGTAGTCGATGGGAAGCAGGTTAATATTCCTGCACCACTCAATATTGCGAAGGAGGAACGGAGAAGGCTAGACCATCACGGCGTTGGTTGTCCGTGTTTAAGCGTGTAGGTTTGAATCTTAGGAAAATCCGGGATTCTTTAAGACTGAGGCGTGAACAGGAGGTTCATTGCGAACCGAAGTGGTTGATGCCCTGCTTCCAGGAAAAGCTTCTAAGCGATAGATATTGAGTGACCGTACCCCAAACCGACACAGGTGGTCAGGTAGAGAATACCAAGGCGCTTGAGAGAACTCGGGTGAAGGAACTAGGCAAAATAGTACCGTAACTTCGGGAGAAGGTACGCCAGTTTTGGTGAAAGGCTTTACGCCTGGAGCTGAGGCTGGTCGAAGTAACCAGGTGGCTGCGACTGTTTATTAAAAACACAGCACTGTGCTAACACGAAAGTGGACGTATACGGTGTGACGCCTGCCCGGTGCCGGAAGGTTAATTGATGGGGTTAGCTTAGGCGAAGCTCTTGATCGAAGCCCCGGTAAACGGCGGCCGTAACTATAACGGTCCTAAGGTAGCGAAATTCCTTGTCGGGTAAGTTCCGACCTGCACGAATGGCGTAACGATGGCCACGCTGTCTCCACCCGAGACTCAGTGAAATTGAAATCGCTGTTAAGATGCAGTGTATCCGCGGCTAGACGGAAAGACCCCGTGAACCTTTACTATAGCTTCACAGTGAACTTTGAACCTATCTGTGTAGGATAGGTGGGAGGCTTTGAAGCAACAACGTTAGTTGTTGTGGAGCCATCCTTGAAATACCACCCTGGTATGTTTGAGGTTCTAACTTGGATCCGTAATCCGGATCGAGGACACTGTGTGGTGGGTAGTTTGACTGGGGCGGTCTCCTCCCAAAGAGTAACGGAGGAGCACGAAGGTGTGCTCAGCATGGTCGGAAATCATGCGATGAGTGTAAAGGCAAAAGCACGCTTAACTGCGAGACAGACACGTCGAGCAGGTACGAAAGTAGGTCTTAGTGATCCGGTGGTTCTGAATGGAAGGGCCATCGCTCAACGGATAAAAGGTACTCCGGGGATAACAGGCTGATACCGCCCAAGAGTTCACATCGACGGCGGTGTTTGGCACCTCGATGTCGGCTCATCACATCCTGGGGCTGAAGCCGGTCCCAAGGGTATGGCTGTTCGCCATTTAAAGTGGTACGCGAGCTGGGTTTAGAACGTCGTGAGACAGTTCGGTCCCTATCTGCCGTGGACGTTTGAGATTTGAGGAGAGCTGCTCCTAGTACGAGAGGACCGGAGTGGACGAACCTCTGGTGTTCCGGTTGTCACGCCAGTGGCATTGCCGGGTAGCTATGTTCGGAAAGGATAACCGCTGAAAGCATCTAAGCGGGAAGCCCCCTTCAAGATGAGATCTCACTGGACGTAAGTCCCTGAAGAGCTGTTCAAGACTAGGACGTTGATAGGTTGGGTGTGTAAGCGTTGTAAAGCGTTGAGCTAACCAATACTAATTGCTCGTGAGTCTTGACCATATAACACCAAAAAGGTTGTTTAAAACAATCAAGATTAAGATAAGATAAGCCGTATTGATGAAAACACGGGTGTATTACTGACCAATATCACGAATCCGCGGTGAAGACCAGAACAGGGACTTCACCACCGTTTTTGCTTGGTGACTATAGCAAGATGGAACCACCTGATACCATTCCGAACTCAGTAGTGAAACGTCTTAGCGCCGATGGTAGTGTGGGGTTTCCCCATGTGAGAGTAGGTCATTGCCAAGCACTTGATACGAACCCTAATCCTCTGGATTAGGGTTTTTTATTGCATGGAAAATGCTCAGGCAGGCCAGTCAAACCCCAATAACCACACAACACACCAAAGTAGGTACGGCAAACTCAACCAGCAACAATGTGATACATGAATCTGGCCAAGAATATTACGGAAATTGCTAATATATCGTCCCGATACAGCACACACCGGCAGGAAGAAAGCAGCTGAAATTGCTGCTAACCGTAGCAGTATAACCAAGAATAAGACAAATCCACCCAAGTATAAATAAAACGCCAACAAAGCAGTTAAAGTACACAAGCCGACATCCACTGAAACAGTAATAATACGCTTGGCATAACGATATAGCGCTAAAGTCAGCCGAAAGACTACTGGAATCTGCCTGGCGTGGTTTCAATAATCTCTGGTAGTCATTTTTGCACCAATGGGCAAGAAAATGTACCGGAATTAATTGGCTAAATCCAGCGTACTTAGCATTTTTTACGTCTATCTCGACATCAGCCAACAACTCTGGAATCAACAGATCAATTTGGTTAAACAGGCACAAGCGGAGGCTCATTTAACCCTTCAGGACACTCATATCTGCGGCAATTCATCCTGGTGATCTGGCAAAAAATAGCCAAGAGTAGTGATTGCTGGGGCCGGCTTTATGAAAACCTGCTCAAAACATTAGCTCTTAGCACGCATCAAGACTATAACAGCAACCACCTGTAGTTTAACAGCACCATGGAGCAATTCTTCTGGAATCGCTGGGATAAGCTGGGTACTTCTTTAAGTAATTTAGCAATATCTTTTGAGATACTCCAGAAAGCTGGGACATGACTAAGCCAATTCATCATCAAACCAGATATTTGGATAGCGCTTTGAGCTCGGAGCCAAAAAGGAAAACGTCCCCAATACTAGCTCTGAGTGCATCAGCAGTTTCACTGCTGGGTTTAGAATAATATCAGGTGGTTCCATCTTGCTATAGTCACCAAACAAATCAGTTCGGGAAGTAAGACACCTTATGAAATGCGTTCTGATGTGCTACTGCTGAGGTGTACTGGTAGTCTGCGCACCTAGTTTTTGTGTTTGGGGGATTGAGAGATCAGAAACTTAATTTAAACAGAAGTTTAATATAGTCTACTCGGTTGTCAGCACAAGCGCACAAAACACGGTTAATTGAGAAGGATTATTCTGTACTTCACTTAAGTTAACCATACTTAAATTGGCAATTTCCGTAATATTCTTGGCCAGATTCATGTATCACATTGTTGCTGGTTGAGTTTGCCGTACCTACTTTGGTGTGTTGTGTGGTTATTGGGGTTTGACTGGCCTGCCTGAGCATTTTCCATGCAATAAAAAACCCTAATCCAGAGGATTAGGGTTCGTATCAAGTGCTTGGCAATGACCTACTCTCACATGGGGAAACCCCACACTACCATCGGCGCTAAGACGTTTCACTACTGAGTTCGGAATGGTATCAGGTGGTTCCATCTTGCTATAGTCACCAAGCAAAAACGGTGGTGAAGTCCCTGTTCTGGTCTTCACCGCGGATTCGTGATATTGGTCAGTAATACACCCGTGTTTTCATCAATACGGCTTATCTTATCTTAATCTTGATTGTTTTAAACAACCTTTTTGGTGTTATATGCAATCTTCTGTTACTTGGGCTTTCCCGCAATTTTGCAGTTGCTCGAGTAGATTGGAGTTTGAGGCTTGCCCTATGCCAGTATCTTCACGGCTATTGGAATTCTCGGTATCCCACTAACCATTGGCTTGATTCAGCACTCCTTCTGCTTTGCCATTGGTAGCTCACGGGTATTAGACCGCTGTTAGTTAATGGGCATCTATCGAATCCAGTTACAAGTATGAGATGCGTGTACTGGGGTTTTTGGATAGCGTACACTCTGTAAATTTTTACTGAACTTGCTAAATATCGGGTAACCAATCCTGATCTTTGTGACCTGTGTATTGATGATGTCTTGGATGTGAGACTGTTGTACCGAATCATATTCTTCTAGCGAAAAAAATCTGCTTTAAGCTAGTATTGGTGATCGGTGATGGAGGTTCTATTGTCAGTGATCTTTGCGTGCAGATCATCAAATTAAAGCTCAAGAAGCTTTTATTGGTGGAGATGGATGAATATGCCCTGTATTCGAGTCATTCTCAACTGGAGAGGATTTGGGACATTTTGGATAACCTGAATGTAGTCCATATGCTTCCCTTATTAGCCCCTGTGCAAGATAAAGACCGTATGCTTTAGACATGAATACTTGGTAGCCTCATACGGTCTACAATGCAGCAGACTGCAAGCATGTGCCACGGATAGAGCATAGCTTAGCTGAATGCATCAAAAAAACGTTGTTAGAACACTGATCATCGCTCAGGTTACTATTGAAAAAAGTGTATCGGATGTTGTGCTAATTTCCACCGACAAAGCAGTGCAATCTAACAATATCATGGGTGCTAGTAAGTTGCTGGGTGAGCTATGCCTGCAGGCGTTCTTTGCTCTGACTGCTAATACCAGTAAAACGAAACTATTCATGGTTTATTTTGACAATGTGCTGAATTAATCAGCATTGGTCATTCTCATACTTTACAAATAAATCCGTAGAGATTACCCGTTACTTCATGACCATTACTGAAGCTTTACAGTTGGGTGATCCAGTCAGGTGTGATGGCCAATGGTGGTAATGTGTTTGTATTGGATATGGGCGAGCCAGTAAAAATTACCAATTTGTCACGACGCATGATTGAACTCTCTAGCCTGTTAGTGTGGGATAAAACTCAGCCCACGGCGTACCCTAAGATATAAAGAGCGCAGTTTCCGTTCACTCCTTGGGACCAACTGGAAACAAGCCTGAATACCCTGAAGATCTTACTCAGTCATAACAACGTAGAAGTAATCATTACCTTGTTGTAAAAACTTATGATAAGTTATCAGCCACGTAGTGAAGCTTTAGACTAGATCTTTATTAAGCAAATGAGATCTGACCATAGCACTGAGCTTGAGACCCCACAACTTCATTCCGACTTTAACTAATCCATAACGCAAATTTAAATACACATGAGTGATTTCGTAAGTACATGTAAGCAAAGCCAGCGAGAACAAGTTTTCCAGGCACGCTGTAAAGCATTCACCAGCAACCCAAATGCAGGTGAACAAGTGTCTGATGCATTACTGGGCTATTTGGATTTGGCAGTTAATACGGTTATATCAGCCTATTGGCCATTGGCTGGAGAGTTAAATTCAATACCGATATTAAAAGCTTTGTCTGCAAACGGTTACCAGATTGTTTTGCCAGTAATGCAGGGTACTGAACAGCCTCTGATATTTCGTATTTGGAAACCTGGGATAACTTTAGTAAGAGCCAGTTTTAATACTTGGGAGCCTTCACCACAGCAGCTACAGTTGGAGCCTGATATTATCCTGGCTCCTTTGCTGGCGTTTGATCGTAATGGTCATCGCCTGGGTTATGGTGGTGGCTTTTATGACCGTACTCTGAGCAAGCTAAGGGCTACCAAGCAGATAAAGGTCATTGGTATTGCTTATGCTGTACAGGAAGTGCAGCGAGTGGCTTGCGAACCACATGACCAATTGTTAGATGCTATTGTAACCGAACTGGAGATAATCCATCCATTTTGCTCTAACTGAATTTAAATTTGCTGCCTCTGCTATTACAATAACTCGAGACAAGTGACTAAATACACAATGTTATTTAAACCAGATAACTGGTGTGGGCTGCCAGTCATTCGAGCTATATTCAGCATATTCTGGGTTTGCGGGCAAAGTAGTGTCATTACGCGCTGGTACTTCAGCCTGCATCAGCGCATTTCAATACAGCTGTAATTCTCTTGCTGGTTGCCACACAACTGCTAAATTCGATGTTGGTGTATCCAGTGTTGTAACCAGACCGCTACTCAAAGCGACAGATGCTAAAGGTATCATGATGGTGACAAAGGCATGCT
This sequence comes from uncultured Pseudomonadales bacterium, assembly GCA_943787595.1. Classification (GTDB taxonomy): domain Bacteria; phylum Pseudomonadota; class Gammaproteobacteria; order Pseudomonadales; family Balneatricaceae; genus CALSNA01. The sequence continues at coordinate 448,663 of CALSNA010000004.1, forward strand.
GAACAGGCTTGCGAGGTTGGATAAATATTGATTTGGTATTTTCATTAGACCCGCATCACGTTTCTTTATAGTCCGTGACATTGATAGACAACTTGCAGGCTAGCTATCTAGGAACCACCTGCTGGCTGATCCCCTGACGTAATTAATTATTGACGATACTGCGTACCTAGAAAAGTCGAGTGTAATATATGGTAATAGGCTGCTAATATTTTCAAGTTTCTACACAAGACTTCAGCGACCTTTTTCTTAACTAATGTCGTATCTCATCCTGATTTTTTTAAATTGTCTGTATGGGTTACTGGTAAATATGATGCCCAGGCTGGAGAATAGTTTTTTTGGTTATGTATACCATGTTGCGACAGAAAAGGTTGTGAGGTAGTATGCACGATGTAGGTAAAGTATCTTTTACGAACGTTACCTTGCCAGAAGTAGCCGCCCGCATTGATTTTCTGCGACATTAATGGTCGGAACCCACTGGTTTAGTGACTCCCAAAAGAGTCTCAAGGGCACACTCAACCTAATAAATAACCGCTATACTCAAAAAGGAAACTTTATGAAAATTAAACAAATATTACTGACTATTACAGCCATTGTAACGTCGGTTGCCTGTCTGAATAACGCCTATGCAGATGGCCATACCACTAGAGGCAATCATCATGTCGGGATTGGATATTCGCAAATGAATTCCACCACTGTTGCCGGAACTACCACCAGTTTAAACTTAAGCAGCGTATCGGTTGCCTTGGGTACTGCGCTCAATGACAATTTCTCGGTAGAAGCTCGTTTTGGCTTGGGTTCAAAAGATCATACTAGCAGAAAAATAGACAAGACCTATGGCGCATATTTGAAAGCAGGTATGTATTTATCTCAAAATCTGTATCCCTATGCAATATTAGGTTATTCAAAAGCAAATATCAGATCATCTGCTGACGGTAGCACTGTAAGGGAATCGGATGTGTCAGTTGGCCTGGGTATTAATGTAGACTTTATGCAATCTGACATAGACGTGGCCCTTGAGTATATGAGATATGTGCAGGAAACCAACTTGAAGATGAATAGTTTAAGTGCATCTTTGTATAGTTACTTCTAAGCTGAAAGGACCCAGTTATTTTGAGTTTATGAGCCATAACCTGCTCTGAGACTCCATATTGATGATAGAGAGTTACCCGTTTTGATATGGATGTGTGTCCATGAATCAAAACAAACCAGGGTAACTCTTTGATCTTGGAAAACCACAATTCAACTTGTAATCCTGTCAAATTGCCTAGCTAAGTATTCTTGGTTATTATCCTGTTGCGTGTACCGTGTGGTGATTCTTTAGCATTTTTTCTCTTTTGATTTTAAAGACTCCCAGCTAGCTTTCTGCACATATAAACATTTTAAGATGTTATCCCGGTAGATTCGATTAAACCGTTTCAATGTGGCGTGCCTAAAATACTTAAGCTACTTATCATTGGTATCTTGTAGTCTTAGGGTATCCAGATTGATACTGAACCATGGTTACAGATTGAGATATTTGGTGAAATTATTTTATTGAGCGGTAGCTATGATAGAATCATGGTTGTCATTGTCTCCGGTACTTAATATAACATGAGTGGTCATGCAACTAAAAAATATGACAGTGACAACAATACAGCTTGATTGATAATAATATATTCAAATGAGTATTTACCTAAATAACCAACCTGAATGTACTATCAACTTAACTGCCCTACTGTACGCAAAGAGTGATCGCTTCTGTTGTTATCCATAGAAACTGCTGCTTTCTGACGATAATATTATGTTTTTTTTCTGAATAGGTCATATATAAATAAAAAATATAATAACAACATCACCATGCTATGATATTAATTAAATTAAGAAAGCTGCATGTAATGAAGAAAATGTAACTCATCAAGGCTGGAGCGTCATGGAAAAAACACGTATGCAGCCATGACTCGTGCGACTGGAAATACAAAATTTATTTTTTAGATCTTCAATAACTTACATGATATAAAGTACCTGTTTTATAATGCAGAACAACATAGCGATTTGTTCATGCTGTTTTAACTGCTGAAGGAAATGAATTGCAGTAATTGACTGTCGTGACTAGCCGTGCATCGTGCCAGTTTAACTTTAAGCTCAAAAATTATTGCTATTCATAATGAAACCTTGAGAAAGGTTTTGTAAGAGGAATGGAATCGATAAGACCATCAACACACAATTAACCTAATAAAAGAAGTTCAAAGAAAAGCAGCCTGATACACCAATGTAGATATGTCGATAATTAGAAAAAATAAAAACTTCTCAAAAAGATTAAAAAATAAGCAAGTTAGTTATGAGCTGCATAGAATATTATCTGAATTTTTAAGTGAATATCTAGATAATATCTGTGGTAAAAAACTATTTATGTATGTAAGCATTCATGTGTACAATTCTGGTACTAACTTTCAGTAATGAATGCCTTTTATATTAAGCTGATTACAAGTGTAGTGCGGATAGGGATAATTTTAGCCTATAATTGATCTTCAGCTATAGATTTTTTATGCTCAAAAAAGAGCTGGCAATGGTCGATCCGTGACTGGTGAGTCTGTGCTGAGCCATTCGGATCAAGACATCGGGAGTGATTTGATGGGACCTTTGGGACCTCGTATATAAATAAACCTGCTGCATTGGCTAATTTTAATCATTCAACCAAGGCAAGGTGCATACTTGGCCTCCTATTCTGTATCCATAGAATGTATACTCACAGCATAGTCTGTCAATTGCATGCATTTGCGTACCTGTTTAGGGGCAGCCAGATTAAAACATAACTTATGTCAATTCGAAGCACATCACCATGATATTAGAACAAACCAAAGGAGGCTCAGCACGCGGTTAAGAATAACTGAATGAATTAACGAACGGTCCCAGTTACCAAAATAGGGGCAACATGCCATGAATATGAACACACACATTCCTTAAAAATGAGGGAAAGAAAGATGAATTTCAAGACAATATTGCAGATTGGTGTAGCGGTTTTTACCGCTACAAGCGTGTACGCCGGTCAGTATCAGGATTATCAGATCCAGTATCTGCAGGAGGCGAGCGTAGAAGAAACAGGTGAAAAAGATAAGAAGGCGGGCAATTATTTTGCTGCATTAGCTGCCAAGTCTGTCGAAGAGAATCGACCCGTGGAATTAGCCGACCTACCCAGGCACTGGCAATCTGCAGCGCAAAGAGGTCGCACACCGAAGTACCGTGCCCGTTTGCTGGAACTTGAAGGTGTTGTTGACGCAATGAGCATGGTTCAGCGTGAAGCCAACGCTGAGTTTGCGGCCCGTTTGCAAGTCTGTCTGTTCCATGCGCGTCACGAAATGTCAGAGTCACTCTGGGATAAAATTGATACTGCAAAATACATGGAGTGTGCAGAGGCTGCAAACGCTCAGATTGTACTTGTAGAGACACCTGCCAGTGATAGTGAATCGGTCAACGAGCTGCCTATTAGCAACGTTATTGCTGATGTTATTGGCATCAATGGCCTCGACGGAGATTTGCCGCCGGCTAATCCGGGGGAATGTTACGCTCGCGTCTACACTACTGCTGTTCAAGAGAACAAAGACTATCAGGTGCTTAAGAAGCCTGCATCGTCCCGGGTCGAGATTGTTCCGGCTGTTTATGAGACCATTGAAGTTCGCCGCCTGGTGAAAGAAGCATCAAGCATGATCACAGAAGTCCCAGCGGTTTATGAATCAGTTGCTGAGACGATCCTGATCAAGGAAGCATCAACCAGAATTACTGAGGTTCCAGCGACTTACAAAACAGTTGAAGAGCGGGTTCTTCTCAAGGAAGCGAGCACACGCCTGGAGGAAGTACCAGCGGTTTATGAATGGGTAGAAGAGCGTGTTATTGATACACCTGCGCATACTGCCTGGAAGGAAGGTGGAAAGATAGTTGAGAAGATTGACGGTACGTCTGGCCAGGCCATTTGTCTGGTGGAAGTTCCTGCCACGTACAAGACGCTGAGGAAGCGGATATTACAGTCAGCGGCGAACACGCAAACGATTGCAGTTCCAGCTGAGTATAAGACAGTAACCAAGCGGGTACTGGATAAGCCTGCTACAACGAAGGTTACTAATATTCCGGCTGAATATGAAACATTTAACAAGCGTATTCTTAAGACTCCAGCAAAGACCAAGGTTACTGCGGTTCCAGCTGAGTACACAGTTGACAAGGTGAAGAAGCTGGTTACACAGGCAACCACTCGCACGATTGCGACTGAACCAGAATATGAGACAGTAACGAAGACATCCATTGTGACGCCAAGCAAAGTGGAATGGCGTCAGGTTTTGTGTGATGTTAATTTAACCAGGAATCGGATTTCCGGGATTCAGGACGCGCTTATGAGTGCTAACTATAATCCTGGAGTATCGCGGGGCGAGTTGAATGCTGAGACCATGGATGCGATTACCATATTCCAACAGGACAATCAGTTGGCTACTGGCGGCATCACATATGAGTCTGTCCGTTTACTTGAGAAGTAGATATCTACTTTAATAACTCAGGGCAGCTGATTAAAAATCAGCTGCCCAATTTTATATGTGTAGTAGTTCAGACCTGATCTGATCGTCACCAGTTTATCTGTGTCTTGTCAGATTAGATCTGGCTTGGACTCCTCTCAAACCAGTTCTGCTTACCATCGAGCAAAGTATCCATCTGTGCTCTGTCACGGCAAATTTTGCCCTGATGCGTTCTGTCATTGTTGTCGTAATCGATCCAGTCGCCCAGATATTTTTGTAGATATCCAAGAGAGTCATACAACTTCTCGGGGAACGTAACCTGGTAAAACTCCTGCAAGATTGTCTCGTGGAACTGCTCACAAATACCATTCGTCTGAGGCGATTTGACCTTTGTCCTCGTGTGATCAATATCGTTGCCAGACAGAGCTGATAATCATGTGCGACCGCAGTACTCCGTTACACGATCAGTGAAGAGTCTCAGCAGCCGTATATCCCGAGCAGCACAGAACGGCAGCCGTGATCGGTGCTTTGGTTGTATATAACCTGGCAAACGCCTCCTTCGAGCAGGTATCGACGAACATCTGCTGGTAGATCCTCCCAACGTCTTTTAGATTGCCCACGTAGAACGTATCCTGCGACCCGAGATAGCCAGGATCATGCGTTTCGATCTCACCGCTAACTTCATCATTGAACCTCTTACGTTCAAGAGCAGGGCCCTTGCTTCAAGAGCCTAGAAACGCTTCTTAAAGTGCTCTGGATCGTTTCGTATCCAGACAGATCGAACGCCACTGGGTGAGACAAATATGGCACACTTACGCACTTCATTACCCAAATGAACCTGACCGTGAGCAGATTGTTCACTGGCAAGTATATTTACTTCTGTTTCCCAATAGACTGGATCCGGTTCCCAATCCCCGGCATGATCTCCTACAAATCCATAAGTTTCAAAGCCCATATTATAGTGCGACATTACTGGCCAGAATCATCAAATCGCTCCATGACAGGCCTTGTTCATACTTTTGCTTGAATGGCTATAATAATCGCCGGGCCTGACCTGGATTACCGTTGTCCGGGCAGCTGTTTAGTGGATCAAAACGGATCTGACCACCGCTATCACCACTAAGACCATCAAGCGTATGATATGTGCCTGCGCTGTGCCACGATAAACGAATGAACGAAGGATCATAATCATCGAAACCAGCTGGCCACCAATCTTGTATGGATTACTTGACACCATCATTGATCGCCAGCACATGCTGCTCATTCCCGCTCATGGCCAAGGCACAAAGCCTAGCACCGCCTGCCTTGCTCCAGCTATAAGCCACATTAGTTCACAGTTAGGCTTATTGACTGCTTCCCAAAGAACACTGATTCTAGCATTTATAGTCCTTGTTGAACTGCGCTACCCTAGTGGCTGATAAGATCTTGGCGTTAGCTATCGCCATTTCGTTTGTGGAGATCCCTTTCAGCTAGAATCAGGGTAGTGCTATTTCCAGAGTCTTGGTTTTGCGAACACAAGTCTATACCAATGCTGAACATGGGGTCACAGGCTTGCTTTATTTGGCCTGTACTCTGGATATTTTGACCTTGGCTGGGTCAATAGCAGTTTCTATCTGCCGCTTCGGCTGTTAGCCATTACGCACCACAGCGAATGACCCGTGCTGCGTTTGCCGGTCTTCGAACTGGCTCATAAACTCACTTGGCTCGACTTCAAAACCTTGTATGATCAAGTTACTGGGCCTCTCGTTGTATTACAGCAGACTGGCCAACTGATCTCCTCTTGTAGTTGACTAAAGTGTTTGATGTTAGCCACTCAACCAGATAAGCCGTTTCTTTTGGTCAACTCAATTTTTGATGCACTAGACTTCACTATAAATTGCATGTCAGCAGTACAACCCGGGTAAATCAGATTTTTTTGGCCCTGATGAAACAGGATAAGGTTGTATTTGAAGGGTTCAAGGAGTATGGTTTGTACAAGTAAAGCGTATGCTTCACGGTGCTCAATAAATATTGAGCGAAACCTGATGAAGCTTTAATGTCTAGTCATACCTGAAAGTTTTATAAATTGTAAACAATGAGCCAATTAAAAAAAGCGTTTGTAAAGTTTGAGCAAGTTGATAAAAGCTATGATGGCAAGAAGTTGATTGTCAAAGGCCTTAACCTTGATATTGCTGAAGGTGAGTTCTTGACACTGCTTGGTCCCTCCGGGTCTGGTAAAACAACCACATTGATGATGCTGGCAGGCTTTGAAACACCTACAAATGGGGAAATATACCTCAATGGTAAGCCCATAAGCAGTATTCCTCCCTATAAACGGGGGATTGGTATGGTGTTTCAAAATTATGCCCTATTCCCCCATCTGACAGTATTTGAAAACTTGGCATTTCCACTTAAGGTTAGAAATCTGTCAAAGCAGTTAATCAGTGAGCGGGTTAACCAAACTCTAGCTATGGTTTCGCTCGATGGTTTTGGTTCTCGTATGCCAAGCCAATTATCTGGTGGCCAGCAGCAGCGAGTTGCAGTTGCCCGTGCATTGGTGTTTGATCCGAAACTGGTACTAATGGATGAACCGCTGGGTGCCCTGGACAAAAATTTACGTGAAAGTATGCAGTACGAGCTTAAGAGCATCCATGAAAAACTGGGCGTAACGATTGTTTACGTAACCCATGATCAAGGTGAAGCATTAACTATGTCTGACCGCATTGCGGTATTCAATGATGGTAATATTCAGCAGCTTTCAAGCCCGAATCATCTTTATGAAAGCCCGGTTAACTCTTTTGTAGCTCGGTTTATTGGTGAAAATAATACCTTTAAGGGAGTAGTTAAAGCAATTAACGGCAACCTGGCAACGGTCAAAACCGATGCGGGGCCTATTATTAAAGCTAATGCCATATTGGCTGGCTCAGTAGGTGATCAAACCACTGTATCACTGAGGCCTGAGCGCGTGTTCATTAATCCTGATGTAACTATAGAAAACCAATTTAAATGTGCTGTGAAGCAAATCATTTATCATGGCGACCACATCAGAGTTAGGGTTAGCATTTTAGGCAGTGACAACTTTATCCTGAAGGTTCCCAATTCCAATAATCAATTAAATTTGACGGTTGGTGATAAAGTTAAATTGGGTTGGTCATTTATGGATTGTCGAGCCTTAGACTGATAATATTTACAAGTGTTTAATATCACTTATAAATATTATTAAGCTATAAGCATCGAGTATTGAAATTATAACCAATGGGTATTTTCTTATGCAGTTAGTTAGTAATGTAAATGGTAATAGTAAAAGGAGTCTAATAATGTCGAAACTTATCAGGAGTACGTCGCTAGCAATACTTGTGTCTAGTGCTCCTCTTGCTTTGGCCGCAGAAGTGAATGTTGTTTCCTGGGGCGGCGCTTACACAGAAAGTCAAAAGAATGGCTACGGTGATCCTTATCAGGAACTCTCGGGCGTACAAGTTAATTGGATTGACTACAGCGGTGGGCTAGGCGCTATTAAGTCGCAGGCTGAAGCCGGTAAAATCACTTGGGATATTATGGACATCTATGCCAAGGATGCTATCGTTGGCTGTGATGAAGGTTTATTCGTTGAATTTGACTTTGACAATGACTTCCCCCTAGGTTCAGACGGTTCCAAACCTAGTGATGACTTTTTTACTGGTATGCCAAGTAAGTGTGCAGTAGGCAACATCCTTTACTCATGGAATTACGGTTTTAATACCAATGTCTTCCCCAGTTCAAATGAGCCCAGTACTATCCAGGACTTCTTTGATAAAGATAAATTCCCAGGAAAAAGAGGAATTTATGCGAGTGCCATGTCAAACATTGAGATTGCACTAGTTGCAGATGGTATTCCAGCCAATGAAGTGTACAACTACATGGATGAAAATGGTATTAGCCGTGCATTAGATAAACTCAGTGCGCTTTGTGCTGATGACGGCTGTTACTTTTGGTCTGGTGGTGCGCAGCCACCTGAAGCCTTGGTGGCTGGTGAAGTATCCATGTCCACTGCCTGGAATGGTCGACTGTTCAATGCCATGGTTGCAGAAAAGTCCCCTATAAAAATGGTATGGGATGGACAGATTCTGGATTACCAGTATCTTGCCTTAATCAAGGGTGGGCCCAACCAAGCCGAAGCAATGGAAGCTCTGAGATATTTTACTGGTAGTAGAGGCTTGGCTGACAGTGCGAAATATATTTCCTATGCCCCTTTCCGTAATTCTTCACTTGAGCTGATTGAAGATCCTTGGTACAAAGGACCTGACGGCTTGATTGATATTATGCCGCATATGCCAACTGCTCCTGCCAACACTAAAAACTATATTCTGATGAATGGTGAATGGTGGGCAGATAACGAAACTGATGTGAATGATCAGTGGGAAGCTTGGAAGGCATCCTTATAACAAGTTGATGAAGTCACTAACCTTCAGGTAATATCCTTACCTGAAGGTTACCTAAATCTAAGAAGATGGCAAACAACTGTATCTGACGATGCTTATGGCAATATCTTTTTATCTAAGCATCAACAAAGAACATAACTCTCTTTAAACCAGCAAAGATCATTTCCTGTCTGTTGGTTTATGAAGATGAAGTCAGAGCTATATCTCAAATAGTACAGCTAATGTTTATGAATCAAGTAAGCATGAGAAATAATTAGATGAGTAGAAAAACGACAAGAACATACTCAGTTGGCCAACGCTTACCTGTAGTTAGGATTAGGTGTTTTAATTACAACACACACTGTGTGGGCAGCATATAACGTGTCAGATCCTATTTATGCCTCTGATGGGCAGCTCTTATCGGTAAAGCTAAAAAAAGCTGAAGCCCACAGGCGTCGTACCGCGTTTTTTCTGGTATTGCCCCTACTCTTATTCATATCATTAACCTATCTTTTTCCAATTGGGCAATTACTGGTTCAAAGCGTTGATAATCGGGAATTATTTAGATTTCTGAGCCATACCAATGAGGTTATTCACCAATGGGATGGCGATCAACTACCTGACGAAGCAGTCTACTCAGCTTTTTATAAGGATCTATCGTCTGCTGTCGATAATAAACAGCACGGTAAGATTGCGACACGGCTCAATTATGAAAAAAGTGGTTTTTCCAGTCTGATTAAAAAGACCTCGCGCAAGATTAAAACGTTTGCGGCAGGAAATTATAAAATACAGTTTATTAAAGCAGATAAACGCTGGGGAAACATTGAGTATATGTTGGCCTTAAAAAAGGCAGCGGTGCCTTTTCACGGTCGAAAATACCTCACTGCTTTTGATCTGGATCAGAATGCAGCAGGTGAAATTGTACAAATTCCTGAAAATAGGCGGATTAATATAACCCTTTGGCTAAGAACTATTATGGTAGCCTTGGGGGTTACACTTTCCTGTTTGATTCTTTCTTTCCCAATTGCCTATATGCTGGCAACCATGCGAGCCAAGTATTCTAATCTCTTAATGATATGCGTGCTCCTACCTTTTTGGACTTCATTGCTGGTTCGCACATCAAGCTGGATGGTATTGCTACAAAAGCAAGGTCTTATTAACGATACCCTTGTATTTTTAGATATAGTGCTAGATGAGAACCGCTTAGCCCTCATGTATAATATGTTAGGTACCTTCATTGCCATGACGCAGATTTTGCTGCCCTTTATGGTACTGCCACTTTACAGTGTGATGAAAACAATTTCGCCGAATTTGATGCAGGCGGCTACTTCAATGGGTTCAACCCCGTTACATGCATTCCGACGAATTTATTTACCACTCACTTACTCAGGTATTAGTGCGGGTTCGATTTTGGTATTTGTGCTGGCGATTGGCTACTATATTACACCAGCACTGGTGGGTGGGGCTAAAGGTGCCTTAATTAGTAATCGAATCGCATACCATATGAATTCATCTTTAGATTGGGCGTTAGCCACTGCCATGGGTACTGTATTACTTGCCACAGTCCTTTGTGCTTATTGGGCTTATAACCGTGTTGTTGGTATTGACAATATGAGACTGGGTTAATGGCTTTACCTAACTACACAGAAACAAGATATCGTATCTGGCACTATACTTATGTATTTATTTGTGCCCTGATCTTTATTTTCTTGATTGCACCCTTGTTTGTAATATTGCCATTGTCTTTCAATGCAGAGCCATACATTCACTTTTCCGATAAAATGCTGGCACTGAATCCAGAGGGCTTCTCCCTGCGTTGGTACCAAGATATGGTTTACGGTACTAAAAATGATTGGAGCCAGGCCATGCAGAACAGCGTGAAGATCGCATTTTTTGCAACTATTGGTTCAACTGTGCTAGGCACTATAGCCGCACTGGGCCTAAGTAGTCGTTATATGCCCTACAAGTCACTGATAATGAGTATTCTCATTTCTCCTATGATTGTGCCCTTGATTATTTCAGCGGCGGCGATTTTCTTTTCTGAAGCCAAGCTTGGGCTATCATCCACATTTACCGGCGTAGTACTGGCACACATTATTCTTGGAACCCCCTTTGTTGTTATTACAGTAACGGCAACCTTGTCAGGGTTTGATGAATCAATTACCCGTGCGGCTTCTAGTCTTGGCAGTCACCCAGCTAACACCTTCTTCAAAATTACCATGCCACTTATAGCACCTGGCATAATTTCTGGAGCACTATTTGCCTTTGTAACATCTTTTGATGAAATTGTAGTGATTATGTTTGTGGGTGGACCAGATCAAATGACTATCCCCTGGCAAATGTGGATTGGATTGCGTGAGCAACTTAGCCCCACTATTATGGCGGTAGCAACTTGCTTGATCGTGATGTCGACCCTGGTTTTAATAACGATGGAACTACTTCGAAGGCGGTCACAGAGAATTCGTGGATTAGCTGACTGAGTCAACATAACAGCGATATATTGCACTTAATCAAGAGCTTTACTACAAGCCATCGGGTAAAGCCAATAACGAACCGACGTGGGCTCAACACTTAACTTCTACACTGATTTTAATGACTTTTGAGAAATCAAGTATCCATCATGACAATACCTGTGAGTACCGGGTATATCCTGCTATTACCTCCCCAGCCGTTAATATTGATTGGATTGTATTTTTATAATGGCCATATCTGTCAAGAATCTGTGAGTATTTCCCATGGCTAACTTTACAGAATAAGCCACTGCTTAAATGCCCATCATCGCTAAGGCTATTACAGATTGAAATTAGTTCATGGTGTATTTATGGATATGTTACAGGCCTATTAAGTCAGTGCCAACTGTTATTGGCTGATAGCAACTATCGAATCTAACCACCTAAATCCCGGTGTGTACAGAAATAACCCAAAGGACTTCATAGTGAACTAGAGGTGTTATGAGCCTGTCATGTGTTACTGACAAGGTTAAAAGAACAGTAGTGTTGATGGCATTATGGCAGAAAAGTGATTGTGACCCAGTGGTACTATATTGAGATCGTACTTCTCAGTTGACCAGTGATGAATTCTATCGCTTCTTATTGGCCCATAAACCGATTTCAAGTATTCGCGCAGTAGGTAACAGTTATGTGAATGCGGTAACAGAAAGCTTCTCTGGCTGACTGAAACGGAAAAGAGTCAACAGGTACAGCTATAGAACCTGATCTGGAGCCAAACCAGATGTATTTGATTATAGCGAATAATTTTATAGCCAGGGGGAAAAAGCGTAGTCTGATTCAAAACCTGTTTGACTGATTGTCTGATCAATTAGAGTAAAACCAGTTTATCCTTTGTTGCAATCAATATCTCCCAATAGGAAACAGATTGGTTAGGCCACGATATTGTGGTTTGGCCCAAAGGGAAAACAGGTGATGTTTTCGGCTCCTGATTCATTAACTACCAGTATATCGTGTTCTCGGTAACCACCGGCTCCGGGTACTCCGTTTGGCAACATGATCATGGGTTCAACAGAAACCACCATATTTGGCTCAAGTACGGTATCTATATCTTCTCGTAGTTCCAGGCCAGCTTCTCGACCATAATAGTGACTCAGAGTACCAAACGAATGGCCATAGCCAAAGGTACGATACTGCAGTACATTATATGAAGCAAAAATCTCATTTAACTCATGGGCAATATCACAACATCGTACGCCTGGGCGTACCAGTTCTAGCCCACGGCGGTGCACTTCACAATTGATTTCCCATAATTTTAGATGGTGGTCACTAGCATATTCAGCGAACAGGGTTCGTTCCAGTGCAATATAGTAACCAGAAATCATCGGGAAGCAGTTGAGACTGAGAATATCGCCAGCATCAATCCTGCGGCTGGTGACTGGATTATGTGCACCATCGGTGTTGATACCAGACTGGAACCAGACCCAGCTATCCATTAACTCACCGTGAGGGAAGGTGGTTGCTATTTCCCGTACCATCGCCTGGGTGCCAGCTAATGCTACTTCATATTCCGGTACGCCAACAGCAATGGCATCATGTACTGCCTGTCCACCAATGTCAGCAATTCTGGCACCATGCTTGATTAAAGCAATTTCTTCGGCTGATTTCACCATCCGCATCTGCATTGTTGGTGCCCCAATATCAGTGAATTCTGATCCGGGAAACGTTTCTTGCATTATGCCTATGGTGTTCATGGTCATATGGTCGTATTCGACCGCAATCCGTGAGCCATCTTTTATCAATGATTGTAATGCCACAAAAAAATTGCCTTTGTGCCAGTCGGTATAAACCAGGTTATTACCCAGCTGGTTACGACGATAGGGCTGTCCACCATCTATATTGGCGGTTACCGTAGTGTAATCATCCTGTGTTACCACTAAACCATAATCGCGCCCGAAGCGACAATAGACAAAATCAGAGAAATAGTTGATATTATGATAGGATGTCAATAATACGGCATCAATTGATTTTGCTGCCATATGAATCCGTAATCGGGCTAGACGTTCTTCAAGTTCAGCCTTGGTGAATGTGGCAACTACCTTTTCTCCATTGGGAATGGTGATAGTATGGGGCATATGCATTGAGTCCATGATATTAACTCCAATTCTTATCTTGAAAGTAGTTGGGCGTGCAACTTAAGTTAACCATATTTTACTAGGATATATTCAATATCCTACGCTACTGATTGGTAGAAGTAAAACTGATGGCTTGAAAAAGCCTGAAAGATTATTTTTTAGGCCAAGGAATGTTAAATTAATTAATCATGGACAAAATTTAACGCCCAATGCGTTTTGTAAATCCGAAGTATTGTTATCAGCTAGTATCGTTCAGTTTGGCAACCGATGGTGTTGATGCGCCCCTTTAAATGCTGATTCTGAACACCATAGCCATGCTTCCCTTGGCAGAAATAATTGTGTTACGCTGCCAGATCCCTGGCTAACCCAACTTAGCACTCGAGCGATTACCTGGCTATAAAAAAGCGTTTTAGGCGCTTATTGTCTCGCTCTTGTTTACTGCATAAGCTGAGATTAAACGCTGTGTTAGTTGCTCTCGCTCGTCTGTAGAGAAAGATAGTCGTGATCCGTTTGATTTTTTCAGTGCGTAGTGTGTGGCTTGCGCTGAGTCTATCGGCTCTCAAATTGGTAGTTGGCGGCTAGTAGATACCATCTATCAGGACGGTGGCTGGGCCGCCTGACATGAAATCTGGCCGACCTTCATCAAATTATGGCTGAGCTAAACGCTCATGATATAACGCTGGTTTTAGTGACACAGCAGATTAATATGTCTCATCATGTGAGTCGGCTAGCGACTGTTCTGTGCAACTAAATCAGGACGCTTTCTTAAGGGATTTTGTTCATACTCTATTGGCGATAGATCATCATTCGCTGTATGAAGTCGTTCTAAATTGTAATAGTGCATATACGCAGTTACGTCATTTCTTATATGCTCATGAGTCGGTTGTGGTACTTTCAACAATGGCATTGTCTCAACAGCACCAACATCCCTCATACTGGCTCTTATGCCATAACTTTCCAGTAATTTGCGATAGTGCTTACTGGTATATTGTGAACTTCGGGCACTATGAAACACCAGCCTCCTTGGTGGTTGGCGCAGGTTATATGCTTTCATCATCGCCTTACTTACCAAGTCAGTGGTCATATGTTTATCAATATACCAGCCAATGATACATCGAGGGTATAAACCCATCACAACAGCCAGATATATCCAGCCTTAGTATCACTGTGCTTACGTTTAGTCGTTACCCTGTAGATTACTCGTTGAGTGACAACTAACCCTAGCTTAGCCATTAACTTGTGAGTACCATAAGCACTAACGCTAAAGCACTCCTTGCATAGCCATTTACGCAGTTTTCGGTAACCCGAGCTATTTCTGTTTTGCTTGAAAATAGCTTGGTCTCTTCGGTACAGGTTAAGTTGCTCTGCTGTAATGAGCTTTGTGGGACGTTTGAGCCAAGCATAATAAGCGTTGCGACTTATCTTGATCTCCTTACAGAGCATAATCACAGGAAATGCCGACGATAGTCGTGTAATGGTTTTAAACGTTATTTGGTTTCCTTTAGCAGGAAGGTGTTAGCCTTTTCCATCCTCAGCTTTTTATTTTCCTTACGAAGCCTCAGCAGCTCAGCCCGTTCATCAGCATTTAAACTCGCACCTGATTGCTCTGTTTCAAATTTAGCTTTCCAGTTACAAAGAATTTTATCTGTAATGCCTAAAGACGCTGTAGCCTTGTTCGATTACTAATGTCACGCCTGCTTGATTAAATTTTCCCGTATAATTTCTATTTGTTCTTTTTGTCATTTAACATCTCAATAATAGGATTATATTCCATTATTAAAGTGTCCGGTTTTAATTAAAGCAGATCACTAGACTTGCTAAAATTCTGGTAAGACAAACAAGACAGAAAACACGAGCTACAGACTCTGAGATCGGCAGATGGAGCAAATGCGCCTTGGTCATAATCAAAAGTTTGCAGAAATCATCGTCAATGTAGATATTAATGAAAGTCTCGCATTACTAAAGCACGACAGCCAGCCTTCCGGGATAAAGTGTGTGGACTGGTGAGCTTCCGTACGCCCGATAATAACTTACGTTTTCTTATTGCTATTCACCGCTGTAAAAGTCAGCACTCTTTATGTGCTGGTAGTTGACCAAGGTATGGATTTTGTTGCGGCTTTACCGCAAATCAGGGACCCCGAAATACAATCACTATTTGCCGTCGTGATGTGCTTTTGGTTTGGTCAGCGTGCTTCGGCTAAGGCCAGGGGGAAATGATATGCAGCATGTTACCTGAAGATTGGTAACGGCCACTTGGTTCGTGACCATGAAAAATTTCGAAACAATTAGTCAGGAAGAAGCAGAGGTCTTACTTCGGATAGATGTCGAATCTGCTAAGAGTGCCGTTCTTTGGTTGATCAATGTTTCGCTTACCGACGGGCAGTTTGATGGTCTTGTATCGTGCACATACAACTTAAGCTCAGGGGCGTTGCAGTGTTTGATGCTACCCAGGAAGGTTGATCGACAGGCTCATAGTGAAGTACTTGCCCAGCTTGTTAGGTGGGTATGGGCCGGTGGGTGGAAGTTGAATGAGTTAATCAGGCACAGAGTGGTAGAGACAAAGCTCTACTAATTACAAACCTAAAAACCACTCAGGATCCACGGTTATCTTTTCAACAAGTTCCGTTTTTACACCTAGTGCCAGTTCTTTCAGTTTGTCTGCAAGCTGGTCACCATCCACTAAATCAATAGGTGTTGCATCATCTCGGTTGGCTTCTTCAATCGCCGATTTAGTAAAGCTACCGGTTGTAATAAACATGCCTCGGTCGGCTCGGCCAACGGTGGCACCTCTGAAGTCACGAATTTCTGGTGACCCAACAGAACCTTTGTACTTTTTACATTGAAAGCAAATATGAAAACTCATTAAGCCGTTGATCCGAGCAATGCCTTTACCGCCAATCCCACCATCACCGGTTCGGCCTGTTACTTCTACATGCACAAAACCTGACTCACGTAACATACGTTGAGTCAGTCGTTCAAATTCATCAGGGCTCATTTCTTCTATTAAAATATGATGAAGGCGCTCTCGCCATGTGAGTGTTTCTTCAATGGCTGTAGCAGGGTCAGTTGGCTCTCCGGAACCTTTGCTTGTCTTTTTATCTAAAGATCACACGTGGCTGACTATTTCCCGGCTATCAATTTCTTCTGACTGTCTTGCCTTATCGGTTAACGCCCATACGCCACGAGAAGAGTTTTCTAGATAGCCTGCTTTTTTAAGATAGGTTCTAGCCCAATCCAATCTCTGTTTGGCTGCTTTTTTCAGGGTTGTGCAGAACTGCTAGCGTTTTTTCATCAAGCTTTTCAAGCTCGACAACTTCTTCATACATTTCATCAATGCTGCCAGACCCACCCAAATTTACTAAGGCTTTCAGCAGTGGCAGCATAAGCTGGTCATAGGTAATCATTTTTATCGTCCCATCCCTTTGGACATTGCTTCATAGAAACCAGAAGGACCATCTTCTTTAATGAAGCCGGTTGAGCTTGGCCTGAATAGTGTTTGTAAAATCAGCTGTCGTTCGTCATCTTTTGGTCAACTTCCTTCACGAAGTAAAGCTAAATAAGTTTGAATCATTGTTATTCGTTCATCTGCATCGGTGCGCAAATGAAGGTTAGAAATAAAAATCTTAGCGGACAATCTTGTTAGCCATACACCAAATGAGGATATTGCCAGCATGACACCAAGTTTCCATAACGGCATCTGAGTAACAGTTTCTTTTAGTAGCTCGTACGCCGCCCAGATGAAACCTCCACCGGTCCATGCCGCAAATAGTGCTGTTGCGCCAGCTAACCACCACATCACTTTTTCGTGGTGAATTCTCTTGTCGCTCCAATATTGAACGGAAGACTGAAGCGCCAATTTCTCATCATAGGTATGTTCAATATCAGCGAGCTTGCCTTTTATCTCCTCAAGGGTATCCGTAAACTCGGAAATTTGTTGGTTCTTGGTGTTATCAATTTCTTCTACCAATGCGTCAAATTGGCTCTTAAGAGTGGTTATTTCCTGTATAAACTGGTCGTTGTTTTTTCTCAACTCTTTGTGTTGCTTGCCAAATCTGACTGCCCATCCATGTTTGACGGATTCTAAAGCTTTTTGGTGAGCGTCAACGGTTTCTTGAGAGCCTTGTTTATATTGCATAGCCCAAAAAGCGCCTTCATAAGCCGCAGGTTTTGTTAATTTAATATTGTTGTTGTTCAAAAGAGCTAGTGCATATGCGGCAATCTGAGGTCCTTTACTATCTTTCAGACTGAATACAAATTGTGCTTCCGGTGATTGAGTTAATCTAAACCCTTGTGAACTTGCTGTATTAGTTTGGTTTCTAAGATTATTAGCTAAGTTGGTTAACTGATTTTCATTGTTCTGGTGTTGCTGTGATTGTTGAACAAACTGATTAAATTGGCCGTATAAGCTATTGAACGGACTCCAAACTTGACCAATATTGCCATCCTTTCTGGTTTCTTGTTCTAGCCATACCCATTCAGATTTTTCATTTTGCGAAAATTCTCTAATTTCATCTAAAGTTAGGAACTCCATTTCAGTTCCTGAAAAGTCTAAGGTGATAAGTGCTTCCACTGTTGTATCTTCGCTCATTTAGTATCACTCCAGCCCGACGTCATCAACTCACTGAAGTCTCTTCTAGATAAGACGTCTGAGCAATCCCGCCAATCTTTCTCAGAAGGTTCCATGGTGGATGTGTAGCGTAAATCGAAGCCATTTGCGGTCTTCTGCGCATCAATATACTCATCCATTTTTTCACCCATAGATTCGATGTCTTCAATCCATTCATCTTTGATAGTGTCCGGTAGAGAGCCGAATAAATTGTACCTATCTTGCATACGCTCGGATAACTTGTCATAAACTTTCTCGTCAACGGTTTGCTCGTTCACTAAGTTCAGCATATCGACTTTTTCACGAACCTGACCAAACCGTTTAATTCGACCAATTCGTTGCTCCAGGCGAGTAGGATTCCATGGCAAGTCGATATTCATTAAGGTGCCGAGGGTTTGCAGGTTCAACCCCTCACATGCGGCATCCGTTGCCACCATAATTTCTAGCTGATGCTATGCAACCATACGCTTTAATGTTTCATGCTCGATGTTTACGCTATCGCCTTTTTGATAAAGTCGGCTGCGGCCTGCACCGGCGTACAAACCTACAGGCTGATCTGGATAGCGAGCGGCTAAGGAATCAGCCACCCACTTTGCGGTATCATAGTATTGGCTAAAAATAATTACGCCATGCTTGAGCCATTGTTCTTTTTCGAGGTAGTGCAGTACCGCTTGAAGCTTTGGGTCTTCCTCTATTCGCTCTAAGCGAGCAATCATCCGTTCAAGTACAGCAATTTCATCTGGGCTTTCTACCTTCAATTCAATATTTTGCTCATCGCTTTCTTCTTGAACAGTTCTGCCCTCAAGCAACATTCTTGCAGTGTTTATGCCTGTGGCGATACCGGAACAAATCCTTTGCTCCATAAGGTTTTTCATAAAGCCGCTGCCTTTACCACTTTGAGCTAAAGATTTTCCGAAATTGCGTGCTTCAGCGTATGCCTGACGAAAATCTTCACTGGTTCTAAGTGCTTTGCCCTCAAATTAACTATTAAACTTGTGTTCTTCTTTGGCTAAGTCTCGGTCTAGATGAACATCAACACCTATGCGAGGTAACAGGTTTGCATCTTCAAGTGTTACGCGCTTACGTAAGACGATATGGCGAATGAATGGGTTTTCTCGTTGGAAGAAGCTAGCCCCAGCAATATCCCGGTCTAATTCGTCTTCCAAATAATCTCTCGAGTCTTCGGATAAATCGGTGAAAGGGTTTTTAATATCCCATTTTCTGTCATTTATAAGCTCGAGATCTTCTCGGATCGAACGGAAAAGTTTCCTGGAGTGTTGCTCATTGGTTGAATCAACAACGGGTAATGGCGAGCGAAGTAACTCCCAAGCAAAACAGGGTTCTCTAACAAGTTGCTCACCGGCTAAAATAGGCAGGACTTCTTTTGGTCGGTGCCATTTAGCGAGATCATGCCCTAATACAAATGGGTTCAGCAAAGCCCGATCCGGTATTGAGCGCCACCTGCACCTCGTCCCTAAAGGCCACCACATCGGCCCGGCCATCGTCGTTGACATCCACCACCCGGATCATGTCCCCGGCATCCCAGCCCAGGCCCGCCCGGGTGCGGGTGATGGGGGGCCCAGTAGCCTTGGTAAGTCTATTGAGCCTGGAGGTCGTTCACCGCCATGGGCTGGATGTGGTCCGGCTTGAATGCTGTAAGGTAACTGGCCAGAGCCTGAGCCTGGTTCTGGGTGAGGGTGAGGGTGATTTCGATGGCAAATAATCGCTCCATTACACTACCTCTGGCAACAACATGTCGGTGCATAGTGGCATTAACGGATTAGGCATAAAAAAGCCCGTAAATCGTAGTGATTACGGGCTTCGTGGGAGGTTTTAGGATTTCCTAAATCCTTTGTTTGGTGGAGGTGGGGGGAGTCGAACCCCCGTCCGTCAGTCCTCTGCCATTGGCTCTACATGCTTAGTTCTTTCTATTGTTTTAACCCCGGCCGACCCGAAAGTCAGGGTGTCTGGGGCGATCTCGATTGATATTTGACGCTTTATTCCCGAGCGAGAAGTCCACGCGATCCTGTTCTGCGAGCCACCGATCAACTGTTTACAGGCATCCAGATCACGGTGTAGGCGGGCTTATGCCGCCAGTGCGTATTTGTCGTCGTTTGCGACTATAATGTTGTAAGATGGGATTTACGAGATATCTTACACTCTCGACATGCACCTCAGGGTTTGTAACCAGCGTCGAATCCAGTCACCCCCGTTACCTCTTTAATTGTAACAGAAGTATATAGGGAGTGTCTTAATAAGCTTGTAATATGCGTTGTTTTTGTTTGTTCCAATCTCGTTCTTTCACTGTAGCGCGTTTATCATGAAGTTGTTTGCCTTTAACCAGAGCTATTTCACATTTAACAAGATGGCGCTTCCAGTAAAGTGCCAAGGCTATGATTGTCTGGCCTTTTTGTGAATTAATGCTGAATAAGCGGGCGAGTTCTTTTTTATGCAGTAGCAACTTGCGCTCTCGAGTGGCATCGGCGGCCACATGCGTGCTGGTGGTTTGCAGAGGGGAAAAGTGGGCACCCACTAGAAATGCTTCAGAATTGTTGATGATGACGTAAGACTCAGTTAGCTGTGCTCGGCCAGCGCGCAGGCTTTTGACTTCCCAGCCAGTCAGGCAGAGGCCAGCCTCGAATGTTTGTTGAATATGATATTCAAAGCGTGCACGTTTATTAAGCGCGATGGTATTGGTTGCAGGTTTTTTTGTTTTTTTGGCCATAGTATGTAATTGTACATTATGAGTTATCATACAGTCTTGCATTACTGGCTTTATTGTTTCTTTGGCTTTATTTGCCGTACAACGGGCATTATTGTAAATCAGGGTTTATTCAATTACCGTATTAGGCTGATCCACTGTGTTCCAAACGTCACTGACTTTTGTCAGGTTTCGTAGAGCCCTGCTGGCCTTTAGTGATTCCAGTTCATATGATCCTAAAAAATCGAAACATTCCCAGCCAGCGGATTCATCATTCGGCTCTGTTGATGTACTCTGCCGATCAGATGTATGCTTTAGTTAACGATGTGACAAGATACCCTCAGTTTCTGAGTGGCTGTGCTAAAGTTGAGGTGCTTGATGCATCCCTAGAATATATGCTGGTGCGCATGTGTTTGGCTAGGGCTGGAGTCAGTTATCATCTGGTTACCCGCAACATCCTGCAGCCTGGCCGACGTATTGATTTGCATTTGCACGAGGGGCCATTTAAATTTTTCAATGGTAGTTGGGTATTTTCTCCCCTACGTACCGATGCTTGCAAGGTAGATATGGAACTGGAGTTTGCAATGTCTGGTAAGCTGCGTTTCAAAGCCATGGCGGTATTGTTTAATCAAGTGGCAACATCTATGGTAGATGCTTTCTGTAAGCGGGCAGATGTAGTGTATGGCTGAACAGAATATGGTTAAGATTGAGGTGGCTTATGCACTGCCTCAGCAGCAAAAAATCATTACCTTGGAAGTACCTGACAGAACAACAGTGTTTGAGGCAGCGCAACGCTCCAATATCACGGATTTTTTTGTTGGACTGGAATTGTCTGATGTGTCCATGGGGATTTTTGGGCAGTTGGTAAAAAAGCCTCATGAATATTGCGTTCGTGAAGGTCAGCGGGTAGAAATTTATCGTCCTCTGATCATTGATCCCAAGGTGGCGCGAGCTAACCGAGCTGCCAAGGCTAAACAGAGAAAATTGCAACCGTCAAATGCGGTCACACAAAAATTACCAGAAGAGACTTGACCGGCATTGAGACCACGAAAATGCTAGCAAAGTATTTGGTTTTTCCACTTTATGGAGTAGTCTTAGCCGCAATCAGGCCACAGCAATCCTACTTTGATTCGAATCGCTGTAACAGATCATTACTAAAATAAAGGCTGATGTGCTGGTGTTCTGTAACGCCCTCGGCGTTGTGTTTTTTATACACATAGTCCCAGCGATCACTGTCGAAACTATCACTGATTAGCGGCGTTCCCATAATATAGCGTACCTGTTTTTGAGTTAGTCCAGGCCGGAGAGTATCTATCATCTCATCAGTGATCACATTGCCTTGTATTACGTCTGGCTTATGGACTCCAGGAAAGGGGTTTTCCTCCAGGCTAGAGCAACTGATGATAAAAAAGCTGAGTAAGGAAATTGTAAAATAACGTTTCATGGCATTATCAATAAATCGAGTTTAAGTTATTATAGTCGGTAAATGTATGAATAATATTGTGATCGAAACTGATACACAGGGAAAATTAGTGCAATACCCCATACATTTAAGATCTTCATGAGTCAGATACAGGTGACAGTTTGTCGGTAATCAACACAATTTAAGCCCACGTTTAGCACCATAGTTGGTGAGCGTAAGCATTTTGCATGGTGTCCTGATTAGACAACATAAAGCATCATACCTGATTCATAAATTAGTCTGAAGGGGGGACACGATATATTATGGCATTAGAAAGTCAGGAGCTACGAAAAGCAGGTCTTAAAGTTACGTTGCCACGAGTTAAGGTATACCAGATTCTTGAGAAGGCGACTGAAGGTGATCACTGGAGCGCGGAAGACATCTATAAGCTGCTCATCGAACAGGGTGAAGATGTTGGGTTAGCCACGGTCTACCGTGTTTTAACTCAATTTGAGGCGGCAGGCTTGGTTGTTAGACATAATTTTGAAGGTGGCCATTCAGTATTTGAATTAGCATCTGAAGAAAACCATGATCATATTGTTTGTATTAAAAGTGGCCGGGTAAAAGAATTTTCCGATCCAGTGCTTAACCAGAGAATAGAGCAAATTGCCATTGAAATGGGCTATGACTTAACTAGCCGTACGGTTTGTTTGTATGGTGTTCATAAAGGCGACTGACTTTGTCAGGCCTTCGCTAAACGCAAGATTGCTTGCTTCGCAGAAGACCCAGCGTTGTGTGCAGTCATAAGCTGCACTGACTGCATCTTTTATCAGTATGAATTACTGTTTGATCCGATGTCTCATTAGTTGTACCTGATTGTGCTTATTTCATCAAGGTTACGCTTATGGCAACGCTGGATGTAATAATTTGCTCATGAGTGAAGTCTGCAATCTAACCCCACCATTTCACGGGCATGAGCTATTGTTTGCTCGGTCAGGGTAATGCCACCCAACATACGCGCGATCTCCATAATTCGTTGATCATGCGATAGGTATTTGATATGGGTTCGGGTCATTTTGCCTTGACTCGTTTTACAGACTTGCAGGTGCTGCCGGGCTTGGCTCGCAACTTGTGGTAGGTGGGTAATACACAGTAGTTGACAGCTGTGGCTGAGTTTAGCCAATAGTCGTCCTACAATTTCAGCAGTAGCGCCACCAATGCCAACATCTACTTCATCAAAGATCAGGGTGGGGTTGACGCTGGTTTGGGCTATCACTACCTGAATAGCCAGACTGATGCGTGACAGTTCACCACCAGAGGCTATTTTGGTCAATGGCTGGGGTGGTTGTCCAGGATTCGTACTGATCAATATTTCCACGTTATCCCATCCTTGTGGCGGCAGTCTATTGTTATGCTGCTGACTCAGGCTGAGTTCTAATTTGCATTGAGACATGTCTAGTTGACATAGTTGTTCTCTCACTGCCTGCTGTAGTCGGCAGGCTGTTTGCCTACGTTGCCGACTTAGCTCGGTTGCTACTTTGTTATAGGCTTCAGTGATATTTTGCTGCTGCATTCTGATTCGTTCTATTTTCTCTTGTCGATGCCGGTTGTCTTGCACTTGAGCCTGTAGGGAGGCTAGCTGTTTAAGCAGCAATTCTGGTGCTAGCCGGTGCTTGCGAGCAATAGTATAAATCTGATCAAGACGTTGCTCCAGCCAATGTAATCGCTGTGGATCTTGTTCAAAGCTATCGATAAACTGCTGCAATTCATGCTGACTTTCTTCAATTTGAATGCAGGCACTGTTGATCATATCTACAGCCGCGCTAATTTTAGGGCTGTGGTCAACAAAGGGGTCTAATGCTTGTATCCAGTGCTGCAGCTGTTGGCGAGGATCAACTGCATTATCCTGATCTACAGCCAGTGCGCTGTAAACAGCCTGTATTAATTGGTCAGCATTGGCTCTTTGTTTGTGCTCTTGTTCCAGCTGGGTCAGCTCGCTGGGTTCCAGTGCCAATTGCTTTAATTCATCAATTTGGTAGCGCAATAGCTGTTGCTCTGCTATTGATAATGCCTCGCCTTGCTGCAGTTTGTGAGCTTGCTGTTCTAATTGCTGCCAACGATCACTTAGCTGCATCACTTCCTGCAGTATTGTCTGATAATTACCATAGGCGTCCAGTAGTTGCTGGTGACTATCGCGGCTTAATAGGTGTTGATGCTCATGTTGTCCATGAATATTGACAAGCTGGCGGCCCAGTTGTCGCAGGCTGCCCATATTAACGGGTCGGCCATTGATATAGCCCCGGGAACGGCCATCAGTATTAATCACACGGCGCAGGATGCAGGTATTGTTATCCTCATCATTATTCAGATGTTCGCGGGCTAGATATTCCTTTACCACTGGTAGCCGGGCCAATTCAAATACTGCATGGATGTCGGCGCAGCTTGCGCTGCTGCGCACGTTACCGGATTCAGATCGATTGCCCAGTACCAGGCCTAAAGCACCCAGTAAAATGGATTTGCCAGCTCCAGTTTCACCGCTGATGGCTGTCATACCTTCACGAAAATCCAATTGTAGTTGCTCAACCAGAGTATAGTTGTGCACGGTCAGTTGTTGCAGCACAGCAGCCTCCTCTTTAGTGGTACATTTAATATTATTACAGGATACTGTGGGTATATACAGTATCTATCCAGAGTCTAACTGTTATTGTGCTGAATTTAGGGCTTATTGTTAAACATTCGATCAGTTCAATGCATTCTGAATCTCCGGTCTGAACTCAGTTTTGGCTACTATGGAAAAGAATAAAGCATCTACTTTAGTTTTGCAGCCACAAAGGATCATGTGCTCCTGAATAATAAGGTTGATGGTGCCATACACAATTGGGTGGCCTTGTCTGCACTGGAGTGATGTGAAGTTACAGTTAGCCAAAACACTTGGCTTTGGATCATGAGATTTTCTGTCACCATGTTTAAATCATAGCTGACAGTTCTGGTAATTGTCAGGGTAAATACGCATGTTAGTCGAAATATGCAGGCTCGATTGGTGTTAGTTGCAGCCTTGCAGCAGATAGGGTGATCATCAGCTATAATTGAACGATATATTATTATTGGAGTCAGTGATGTCCTTACAGTCTCTATGGTTTGTATTGCAGCAACAACCTAACTTGGCGTTATTGTCTGCCAGTTTATTAAGCTTGCTCGTTGGCAGCTTCCTTAATGTGGTGATTTACCGCCTACCTCGCTCCCTGCACGTCCAGTGGCAACAAGATGCCAGTGCCATAATGGCGCAAGCAGACAATATGGTCAATGAGGTACGACACTGTACAGTTGCATCATTATTCTGGCCCCCATCCCGTTGTTGTAGTTGTGACACTAGTATCAAGTTTTTACACAATATCCCCATGCTGAGTTATTTGCTGCTGCGTGGCCGCTGTGCTCAATGTCATAATCCTATCGGTTTGCGTTATCCAATAGTGGAAGCATTAACTGCACTGTCTGGGGCCTACATTGTATGGCAGTTAGGTGTTGCCCCTGTTACTTTGGCAAGCTTGTTGTTCTTATATATCCTGGTGGTCTTGTCTTTTATTGATCTTGACCATCATTTGCTACCCGATCAGCTGACTTTTCCCTTGTTATGGTTAGGTTTAATCTGTAACAGTCAATCGTTGTTGGTAAGCCTGAATGATGCGCTTTGGGGAGCAGTGGCAGGCTACTTGTCGCTATGGTCTGTATACTGGGTTTTTCGCTTGCTGACAGGTCGTGAGGGTCTGGGTTATGGCGACTTTAAGCTGTTTGCTGCTCTTGGTGCTTGGCTGGGCTGGCAGTCCTTGCCACTGGTGCTGTTGCTAGCAGCCAGCAGTGGCTTGTTTGTGGCTATGGGACAAAAGATTTGGCGCGGTTCTGCTAATACAGTATTACCATTTGGCCCTTACCTAGCCCTTGGAGGGTTGATTACCTTGCTGCATGGCACCACCATTTGGGTTTGGTACGGTGAGTCATTACTAGTCAGATAAGCTGTGTGGTGGCAGTAAAATCGCAGCTGGTTAAAGAATTTCAGAGTGGCCTCTGTTAATGTCAAGAGTCATAGCCGTTGTAGTAATTGGTTCCCGTTTGTTACTGGCTGGCCGAGTGAGTCTGATTAATAATGTTACCAAATTCAATATTAACTGAATTGCAACTCAGTTGGCTGTTTAACTCGCTTTTTTGCACTGTAGACCTTGTAGTAACTGGCTCTTACATATCTTTTTAAGTCATGGATTAAGATTGATATGCTTGATCTCAGTGAGGCGTTAGAACCTTCTATGCTGTTGTTTAATAACGGATGAACACTGTTCTATCAGGCGATAAATCAGCAATAAAGCGGAAAAAACTTGTTAATGCACAGTTTTTCATGTTATAAAAAGCACTTCTGAATCCAAATTAACTGAGATTCAGGATTATCTTAATTAAAAAGTCCACACATAAACCGCCACATGCTGTTGGGTGTTGGGTTGCTCTAGTACAACTTAGGCAATCTGATCGAAGTATGGCATTATCCTGCTGTGCAGATGTTTTTTGCGCACTGGCTATGCATGGGTTTATGGAGGCCCAACCCAAACCACCAGGAATCACTATAATGCCTCAAATTAGTATGCGAGCCCTGCTTCAGGCAGGTGCTCATTTCGGCCATCAAACGCGTTACTGGAACCCAAAAATGGATCAATACATTTTTGGTGCCCGCAATAAAATTCATATCATTAACCTTGATCTTACTGTTTCAGCTTTTAACCAGGCTATGGGTATAGTCAAGAATATGGCAGCCAACAAAAACAAGATAATGTTTGTTGGTACTAAACGTGCCGCCAGCAAGGTAATCCGTGAACAAGCTGAGCGAGTTGGTATGCCCTATGTTAACCATCGTTGGCTTGGTGGTATGCTTACCAACTACAAGACTATTCGTCAGTCTATTCGTCGTTATCGTGATCTGGAAGCACAGCTGAAAGATGGTACCTTTGATCAGTTGACCAAAAAGGAAGCTCTGGTACGGCGACGGGAAATGGAAAAATTAGAACTCTCAATTGGCGGCATCAAAAATACGGGTGGTTTGCCTGACATCCTGTTTGTGGTTGACGTTGAGCACGAGCGTATTGCTGTTAATGAAGCCAATAAGCTGGGTATTCCTGTGATTGGTATTGTCGATACCAATAGTAATCCAGAAGGTGTGGATTACGTTATCCCTGCCAACGATGATGCTTTACGGGCCATACAAATTTATGTGACCGCTATGGCAGATGCCTGTGCTGAAGGCCATGTTGACGCTGCTTCCTCTGCAGGTGAATTTGTTGAAATGGCTGCAGAAGAACCAGCAGGAGCCTGATTTCGGGGTGCTGGCCTGAATGCTGTATGCAAATAACCATTAATAATGACTTTATAGCTTTAACTAACTTATTGATGGTTGTCTGGTGAGTTTGCGTTGTCTGACTCTACCTTACGACTCCCCACTGAAACATGACAGGCCTACCCCACATTACACTAGGGTCGTTCACTTTGACCTCTGTAGCGAGGCAGTGAGTTGGTTATAAAGCATAATCAAGCGTTTCAAGAGCAATGGTTGATTATGGTTCCAGTGTCTTATGGGGTTATGTCGGAGTTCATTCAGCAATCCATATAGCACATATGCTTCAATTACAAGAAATCGGCATATGTGCTAAAGCTGAACAAACATAATAATAGAGGATTATATAATGGCTGTAGTTTCTGCATCTATGGTGAAAGAACTGCGTGAACGTACCGCTTTAGGC
Organism: uncultured Pseudomonadales bacterium; assembly: GCA_943787595.1. GTDB lineage: Bacteria > Pseudomonadota > Gammaproteobacteria > Pseudomonadales > Balneatricaceae > CALSNA01. The sequence continues at coordinate 476,585 of CALSNA010000004.1, forward strand.
ATGATGGAGTGCAAAAAAGCACTGGCTGCTGCTGACGGGAATATCGAAAAGGCGATTGAGGATTTGCGTAAATCCAGTGGCATCAAAGCTGCAAAGAAGGCTGGTCGAACTGCTGCTGAAGGAGTTTTGTGTGCTAAGGTGGCTCCAGACAATTCCTATGCTGTATTGGTGGAAGTCAATTCAGAAACTGATTTTGCCGCACGTGATGCTGGTTTCCTGGCCTTTGTAAACAGGGTGGTTGAGGCAGCATTTGCCAGTCGTCAGACTGATATGGCAACACTTATGGTGGGTGAATTAAATCATGCCCGACAAGCACTGGTGCAAAAAATTGGTGAAAATATCAGCCCGCGCCGAATTGAAATGCTGTCTGGCAGTGTCGTGGCTGCATATGTACACAGTAATAACCGGATTGGTGCGCTAGTGGCTCTAGACAGTGGTACACCAGAGTTGGCTAAGGATATAGCCATGCACGTTACAGCGGTTAATCCTAGGGTTGCAAGCCGAGCTGATATGCCAGCAGTCGAGGTTGCCAAGGAAGAAGAAATTATTCGAGCTCAGCCTGACATGGTTGGTAAGCCAGATAAGATTGTTGCCAAGATGATGGGCGGTCGTATCAATAAATTCCTGGCCGAAAACAGCTTGCTAGAGCAACCTTTTGTCAAGCAACCTGATGTTAAGGTGGGTGACTTAGTGAAACAGGCTGGCGTTAACAAAACTACCTTTACCCGTATTGAAGTTGGTGAAGGTATCGTGCTGGAAAAGAAAGATTTTGCAACTGAGGTGGCTGCCCAGCTACAAGTTTGATTCAATGGCTCATGGGTGTTGTGGATAGCTAATAAGCAACTATTTGATTGCTGATTTGACACAGCAATGTCTGAATATGTAATAGTAGTAATTCAGTTTGGCGGGTAATAAAATTGCTAAAGTAAACTGCAACGCGGGAGAGACTACATGGCATCTATGGATAAGAGACAACTACGCTATAAACGAATTCTGCTAAAATTGAGCGGTGAAGTCCTGAAGGGTCAAGATAGTTTTGGTATTGACCCTAATTTACTTGATAGTATGGCTTTGGAAATTGGGCAGCTGGTGGGTATTGGCGTACAGGTTGGTTTGGTTATTGGTGGTGGCAATTTGTTCCGTGGTTCCGCCCTCAGTGATGCAGGCATGGACCGGGTCACCGGTGACTATATGGGAATGTTGGCTACTGTAATAAATGGCTTGGCAATGCGCGATGCCCTGGAACGCTCCAATATACCAACTCATCTAATGTCATCCATTCCCATGGGCGGGGTAGTAGAGCACTATGATCGATGTACTGCGATGCGTTATCTGTCACAAGGCAATGTTGTGCTCTTTACAGCGGGTACAGGAAATCCATTTTTTACCACTGACTCCGCAGCTAGTCTGCGTGCCATTGAAGTTGAAGCAGATGTGGTTCTTAAGGCCACTAAAGTTGACGGGGTTTACACGGCTGATCCTGTTTCCAGTCCAGAAGCTAAAAAGTATGACTACCTCACCTTTGATGAGGCCATTGAGAAGCAACTGGGTGTGATGGATCTAACGGCCATGTGTTTATGCCGCGACCAGAATATGCCTGTTAGGGTCTTTAATATGAAAAAACCAGGTGCCCTTATCAACTTGGTGATGGGCGGACAAGAAGGAACCTTGATTAATATGACTTTACCGTTTAATGGAGCACAGCATGATCAATGAAATTAAACAAGATGCTGATCAACGCATGGATAAAAGTGTTTTAGCTCTAAATACAGCTTTCAAGAAAATTCGTACTGGACGAGCGCACCCGGGTATTCTGGAATCGGTTACGCTGTCCTATTATGATGTTGACACACCCCTTAACCAATTGGCCAATATTACCGTCGAGGATGGCCGGACATTAGCTGTTTCTCCTTGGGAAAAGTCTCTGATACCCCAGATTGAGAAGGCTATACTGAAGTCTGATTTAGGCCTTAATCCGTCCACCAGTGGTGGCTTGATTCGGGTACCCATGCCAGCGCTAACTGAAGAAACCCGTAAGGGTTATATACGGCAAGCGCGGCATGAAGCGGAAAATACCCGTATTGCTGTACGTAATATACGCCGTGATGCCAATGGGGATGTCAAGGAACTGCTCAAAGAAAAGTTTATTACGGAGGATGAGGGTCGACGTGGTGAAGAGATTGTTCAAAAATTGACAGATAAGCATATGGCGATGGTTGATGCTACACTGACTGCCAAAGAGAGGGATTTGCTGGAAGTATAGTACCAGGCACCTTTACTTTACATCTTTCCGTTGTAGTTTTGGGCACAGATTTGCTACTGCTTCTTATCTTAGCCGTATGCATTGGTCAGTTAAATGTCTACAGATCTTGCTAAAATATTAGCCCTTACCATCAATCCCCTACCCAGACATGTAGCCATTATCATGGATGGTAACAATCGTTGGGCAAAAAACCGCAAACTCGCAGGCGCTGCTGGCCATAAGGCCGGCCTTGATGCAGTTCGTGCCGTTATCGAAACCGCAGTCCACTACCAACTACAGGCACTGACCCTATTTGCTTTCAGCAGTGAAAATTGGCGCCGGCCAGAATTGGAGGTTAAGGCGTTGATGGATTTGTTTGTGTATGTATTGCAGCGTGAGGTGGACAAACTACATAGTAATAATATTCGTCTACGCATTATCGGTGATCGAAAAGCGTTAAATGGTGAATTGCAGCAGTTGATTGAACACGCCGAGGCTCTGACTCGCAATAATCTTGGATTACAACTCAATATTGCAGCTAATTACAGTGGTCAGTGGGATATTGTTCAAGCTACGCGTAAACTTGTCCAAGCAGTTGCGTCTGGCTCATTGGGTGTCGCTAACATAGATAATGCTCAGTTGGCATCTTATCTCTGTATTGCAGACCTCCCAGCCGTTGATCTATGTATTCGTACCGGAGGTGAACGACGCATTAGCAATTTTCTATTGTGGCAGTTGGCCTATACAGAACTCTATTTTATTGATACCTTATGGCCAGAATTCAAACACCAGCATTTTGTGGATAGTTTGGTTGATTTTAGCCACCGGCAGAGACGTTTTGGACAAACCAGCGAGCAGATTCAGCAACAAACATCTGATTAACCGCAGATTACTGGATAACCTACAGAAAGGTCATGCATTAAAACTGGACTGCCAGTTTTTTTGGGCATACGCTAACAGAAGAAGTTTTATCATTGAACAATGCTCTGTGGAATCTTTGTTTGAAAAGCAAAGTGCTCAGTTGAGCATACGATATATCATCCTATAATAAACAATTTAAATATTCCTGATTACAAAGGGGTTAGTCCATTGTAATGGCTGAACTTAAAAAATAATTATCATGTCTAAACAACGTATATTGACAGCTGTAATTTTGGCTCCATTAACAATATTTATTATATTACTAATGCCGTCTGGACTGTTTTCATTACTGGTTGCATTACTGATTCTGGTTGGAGCTTGGGAATGGTCCGCTATGATGGTCTTGCCTAATACCAAGACTCGCATGCTTTATGTGCTACTAGTGGCGCTAGCATTGCTGTGCCTACAAATGCCATGGGCTCCAGCGCCTGTTTTATTACATCAGATTGCAGCATATTGGTGGTTGTTAGCTGCATTTTTAGTCATTAGTTATCCACGCTTGACAGTTGTTTGGTGTCGACCTTGGATCAAAGGACTGGCTGGGTTACTGGTATTGGTTCCGACTTGGTCGTCGTTAGTATGGTTATGTAATCAGCAAGATGGCCAGAACTTACTGTTGTTTCTGTTACTGCTAGTGTGGGGTGCTGATACCGGTGCATATTTTATCGGTAAGCGCTATGGCCATGTTAAGTTAATGCCTGCAGTTAGTCCTGCTAAGTCTTGGGCTGGTGTTGGCGGGGCTGCGTTAGTTGTCTTATTGATATCATTGCTAGGCCAGTATCTAATCACTTGGCCTTGGTCTCATCCATGGCTGGTTCATATGATCGCCATGATGACTGTAATCGCTGTCATAATAGGAGATTTGCTGGAAAGTATGTACAAGCGACACTGTGGTATTAAAGACAGCGGTCAACTGCTGCCTGGCCACGGTGGAATTATGGATCGTATTGACAGTCTGACAGCTGCCGCGCCAGTGTTTGCTGTCTGCATACATATGCTGGCAGGCTAAGTGAGTTATAGCCTGCCAGTTACCCTGTTAATTGCTCTGTTGACTATTGGTTTTTTGGTTACTATTCATGAGGCTGGCCATTTTTTTGTTGCCCGCTGGTTTGGTATAAAAGTATTGCGTTTTTCCATTGGCCTGGGGCGACCGCTTTGGCGTTGGCGGGATCGGCACCATACCGAATACATCTTGGCTATGATTCCCCTTGGTGGCTATGTGCGCATGCTGGATAGTCGTGAAAAGACTCTGGAAGCCAGTGAGCTATCTGAGGCTTTTGACTTGAAAAACATTTGGATTCGAATTGCTGTTGTGTTGGCTGGACCAATGATTAACCTTGTCTTTGCTGTGCTGGCTTACAGTTTGGTATCGATGTTGGGAATGATTCAGCTAGTCCCTGTAACAGGTACCCCACCTTCTGAATCTCTGGCATCACAGGCAGGCATTGCAGCTGGTATGGAAATTGTGCAAGTAGATGGTATGTTGACGCCAAGCTGGCAGCAGGTGAATTTAGCTTTGGCACGACGCTTGGGCAATACAGGTTCGGTGGAGTTAACACTGCATCAATTAGACTTGCAGCAGTTGCAATGGCAAGCTGAGCATCAAGGAGAGCAAGTTATAGCCGCGACTCCCATGCCACCCCGATTGGGAGTTACCTATCAGGCTAGCTTGCCTATACAAGCCTCGTTGCATCAGCAGCGCGACCTCGATTTGCTGGGCAGCTTTGGCTTGCAGCCCTGGCGTCCAAAGTTGCCAGTAGTAGTTGGGCGTGTATTTGCCGATGGGCCAGCACTCATAGCTGGGATTTTATCCGGGGATATAATTACTCATGTTAATCATCTACCAGTGTCTGACTATGCAGATTTTATAGCTCTAATTGAAGCATCCCCCACCCAAACAGTGAGCCTGCTTATTAAACGGCAGGGAGAAAGCATGCAACTAAGTGTGCCTTTGGGGGTCAAAATACTCGATAATGGTACTAGAGTTGGTATTTTAGGTATAGCTGTAGCTTCGGGGAACTGGCCCAATTCACTTTTGTACCAAACCCGCAAAGGGCCTGTTGAAGCCCTTTTGGCTGGTGCTGAGAAGACAGTTGATATGTCGGCCTTGACCCTTCAGTTTATAGGCCGCATGTTACTAGGCCATGTATCTGTGAATCACTTAAATGGTCCGATCAGCATTGCCAAGATGGCCTCCCAATCTGCGTATTCTGGCTGGACTGTGTTTATAAGTTTTTTGGCTTATTTGAGTGTTAGTCTTGGGGTATTGAATTTACTGCCAGTTCCTATGCTCGATGGCGGTCATTTGTTATATTATCTTATTGAGATGGTAAGTGGTCGTCCTGTGCCAGAACGCATCCAGGCCATGTGCCTGAGAATTGGCCTGGCACTGCTGTTTATGATCATGTGTATTGCTTTGCTGAATGACCTGCTTCGACTGTGATAACAATTTATACTACAGACTTGCTTATGGTTGAATCATCGTATTCAAAACCAATTGAGTTAATAACTAAATTATAAGAAAAGAAGTTGATTATGAAAATTTTTCGCCGCGTGGTATTGATCTTAAGTTCACTGTTATGGGCCGGATGGGTTCAAAGCGCTAGTTTTATCTTATCTGATATTCGCCTGGAAGGCTTACAGCGACTTAGTCCAGAGCAGGCTTTTGCAGACTTGCCCTTGGTCGTTGGTGATACAGTAGATGAACGTATGTTGGCATATGCCACCCGCAGTTTGTTTAAGAGTGGCAATTACCAGGATATTAAATTAGTTCGTGATGGTAATGTGCTGGTGATACAACTGAAAGAAAGGCCTGCCATTGTCGATATTCAGATTAGTGGCAATAAACTGATTAAAACAGAGGTTTTGCTTGAATCTTTGGCCAGAGCTGGCTTAAAACCCGGTGAAATTCTGCGTCATGCCAGTTTAGAACAGATTGAACTGGAGTTGGAGCGACAATACAAAGGCCAAGGCAGGTATACGGTTCTGGTAGAATCCAGTCTGACGGAAATGGATGAGAACCGTGTGGCTATTGAAATTCGCATTAATGAAGGTGTTAATTCCGTTATCAGTCAGATAAATATTGTTGGCAATGAGTATTTCAGCGATGCTGAGCTGATTGACCTGATGCAGTTACAAACCACTCACTTCTGGACTTTGTTTAATAAAGCTGACCGTTATTCAAGGGAGAAACTGGCGGTAGATATTGAAAAAATCCGCTCCCATTATCTAGATCGTGGCTTTGTTAAATTCAATGTAGAATCAACTCAGGTATCTATTTCTCCTGATAAGACACAAGTGTATATCAATATTAGCCTGTTTGAAGGTCCCTTATATACTATTGGTGATCTTAGTGTGTCAGGAGACTTGGTGTTTCCACAGGAGCAGATTATGCAAACCATGGCTATAACCACAGGCCAGGTATTTTCTCGCAAGCAATTGGTTGCCGCATCCCAGGCAGTGCGTCAGGATTATGGTGACAAGGGTTATGCTTTTGCTCAGGTGAAGCCAATACCACTTCTTGATGAAGATCGTCAAAGTGTTGACATTAAAGTACAGATTGAATCTGGTAAACGTACCTATGTACGCCGTATTAACTTCCTTGGTAACACCCGAACCAGTGATGAGGTGATGCGGCGTGAAATGCGGCAGATGGAGGGTAGCATAGCATCATTTGCAGATATTGAGGCATCCAAACTGCGTTTGCAGCGACTGGGATTTTTTACTAATGTTGATATAAAGACTATTCCTGTTGTTGGTACTGATGATCTACTGGATGTTGAGGTTGAGGTTATTGAAGGACTAACTTCCAATTGGTCAATTAGCTTGGGTTATGTGGATGGGGAAGGGCCGTTCTGGGGTGCTGCTATTGCACAAGATAATTTCCTGGGTACAGGTAATGCGGTTGATGCGTCCTTCACCAATAGTAAGAGTACTGATAACTACCGCTTTAGTTACACAGACCCCTATTACAGTGTGGATGGGCTTAGTCTTGGATTTGACGTTTTTTATAATAAGCGTGATTACAGTGCTCAATCTATCAGTGACTTTGCTACTAATACCTATGGTAGTAATATCCGGTTAGGCTATCCCATTACTGATGTAAGTAGCCTTGACTTTTCACTGGGGTTTGAAAATATTGACTTGCAACTACCAACGTCTTATGCAACTGAAATTGGTGCTTTTGTGAGTCGTGAAGGTCTACAATATAATCAGGTGAAAGGTAAAGTCAGTTGGACCCACAATGACCTTGATAAATACTGGTTCCCAACTGATGGAACTTCTCAACAGCTATCGTTTGAGATAGCGCTGCCCGGCAGCGACTTGAATTATTACCAGTTGGGCTACAATTACCGTATGTTTAACCCTATTACTGATAATCTGGTGCTGTCAGCGGCAGTCGAGCTGGCTTACAACGACGCCTATAGTAATACGTCAGACGCACCATTTTTCAGAAACTATTATGTTGGTGGTATATCAACTTTACGTGGCTTCTCCCACAACTCTGTTGGGCCTCGTGATTCCAGTGGTAATCCTTTAGGCGGACAGATATTGACTACAGCTAGAACTGAGTTAATATTTCCTTTTCCTGGATTGCGGGATACTGAATCAGTACGTACTCTAGTCTTTCTTGATGTTGCCAATACCTTTACTAGAGGACAGTTTAATATGAGTGATTTGCGCGCATCTGCTGGTGTCAGCCTCTCCTGGCTAACACCCATTGGCCCATTGAGCTTTGTATTGGCAAAACCGGTCAGAAAAAAGTCAGGGGACATTACTGAGCGAATGCATATTGCCTTGGGTAATGCTTACTAAATTTTATAGAACATAATTTTTTGCTGTATCGCAGCAAGGGAAATAGCATGAAAAAATTAGTAAAGAGCATTTTAGTCATAATAGTATTGTGCTGGTTACCATTCACTAGTGCATCCACTATTGTGATTTTGAACCCGGAGCAGGCAGTATTTGCCACCGAAAAGGCTAAACAACTGGGTCAAGAACTAGCGGCGAGTATGAAACCACAGACCAACCGTTATGACAATATGGGCTTGCAACTACAAAGTTTAAAACAACAGTTCCAACAGGATCAGGCACTGCTAAGTGACACCGAACTGACTATCCGGAGACAGCAGATTAATGACCTGGAACGAGATTATCAGCAACTAGGACAACATTTGCTCAAAGTCAAGGTTCAGCAAGAGCAGAAGTTTCTGGTAGGGATGAAGCCAGTTCTGGATAAAGTACTATTGAAACTGATCGAAAAGCATAAAATTTCTTTAATCTTAAATCCATCAGCCACTGTATTCGCTTTACCTCAAATCGATATTACTGCGGAAGTTGTGGAGTTATTGAATCAGGAACCTCTGGCTGAAGATGGCAAGGCTGGTTGAAGTCGCCCATTTTTTAGGCGCAGAGTTGCAGGGCAACGGCGATCACCAAGTTGATGGCTTGGCTACCTTGGCCAGTGCAGGACCAAAGCACATTAGTTTTCTTGCCAATAGCAAATATACTCATCAGCTGGCTAGTTGTAATGCTGCTGCGGTATTGTTACAGCCACATCAGGCCCATTTATTTAGAGGCAACAAAATTCTACTGGATAATCCTTATCTTGGCTATGCTCGTCTATCAACCTGGTTTGCTGAGCCTTTTGTGTATTGTGGTATGGCTAGCTCAGCCCAAATTGATCCCACTGCGCAGATTGCCAGTGGAGTCAATGTATCTCCTGGTGTCGTAATTGGGCCATCTGTCTGCATTGAAGCAGGTGTGAACATTGGGCCTAATTGTGTGATTGGTGCCCATAGTGTGTTAGGTTATGGTACTCAGTTGGAGGCTAATGTCACCTTGTATCACCATGTTAGATTGGGACAACGTAACTTGGTTCATGCCTCAGCAGTACTGGGGTCCGATGGGTTCGGTTTTGCCAAAGAGGCACATCAGTGGATTAAAATTGAGCAGTTGGGCGGTGTTGTGACTGGTGATGATGTGGAGATTGGGGCAGGGACGACTATTGATCGAGGTGCACTTGATGATACTTACATTGGCCACGGCGTAAAATTGGATAATCAGGTTCAGATTGCTCATAATGTGGTAATTGGTGACCACACCGCCATTGCTGGGTGCACCGCCATTGCAGGTAGCACTAAAATTGGCAAACATTGTACCATTGCTGGTGCATGCGGTATTGTTGGCCATTTAACATTGGCAGATAATGTTCATATTACAGCTATGTCCCTGGTGACCCATTCCATTGAACGGTCTGGAACCTATTCATCAGGCACCGGATTGCAGCAAAACAGTCAATGGCGAAGAAATGCGGTTCGCTTTAAGCAGTTGGAACAGTTGGCTAAACGAATTAAGATGCTTGAGCAGCAATTACAGCGTTAATAGGGCTTCATAAATGGAGACTGTAGTTGTTTATAAAAAAACTGGAATTAATGTCATGGATGTAAAAGAAATTCGCCAATATCTACCTCATAGATATCCATTTCTTCTGGTTGATCGGATAACCGACCTAACCTTAGGGAGTGCTATCGTTGGTTATAAGAATGTAACCATTAATGAGCCTTTTTTTAATGGACATTTTCCTGACCAACCGGTTATGCCAGGCGTCCTGATTGTCGAAGCCATGGCTCAGGTCGCCGGTATATTGGGTTTCAAGACTATGAACAAGAAACCTCAGGATGGATCGATTTATTACTTTGTTGGTTGCGATAAATTGCGCTTTAAACGACCAGTGGTGCCGGGCGACCAGTTACAACTGGAAGCGGTTATTGTCTCTGAAAAGCGTGGTATTTGGAAATTCTCATGTCGTGCGAGTACTGATGACAAATTGGTTGCTGAAGCAACCATACTTTGCGCAGATAGAAAAATCGCCTGAGTAAAATATCAAACTGTAATTATGGTATAGCAGGAACCTATGTGCTCATTGAACAGCAGCATCTAATTCATCCTACTGCCTTGGTTGACGCACAGGCCCAACTGGCTGAGGATGTCAGGGTAGGAGCATTTAGCCTGATTGGACCTGATGTTATAATTGGGCCTGGCTCGGTAGTGGAGCCCCACGTCGTTATCAAGGGTCCTACCCATATGGGTTGTAACAACCATATTTTTCAGTTTAGCTCAGTAGGTGAAGCCTGTCAGGATCTTAAATACAAGGGTGAGCCGACTGCCCTGAAAATAGGCGATAACAATGTTATTCGTGAGGGTTGTACACTACATCGTGGTACTGTACAGGATAACGGAGTGACCCGTATCGGCAGTCATAATCTTCTAATGGCCAATGTGCATATTGCTCACGACTGCATTGTTGGTGACCACGTTATAATTGCTAATAATGCAGCCTTAGCTGGCCATGTTCGAATTGGGGATTATGCCATTCTAGGTGGTTTTACTGCTGTGCATCAATTCTGTCATTTGGGAGCCTACTGTATGACTGGAGCTGGTAGTGTGGTGTTGCAGGATATACCGGCATTTGTATTGGCCAATGGCAATACTGTTAAACCCCGGGGTATAAATTTGGAAGGCTTACGTCGCCGTGGCTTTACAGCAGAAGTCTTGGCTGCGTTACGTCAGGCATACAAAATTATCTACCGTCAGGGTCTAACTCTGGAAATGGCACTGCAGCAATTGCGACCCTTGGCCGCTGAGATTGGTGAAATTGAATTGTTAATTAACTCTATTGAGGCTTCCAGTCGAGGCATCATTCGATAATTCAACTGACCTGCTGTTCTAGCTGGATGAAAATGTGATAGATCTGTAATGGCACAACAACTAATTGTCATGATTGCCGGAGAAACTTCTGGAGATCTATTGGGTGCTGGTTTGATTCAGGCACTGAGTCGACATTTGCCGAATGCTCGCTTTGAAGGTATTGGTGGTCCTGCCATGGAGGCTGTCGGCTTTAAATCACTAGTGCCTATGGATCAGCTAGCGGTCATGGGGTTGATTGAAGTATTGGTACATTTGCCGCAATTGCTGCTGCTGCGCTGGCGTTTATGGAGACGTTACCAGCGTCAAATTCCATCAGTTTTTATTGGGATTGACGCTCCAGATTTTAATTTGGCATTGGAAACCAAACTTAAGGTACTGGGAGTACCTACCCTGCACTATGTTAGCCCGTCCGTCTGGGCGTGGCGCCCTCAACGGGTGTTTACTGTCGCTAAAGCTTGTCACCGTGTATTGACTTTGCTGCCATTTGAGCTACCTTATTATACTCGTCATAATATACCGGCCACCTTTGTTGGCCATCCATTGGCCGATATGATTACTTTGCCAGTGGATCAGTTGGCAGCCCGGCAGCAATTGGGGCTGTCCCAAGCACCCATTCTGGCTCTGTTACCGGGCAGCAGAGCCAAGGAAGTTAGTTGTCTAGCCCCTGATTTTTTGGCTGCAGCCCGGCTGCTGCAGAGCCGCTATCCACACTTGCAGTTGGTAGTGGCAGCGGCTAATCATGCACGTTTACAGCAATTGCAGATTCTGCTGGAACAGCCTGGTATGCCCAATATCAGGTTAGTGGCTGGACATTCACGTCAAGTGATGGCAGCCGCTGATGCCGTTTTACTGGCTTCTGGTACAGCAACGCTGGAGGCCATGTTGCTGCAACGCCCAATGCTGGTTTGTTATCGTCTCAGTAATTTCAGTTATCGCCAACTTAAACGACGTTTGCAGACGCCTTATATCAGTTTACCTAACTTGCTGGCAGGACAGCCATTGGTAGATGAATTGTTACAGGATGACGTTCAGCCTGCTGTGATGGCGCAACGACTTGAAGCTTTATTGTTTGATAATCGAGTTGCAGATCTAGTGCAGGCTAAGTTTGCCAGCCTACATCGGCAACTGGCTCGAGGTGCAGATCAACAGGCAGCTGAGGCCGTCTTGTCAGTGATGGCTCAAATTAAGGACAATCCTGATGCAGCAAGTTGATCTTGGGACCACCGACTTAAACTCATTGCAGGTCGCTGGTGTTGATGAAGCTGGTCGAGGCCCCTTATTTGGGGATGTGATTGCTGCGGCTGTAGTTCTGGATGCCGGTCGAGCCATTGTGGGTTTAGCCGATTCAAAAACACTTAGCCACAGGACTCGAGAGCGTTTGTATGAGCAAATTTATACTCATGCCGCTGCGGTATCTATTGGCCGTGCGTCAGTGAGTGAAATTGACCGGTTGAATATCCTGCAGGCTAGCATGCTAGCCATGCAACGGGCTGTGGTAAATTTGCAATGGCAGCCTAAATTGGTTTTGATTGATGGTAACCGCTGTCCACAGTTGCCCTGTCGGACTAGGTCAGTCATCAAGGGGGATGCCAAGGTAGCAGCCATAAGTGCTGCATCTATAGTGGCTAAAGTTACTCGTGACCGCGAAATTGTAGCTCTTCATCATCGTTATCCAGGTTATGGTCTTGATCGCCACAAGGGCTATCCGACCAAGGCTCATTTACAGGCACTCAAATTATTGGGTCCCACTCCTTTGCATCGGCGCAGCTTTGCCCCAGTATCAGCATTATTAAGCCATTCATTGACCCATTGAGCGACCATGCCTAGTACTCCAGCTTTTATTCATCTGCGCTTGCATTCAGAATTTTCCCTGATAGATAGCCTGATTCGTATCAATCCTTTGATGCAGGCATTAAAACAACAATCCCTACCCGCTGTAGCTTTGACTGATCAGTCTAATATCTGCGCCACGATCAAGTTTTATAAGGCAGCACAGATGGCCGGTATAAAACCTATATGTGGTTGTGACATCTGGCTGTCTGGCAATTCTGGTGCCCCTGAATCATTTACCCGAATGACCTTACTGGCCATGAATAAGGTTGGTTACAGTAATATAATTAAGTTGACTTCACGTTCTTATCAGGAAGGCCAGAATAATGGCAAGGCTGTGGTTCATCGAGACTGGCTGCAGCAGTGCAATTCTGGTCTTATTGTACTTTCGGGAGCAGATAAGGGTGAAATAGGACAGGCGCTAATTAACCGTTCTATTACGGAAGCGAAAAATCTCCTGCTGCCGTGGCTGGAAGTATTTAAAGACCGATTTTACCTTGAAATACAGCGTACAGGGCGGGCTAATGATGAGCGTTGCTTGCATCTGACAGTGGATTTAGCACAACAGGTTGGTGTCCCTCTGGTGGCTACCAATGAAGTAGTATTTATCCATACTGATGAATTTGAAGCGCATGAAACCCGTGTTTGCATCAATCAGGGTATGATACTAGATGATCCAGATCGCCCCAGAAACTATTCGCCCCAGCAATATTTGCGCAGTGAGGCTGAAATGGTGGACTTATTTAATGATCTGCCATCAGCGCTAACCAATAGTGTGGAAATTGCCCAGCGCTGTAATCTTGATATCGAATTGGGAAAGTGTTATCTGCCCAACTTTCCAGTTCCTGCTGGTCAGACGATGGATACATTTTTTCGCCAGATATCCGCAGAAGGTCTGGAGCGGCGCCTGCAACAGTCACGAGAATCACCGTTGGATCAGTCTGAGCAGTGGCAACAGGGCTATGTAAAACGACTTAAACTTGAACTGGATATTATTATTCAGATGGGTTTCTCTGGTTACTTTTTGATTGTAATGGATTTTATTCATTGGGCGAGACAAAACCAGATATCAGTTGGTCCAGGGCGAGGTTCGGGTGCTGGTTCCCTGGTAGCTTATGCGCTTGAAATTACTGATATAGATCCACTGAAATACGATTTGCTGTTCGAACGATTCTTGAATCCTGAACGAGTCTCCATGCCAGACTTTGATATTGATTTTTGCATGGATGAGCGTGACAGAGTGATTGAGTACGTTGCTGAAACCTATGGTAAGGATGCAGTCGCGCAAATCATTACTTTTGGTACCATGGCCGCTAAGGCAGTGATACGGGACGTGGCTCGGGTACAGGGCAAACCCTTTGGTCTGGCAGATCGTTTATCAAAATTGATTCCTTTTGAGGTTGGCATGACTTTGCGTAAGGCCATGGAGCAGGAGCAGCCTTTACGTGATTTTGTTGCTGGCAGCGATGAAGTGCAAGAAATCATGGATATGGCTTACCAGCTTGAAGGCATTATTCGTAATATAGGTAAACATGCTGGGGGTGTAGTGATTGCCCCAACCCGACTGACTGACTTTTCTGCACTTTACTGTGATGTCGATGGGGCTGGACTGATAACTCAGTATGATAAAAGTGACGTTGAAGATGCAGGCCTGGTTAAATTTGATTTTCTTGGCTTACGTACCTTGACTATCATTGATTGTACAGTTGATATGATCAATCAGAAGCGCCACCAGGATGATAAGACAAGCCTGCGGATTGATCGTATTGACCTGATGGATGCGAAGGTATTTGAGTTTTTACAACAGGGTGAAACCACCGGTGTATTTCAACTTGAATCCCGAGGTATTAAGGAGCTAATTAAGCGTCTTTCGCCCAGTACTTTTGAGGATATTATTGCTCTGGTGGCTCTATTTCGTCCCGGACCATTGCAGTCTGGTATGGTGGATGACTTTATCAACCGGAAACATGGCCGTGAACAACTGGCATGGCCTCACCCCGATTATCAACTGGATATCCTGCAGCCAATATTAGAACCAACCTATGGTATTATTTTATACCAAGAACAGGTGATGCAGATAGCTCAGGTTATGGCAAGTTATACCTTGGGTCAAGCGGACATGCTGCGTCGTGCCATGGGTAAAAAACAACCTAAAGAAATGGCTCGTCAGCGAAATGGCTTTCTGTCTGGTAGTGAAGCCAATGGCATTGATCGGGCTTTAGCAGGGCATATTTTTGATCTGGTAGAGAAATTTGCCGGTTACGGCTTTAACAAATCCCATTCGGTGGCTTATGCTTTGGTTTCCTACCAGACGGCATGGCTGAAAACCCACTATCCGGCTGAATTTATGGCAGCGGTTCTATCTGCTGATATGCAGAATATTGATAAGGTGGTTTTGTTGGTAGAAGAATGCCGCCATATGCAGTTGCCGCTGATGATACCTGATGTGAACACCAGTCAGTTCAAGTTTACCGTTAATGAACAGGGGCAAATAGTCTACGGCTTGGGGGCACTTAAGGGTATTGGTGAAGGGCCAGTGTTAGCTATTATTGATGCCCGTCGTCAGGGCGACCGATTTATAGATCTATTTGAATTTTGTGTTCGGGTAGGTGCTCGTAAAGTCAACAAACGAGTGCTAGAGGTACTTGTATCCAGTGGCGCCTGCGATAGTTTGGGAACTGAGCGGTCATTGCTTTATGCAGCTATCCCAGATGCTATACAGGCAGCAGAACAGCATGAACATAATCAGAATGCGGGCATGGTAGATTTGTTCGGTAATCTTGAGTCAGTGAATAGCCCGCCGGCTATGCAGGAAGATCCATATTCGCGTTATCGCCACCTTAAACCATTCACATTGCAACAACGTTTGCAAAGTGAAAAAGATGTACTGGGCCTCTATGTGACTGGCCATCCCATCGATGCCTATGAAGCTGAATTAGCGTGCTTCATCCGCCGAAACTTAGATCAGTTGGTGCCAACACAACAACCTTGCTGGGTTGCAGGTATGGTGGTGGCTAGGCGTACTGTGAAAAATCGCCATGGGAATAATATAGCTTTTATCACTCTTGATGACCTTAAGGCACGAGTGGAAGTAGCATTATTCACCGAAGTGTATGACCGATATTATGAATATGTGCAAGTAGGCCAGTTACTGGTCATTGAAGGTGATGTTAGTGCTGACGATTACTCCGGTGGACTTAAGGTCAATGCCCGCCAGATACTTAATATGGTTCAGGCTCGCGCTTATTTTGCCAGTGGCTTGCGGTTAAAACTGACTACGGATTACCTACGCCAACATGGTTCCAAACAGTTACAACAGCTATTATCCAGCCGTCGAGTCAATAGTGATGAGCCTGCCAGCAAACTGTACCTTGGTATTAGCAACGGTCATGTCAGGGGCTTAATCGATTGTGCTTCATCCTGGCAATTGCAGGTAGATGATGATTTGCTGATAGAACTTGAAGATCTGCTGGGAGTAGATGCAGTATTGATGGATTACCAGCAAGCATCTGGTTCCCATGACCGCTTATATTGATCAAGTTACCGCAAATAGATGGGTAACCGGTAGGGCTAAAATAATCTTTGTTATGATCTGGCTGCTAGCATCGGTTATACTATATATTTGTAGGATGTTTATTCACTGAACCAACTATTTCAGAGTACTATGAATCCAAATTACCTTGATTTTGAACAACCTATTGCAGATCTAGAAGCCAAAATTGACGCTTTACGCATGGTTGGCAATGACAATGATTTAAATATTAGTGATGAAATTATCAAGTTGCAGAATAAGAATTTAGCTTTAACCAGCAGAATTTTTGCTACCTTAACTCCAGCTCAGATATCCCAGGTAGCCCGACACCCCCAGCGGCCTTACATGCTGGATTATATAGCAGTGATATTTGACGAATTTGATGAACTGCATGGAGACCGGCACTATGGTGATGATAGAGCCATAGTTGGTGGTATTGCACGCTTGGCAGATCAGCCAGTAATGGTTATTGGTCACCAGAAGGGGCGTAGTGTTAAGGAAAAGGTCGCTCGTAATTTTGGCATGTCGCGGCCAGAAGGGTATCGTAAAGCATGTCGCTTAATGGAAATGGCAGAACGTTTCCACATACCGATAATGACATTCATTGATACTCCGGGAGCCTATCCGGGCATTGATGCTGAAGAGCGCGGCCAAAGTGAAGCTATTGCCTGGAATTTGGCAGTTATGTCTCGTCTCAAGGTGCCTATTATCGCTACTGTTATAGGTGAAGGTGGCTCCGGTGGAGCCCTGGCTATTGGTGTATGTGACCATCTCAATATGTTGCAATATTCGACTTATTCAGTTATTTCGCCCGAAGGCTGTGCATCCATACTCTGGAAGAACGCTGCTTATGCTGCTGATGCTGCCAATGCAATGGGTATTACTGCCCCACGTTTGCTAGAGCTGGGGCTGGTTGATCAGGTTCTACAGGAACCTCTGGGAGGGGCTCACCGAGATCCAGTATTGATGGCCAATACATTAAAATCATCCTTGGTCGAATCACTACAGAATTTGCTTCAATACGCTACCAGCGATTTAGTGCAATCTCGTTACCAACGATTAATGGCGTTTGGTCTTAATTCCTGATCTAACGATAGACTGTCCACTAACAATAATGCTGTTCTTCCCGGAAAAATTGCTGGCCTACTTACCTAGGCAAGCTGACCGTTGGTGGCTGGGCATCAGTGGAGGTCTTGACTCCATGGTGCTGCTTGAGTCGGTAGTGCAGCTGAGTCGCAAATATGATTGTCCCCCAGTCTGGCTATTACATGTAAATCATGGTCTCAGCATACAGTCTGGTCGTTGGCAACAACGTGTCATAGCTACGGCAATTCGCCTAGGCTTGCCCTATAGGATAATAGAGGTCAACATAGCTCAGTCAGACGTAGATGCAAATGGCCCTGAGGCGGCTGCCAGAACAGCTCGTTATGATGCCTTTGCCAGATACCTGCAACCTGGCCAGATCTTGTTGTTGGCGCATCATGGTGATGATCAAGCTGAAACCGTGCTGTTACGAATGTTCCGTGGTGCTGGTGTCGCTGGCTTATGCGGTATGCCAGCACAAAGAAAGCTTGCTAATGGACAACTATGTCGGCCTTTGCTTGGTTTTACCCGGAAACAATTACATCACTGGGCGGTAAAGGAACAGTTAGTCTGGATTGAAGATCCTAGTAATCTTGAATCCCGTTTTGACCGTAACTTCCTGCGTTTGCAGGTAATGCCCTTGCTACGTAGCCGTTGGCCTAAATTACAACAACGGTTGAGCGCAACTGCGTCCCTAATGCGACAGCAACAAGATTTGATTGATGAAATTGCAGTATCAGATTATCAGTCTTGTCAGGATGGATCAACGGCGATATTGTGGGTATCCAATTTATTATCATTATCATTGGCCCGGCGGTATAATGTATTACGTTTCTGGTTGAACCAGCAGAATCAACTCGCACCCACTCAGCAGCAATTAATCACTATAGACAAGCAGGTGCTGCAGGCAAGTCCAGCTGCCCAGCCGCAGTACCGTTTAGGTAGCTTGGTTTTGCGGCGTAGTGTAGGTAAACTTTATCTGCTGCCGGATGCCCAACCACAATGGCTAGATGTTAAGCCATTCCAGGTTAGCATGGCAAGACTGCAAGACTGCAATATTGCCTTGGGAAATTACTGTTTACAGCGTGCAATGGGCGGCTGTCGTTTGCGTCCTAAGGACTGGATCCAGTTATCACTACGTCAGGGTGGCGAACGCTGTCAGCCCCATGGTCGACATCACAGCCAGTCTTTGAAAAAACTGTTGCAGGAGGCTGGTGTTCCAGTTTGGCAGCGAGATTGCATACCACTGTTATGGGTTAATGATCAATTGGCCATGGTGGGAAACCTGTGGACCTGTAAAGGTTTTCAGGCGGCTGCTCAAGAGCCTAGCTGGAGTTTACAGGCAATCAATAAGCTGACATAGCGCTTTAATAAAAATTATCAATACGCTTATCCTTACGCTGCCAGAATGCAGGTTAACGTTTGCACCTTGTTGATGGCTTAAACTGTTTTAGGCTCATACCTAATAACAGGTCATTCTGACAAAGCCAGGTTTTATAAGTGTTTGCTGGACTTTCACCATCGCGATGCTGTTGAACGCTGTACTGTATAAGCTAGCTATCACAGGGTACCTGCATTTGAGAACAGGTTCACTTTGATTATGACGTGATCAATGCCAATGGAGCCCAAGAGTAGGTCCAGAGTGCTTGTCTGTTTCATATGAAAATAGTTTGAATGTTCTATACCTGATGCTGATTATAATCCAAGTGACCCTCTAGTGAGGGATTCACTGCTATTTTTATTGTGTTGTTGGACATGTGCCTTGAAGTGGTGGAAATGCTTTGCAGCCACAACAATTTATGAGGGTTATTGAAGTCTCTCACAGACCTTAGCTGGTTACCTAACCACCAGTATAATTAACTGCCTAACTGCACCTGATATATGGCGGTTTTTATTTCAATACTGACGTAATGCTAGGTTCTCCTTGAATGATAAATTTTGCTACACTTGTGCTGTACGGTGTTATTAGTTGTGTTGAAATATGGCTAAGTTGAGAGTGTGTTGGCTTGATTATTACTCGTTATATTACCCGTGAAGTACTGCAGAATGCTTTTGTGGTTGCTGTGGTTCTGTTACTGCTCATCAGCAGTAGCCGCTTTGCCAAGTACTTGGCTCAAGCAGCAACTGGAGAATTGGAATTATCAGTAGCATTTACAATTCTCCTGAACCTAATGCTTGGTTACTTGGGTATGATTTTGCCTTTGGCTGCTTTTTTAGGAACCTTGCTTGCTTTTGGTCGACTTTATATCGACAGTGAAGTGATTGTGCTGGTGTCTAGTGGAGTCAGTCAGCGACAGTTACTGCGGATAGCCCTAGTGCCTTTATCAATCATTGCAATACTAGTAGGGTTGCTGACTTTGGTATGGGCTCCAGAAGCATCGCGAAAAGTGGAACAAATGCTTTACGAGCAACGTTACTTAACGACATTTGAAAATATTATTCCAGGTCAGTTCCAGGGCCATGATCAGACACATCAGGTGATTTATGCTGAGCAACTCAGTGATGACCGCAGAACCCTTTACAATGTATTTATATTCCAGCGCGCAGATGATAATGTGAGTGAATTGGTGATCAAGGCTGCTTCAGGGCGGCAATACTACGACGACAATTTACAAGCTCGCTATCTTTTATTGCAAGATGGCACACGTATTGAAGGTAAGGTGAGTACCTTGGATTACCATATCACCCAGTTTAAGCAAATGGGGCTTCTGGTTAAGCAACCACAGCTGACGATCAATATTACTCAAGCTGATACCTTACCAACCCTTTACTTGTGGGGATCTTCACTGCCTGTCCATAAAGCACAACTGTACTGGCGTGTTTCCTTACCACTCATGACGTTAATCATCAGTCTGGTCGCGATAGCAATGAGTCAAGTCAATTCACGTCAGGGTCGCTATGCTCGTTTGGTGCCTGCTATTATTATTTATCTTGTATATTTGGCTATGTTGATCCAGCTGCGAGGGGAAATTGAGCAGGGCAATACAGCAGGCAATTGGTTGATGCTATTGGTGCACGTTATGATGTTGTGTATTGGTCTTAACAGCTTATTTGCCAGCCATCATTGGCGGCGATGGCTGAATCAGTTAAAAAAAATGCTGCGGAAGAAACACGATGCAACTACTTGACTGGCATATTGGCCAGCATGTTCTGATTGCCATTTTAGTGGTTCTACTGATTGTAGTTGGGCTTGATTTTACTATCGGTCTGGCTGCAGAAATCAGTCACCTTACACCTACCTATCATTTTGGGTGGGCGCTGCAGTATATTTTTTTATTGATTCCAAGCAGGGTATCCGAATTTGCTCCACTGGCTGTACTGGTGGGGTGTTTGACAGGTTTGGGAACCCTTGCCAGTCAGAACGAATTGATAGTCATGCGGGCCGCCGGTGTGTCAATGTTGCGGATTATCCGTGCAGTTTTACAGCCAGTTCTGTTTGTCATTGTATTGGCCATGTTAGCTGGTGAGTATGTTACTCCATGGATGGAACAGCTAGCACAAAGTGAGCGATCCCGACATGTCGGGATCGCCAGCCATAACGGGTTGTGGTACCGCAATGGAGATCGTTATATTCTGCTGCATTCAATCAAGCCAAATGGAGCTCTTCAGGGTGTTAGTCAGTTCTCATTCATCAATCAAGAGCTTGCTCAGCGTCAGTACTCAAGCACTGGGCAATTTGATGACGATAGTTGGGTATTGCATGACTCTACAGTAACCCATTTCACTTCAAACGGGCTGGTTTCTGAACAAATTGAGGCGCAACCCTGGAATATCATGATTGACCCTGAATTACTGGTGGTGCTCAATCTTGATCCAGAAAGTATTGCACTACACCATTTAAGTAACTACAGTGATTATCTTGAACGCCACCAGTTGGATGCCAGACCTTACCAACTGGCCTACTGGCGCAAACTCTTACAGCCTCTGGCTAGTTTGAGTTTAGTGCTGATCGGAATAGCCTTTATTTTTGGACCATTACGTTCTGTAAGCCTAGGTCAGCGAGTTGTGGTTGGGGTTGTTTGTGGTCTGATTTTCCACTACATTCAAGATATTTTGGGTCCTGCAAGCACTTTGTTGGGTTTGCATCCCTTAATGGCCGCTCTCTTGCCAGTGCTCAGTTCTACTTTATTAGGCTTACTGTTGCTACGACGGGCGTGGTAGTTGTACCACGCGAGTTTCAGAATAGTGATCATGCCAACTCAATTTTTGTGCCGAAAATAGTATCCAGAGGTAACCGAATCCCGCTAAACCCAGGGCAGGAATAGCAGCCATAAAACGAACCAGTGCTTGTTTGCTATTAATGGTTTGATGCTGATGATTTTCCAGTCTGATGTGCCATACCTGCATGCCAAGGGTTTGTCCAGAATGGGTCCAGAACCAAGCGTAAAATGTGAATGTAATCACAAATAATGCGCTGCCCAGCATAGCCTGTTCTAACTGGTTTGTAACTGCTTCACCACCATTAAGTGCCACACTGATGAAGCCCACCAGCATCCAGATTGATATTAACAGGAACAGGTCATAGAGCATAGCTAGCAAGCGTTTAGTCAGGCTGGCATTAGGGTAATTATGAGCGGTAAATTGACGAGTCATGGTAACTTGATGGTATGGTTTTTTTGTTAATCAACATTTTGCGATACTGCAGCGCAATAACTATGCATGCCGATGCGATTTCAAACATTAGATTAAGTCTGCGTTTATGGTTAATAAACTGCGATTGTGCCTGATCTATACGTGTTATGGATAAGTTGGGCATTATGACAATATTGGCCAAATTTCAATGATCCACATAACATGATTAATCGGATTTCAGGCAATTACAATGATAGTAATTCATTAGCTCCATTAAACAATGCCATGCGCTATCATATATTGAAATTTAATGTCCATTCAACCTGTTTTCTTGTGATGTGGCCAGTGAAACTCAATTGCTCTTATCAGCCTGTCCTTCAGTTTCAGAGATTTTTAATATTAAGAAACAATTTGTGTATGCTGCGGAGTCATACCCAGAGGCATGCTTGTAATTATTCAAACCCTACGCATCATCAGCCTTTTTGAAAGGCTACATTGTGTTGTACCATGATCGATTAGCCTTTTGACTAAATCCTCCGGTTTCAATGCCTTTAAGTAATGATTTTATTCCCGAAATCCTCTATGTTAGGTTGTTATTTAAGATTTAAAGTCTTGGTCACTGTATGACACTGCATAGTGCTCATGATGCTGTAGTGAAGCAATGTGACTGCCAATTTCGTCTGTTGTCGTGTGTATTGTGGTGTCTTTTTCACGTTTTGTGATAGGAACGCCATCAATCAATTTCAATGTTATAAGATACAGTTTTTTAAACAATATTTTCTTGGTCTCTTATCGATTTTCTGTCATTTTTAAACAAGAGCACTGAATTTTGTAGAGTTTTTCTAGTTAAAGTTGTCTGTGTCTGTGCATGTTGGCTGTATTTGCGTACAATAGCATTTCTGAAAATTATTTCCCTTTACTTATCCAGATATCATTAAAATAAGAGTGACATACAGACTTATGCTCACTGATAAAACTGTCACTGAACATCGCCATATCTTAGTCACTAGTGCTTTGCCTTATGCTAATGGCCCCATTCATATTGGACATATGCTGGAATACATTCAGACTGATATCTGGAGTCGTTTTCAGCGCTATCAGGGTAATACCTGCTATTATGTGTGCGCTGACGATGCTCATGGCACAGCTATTATGCTGCGAGCGGAACAGGAAGGCTGCTCTCCTGAGCAACTGATTGCTGCTATTAAGGCTGAGCATCAACAAGATTTTTCTGACTTCGGCATTGCTTTTGACAATTACCATTCAACCCACTCGGAAGAGAATCGCTATTACTCTGAATTCATCTACAAGACTTGTCGTAGTCAGGGCCATATAGTTAGCCGCGAGATTACTCAGGCATTTGATCCACAGAAGCAGTTATTCCTGGCAGATCGTTTTATCAAGGGAACTTGCCCTAAATGCCATACACCTGACCAGTACGGTGATAATTGTGAGGCCTGTGGAGCGACCTACACGCCTGCGGAATTGATTCAACCGCGTTCTGCTATATCAGGTGCTACGCCCATTAGCCGAAACTCCAGCCATTTTTTCTTTAAATTATCTAACTTTACCGAATTACTGCAACAATGGATCCGGGCTGGGCATTTACAGACCGAAATTGCCAATAAGCTTGCCGAATGGCTTGATGCTGGTTTGCAGGAATGGGATATCAGTCGCGATGCGCCATACTTTGGTTTCGCTATTCCTGATGCGCCGAACAAGTTTTTTTATGTTTGGCTTGATGCTCCCATTGGTTATATGGCTAGCTTTAAGAATTTATGTGATCGAACACCAGGCCTTGAGTTTGATCAATACTGGCAGGCTGATAGCCAGACTGAACTGGTGCACTTTATTGGTAAAGATATTATCAACTTTCATGGCCTATTCTGGCCAGCTATGCTCAGTTGTGCCGGTTTTCGTACCCCAACGCGGGTTTATGCCCATGGTTTTCTTACCGTCAATGGTCAAAAGATGTCCAAATCCAGGGGCACTTTTATTAAAGCTCGCACTTATCTGAACTACCTTAACCCAGAATACCTGCGCTATTATTTTGCTGCCAGGCTCAGTAGTAAAGTTGATGACCTAGACCTTAATCTGGATGACTTTGCCCAGCGGGTTAATGCTGACCTAGTGGGTAAAGTAGTTAATATTGCCAGCAGGTGTGCAAGCTTTATCAGCAGGGGCTATAACGGACGTCTCAGTGCTAGCCCTCCCATTCCAGAGTTATTACATTGTTTTAGTGCGCGCCAGCAGACCATTGCTGACTATTATGAACGGCGGGAATTTAGCAAAGTGGTGCGGGAAGTCATGGATCTAGCTGATTTAGCTAACCAATATATTGCAGAGCAGGAGCCCTGGGTACTCGTCCGCCAGGTAGGCCAGGAGCAAACAGTACAGGATATCTGTTCTACTGGTATCAACTTGTTTCGTATACTGATGATTTATCTAAAACCGATTGTCCCAAATATGGCTGCTGATAGTGAAGATTTCCTGCAGGATTCATTACAATGGCAGGATCTGGACCAGCCATTGCTTAATCACGTTATTAATCCGTTTAAACCATTGATAACTCGGATTGATCGCAAATTAATTATCGCCATGCAAACTGAAGCTAAATCTGAACTGACCAAAGAGCAGCAGTTGCGGGGTTGATATAGCAAATATGTGATCTCTGTTATCAGGTAATCCAACTGGCCACTGATCAAACGTGTCTACTATAGCTGGAAAGCAGATTTCTTAATTAGCTGGTTGCACAGGGCTACCGACATGAAACTTGACATTTCGTGTGGTGGCTTAGATGCTAATAAAGTAAGTCAACACAGCTTTTAGTAATGCCATAATAGTATTACTAAAAGCCAGGGTTATGGCAATATTGCCCATGAACAGCAGATTCAGCTTACCATTATCTATATATGGACTCACAAGTAATCAATGTTGTTCCACCGCCAGACCGTATCAAGCTATAAATACAACGTTAGTAGTTACCACATAGATTATTTGCTAGGCCCTGCTTTAGTTATTTTATTGCAGATGTTTTGTCTAAACCCTTGAGTGATCCAGTATTGTAGTTTGAAAATCGAGTGTCATAATTGAATTTATTAGTAGCTTAAACTGGTTATATATTTAAATAATTTATTAGAATCAGTTAAAAATTGTAAAAATGACCCCATTAAGATAATCAACTAGGTCAAAACTGCAGCGGTAACCTGATACAGTTTATATCCGTCCTTAGCGTAGAACGTCGGCGCTGCTTTAATGTACAATGTAATTAATGTTGTTTAATAAACCCTGGCTATTCGCGCAAAAAGGCGACTCTTGATAACTGAAGTTAATGGTCGATTATCTGCTCATTCTGGTTAGTACCGTATTAGTCAATAACTTTATATTGGTACAATTTCTTGGCCTATGCCCATTTATGGGGGTATCGTCTAAATTAGAAACTGCGATGGGCATGTCGCTGGCCACTACCTTTGTACTCACAATAGCTTCATTGTGCAGCTACTTGACCAGCCGCTATTTGCTAAAACCCTTGCAATTGGAATATCTGCAAACCATCAGTTTTATTCTTGTCATTGCCTTTGTTGTACAGTTCACCGAAATGCTGGTACACAAGACCAGTCCACTGCTGCACCGGGTACTAGGTATCTTTTTGCCATTGATTACAACCAATTGTGCGGTATTGGGTGTTGCTTTATTGAACATCAAAAAAGATCATGGTTTTTTGGCATCCATTCTCTACGGTTTTGGTGCGGCTGTGGGGTTTTCATTGGTATTAATTTTATTTTCAGCGTTGCGAGAACGCATTGCAGCGGGGGATGTGCCTGGTCCGTTTAAGGGGCCAGCTATTGCTATGATTACCGCCGGTATTATGTCACTGGCATTTATGGGCTTCACTGGAATGGTTGCCCTCTGATGAGTAGCATTGTCCTTGCTATACTGGCTCTGTTATCACTAGCCATTGTATTTGGTAGTATTCTTGGTTTTGCTGCTGTGTACCTTCGGGTTGTGGGAAATCCTTTGGTGGATCAAGTGAATAGTCTACTGCCCCAAACCCAGTGTGGCCAATGTGGGTATCCGGGCTGTCGCCCTTATGCCCAAGCGATTGTCAAGGGTACAGCCATCAACAAGTGTCCACCTGGTGGTGAGAGCACTATCCATGCCCTAGCCGACTTGTTGGATGTGGACCCTCTGCCATTGGACGCGGAGCATGGGGTAGAAAAAGCACGTACTGTCGCTTACATCAGAGAAGAAGAGTGTATTGGATGTACCAAATGTATCCAGGCTTGCCCGGTGGATGCTATCTTGGGGGCTGCTAAACGAATGCACACCGTCATTGCTGATGAATGTACCGGCTGTGACTTGTGTATAGAACCTTGCCCAGTGGATTGTATTGATATGTTACCTATAGAGTTGGCACCCACATCTTGGTATTGGCAACAGCCTGACAATCTCATCGCCACAGATCGGTCAGTATTAGTCCAATCCACCAGCAGGTATGAGTATGACTGATATCTTTTTGTTACAAGGTGGTATTCATCCGCCTCAACACAAGCTGCAATCAAGCAGCCAGCCTTTACGCACCTTGCCCTTGCCCAGTCAACTGATATTACCTTTGGGCCAGCATGTTGGTGCTTTAGCCACCCCGGAAGTGGCTGTAGGCGACTTGGTTTTGAAAGGACAACTGATTGCCAGTGCTAATGGCACCATCAGTGCTAGTATTCATGCTCCAACTTCAGGCAGGATTCGGGCTATTGAGCAACGTCCCATAACCCATCCATCAGGAATGTCAGGTCCCTGCATTGTGATTGATACGGATGCTCAAGAACGTTGGCTTGACATAACAGAACCGGTAGATTATCGACAACGGAGTAAAGCAGATCTACTAGCCTGTATCCACCAAGCAGGTATTACCGGATTGGGCGGATCGAGCTTCCCAACTACAGTCAAGCTGAGTACTGAGGCTTCCATCACTACGCTCATCGTCAATGCAGCAGAATGTGAACCTTATATTACTGCTGATGATTGTTTATTACGCTACCATTCAGCTCAGGTGGTTGATGGAATAGATATTGTATTGCACTTGCTTGGCTATCCCCACTGCTTAATTGCCATTGAGGACAATAAGCCAGAGGCCATTGCAGCGCTTAGGGCTGCCTTGCAGAATCGCACGGATATAGATGTTGTGGTGATCCCTACCAAATATCCATCCGGTGGCGAAAAGCAACTGGTACAGATATTAACTGGGCAGGAGGTGCCTCATGGGGGAATTCCTGCTGATCTGGGCATCTTGTGTCAAAATGTTGGAACGTTGGGTGCAGTGGCAGATGCGATTCTACAAGGTTATCCACTAATTAGCCGCATTACCACTGTAACTGGTTCGTATGTAGGCCAGCCTGGTAACTACAGGGTATTATTGGGAACCCCAATAGAACACTTGCTGACAGCTACAGAAACACCTCTGGACAATATTGAGCGCCTGATTATAGGTGGCCCGATGATGGGGTTTAGTTTACAAAATATCCAGGCTCCGGTGATAAAATCCAGTAATTGTGTATTGGTTCCAGATACTCAAGAACTGCCTTGGCCTGATCCAGCGCAAGACTGTATTCGCTGCGGTCACTGTGAACAAGTCTGTCCTGCTAAACTGTTACCTCAGCAACTGTATTGGTTCGCCAAAGCCCATGAATTCGAAAAAGCGCGTCAATATAATCTAATGGATTGTATTGAATGTGGCGCTTGTGCTTGGGTATGTCCAAGTAAAATACCTTTGGTACAATATTACCGTTTTGCCAAGGGTCGTAGTCAGGCCAAGCTAGTGGAAAAATACCGTTCTGACCATGCACGCCAGCGTTTTGAAGTACGTGAACAGCGTTTTCTACAAGCAAAAGTAGACAAGATAAACCGGCGTCAAGCTAGAATTACAACTGCAGCACACCAACAGGCTGAAAAAACAAACCATAGTCAACCACTATCTAGTGATAAACTGCCTTCTGTTAATCCAGTGTTGCAATTGAAACAGCTCAAAACTGCAGTAGCACTAGCCCAGACTAAACTGAAAAAAGCCACACAGGCCCTTTCTGATGCAGAATCCATGCAATCCCTCAGCCGGTCAAAGTTGGCTACCACTGTTGCCGCATTACAAGCAGGCTTAGCCCAAGCTGAGAAACAATTTCAGCATCAGCAGCAGACCATGGGTCTGGATCCAGAACGGGAAAAAAGTCTCAAGATTGCAGCTGTCAAAGCGCAGGCTGAAGTACGTCAATTGCAGCGCACATTAGATGATGTTGAAGAGTCTGGTCGTACAGCGTCGACTGAACAACTGGCAACCGCCAAAACCTTGGCTAAAGTTGCCCGCAAACAACTGGACATATATCTGCAAGGCGATCATAAGACCTGACCACAGCAGGAGATACAAACTCATTAACATGGTTTTACCGCAAATCACATCACCTCATATTAGTGGAGCCAATCGTACAGGTCAGCTTATGCTGTGGGTTATTTTGGCAACCTTGCCGGCATTGGCATTACAGACCTATTGGTATGGCTATGGTAATCTGATCAATGTTATTTTGGCCGCTCTTATGGCAATCACTATGGAAGCTGCTATCATCCGTATCCGTAGACGCCCGGTCGTTTTTTATTTGGCAGATAACAGCGCTCTGCTGACTGCTGTGTTACTGGGGTTAGCCCTGCCACCATTTAGTCCATGGTGGCTATTGCTGATTGCGGTGCTGTCTGCCATTGTATTTGCTAAGCACTTGTATGGTGGCCTGGGTAATAACCCATTCAATCCAGCTATGGTTGGCTATGCCCTTGTCCTGATCGCTTTTCCGGTGGAAATGACCCGCTGGGCCACCGCTGGTATTGACTTGTCAATGGAAGATAGCTTACGCATCACTTTTATGGGATTTTCTGATGTCAATGGTATTGACAGTTGGACCCACGCCACGCCACTTGATCTAGTCAAACACAAAGGTGCACAACCTATTGATGCATTGATTGCTAGTCCTGAGATGGGGCAAGGCCTTAAGGCAGCTTATTGGGTCAATTTTGCCTATGCCATTGGTGGGTCTATGCTGCTGTGTTTGAGAATCATCAGTTGGCATGCTCCTGTAGCCATGTTGACAAGCCTCGCATTAATCAGTAGCGTATTTTACTGGGTTGACCCACAGAAATATCCATCCAGCTTGATGCACCTGTTGACCGGAGCAACTATGATGGGAGCATTTTTTATTATTACTGATCCAGTTTCTTCAGCGACTAGCCGACTAGGTAAACTGTTTTATGGTGCAGCCATTGGTATCCTAGTGTATGTGATTCGTACCTTTGGTAGCTATCCTGAAGCAATGGCATTTAGTGTGTTGTTAATGAACCTTGCAGCCCCCTTTATCGACTATTACACTCGACCACGCAGTTATGGTCACCAATCATCGTGGTGGCGTTAACGTATGTACAGTGAAAATGATCCCAATGATACGCATCAGGCGCACAGCAATAAACCACTGTTAGCATCATTGTTAGATTCTATAAACCGCAATAATCTGAGACTGGGATTATGTGCCATACTGACCGGCTGTATAATTGCACTAACCCAAATACAGACGAAGCAACGCATTATCGATAACCAGATTGCTGCTCAAACTCAGTTGCTACAAGAAGTCATGCCGTCAGAACTGTATGATCAGAGTTTACTTAACCAACCGTTTGCATTGCCTTATCCAAACCAACTGGGTCGCACCGATGGTCAGGTTTATTTTGCCCGCCATCAGGGCATTGTAGAAGGCATTATCCTGCCACTAATAACCCAACAAGGTTATAATGGTAGCATCAGCCTCTTGGTGGGCATTCGTCGTGACGGCGTAATTCAGGGTGTTCGGATTTCGGAGCATCAGGAAACCCCTGGTCTGGGTGACCAGATTGAACGCCGTAAATCTGACTGGATAGAAGGATTTAATGGCCGTAGTCTGGATGATTTGCCTCCCACAAGATGGCAGGTGAGCAAGGACGGGGGTGACTTTGATCAATTCACAGGTGCTACTATTACCCCAAGGGCAGTTATTCAAGCGGTCAAGAATAGCCTAGTTTACCATCAACGTTACTATGAGCGCCTGTATCAGGCTGGATTGCAAGAGATTAATCCATGATTAATACGAGTCAAAAAATCATAATGAATGGGTTATGGCACAATAACCCGGCATTAGTACAATTATTGGGCCTGTGCCCCTTATTGGCTGTCACCAGTAGTGTGGTCAATGCCCTTGGTTTGGGTCTGGCAACACTAATGGTAATGATGGGTTCCAATATACTGGTCTCTCTGGCACGCCATTATGTGCCTGAAGACGTGCGTTTGCCTGCCTTTGTTATGATTATTGCGGCCCTGGTTACTGTTGCCGAATTGTTGATGAAAGCATTTGCCTATGAGTTGTACCAGATCTTGGGGATTTTTATTCCCTTGATTGTGACTAACTGCGCTATTTTAGGCCGGGCTGATGCCTTTGCTCGCAAACAACCGGTATCTCTGGCGGCGCTTGATGGACTGATGATGGGGCTGGGGTTTAGCTTGGTTCTAATATTACTCGGTGCCATGCGCGAACTTCTTGGCCAAGGTACTTTACTGGCCAATATGAACCTGTTGCTTGGTCCCATGGCGACAGAGTGGACTTGGGTTGTGGTGGATGATTACAGCGGTTTTTTATTTGCTATTCTACCACCAGGGGCATTTGTAGGTATGGGTCTAATTATTGCCGCTAAAAATCTGCTAGATCAGATACTAGGCAGCCGCAAGCTAGACACTTCCAGAGGCAAAACAGCGGCTAGTAAGCGGGTAAGAGTGACTGGCAACATCACCTAAACAAGCATGAACCAACATAAACGCCAACAAATTTTTGCTCGCCTACGGCAGGATAACACATCCCCGAAGACCGAACTAAACTATCAGTCCAACTATGAGTTGCTGATCAGCGTAATGCTATCAGCCCAGGCTACTGATGTGAGCGTTAACAAAGCTACCCATGCCTTATTTAAGATTGCCAATACACCAGAGACTATGGTTTCCCTAGGTGTAGGTGGATTAAAAAGTTACATCAAAAGCATTGGCTTATACAACACTAAAGCCAGCAATATTATTAAGGCCAGTCAGCGATTATTAGATCAGCATGAGGGCCAGGTGCCTGCTACAAGATCAGCTCTGGAGGCGCTACCTGGTGTGGGACGAAAAACTGCTAATGTTATGCTTAATACGGCATTCGGACAAGTTGCTATGGCCGTAGATACGCATATATTTCGTTGGTCAAATCGTACCCAAGTTGCACCGGGTAAAACTGTCCTGGCAGTGGAACGACGATTATTGCATGTTATACCGGCTGAATTCATACTGGACGCACACCACTGGATGATATTACATGGTCGCTATGTCTGTACTGCTCGCAAACCACACTGTGAGTCCTGTATTATTGCCGATCTATGTGAATACCAAAACAAAACCATTAATGTTTAATTGATTTAAATGTGGTGATCACTGAAACCAAAGCCACTTTATTTAATCAATACGCTTACGCATAATTTAGCACCTCGCAGATCCATTTTTATACTAAACTGAATCATCCCATACAACACAGGCAACATTATGGTTAAATTCATTACGCGTTACCTAATGTTGCCGTGCCTGTTACTGTTGATTTTGGGATATGCAGCATTACCCTGGTGGTTTCCACTTGCTATTGGCCAGATCGTGCGGCCCTATGGAATTGACATACTGCAGTTGGATGTGAACCATCCTGATCTTGCTAGGTTCCATATTGATCGGCTACGCTGGCAAAGTCACGACTCCCAATTGGCCTACACAGTAGATATGCAAAATATTGATTTGGATTATACGCTACAGTCCCTTTGGCTTAAGCAGCAGCCTGATCGTATAAGAATAGGGCAGTTGTTGATTCAAGCTGAGCAAAAATCCAAATTAACGTCCTTCCTTAATGAGGCACCCATCCTCATGGCAGCATTCATGCCTTCTAAATGGTTTGACCGATGGCCTGAATCGATGGAAATTAGCCGCATCGAAGGGCAACTGCTACAAACGAGCGCTGAGCTGCCAGGATACTCTCGATTGCAATACACGGGCAAACTGAGTAAAGAAGCAACCCAACTCAATGTGGTTTGCCGTCTAACAAGTAACCAGGATAACCTTATCTTTGCTGAATTAAACTTTGCGCTTGATGATCAGGTGACGATCAAACTTTACAATCACCAGAAGGCTGCCCCGGTTGCTAAATTAACGTCATCCATTCGTCCTGGCATTAATACCCTATTATGGCAAGGACAGTCTGCCCTTAACCTGCCTGTTATGCAAGATTTGCTTGGACCATGGCTGGGTGAAGACTGGTGGATCAATATGCCTTTAAAACAGGGTCGATTAATTAATCATTGGCAGCTTAGTATGCCTGTTATTCCACCTAAAAATTGGACTGATTTTCTAGACCTGGTTGATGGTGAAAACCAGGTTCAACTGCAATTTATTGCGCTGCCTAAACATCCGCTTGTGAAAACAGCCGATATTGATGTCAATGTGACACAAACTCTGGTGAGGGGGCATAACCGAACTATCCGTTTCAACACGGGTAGTCGCATGAAATTGGTACCGGACTGGCGTGCTAGTGCAGTGCCTCAGAACTTGCAGGAAACGTTACAACTGGATACGGCCCGGTTCAATCTGATGGCCAGCAGTGATCTTGACCTGCAGATGAAAATTTCTACTGATCGGAACGATAGTGCAGACTATGTATTTCATGGCACCGTAGATGCTACTTTGGAAAATAGCCAACCTATGTACAAGGCTTTTGCGAGTTTTAGCGATATTCAAGTTACCAGTGGCGCTAATTGGCGGGGAAAAACTGAGTTAAGCGGCTATCTCGACCTGCAACAAAGCCTAAGCATGCATCATTTACTGCCCTTCAATGGTGAACGTCTGCAATGGTTGGTCAATGCCCAAATCCAGCTTAACCCGACACTCTGGTCGTTGACTGTAGAGCCTGATGCCCGCATTTATGCATCTAGCGTTGAAAGTAGGCAGGATAATGGCCAGACTAGGTTATTTTCAGCTGACAAAATCAAGGTATCCAATTCCAGTCCCATCCAGCTTAATTACCAGCTTGGTAATGGAAATTGGCAATGGAACCAACTGGAATTTGATTTTCTAACTGGCCAAGATCATACTAATAAAAATGTTATAATCGCCAGCGAGGGCATGCATTTGGTCGTCAATCCAGGCTCAGGTCAATATGTCAGTCGCCCCATTACCGGTAGTTTTGACTTACTAAATAGCCGTATTAACATAGATGGAATGCCTGATCTTCATTTATTGGGTCGTGGTCAATTTAATCTACTTGCATGGCGGTTAAATAGCCACTTCAAGCTAGAAAGCCCACCTTTGTTGCCAACTTGGTCGGGAATATTTGACTGGAATATTGCCACTGGCGAACAGCGTTTGGTCGTTTCAATTCCCAAGCACAATGTTACCAGTCTGTTGTCGGAACTACCGAAATTGCAGTTTCCTATGGATATCCATGAGAGTCAGTTTAACTATACGGGCGAAATCCGCTGGTAACAACAGGAATACAGCGTTTCTCACTAACTGCGCTATGATACTGGTAGTAGTCATTTCAGCCTATCCCATTTGCATTCAACCTAAACGACCAAAGTAAGCTGGCCCAGTTTTCAGGTCGGGTGCTACGAGGCTAGGATCAATTCCAGTTTGAGCAACTGCAATTTTTTCACAACCAGGTCTGGCGATTCACCGACATCCAAGATCAATACAATAGCTACTATAAGCCATTGGCACCCAGACAAATACCTTTGCCTGCTTAGGGAGATCTGGACAGATTCAGCTATCACACCATCAGCAATTTTTCTGCCAGTGGCCGTCGGCTGGCTGGAAATTTATCATTGCAAGCAGATCAGCTAATAATAAAAATAATATAACATATACAGGATATTAACCTTGATTTGAAGCCCACCCTTGAATCTTGCTATGCTTAGAAAATCACTTGTTGTTATATTCAGGCAATAAAAATAATATTTGGTTATTCAGTAGTGGACATGCGGCCTGCTAACAACCGGTATGTCTACAACTGATAATTGCTGCCATTACATTCGGATGTGGCGCAAAATACTGTATTACAGAGTTAATTTTACAACTAGGTTGCTGTTAGGGACATCGGTCATAACCAACTCTATCTAGTTGATTCTAATCTAAATTGGCAGTAAGGCAATCTGTTAACACTAAGTAACCAATGGCGCTGCTGTTGGCGATAACAGGCAACAACCATTGGGAGTCTCTTGGTTTCTATGCGTTTATTACATACCATGCTGCGAGTTGGTAATCTCCAGCGTTCTATTGAATTCTATACTAAAGTGCTCAACATGCAGTTGATCAGGCAATCTGATAATCAGGCTTACCGTTATAGCGTGGCTTTTGTTGGTTATGGTCCAGAAGCTGATCATTGCCTGATTGAGCTGACTTATAACTGGGACACAGACCAATATGATCATGGTAATGCCTTTGGACACATAGCGATTGCCTGCACCGATGTTTATGCCACCTGTGCAGAAGTAAAGTGTAGGGGCGGTATCGTAAGCCGCGAGGGTGGCCCAGTAAAAGGAGGCACCTCGATTATCGCTTTTGTT
The DNA here is from genome assembly GCA_943787595.1 of uncultured Pseudomonadales bacterium. GTDB lineage: Bacteria > Pseudomonadota > Gammaproteobacteria > Pseudomonadales > Balneatricaceae > CALSNA01. Next base: position 511,156 of record CALSNA010000004.1, read on the forward strand.
AAGGATCCTGATGGCTACAGTATAGAGCTATGCCAACGTAGCAATTAGGCTGGATATTTTGCATCCATTGTAGCGCCAGTGCGGCACTGTAGCATGAGTTAGAATAGTTCGACTAGATAATGAGCAAATTCTAAATCTTCATTCGCTGCCCGTGTATGATGGAAGAGGTTTAGGTTGTTCTTGTGCCAAGACTATGTGCCCATGAGCAGTTTTTCCAGATTGCTGAACCCCAAATGCCAAGTCACTTGAACCCTTTGTAAAAGCGATGCTTTAGGTCATAAAACCTATTCCAATACTAGCACTAGAACAGCGGTAAAAACTAAATTATCGAGATGTCGGCCTATGGTCAGTTACCAAGATATAACAGCAGCAGCTAAGCGCATCAAAGGTCATGCTGTGGTCACGCCCCTGTTGGAAGTACCCCTATTGAATCAGCAATTTTCAGGGCGCTTATTGTTCAAAGCCGAATCCCTACAACGTACAGGTTCGTCCAAGTTCCGTGGTGCCTTCAACAAACTCAGTAAATTGAGTCAAATGGATCGATTGCCCGGCGTAGTAGCTTATTCATCTGGCAATCATGCTCAGGGGATTGCGGCTGCTCATTTTAATACCGCTGCGACCATCATTATGCCCAATGATGCACCAAGTATTAAAAGTAATAATACTCGAGCCTTGGGTGCCAGGGTGGTGCTATACGACCGATACCATGAAAGCCGTGAGGCTATTGGTGCAGAAATTGCTGGAAATATTAAACCAAACCAAGCTATTTGTCCTTGCGGTGGAGGGGGCTGATCAGTGGTACTGCCATTTCCCTCCAGCACCACTTTCCCAATCTTCCCATCTGGTTTTCTGAGCCAGAATATTACGATGATACGGCTCGTTCCCAACTGGCTGGCAGGCGACTCCGCAATAGTAGCTGCCCAGCCTCAATCTGTAATGCCATTGTAACTCCCATACCGGGAAAAATTACTTTTCCAATTCAACAGCAACGGCTGTGTGGTGGCAAAGTGGTTACCGATGATCAAGTGGTCAGTGCCATGACAGCAGCATTGAAATATCTTAAGCTGGTAGTTGAACCAGGTGGTTGTGTGGGGTTGGCAGCAATAATGGCTGGATTATTGCCAACGCAGAATAAAACGACCTTAGTGATTCTGTCTGGTGGCAATATTGATTTGAAGCGATTGCAACAAATGATGGCAACCCAGACTAACTTGCACTGATTGTTAGCAGTCTCTGGTAAATTACTACTGGGCCTCCAGGCTTACCTTAATCTTGATATAATCTCCTTTTTGTCTAGGAGCTTGAGTATTTAACTGCCAGATATTACTGGCAAACTTAACATAAGTATTGTAGCCAGTTACTTCGTTGACTGACCGGGATTCGTAGACTACATCACACACTTCCTGTTCCTTGTAGCCAGTTACTACTTGTTGCTTTTTATTCTTATTGATCATATCAGCGCCAGCAATCGCACCCAGAATAGTTGCAGCATCCTTACCGCTACCGCCACCAACTTGGTTACCGACTAAACCGCCAAAAATAGCTCCTGCCAGTACATCGGCAGTTGATGCATCACCATTAGGTGCGGTGTCGTACACGGGTATACTTTTTTGTTGACAAGACTTTACTGGTACCTCTTTATTGATTAATTGCGTAATTTCATCTGAATCCTGAACTACTTCAACCAGCATAATCTGGGCCTGTATCTGGATGCTTCCAGCCAGTAGCCATGCGCCGGTAACCATAACCCATCTCTTCATTTTGTTGCTCCTTTGCTTTGTTTTATTCCGTATCTGTGTGCTGTTATATACTTTGATTCAAACGAGTGTAGCCATGAAATAGTGCTGTCTTATATCCTCTTGCTAGGATATTGTTCGAAATAAGAATCATTTACCAGGAAAAATGTAAGCGCTTAAATGCCATGATTGCCTGTCATAGCTCTTTATAATGCATGTCTAAGTCATAAAATTTAACACTTTAACCCCTGATATATGCGAGTAGGCCTATGTCACATTCAGCTATTCTGCTGTGGATACAGATCAAAGGGTGTATAATTGTTGGTTACGATACAAGATGCTGTTGATGTTCAAACCTAGCGATCACTGCCATGCATAGCAACAATTTAAAACGCTATGTTAAATTAGTGATGTATTACAGTCAACAGACACTCACTTCAGAGAGTGCTCTGATAACCTGCCTTGGACACTCATTATGCCTTCAAATACCAACTTGGGAATCGTGACAATTTATCTGAATTCGGTTAACCTAAAAGTCTTAGCCGAAACTGGACTTGTGTTGATAGAGCAGATCTGTGAATGTAAGTTGGCTGCTATATCAGCACTCGAACCAAAATGTGATTTACAGCGTTTAGTAATCCTAAGTGCTGGCTACTGACCGTATAAATATCGCTTTTATCACCAAATTAAAGGACATTGAACGTGGTTGCATTATCTCTTCATAGCACTATTGCCATTGTTGGTGCAGGGACTATGGGAGCTGGTATAGCTCAGGTGGCGGCACAGGCTGGACACTCAGTATTACTGATGGATCAGCAGTTGGCGACGGCCTCAACAGCGCTGCAGCGACTGCGCCAAGGATTAGATCGACAGGTTGCCCGTAATCGTTTGAGTCAGACTGAAGCAACCGCCATATTAAGTCGTATTACGCCAACTGACCAACTGCAGTCTTTGGCTGGTTGTGTTTTGGTCATCGAAGCCATTATTGAAAATATAGCCGCGAAACAACAAGTAATAGAACAATTGATGGACATCTGTGGTCCAGATTGCATCTATGCCAGCAATACCTCCTCTATCCCTATTGCCCAGATCGCCGCAGGTCTTAAATATCCTGGTCAAGTGGCTGGATTGCATTTTTTCAACCCGGCACAAGTAATGAAACTCGTTGAAGTCATCAGTCAGACGCAGACTGATTCCAATTTAGCCAGCAAGCTAAAGGACACTATGCAACAATGGGGAAAGGTCGCTGTTTTTGCTAGTGATACACCTGGATTCATCGTTAATCGAATTGCTCGCCCCTTTTATGCGGAAGCCCTGCGCATGGCTACTGAAAATCTGGCTGAGTATGCTGTGTTAGATCAAATTATGCGTCAAGGTGGTGGTTTCCGTATGGGACCGTTTGAGCTAATGGATCTCATAGGCCTAGATGTTAACCATGCTGTAACGCAATTGGTGACCACAGGTCTTTCACTACCAATGTTCGAGATATCAAGCCTGCAACAACAGTTTTTGGACGCTGGTCATTTGGGTAAAAAAACTGGTCGGGGATTCTATGATTACGCTGATAGTAGTTCACCCGCCCGTTCATCAGTAAGTGTTACTCCAGCAAGTGTCCAAGTTGACATGGTTATCAGTGCTGATTTAGGGTGGCTACAACCTTTGGCTCAGCGGTTACTAGATAGCGGACACAGGACTGTTTCTGTTGTGGAGCAGGGTTTTTTGCAATTGGCTGGTGTATCTATAACACCACACCTTGGCGCACCTCTACCTAGTCATGCTGGTCCAACTATTGCCCTTGATCTAGCCTTTGACTATGGTCTTTGTAAAAGCCTTGCCTGCCAACGATCAGACAGTTGCAGTAAATTACAGCTTAAGACTGTGTGGGACGCTTTTGCGACCATGGGCATTGAATTGGTGGAGTTGCCTAATCAACCTGGTTTACCTGTTACCCGAACCTTGGCGATGCTAGCTAATGTGGCTGCCGATGCTGTGCAACGGCAAGTCTGTACAGTCAGTGATGCGGATCTAGCCATGCGTTTTGGCGTTAATTATCCTCTGGGTCCACTTGCATGGGCAGATCAGGTTGGCCTGGAATGGCTGCTTACAACTCTGAACAATCTTGCTCTTCATGTCGATCAGAATCGTTATACACCGTGTGACTGGATCAGACAACTGCATCAATCTGGAGCCGGGTTTTATGACCATTACCCTGATCACTAGTCACCAGTAGTGATGATTGGCCTCTGGTTTTGAATTGACTGGTTAGTCCACCCGTTCCAGTTTGATTGAGTAACTTGTTACAAGGCGTCAAGCATTATATAGCTTAGGCCAGATGCTGTAATGGTTTGGTTTAGCAACAATTACTGACTCGCTACAATATCAAGTGAAGGATACTACAATGCCTGCTACAGCCTATATATGCGATGCCATTCGTACACCTATTGGTCGCTACGGTGGTGCCCTATCGAGTATTCGTACCGATGATTTAGCCGCTATTCCAATAACCGCATTGATGGAGCGTAATCCACAGGTCAATTGGCAGATGATTGATGAGGTTATGCTAGGCTGTGCTAACCAGGCAGGTGAAGATAACCGTAATATAGCCCGCATGGCTAGCTTGCTAGCAGGTTTACCAGTAACAGTGCCCGGTAGTACCGTAAACCGTTTGTGTGGGTCTGGATTAGATGCAGTTGGTACCTTGGCGCGTGGTATCAAAGCAGGTGAAATTGAACTTGCCATTGCTGGCGGAGTCGAATCCATGTCTCGGGCACCACTTGTTGTGCCTAAAGCTGAACAGGCTTTTTCTCGACATGCGGAGATTTTTGATACCACCATAGGCTGGCGTTTTGTCAACCCCAGATTGCACAGCCAATATGGTACTGACTCGATGCCGGAAACAGCCGAAAATGTGGCGCAACAATTCAATATCAGTCGTACTGACCAAGATGCCTTTGCTTATCGTAGTCAGATCAAAGCAGCTGCTGCTCAGCAACAGGATCGATTTGTCAGCGAGATTACTCCAGTTACTATAAACCGTCATAAACAACAAACATTTCTATTTAGTCAAGATGAACAACCGCGCACTACTGATCTTGCTGTACTCTCTGGGTTGCCGACTCCGTTTCGCACCAATGGCAGTGTCACTGCTGGTAATGCCTCCAGTATCAATGATGGTGCATCCGCCTTGTTACTGGCTAGTAAAGCCGGTGTGCAGGCGCATGGACTTAAACCTCGTGCCAGGGTGCTCGCTATGGCTAGTGCTGGGGTTGAGCCTCGTATCATGGGTATGGGTCCGGTTGCAGCGGTACACCAGGTCATGACTAAAACAGATTTAAATCTCTCAGCAATGGATTTAATTGAACTTAACGAAGCGTTTGCCGCTCAGGTGTTGGCAGTCACCCGTGCTTTGAAACTGGATGATGAAGATGCCCGTATCAACCCCCTTGGGGGAGCCATTGCCCTGGGCCACCCACTGGGCATGAGTGGTGCCCGTTTGGTTACCACTGCCATTAACCAATTGGAAAATCTTGATGGTCGTTATGCACTTTGTACCCTTTGCATTGGGGTTGGACAAGGCTTGGCAATGATTATTGAACGGTTGTAATGATCGTAGATTCTATGTTGCAGGTTGAGTGCAACAAAATAAAGGCAGTATTTAAAATTAATTTAGTAACTATCATATCAATACAATGTGCAGTCTAGCGTAATGAGCCAATTCCATCGCCTAACCGTGGCTGAAGTCCAGCCTGAAACTGAAGATACAGTTTCTATCGTTTTTGATTTACCACAAGAACTGCAGAGTAAATTCCACTACCAACACGGACAGTACTTGACTCTGCGTGCCCAGCTTAATGGAGAAGAAGTACGCCGTGTCTATTCCATTTGTGAGAGTGTTAGCCAGCAAAAGCTGCGTATTGTGGTGAAGCAGATCCCTGGTGGGCGTTTTTCCACCTGGGCTAACTCCGTATTAACTGTTGGTCATAGTTTAGATGTTATGCCGCCAGCGGGCCATTTTACAAGTGCGCTAAGCCCCAAACATCAAGGGGAGTACTTATTAGTTGCTGCTGGTTCTGGTATTACACCGATCATGTCCATTATCACCAGTATACTGGAAATCGAAGTTGATACTAAAGTTACTCTGATATACGGCAATCGTACTACTGGTAGCATGATTTTTCGTGAGCACCTACAAGATTTGCAATGTAAATACCCAGATCGCTTTAGAATGATTTCTGTCACAAGCCGGGAACAGCAAGCTATTGACTTGTTAACTGGGCGTATTGATAGCGCTAAAATTAATGTTTTTCTAGAGCAATGGATAAAACCCAGGCTGATGCGTGCATGCTTTATATGCGGCCCGGTCACCATGGCTGCTGATGTCAGGCAAGCACTGTTAGCCTGGGGCTTGGAACCACAGCAGATACATTCTGAACAATTTACCTCGCCGGTAATTAGTGGTAATCAACATCATGACTTTGCAGATTTGCCAGCCAATACTAGGTTTTCCACCATCACCGTACATATTGATGACCATACCCATACTTTTGAACTAGCTCAAAATAGCCAAAGCATTCTTGCTGCTGCATTGGAAGCTGGTGCTGATCTACCCTGGTCCTGTAACGCAGGTGTATGTGCCACCTGCACATGCAAGGTTATTGAAGGTCAAGTGTACATGCAGGAAAATCACGTGTTACAAGATGACGAGTTTAGAGCAGGTTATGTGCTCAGTTGTCAGAGTTATCCGTTATCCAAAACGGTAATATTAGATTACGATATCTAATAAGTTGGGTCTGGGTAGCAATCAGGCTGTATCAATATTTATCAATTAAATTCAAATAGATAGCACTCGGTAAGTGCAGTCTGGTCACTTGATTTAATTTTATTATCTATTAAGCATAATTATCTTGCCACACAGGCTAAATTTAAATGAAATTTTTATCAATTCAGAGTTGTTGTAATGTCTTTTTTTAAATAGAATACAGTAATTTTTGAAATTTGATACGGTGCCAATGTTAAGGTAACATATCGTTTATCTCAAAGTCCATTTAATTAGATATTCACCAACTTCGTATTAAAAATTGAATATGGTGCGTAGGAGAAAATATAAGTGTCAAATAATCAAAATACAATGCTGCCTAAGACTGGAATAGTTGGATTGGCAGAGAACTGGAAGTTCGATATTGTTTCTGGCTTCATCATTTTCTTAATTGCCTTACCGTTATGTCTTGGTATTGCGATGGCATCTAATGCTCCTCCGATGGCCGGTATTATCACTGGAATAGTCGGTGGTGTTATATGTGGTTTTATCAGTGGATCCCATGTCACCATCAATGGCCCAGCTGCTGGACTAATAGTTATCGTGCTTGGTGCCATTGCTGATCTTGGCTATGAGGGGGCATTGGCTGTAGGTGTGATTTGTGGGGTTTTGCAGATTGTCTTAGGCATACTGCGCGCTGGCAAAATGACCAACTTCTTCCCACTTTCTGTAGTGCATGGCATGCTCGCAGGGATTGGCGTAATCATCATGGCAAAACAGATCCATGTAGCATTGGGAGACTATAGTGCTAAGGGATCCATGCTCGACACCATAATTGCCATTCCATCCAGTATAGTGAGCATGCCTTTTGAAGTGGGCATCATTGGTATTATATGCATATTTATAATGGTGATCTGGCCATTCATAAAAATAGGCTTAATAAAGAAAATACCTGCCCCTCTAGTTGCGGTCATGCTGGCCGTTTTTTTAGGCCAGGTTTTTGGTTTGACTGACAATGAGTTACTAAAGCCTCTGCTGCCTGCAAATATTATGGATGGCTTTGCCTCCCCAGATTTTGCCATTCTTGGTGTAGCACCGGGTGCGGCACTAAAATGGATTGTTATGTATACATTTGTTGCAAGCCTTGAGTCACTTTTAACTGCATCCGCTGTAGATAAACTGGACCCTTGGAAGCGCCAGTCAAATATGAACAAAGAATTCATTGGTAAAGGTATCGCCAATTCAATTGCCAGTTTGCTGGGCGGTTTGCCAATGATTGCTGAAGTTGTTCGTAGTGCTGCGAATGTCCAAAATGGTGCTCGAACTATCTGGTCAAACTTCTTCCATGGGTTATTCCTGTTAATCTGTGTTGCTTTCTTCACTAAGTACCTTGGAATGATTCCAAAAGCCGCACTTGCAGGTATTCTTGTAGTCATTGGATTCAGGCTGGCTCACCCCAAAGAATTTTTGCATGCTATGCATATTGGTAAAGAAGAATTTCTATTTATGGCTGTGACTACTGCTATAGTCGTGCTGCAAGATCTGCTGATGGGTGTATTCGCTGGTATGATAGTAGCCTTCATAGTAAATATTGCACGTACTGGATTTGTATTGAGTAACTTGTTTATTCCGTCTATGGAAATTCAGGAAGATGGTGATAAGACTAATGTTCGTTTCAAAAGCTCCCTTGGATTTGGCAACTTTATCAGTGTGAGAACTCAGTTGGATCAAATACCTGCCGGTAAAAACGTTGTGCTTGACTTTAACGATTGCCGTTACGTTGATCATACCGTAGTAGAACGTCTCAGTGACTTCACTTTAGAGTATGAACAAACTGGAGGCAGTGTTAATAAAGTAACCACACTGCGTGGAACAACTAATCATCCAATGTCGGCGTGGTCCAAGTAATAACCAGTCACCCAATGTGAGTATGGGTCAAGTAATGAACAAGAGGTTTAAGGCATGTTAAATTTGGTACTTTGGTTGCCAATCGTTGGTTTACTGTCAATCGTATCTCTCAGGGATGATCAATCAATTAGGAAAGCAGGTCTTGCGATATCAGGGCTAACTTTACTATTGTCCTGGAGTTTGATTGCCAGCTTTGATGGATCCTCACCAGCAATTCAGCTTGTTGAACAGCGAGATTGGCTACCAGAAATGGGCCTAAGATACTACATAGGTGTTGATGGTTTATCTTTGCCTTTGTTGTTATTGACAACATTAATCAGTTTTGTGGCCTTGCTGGCCTCTAACAATATTGTTGAGCGTGTAAAAGAATATTATTGCTGGTTTTTGTTGTTACAATTTTCAATGATGGGAGTTTTTATTGCCCAGAACTGGTTGCTATTCTACATGTTTTTTGAATTTACCTTGATTCCAATTTATTTCTTAATTGGTATTTGGGGTGGTAAAAAACGCGCTCAAGCCACTACAACAATCTTTCTTTATACGTTGACTGGTTCCATATTAATGTTGTTGTCTATAGTTGCTCTGTTTATCTATTCTTCAGTTAATAGCTTTGATATGGATACACTAGCATTACAACATGTAAATTGGTCGCCTACACTTCAAATTATCATATTCACAGGTTTCCTTATTGGCTTTGCAGTCAAAGTACCAGCTTTCCCTTTCCACGGTTGGCTGAACTTAGCGCATGTTGAAGCTCCAACACCACTGAGTATGCTGCTTTCCGGCGTGCTACTGAAAATGGGTGCCTATGGCCTGATGCGTGTTAGTCAGCTATTGCCACAGGCCATGGAGTGGTTTGCTTATTTACTGCTTATACTGGGCTTTATAAATATCATTTATGGAGCTGTGCTGGCCTGGAGGCAAACTGATCTTAAGTCAATGGTGGCCTTTTCTTCAATAAGCCACATGGGCTTTGTGTTAATTAGTATTTCTGGGCTAACGGCAATAGGCTTTACTGGTGCCACCATGCAAATGGTAGCTCATGGAATAATAACAGGCGCACTATTCTATATGGTAGGCTTAATTTATCACCGTACGGATAATCGCAATATAGATAAATTTGGAGGCTTAGTCCACAAAGTTCCTGTTTATTCATCCATAACCATACTGACTCTGTTTGCCTCCATGGGACTACCTGGATTGGTCGGGTTTATTGCCGAGTTCCATATACTCATGGGCGTACTGGAAAGCTCAGGTCTTGCCGTTGTGCTTGCAAGCATAGGTATAATTATAGGTGCATCCTATTCATTGAGTGCAATTAATAAGATATTTATGGGTTCTGCAAATACTAAATGGAACAATCTGAATGATATGAACCGATATGAGATTTTTGCAGTAGCCCCCCTTGTCTTACTAATGATTGGCTTAGGCTTATTTCCACAATTAGCCTTAAATTTGATGAATGCCACTATGGTTCAAATGGCCCTAATATTTTAATTCATCTTCTTTATTTAGGAGATATGAGGCAATGAATAATACTTCCCATATCTCCTATTAAATACCAACTACATACATAATAGTTAAGGTATACCCGATATGCACAGTAACAATTTAACATCAGCACATGAAAAAATTCGTCATGATGTTACTCATAATGGACACTACTTAACGCCTCAAGGCCCAATTGAAACATTTATTCATCACAATACACTACATGCCTTTGAACAATATTCCTTTTATGAAGCTGTTCAAAGGGCTAAAGTTGTAACTGGAGGTGAAGGATACCTCCCCAATGAAAGTTATCGTGAATTCTTTCGTAACGGACGTATTACTGAAAGTGATATTTCTAGTCACATCAAAAGCGTTGCTGAAAAATTAAAATTCCCTAAAAGTTTTGATATTGGAAACAATACCGTTTCTCTTGAAACAATTATTCGTCATCATCTAATTAGTGGTATCGACTCAATTGTACCGGAGCAATTATCTTATGAAGTAGATAATTGTAACGTCACCTTAAAATTTCGTGAAGACTTGTCAGCCGATGCACGTAATGACATGATTAAAAAGTCACGAGAATTTCTTAAAAAATCGGTAGATAGAATAGGTAAGGATTGGACCTTTAGTGACTGGTTCGTAGCTCATTCTGACACAGACCTAGTGCACTATCTGGTAAATGAAGTGACGAGCATCATAGGAGATGATCAATTAAACAACGGGGTAAACCATTCAATTGAATCATTAATGCAGCGTATTAATGTACCTGAAAAATTGACGGCCAATTACCTATCCTGTATTGATACTCACTTCAAGTCTCACCAATTAAATGTTGGAACCGATATAATTCATGCTCTATGGTTGCAGAATGAAGTTAATTTACTAGAAAAACTTATGCCACTTCATTTTGGTATTAAGCCATCTGTAATTGACCTTGCCAAGAAATTAGATGGTGATATCAACACCATTGAAACTTACGCAAGTCGCATGCTATGGATCAGTTGTATTAAAAGTTATGGTGTATTAAACCCTTATTCACCTACTGATCCGGCAACACTAGCTGAATACGAACACGCTTATTCAAGCTCTGGATTCAGTATAGATGATAATTTAGATGATCATAGCATCAAAGCTAAATCCAAAGATTATACAAACGCAATAGCGACAGCAGAAATTGCAAAAATTGGCTGCCATACGACTCATACTGACTTCCTTTCTATTTTGACAGGTGACGATATCAACGGAGCTGTCAATCGTTACATGATTCAAATATTAGGTGGTTTTCTGGATGAAGGATTAGCAGCCTGGCACATGCCAACCCGTGATTTAGGGTTATATAACAGTTGGCGTATGATTGCTCCCTTTGATAAAAGCTTTGATTTATATGATATTAATGACTGGAAGGAGAAAATATCTAATTTACCAGAGCAGCCAGAACAAGCTATTGAAAATGCATTTAATCAGTTAGGTATTGAGAGATCAGCATGGGATTCTACGATATGTCAATTATTGCAAAAACTCCCTGGCTGGAGTGGCATGGTGGCTTGGCGTGAAGTTAAGCCAGATTCCCTTCGTAATTCTGTTCAGCATGCAGATTTAGTGGAACTTCTAGCGATACGCATTACCGTTGAGACACTAGTAGCACAGCAATGTTGCATGGAAAATTGGGGTATTAATGCAAGTATCGAGTCTATTCAAGATTATTTTAGCGTTAACTCATCTGAGTTGTACGTTAGAGAAATGTTAGAGCTTGGTAAATTGCCCGAATCTATGGCTCAAAGTACCCATGAATTATTAAATTTTAGCGTCAAAAATTCAAACAACCAGCTTGAGCGCTGGGAAATTATTGCGCAAACAACTTGGCTCTATAATAACTCAGCAGTGATAAATATTTCTGGTGATGTGATTAATAAAGATGTTTGGCGCTTATTTAATTTAGCACAGTGTCTTGGGCTGGCATCTTCTGATATTCATTGCTTGAATAAAAACACTCGTGATCAGTTATTGTCTGTTATAGATATGTTCCCTAGTACAGATCATGGAGCAGTATGGCTTCAGGCTTATGAAGGTAACTATCGTGATAAAATTACCAATGCCTTAAGAGTTAATTATGGTAAAGGTCGTTGGGCTACCCGTGATAGTCGTCCACAGGCACAAGTTGTGTTTTGTATTGATGAGCGTGAAGAAGCCATAAGGCGTCATTTAGAGGAAATTAATCCTAAAATTGAAACCTTGGGTGCAGCTGGATTTTTTGGTTTACCAATGCAATATAAAGCCCTTCATGATCATGGCCAAACTCCACTTTGTCCTGTTGCTGTAATACCTGATCGAGAGATAAATGAGGTCAATATTTCAGATGATAAAGATATTGCACCTGCTTTTATAAAAAGTAATGTAACCAATAGCTATGGTGAGGTTCTATCTTCGACACAGGAGAAGGTAGATATATTAAATAGCCAAGGTGTTGAAAAAATGGCCAAGGCTAATGACCATAGGAATAAGTGGTCTGAATACATTCATAATATTTATTGGGAAGCAAAAAGGAATCTAGTGTCCTCATATTTTCTTTTGGATATTTTAGGGCTGCCAATAATTATTCAGCTTTATATGAGTATATTTGCGCCTAATAAAACTCACAAAATTTCTGAAAAGATACATAATAAATTTGTTCCAAGTGCTATAACTAAATTAAATTTAGATACCGTGGACAGTGAAACCATAGAAGCATCAAATAATCATAATCTTGATAATGTAGGTTTTCCACTGGAACAACAGGCTGACATTGTATTTAATTTTTTAAGTACAATTGGTTTAACAAGACAATTCGCAAGATTAGTAGTTTTATGTGGACATGGTTCTAGCAGTTTGAATAATCCACATGAATCTGCCCATGATTGCGGTGCATGTGGTGGTAAACACGGAGGTCCGAATGCCCGTGCATTTTCTGATTTAGCCAATCGTCCTGCGATACGTAAGATATTAAGGGAACGTGGCATGAACATTCCTGATGACACCTGGTTTTTAGGATCACAACATAATACTTGCCATGAAGGTATGAGTTATTATGATGTTGAGAATGTTCCTGATAGTCATCATGATGAATTATCTCGTTTACTGGCAAATGTTGATGATGCCAGGGCCTTCTCTGCACAAGAACGGTGCAGGCGCTTTGATTCAGCACCTAAGGATGTTTCTCCAGAAAAATCCCTACACCATATAGAAAGTCGAGCTATTGATATCAGTCAGGTACGACCTGAATGGGGGCATGCAACTAATTCTTTTGCTGTAGTCGGGCGTCGAAGCCTCACACAAGGCTTGTTTCTTGATCGTAGGCCATTCTTGATTTCTTATAATCCACAAGACGATCTTAGTGGTGATATCTTAGAACGAATCCTGCTAGCTGTGGGTCCAGTTGGTGCTGGTATTAACTTAGAATACTATTTCTCTACTGTTGATAACAAGCGCTACGGTTGTGATACTAAAATTCCTCATAACGTCAGTGGTCTGATTGGTGTCATGGAAGGGGTAATGAGTGACCTTCGTACGGGTTTACCACTACAGATGGTAGAAGTTCATGAACCAATGCGACTGCAGCTGGTTGTTGAAGCTAATCCAGAGGTACTCGGCAAGATTTATGGCCGTCAACCACTTGTTCAAACCTTACTCAATAATGAATGGATTCATCTAATAGTGGCTAACCCTGATACTGGGGAATTAGTAATGTTTGATCCAAATCAATTAACATTCGTCGCTTGTGACAAGCCCTTGAAACAGCTTCAGGAAAAAGATAATTCTTGGGACTGTTATCGTGGCCTCACCGACTTTATTGATCCGCTTACTATTGTTAAAAATACAGCATAAAAAACAAGAGACTGATTAGCCATGTTAGAAGCAATTGTCATACTCATCCCAGGATTACCGTTTTTAGCGGCAATGTTGAATGGGTTTAGTTCACTTACTCCTGTAGATAGTAATTATCATCAATGGTACAAGGAACATGCGGCTAGATTAATCGCCTTTTGGGCAACAACGCTCTCATTTTTTGGTGCTCTGGGAGTTTTAATCTACGTCATAATTAACCCTGAGCCTAGGGAAGTAATATTTTACCAATGGATTACCAGTGGCAATATTAAAATTGAGATGGGGTTCTTAATTGATCGTCTGTCAGCATTTATGATGGTCATTGCCACAATATTTCCTGTACCCATTGCCCGTTTTGCTACGAATTACTTCCAAAATGAAAAAGGTATGCTCCGGTTTTTCACAATAAAACCACTGATGTTATCTTCTCTACTCCTGTTGGTTATGGGAAACAACTATTTAGTAACATTCCTGGGTTGGGAGTTGGTCGGAGTTTGTATGGCACTCATGATTGGTTATCATTATGAGCGCAAGAATAGTGTAGTTCATGGAAATAAAGCTGCGATCATGGGCCGTATCGGAGATGTTGGGTTCTTACTCGCTATTTTGATTGCAGCCATGACTTTTGGAACTCTCAATTATATGGAAGTATTTGACAAAGTTCCTGATACCGATCCGGCCTTATTGGTGGCAATTGCCTTGTGTCTGCTAATTGCAGCCATGGCCAAGTCAGCCCAATTGCCTTTTTCTACATGGTTAGCTACAGCTATGGAAGGTCCTACTCCTGCCAGTGCGTTAATTCACGCTGCTGTGCAAGATGGTGTCTACTTGATTGCGCGTAATTTCCAGATCTTTGATCATGCGCCTAATGTGCTTCTGGTTGTGGCAATCGTTGGTGCAGTGACCGCATTGTTTGCTGGTATTGTAGGTTTAGTGCAAACGCATATAAAGGGTGTCTTAGCCTATTCAACCATATCCCAGCTTGGATTAATGTTTCTTGCATGCGGTATGGGGGCTTACGCAATAGCTGTATTCCACATGCTAACGCATGCGGCTGTTAAGACGTATTTGTTTTTAACATCGCCATCTATTATCCATCATCTGCATGGTAGGCCAAATTTAAAGTTAACCAGACCGATAAAACCTACAGGTTATGCAAAAGCCTTTTCAAACATAGCCTTGATAGTTGCAATATTACTGCTCGGTTTCCCTCTAATATCAGGTTGGTGGCCAGGCCAGAGTATTGTAGGTGTCGAGTTGGCCAGCTCAGCTTATATCCTGTTGGCATTAATCTTTATGGGGTGGTTTACTACAATTTACTATTCACGGCGTCTGGTGATCCAATCTTTTGCGCACGGGAATGAAGAGCACTTATCTCATTTAACCGGACGCAATGGGTTAATCTTAAAGCCTATGTTAACTATTACGGGAATCATTGTTCTTGCTTTTGTACTTGGACTATTGCCAGGTGGTTCCGGAGGTGGATGGTTCCAGAGTTTCCTAGGTGATTACAATAGCACCATAAATATTATGGGTTATCAATCAGCAACTTTATTACCTGCAATATTACTGGGGCTCATGTTATTAATTGTCTTATTTGCCTGGATTGTTGGGTTATATTTTGACCGTTTCCAGTCCGAAGTTAAAAAGACATATGTAACAGACAATTATCGTCGTATGTATATTACTGTACTAAATGTATTCTGGATTGATGAGTATTTTAATCGCTATATTGTTACTCCAATTACCAAAGTAGGAAGAACACTAGATCGGTTTGATTCTGAATACATTGATCGATTTATAGGGTTATCACCACTTGCCGCCTATCAACATAACAACATATTTCTAAGTACTGTTTTACAAAAAGTCAGTGAACTCTTTAGTTTGATCGAATTCAAAGTGTTTAGAGGTGGTGTTAATAATTCATTATTAGCATTTATGGAGATTTTGTCTAATATATTTAACTGGTTAGAAGTAAAAATATTTAACCAATTAATTAATGAAGGCATAACCAGTGCTGTATTAAATTGGGGTAATATATTAGAAAATCAAGAAAATAAGCTGGACAGACCAAGGATAATTATCTTTATTTCTATACTGTTCTTTTCTACATTCATTATTTGGATATTTGGATAAATTACGATGTTTAACGAACTTTCTGTTTATGGACAATTAGATTGGCCTCTGCTCAGTACGTTAATCTGGTTTCCGATTATTTCTGCTATCGTGTTGCGTTATTTTAATAAAATTGATAATGCTCATGTATTTACAATGTTTGTTTTAGTAGTAGAACTTTGGTTATGTGGAGCTGTAATTTTATACTATACCCCTGAGGCAGCTGATATTCAGTTTTTTGAACAGTCTAACTTATGGATAGGTCTAAATTACTCTCTAGGTATTGACGGAATAAGCTTGTTATTCGTGCCATGGGCAGTATTAACAACCCTTTTACTTGTCTTATATATTTATTTAACTAATAAAAATAAAATAGAAGCCAACTACCTTAGTTATGTACTACTTTGTCTTGGTTGTAAATTAGGTGCGTTATTATCCATGGATTTGCTATTATTCTGGATATTTATTGCAGCCGAAATTTATCCAATTAGTCGGTTGATTAGTAAATTTGGTAAAGGTGATAAGTGTAAAGAAGCTAGTAGGCATTACTCCAGCAGTATGATGGCTTCCAGTATTGCTATGCTTATTGGCCTTACTGTATTAGCTAATCAAACTTCAACAGGTGATAATTCTTTTAGCTATATTTCCTTATTTAGCAAGCCTATTTCAGAAAATATACAATACGTGGTTTTTCCGATATTGTTTTTTGCATTCATGTTTAGAGCACCTTTATTTCCTTTTCATACCTGGATGCTTAAGGCCATAAATAATGGTCCAGTTTTAACAATGAGTGTTTTTCTAATAGGTATAAATACGGCAGTTTATGGTTTAATACGATTAACTCCATTATTTATTGATGCGATTGATGAGTTTTATATAATAGGTGTTTTAATTTGTCTCGCTAGTGTTATTTATGGTTCATTAATTGCGTTGGTACAATCTAGCTTATTAAGGTTATTGTCTTATAGCACTATTGCCCACCTTGGAGTTATTGTGATGGCAACTTTTTCACTAAACGCTCTTGGTTTGTATGGCAGTATGTTAAGTGCCTTAAATTTATTTATAACGACTGTGGGTTTATTTTTCATATCTAACTTTATCAGTAATAGAACTGGCAGTTTAGAAATAAATAATAATCACTATTATCTATTTCGCACTACACCTTTATTAACTGCCAGTTTTATTGCCTTAGTAATTGGGAATATCGGTTTTCCTGGTACTTTTGGATTTAATGCTGAACACACCATTATTTTAGGTGCACTAAGTGGCAATTGGGTAATGTTGATTACCGTAGTTTTGGCTGCACTACTTTCAGCCGGTTATTTTCTTATGTATTTTAAACGTACACTATTAGATAATCATCTTGTTAGTTCAGGTAATAATCTAAATTTTTCTGATTTAAAATTTAGAGAAGCACTTATCATGCTAGTATTTATAGCGTTAGTGTATGTAAATGGTCTTTTTGAACCATATATTGAATTAGATTCAATATATGCTATTTCTAGTCGTTTTGAATCTTTGGTTCATAGCTTTAATAAATAGTGATTTTGAGCTTAATGCCAAATAATAAGACTTATAGAACTAATGGGTGAAATTTAGAATGGTTATTAACGAAATTACAGCACTAGAGCAAATTGGTTTTCCAATACTAAGTACAATGATTGTATTGCCTTTATTCTGGTGCGTGCTTATTTTTATTTATTCAGGAAAACATTTACGTGAATTAGCGCTTGCTGGAGCATTAATTGAACTGGTGTTATCCCTCTTGGTTTTAGTGCAATTTAAGTCTGGTACAGCAGATTTTCAATTCACTGAAATGTTAAACTGGATGCCTTCTATTGGTGTAAGCTATCATTTAGGTATTGACGGTATAAGTGTTTTATTTATTCCATTAACTGCTATTATTAATGTTTTATTGATTCTCGCATCTTGGTCAAATATTAAATACTGTAAAAAGCAATATCTTATTGCATTATTTATTATTGTATCTACGACGATAGGAATTTTTTCATCACTGGATTTAATCCTCTATTTCTTATTTTGGGAGCTGGCATTAATACCAGTATTTTTATTAATACAATTTTGGGGTGTTGGACAAGATCGGCAGCATGCTGCACAGAAGTATATGGTCTACATGCTAGCCAGTTCTGCCCCATTGTTAATTGGGTTTCTATTATTAGGACTTAATCATATTAACGTTGCAAACGCAGCCGGGATTACTGAAATTAAAGTATTTGATCTAATTGCATTAATGAACATAGAAATTCCTATGCCTTTGCAAGTAACTATTTTAATTTGTTTAGTAATTGGTTTTGCAGTGAAAGCCCCAATAATACCTTTCCATACCTGGTTGTCTTCTACTCTTATGGCAGGCCCTCTTGGTCCTTCAGCATTTTTGGTAGGTCTTAAGCTTGGAGTTTATGGTATTATCAGGTTTATTATGCCACTATTACCTGATGCGCTTGCAGAATGGGGTTGGGTACTCGCTGTATTTGGTATTATTGCAGTTATATATGGTGGATTGATTGCATTGGTTCAAGCAAATCTACGTCGCTTAATCGCCTTTGCTAGTGTTAGCCACGTTGGACTTGCTTTGATTGGCGTGGCATCATTTAATTTTAATAGCATTCAAGGTGTAATCATCATACTGTTCCACTTAGGTATTATCGCGACTACCTTGTTCTTGATGACGGAGTTTCTATATTCGCGTTATGGTTCTACTGATATTAAGTCTTTAGGTGGCATATCGCATCAGATGCCTAGGCTTTCTGGAATATTTTTTATATTAGGGCTTTCATTCATTGCAGTTCCAGGCACTAGTGGTTTTACAGCTGAATTTTTAATATTAGTTGGGGCATTTAATGCTAATTGGATATATGCAGTTCTGGCGTTAGTGGGAGTAGTACTGAGTGGTTCCTACTTCCTAAATTACTTTGGTAAAGCTTTCCTTGGCAAAGTCAAGACCCAGTATGTAAACACATATGATCTACAGCTGCATGAATTGATAATTGTTGTGCCTGCATTAATCATTGTTTTCTGGTTAGGTTTGTTCCCAAATGTATTTTTAGATATGACTAATAGCTCTGTTGAGCATATTATCCAAATTAATAATGTTATAAAATAAAAAATTATTTATAATTTACTGGACACATCATAGCAAAGCTATATAAGCTTTTGTTTATAGCTTTGTGTTTTTGTCTAAACTCATCAAAATTTTAGTGCTTTATGGATAAAGCTTAATTTTTTGAGCTTTATCCAGTACTCCACATTACATGTATATTTAATAAGAACATTAAATTAGCATTCCTAAATGTTTATTTAGTGATGCACATGTCAATAGTTACATCAATATAAAAATTATGCTTTAACCCTTTTTCTGTTCCACTGTTTTAACTTTATTAGTTGAACAAGTTGAGACTTAATCTTATTTTTTTAAGATATAATTCAATAAAAAATCAATGGTGTCTGATACTAAAACCAGCTCTTTTTAGCCCTATAACCCAAACAGATTGTAGAAAACCGTGAGATCAAAAGTGCTGGAATTATAGTCCTAGAGTGATTTGTTTAAAACATGCTTTGATGATATATGAGGTATAAATCATGCGTTGGTACGCATACCAGAAACCATATATCAGGATTTGTTAGACGACGAACTGGGGGCCGATTCGTGTATCGCAATTGGAGCATCTGTTTTTCCTACATCTGGACTTATGTATTTACAAGGAATATAATTTTTCTAATGAAGTTGTTGTAGTGCAAGGGTTCGATTCACCATCGTTGCAGTACTTTTATAGTTTAGCTTTTTATCGAAATGATATATTTGGTCAACCCTAAAGCTTGAAGCATGTGGTGGTTGATACTACCTTATCAGAGAAGCACAAATGTGCTGGCAGTCGATGGCTATCGCCTGTAATAATGAGTGTGTGTTACGTCAAATGTATGTAAAAGATAGATACCAATCAATGCCCAGAATAGGTTGTTATGACCACGTTAAACAATATCAGCATATGTGCAGGGCAGGGTAACAAACAAAATGTTTTTCTGGTCGTGTGATACAGGACTGGCAACGTCAAATAGATCATTATGATCTTGCCCTGACTGATACGACAGTATGATTGCTTAGGGAAGCGTAGCGTCTTTATCACTTACATAAGCGCAGCAAAAACACACTGTATAGCCTGCATGAGACTAATTTGAACATTGCCGAGATTAAAGCCCACAAGGGTTATGAGTCTGGTGTTAAAGCCAGTATTTTCATTATGGCTAAATAGTTTTTTGATATAGGGTTCTGAAAGTAAAGGCTGAAAACTGCTTTTTTCAGGTTGTGCAAGGCAGATACTGTGATAATAGACCGCTAATGATACCTGCAGGTAATAGATATCTGGGCAAAAATTTTGTAAGCTCCATCTGGCTTGCAAGATACCTTTTTGGGTTCTACTGCTGCCAGCAAATCAAAATAACATAATGTATCAAGGCTGTTTATGTGAAATTAAATCCTGTGATATTCTCCCTAGTGATTACACTTATCGGAAGATACTGATCTTGATGCTCTTTTTTTTCAAGTATAGAGATTAGTGCATTGATGGATCTTGTGGCAATTAACTGCATATCTTGATGAATAATAATATTGACATGACCATCCATTAGAAATGCTTTATTGGCAGGTGTGAGATTGTGAGTAACAATCATTGTCTTTATACTAATATTAGAGTCGATTGCAGCCTTTATCATACCTTCTACACCGCCCCCCACATTGTAAATGCCAATTAAATTTGGATGCTGCGACAACAGGTTTTCGACCTGTTGATAATTTCCATTAAAATCATCATGCCCGCATACGGTACTAATAATATGCAAATTTGGGAATTGCCTGCGTATTATTGCCCTGAAACCCATCTCCCTTTCTTCATGGGCTCGATATAGGTGCCCTGCTGAGACAATAGCTATTTCACCAGTTGTTTGAGTAAATTGACCCATAAGATAGCCAGCAGTCCTGCCTGCGGATCGATTGTCTATCTCTATAGTACCTTGAACGGATGGTGTATCAATACCCGTTACAATGGAGATACAGGGAATGCCATTATTATGCAAATATTCGATGGCTTCTTTGACCCGATGGTCTTCTAATGCTTGTACGCCAACAGCATCAACCCCTTGGTTTATACATGCCTTGAGCTTGCGTGCCAGCATTATGGGTTCTAGTTTACGGGAAAAAATACATTCGATACTATAGGTTCCATTGAGCTCAATTTGTTGAAAACACTTGGCTAGATATTCTGTTGAAGGGCCAGCATTGTCTGGCAAAAAAATCTTGATGCGCCAGGGTTTATTTCGATTTACTACCGGTACTTTGCCAGATTCAATGGCTTTTTTAGCTTGCATTACCCTAAGCTGTGTTGTTTTTCGTACGCCTTCACGGCCGTGTATAACACGATCAACAGTAGCTGTGCTTAAGCCTGAGAGTTTGGCTATTTCTTTTATGCGAGCATGTTTTGGTAGAAGTAAATTAGAATTCATCATTTAAATACCTCAAAATAAACCAGTACAGCTTAGATAATGATGTAAAATGTGTCAACCTTGTATCAATAGTTATTTTAGATACAATATTCATATTGTATTATTATTGGACTTCATAATTAGATAGTTAAGACAATAATTAATAACTTCTATTGTTAATAATTTAATGGAGCAATATATCCAGTCAGCGGATTACCCAAGGATTGACGCTGACATAAAGTGCTGTAAGTAACTCCTATACTTATGTCGTTACAACACTTCTAATTTTTCTGATTCAACGTATTTTTTTATGTCGTGCCCTTGGAGGTGAATTTGCCTCTAATACCTACCATGAATAATATCATTGAAATTTTTTTTAGATTAGCATGTTTAAATTTTGATCTGGATTTATTAAAAGAACTTTCATTGACTATTCTGGGTTTACTATGGCTACAACTTTAGTTTAGTTTAACCACCATAACTTGATAATTGTCATTGATTACAAGTAGATTAAAAATGTATGTCATTACCTGTTCTATATAAAGTTACTTACAAATTTGCTGCATTTTTATTAAATATCTTTGTTAACTCAAATCTCTAGGCAGTTTATAGTCGATCATACTTTACCAAGGTGCGGTTGTTTTTTGCGTCATTGAGGCCCATTAATTCTGCCAGTGAACTGGAGCAAAACTCCCGACTGTAGAGTATAACCACAACAATCGCTGTAGTTACTATAAATAACGCAGGATTGACTAGCCACGTCAATACTGCCAGGCTGTAATAAAAAGAACGTAAACCAAAATTGAAATTATTAGCTGCCATAGAGATCATTTTGGCAGTACGGTTAGCTATATTCTGACTGGCTGTAACATCATATTCATCTGGTTGAGGAGTAGCCGATATCATAACTGAAACAAATCCCAGTTGTCTTAGACTCCAAGTGAATTTAAAAAAGGCATACACAAATAACAAGATCAGTAGGAGTATTTTGGCATACCATTCGGACATGGTTTGGTTGATTACTAGCGGTATCTCATCCAGCATGAGCAGAGCTTCTCCACCATAGCCAAATAAGGTTACCAACCCGACTAGGATAATCATGCTTGCAGAAGCGAAAAAAGACACTTGATGTTCAATATTTGCAATTGCAGTGACATCAGTGATACGAATATCCCGACTTAGCATCCGCCGCATCCATTGCATTCGATAATTGTGCAATACGCTGGCTAAACAAGGCTTATGTCTGGAGATCTGGATGGCATATTTTTTATAGCCGAAAAAACAAATGAAGAACCAGATGATAGCTACAGTATCTATTAAATTATCTTGCCACAGCATGTAAAGTACTTGATTAACTTGCATGGTTAGTTCCTATTAGGCTTATCTGATACTTTTAGTAAATCGATTTTAGATGAATCTTACCATTTAGGACCATCCCATATTGATTGTTCTGACTGATTTTAGTGCCTGGATAGAGACTAATCGAGGAAGCCAATTCCTTATTATCATAATTTCGTTAAAATATTTGACTGTCAAAACTTTCTAGAAACAACTTAACACAATTTGTTAGCCTAATGATGTTTGGCAGTTAAAGCGTATCACAGGGATTTTAGGAAATTGCGAATCAACTGACAAAATAGTTCTGGCTTTTCTGCATGCAGCCAATGACTACAGCCAGTCATTGGTTGCAACTTTGCAGCAGGTAATAGCGTATCAAAAACTGCTTTATGGATTGTTTTTATGTAGTCTGATTTAGCGCCTTTAAGTACAAGGCATGGCCCTGTATAGGCTGATCCCACTGGTGCCTCGATAATTTTGCTGTAGCTGGATTGAATAGCTGTTAAATTGAAGCGCCATGCAAAGGTGCTATTGGTGCTTCGATACAAGCTTTTCAGTAGAAATCGCCTTATGCGTGCATCAGGTTCCTTGCTGGCCATGATTGCACATGCTTGGTTGCGAGACGTTAATTGATTCAAGTTTATGGAGGACATAGCACTCAAGATATCATCATGGTGCGGTGAATAGTTAACCGGTGCTATGTCGCATACGATTAAGCTGCGAATCAATTGAGGCTGGTTGAATGCCAATTGCATGGCTACCTTTCCACCCATCGAATGACCTAATAAATCGACTTTTAACACTTGCAGATATTGCAATAACTTCTGCACATCTGACGCCATAGTGAAATAATCCATCTTTGGGTCATGGAATGAATGTCCATGGTTACGTAAATCGGTAGTGATGACCCAATGGTCCTTACTCAGTAGCCAAGCCTGAGAACGCCAATTACTTTGATCACCAAATAAGCCATGAAGCATTAGCAAAGGGACTTGCCCAGCAGCCTCATTAAATTGCTGAAAATTTAGCTGCATGCCATGACTACCCATGCAAAAAAACTGATGCTATACATCTATATGTTTCACCGTGTATTACAATCTGGCAGTGTTGAAATTGCCTCTATGTGCAGAAAATTTGTATTACCTATGGTAGGTTATTACGCGTTTTACTTCTGCCATCGCACCGAGTATCACCGGTACCCTCTGATGAATATCATTGGGACATATATCAACAATATTAGTGTTGCCAGTGCTGCTAACTCCACCGGCCTGTTCTACCAGTAGACTCATGGGGTTGCCTTCATACATCAGCCGTAGTTTGCCGTGCTCCATTGAATCGCGGTTATCTCGAGGATACATAAAAATTCCTCCCCGGGTCAAAATACGATGTACTTCCGCTACCATAGATGCAATCCAACGCATATTGAAACGTTTGCCTATAGGACCTTGTTCACCTTCTAACAGGTGTGCAATATATCTTTGCATGGAGGTATCCCAGAAGCGCTGGTTGGACATATTGATAGCAAATTCCTGAGTATGGGGGGGAATCTTTACTTGATGTCTGGTTTGGTAATAATTACCATCTTGGCTCAGGCTATACATATCAACACCTTGGCCTGTTGTTAACGCCATGATCACAGATGGGCCATACAGTACATAGCCTGCTGCCACTTGGTTATGGCCACGCTGAAGAAAGGATTGGTCATCAATTTGACCTTCAGGAGCACAGAGAATAGAAAATATGGTTCCTACGGATACATTGATATCAATATTTGAAGAACCGTCTAGTGGATCAAAGACTACCAGGTAGCGTCCTTTTGGATCGCCTATGACGCAGTGCTCTTCTTCTTCCGAGGCTAGCCCTGAGACCAGCGTCTGGGCAAGCAAATTCTGTTTCAGCAAATCGTTGGCAATGATATCCAGTTGTTTTTGTCTTTCACCCTGTGAATTAAGGGTCCCGGCGCAGCCATGCAGTTTATTAACAGGCCCTTGTATAAGATGTTGGGCGATCATTTTGCATGTCTTGCCTATGGTGTCAATCAAATGGCTTAAATCTGGATCAACACCTTGTTGCCGAAGCGCTTTTGCAAGTGGTTGCATGTATGTAGTCTACTATTATGATTTAAATATATTAAATAGATGAATTGTACTTTAAGGCTAGCAGGTAAGCCATTGATTTTGTTAATT
The DNA here is from genome assembly GCA_943787595.1 of uncultured Pseudomonadales bacterium. Taxonomy (GTDB): domain Bacteria; phylum Pseudomonadota; class Gammaproteobacteria; order Pseudomonadales; family Balneatricaceae; genus CALSNA01. The sequence continues at coordinate 536,046 of CALSNA010000004.1, forward strand.
CAACTGGCAACAGTTGCTATGTTTTTTAATGATTTCCACGATTGAAAGTGGACTTTTTCAGAATAACAGGGCATAACATACCAGCTACAATTGCTATAATATGAAATTAATCAATTGTAGCTATAGGGCACAGTGCATATTGGCATATGCCGCTGACATTACTATGGAGAGTTAACAATGCTATATCGATACCTTTATGCATGTCATAAACCCTGAGGCTTATGCGATGTTGCTGCAACGAAAAGTAGTTGACATTGAGTCTCGACTCAAGCTACTGCAATTGCCAGAAGCATTGCCCAAGCTGGCTGTTTATGCCTCTGAACCTGCGTATTATAGAATGCGTGCTGAGTTTCGTGTCTGGCATGAGGAAGATGATATGTTTTATGTCATGTTTCCCCCAGGCAAAAAACATCATCCCATCAAGGTGCAACAGTTTCTTCCGGCAGCACAATCCATCAATTGCTTAATGCAGCCTTTGCTGGATGCCATTAAGCTTCAACCACTGTTGCGGGAACGTCTATTTCAGGTTGATTGTCTCACCAGCTTAAGGGGAGATACCCTGGTAACTTTGCTATATCACAAGCCACTGGATGATCAGTGGGAGAATTTGGCAATGGTGTTACAGCAGCAGTTTAATATTGACATTATTGGCCGCAGTCGCAAACAAAAGCGAGTGCTTAAACGAGATTTCATTATGGAAACATTGGTAGTGGAAGGGCGCCAATACCACTATCAACAGTTAGAAAATACATTCACTCAACCCAATGCACTAGTGAATCAGAAAATGCTCGCTTGGGTCTGCGCCATAGCAACTGAACTGGGTCAGGGAGAGCAACCGGATTTATTGGAATTGTATTGTGGTAATGGCAACTTTACCTTACCTTTGTCACACCACTTTAATAAAATTCTGGCCACTGAAATTGCTAAAGCATCGGTTAATTCAGCCCAATTAAATTTGGCTGAAAATGACATTGATAATGTGACTGTCGTACGCTTGTCTAGCGAGGATATGACTCAAGCAATGAATCAGGTTAGGCCATTCCGGCGTTTGCAAGGTATTGACTTAAAATCCTTTCGTTTTGGCTCGGTATTGGTAGACCCACCCAGGAGTGGCTTGGACATCAAAACGCTGCAGCTGGTTAAGCAATTCCATAATATTTTGTATGTATCCTGTAATTTAGCCACTTTGTTGCCTAATCTGGAGTATCTTGGTCTCAGCCATTCTATTGAGCGGCTAGCATTTTTTGACCAGTTCCCCTATACCAGTCATGTTGAATGTGGCGTTTGGCTGCAGCGACGAAGTTGAGCCACAAGAGGAGATTTTTAATGCAACGCACAGTTGAAACCAGTGTATCAGCCCAACACATCGTAGCAATTGCTTCGGGTAAGGGAGGGGTGGGTAAATCGACTACCACTGTTAACCTGGCTCTGGCCATGGCGGCACGGGGGGCACGAGTCGGTATCCTTGATGCAGATGTTTATGGCCCCAGCCTGGGCTTGATGGTAGGAATTGCTGAAGGTAGCAGACCTGATGTAGTAGATGAGCAGTGGTTTGAACCTCTGTCAGCCTATGGAATACAGGTTATGTCGATGGCTTTTCTAGTGGACGCCAGTACGCCTATGGTTTGGCGTGGACCTATGGCAAGCAGTGCATTGCAACAAATGCTGAACCAGACTCGCTGGCCATCTTTAGATTACTTGTTTGTGGATATGCCACCTGGAACTGGAGATATTCAGTTGACCTTGTGCCAGCGCGCTAATATCAGCGGTGCTTTAATTGTAACAACACCACAGGATCTAGCTCTGCTTGATGCCCGCAAGGGAATTGAAATGTTTAGTAAAGTGCATGTTCCCATACTGGGTGTGGTGGAAAATATGGCCGCCCATATTTGTAGTAAGTGTGGTCATGAAGAGCCGGTCTTTGGTGCTGGTGGTGGTAATATTCTGGCTCGCGAATACCAGATTGAAATGCTGGCCAGTATTCCGCTGAGCATGAACATTCGACAGCAGGTAGATGGTGGAAAACCTACGGTAGTGGCTGATCCAAAGGGTGCCGTTGCCAATACCTATGGCAGATTAGCCGCCGCAGTAGACAAGCAGCTAGAGTCTTCAGCCAGTTCTCAAGACCTTCCGGAAATCAGTATTGATGATAATTGACTCCGTAGCTGTTATTTATGCCTGACTGTATAATAAGGATTGTATGACGCAAGTCACTATTAACTATATGATGGTGTGGCAGTATTTGAATTCGCTATAATAAGCATGGACATCTGTATTTTTAATCTAGTGCTATCATCATGGCGCCCACACAATAACTGTTGTTAAGGTCTTGTGGTCTAGTGCAAATCTAACATGTAATGCAGGATTTTTGATTATGCGTTTGTGTGACCGAGATATATTGGCCTATCTAAATCAGGGTAAAATTGTTATTGAACCAAGCCCATCAATACAGGCAATCAGTGGTGTCAGTGTTGATTTGCGTTTGGGACATAGTTTTAGAGTGTTTGTAGATCACGCACGCCCATTTGTGGATATCAGTGCCAGTCGTCAGGAAATTAATCAGACTCTTGAAGCAATTATGAGTGATGAAATTGAGCTTGCCGAGGGTGAACGTTTCTTCTTGCATCCAGGAGAACTGGCCCTGGCAGTTACGCTAGAATCCATTACTTTGCCGGCTGATGTGGTGGGTTGGCTGGATGGGCGTTCATCCTTGGCACGGCTGGGTCTGATGGTTCATGTAACTGCACATCGTATTGATCCTGGCTGGAGTGGGCCCATTGTGCTGGAATGTTTCAATAGTGGCAAGCTACCGTTAGCTTTGCAACCGAACATGCTGATCTGTGCCATTAATTTTGAATTGATGTCAGGACCTGCAGAGCGCCCCTATAATAAACGCGGCGATGCCAAGTATAGGAATCAGCAAGGGGCAGTGGCTAGTCGTATCAGTCAGGACTGACCATCCTGTATGCGAATAGCTTTTGTTTAGCGTAGCCAGTAATCTAGCCTTTTGAGATCACCCGTGGCGAGTATACCGGCAACCTGTCGGATTTTTACGCTGTTCATAAGGTAGTCAAAGCGGGCGCTGGCATAGCTACGCTGTGCACTGAAGACGTCCCTTTGTGCTTGCAACACATCCACTAGATCCCGTAGTCCCAGTTGTTGCTCTTTTTCTTTGGCTTGTAAGGCAATCTGTTTTGCATTAACCAGTTGTTGCTGTGCATTGACCTGGGCTATGTTAGTTTGAATTCGGCGATACAGGGTACTGATTTGTTGCCTGATGCTGCGCCAGGTTGCTGATCGCTGTTGTTTACTGGCCTGCCATTTTTTCATAGCTTCAATTGTTTGGGCTCTATTGAGGCCTGCATCATACAGTGAACCAGATAGAGAGACACTAATTTTAGCGCTGTCACTTTTCTCAGATAAGCCGAGTGCATTGTAGGTATAAAATTTATCTGCACTTACAGATAAAGTAGGGTATCTGCCTGCTTGTTTAGCTTCGTAGCTGTGGAAAGCCTGATTAACTGTCAAATCCGTTGCCCTTAGATCAAGATTATTGGTTTGTGCTAGCTGTTCCCATTCAAGCAGTGTTGATGGCACAATGGGTATAACTGGGTAGTCATCGTCTAGAGGAGCTATAGCCAGTTTACCTTTATTGTTGGTCAGTAGGCGCAATGCATCAATGGTCTGATCATAACTTTCTTGGTTCTGCAGCAAAGCCACTTCAGTTTGCTTCAGAGTTGCTGCGGAATCCTGTAGTGTGGCTAGGGTAATCATGCCCAACTCAAATTGACGCTGCAATTGATCCAGACGTTGATTGACTACCTTCAGTTCCACCTTAGCTGACTCGAGCGCGTTTTGTTGAAGTAAGACCTTAAAATATGTATCAATGACCTTGAATATCAGATCCTGAACTGCTTTTTCAAATGTCACTTGCGCCTTGCGATCCAGCTGTTGGATCGCCTTATAATTGTAATAGGCATCTAGTTGTACGGGTTGATTGAGTGTGACCCCATACCTCCTGTTAGCACCCATGCTACTTTCCAGAGGCCAATTCTTGTTCAAATTAATGTTAACCTGAGGTAACAGTGCTGCCTGAGCCTGAGGTAGCTTCTGTTGATCGGCTGCCAGATTATATTGTGCTGCCAGAAAGTTAGGCTCCTGCTGCTCTGCCTGTTTATAAATATCCATTAGGCTGTTGGCTTGTAGAGAATAACTAACCAGTAGGGCCAAGGTTATCCATAATATGTGCTTTAGCACGCTAGTTTTTCGGCAATGGTGTTTGTATCGCAATGGCTGGATCATCTTCTTCCGGTTTATCTATATTAATGTGGGGTATGGTGGTGCAATTTTTGAAATTACACTCAAGCTGATTGGGCCAACAAGATTTAAACGATAATCGAATATCTACATGATAGTATGATTAGTCATTTTTGCTACCCAATTTAACAGCTTTTGTTCATCTTTATCGTTGTTACCAGTATTTTGCCTGTCGTGTTAATCAAGCCAGGTTAGCTGTTGTAATTTGAGTTGGTAATGTTTGCCATTGGCCTCTTGTTGTTCAATACGCACAACTATAAAGTTGTGTTCTGGTGCGAACCAGATCCAAGTGTTGCGGGTGTTATCACCACCACGATCCCGCTTGACACGAATAGAACGATGCTTCCCTAGTGGGGTTGCTATGGTCTCTTCAGCTTCAATCTGATAGGAAAAAACCTTAAGTTTGCCGCCATCAGCAACTGTATAGGATAAATTAGGCCGCTGAGCAAGTAAATCTCTCCGTAACTGTAACTGCACAATTTGTTTATCGTAGGTGCCGGGTACTATTTTCATACGCCAGTTCTGGTCATTTAACTGATTCATTACCTGACTTTTTTGCCAGTCAAAAATCAGTTTAACATGGCGGGTTTTATTAAAAATTTGGCGGTGGTAAGAGTATTTCAGTGGCACTAATTGCTGTTGCTGCAGTTTGAAATGGCTAATTTCGGTCAGGTTGGCTAACATAGCTGAGCCTTCAGTACGCAGTTGCCAATGCCCTTGCTCATCTTGTTTGAGGCTACGCTCAGCTTTTCCTGAAAGACGCAGGCCAAACTGCCACTCAGTACTGTAGGTCGCCTTATAGGGACGCATGATCTCGGCCCAGCAGGGCATGCTAACTATTATTGCAACCAAGCTCGTTGCAAGCCAGTAAGTGCTTCTGAAGGGGCGTTTGTGAGAGATGTCTTGCATATATTGTAATTCCCGGGATATCTGATGTTACTAGTATTGGGCGATTAACCAAATCATTGCCGTAACAGCATCAGTTATTGGTATCGATCTGGTGCAGAATAACACCGTTGTCCTAATATCAATGAGCTACCTCACGTGATGCCAGCCGTAAGTTTACCGGCTTTGCTGTTATGCTGTGCACCGGCGTCTTAATCTATTCATGTTAGCATCCTTAATCATGGGCGCAATAGCTGGATAATCCTGTAACTTTTGCTCAGTACATTGATAAAAGAGTATAAGTAGCTTTAACGTCTATGTTTAGTATCATATTAGTGCCTGTGGTTATGATACAGATATAACCAACTAAATCCCTGAAAATCAATTCCACATGCAGTAATATCTTGCATACTGGATTAAAGATAGCAGATGTAAATCAATTCAAGCAATTGCTGTGAAATAAAAATGATTGGACATACTGCTATGGTATTTTAAGTTTATTTAAATACTTTGTAACCAAACTTTAACGCGCGTGCTTAATGAGGTTGTTACAGCAAGTTAAGAACGAGGTTGCTGCTAAGCTAGATTGCCCTCGAACCGCTCGTGCCCGTGAGATAGGTTTCTTTAACCGATGAGGTGGCTATATGGATCAATTAACCCACAGGCATAGCACATAAACAATAGGAGCATATGGTGTCCACTGACTTTAATTATGGGTTGCTGCGATTTTTACAGGCATCACCCACACCATTTCATGCAGTTAGCAATATAGAACAAAGGCTCGAGGCAGCTGGCTTTGAGGGTCTTGATGAGCGTCAGCCCTGGCGCATCAAGTCAGGTGGTCGTTACTGGGTTAGCCGCAATGGGTCATCTATAATAGCCTTTAAAATGCCGGCAGCCGAGGCCAGGCCATATTTTGCCATGCTGGGTGCTCATACAGACAGCCCCTGTTTGAAAATTAAACCGAATCCAGAACGGCTTAAACAAGGTTATTTACAGCTGGGCGTAGAAGTCTATGGTGGTGCTTTGCTACATCCCTGGTTTGACCGTGATTTATCATTAGCAGGTCGGGTAGTAGCACGCTGCAATGGACAGTTACAAACCCAGATATTGGATCTGCAGAGACCCGTGGCTATTATTCCCAGTCTGGCCATTCATCTGGATCGCACAGCCAATAAACAGCATAGTGTTAACGCTCAGACCGATCTGCCTCCCATATTGGGCCAGCATCTAGGTGATGCAGCAGATTTGAGGCACTTACTACAAATGCATTTGGCTGATCAAGGATCGGAGGTTGATCAGGTGCTGGACTATGATCTTTGTTTATATGATTGCCAACCGCCAGCATTGGTAGGTATGAATAATGAATTTATATCAGCAGCTAGACTGGATAACTTATTGAGTTGCTATACATGCCTAGACAGTCTATTAGCTGATGAAACAGGTTCGAGTCAATTGCTGGTCTGCAATGACCATGAAGAAGTAGGAAGCCAGACGGCAGAAGGAGCGCAGGGAAACTTTCTATTGTCATTACTGCAGCGTCTCTATCCTGATACAGCCAAACGCCAACGCATGCTGGCCGCATCAGTAATGATATCCGTTGACAATGCTCATGGCGTACATCCTAATTTTGCTGACAGGCATGATGATCAGCATGGTCCTCTACTGAACCATGGGCCAGTTATTAAGCTTAACGCCAACCAGCGCTATGCCACCAATTCACTTACCAGTTCACTGATACGGCAATTGGCTCAGCAATACCAATTGCCGTTGCAGTCATTTGTGATGCGTAGTGATATGGGTTGTGGCAGTACTATTGGCCCAATTACTGCGGCTCAATTGGGACTCAGAACCTTGGATATAGGAGTGCCTACCTTTGCTATGCATTCTATCCGAGAGCTGGCAGGCAGTGCAGACCCATGGATCTTACAACAACTGTTGCGGCATTTTTTGGCAGCCAACCTGGATATTTACTAGTATCAAGCAAACCTTTATGGTTACTTGACATTGGCCTAGGCAGAAGGCTCAGTATATTTGCATATTTGTTTATAAAATGCACGGATATTAAATGATTAACAAGTAGTCATTTTGCAGTGGCTATCACCGCTCGTTTGTCATGGATGTAGGCAGCGTAGGTTGCGTCTGGGTCAGTATAAATCCTTTTAAATGCTGGCTTTTTTCCATACACTCCCTGTATTGTGCTGTGGTGGCCTAAGCCTAACCGAACATACACGCTGATGTCTGCACTGGGGATAATTTGCATAAGCTACATAGTAGGCTGCAGTTTTTAACCTGTTTCTCTGATATCATGGTTATTAGTGTAAGCCATAGCTATAGCCAGATACTGGCAATTTTGGAATAAAATGAACAAGGAGTTGGTGTGCCGGGAGCATGGCATGAGTACTGTGTAGTCTGACCAGTATTGGTTAAGATTTAGTGGTATGGATACACCAATGAGCAAGTGTTTCAAGGAACTAGAAGACGAGAACCTTCGGCTCAAAACATGTTTGCTACAGAAAGTTCAAGGTAGAGATAGCCTGAGATACGATTACAAAAAAGTGTTCAAACTGTGGCTCTGCAAGGATACGAATTTTATTCAATCAGTATCAGGCTAGTGTGTTTAGTTTTTGGTATCTGTCAAAGCAGTTATTACTACCAGGCACCGCTGTCTGCAGATCATCCCGATATAGTGGATTGGTTATGGCGATCAACCATGACACATAAGCTGTAGGGGTTTGGTTTGCGTTACACAAATCACATAAAATTTTTATATGCTAAACCAGTTTTTGCGGTGAAGTTTTAGCAAGCTTCGACAACACCGCTTAGAATAAGCATCATTATTTTTACCACATTGGTTCTTTAACCACTTATTTTTTATCTATTGCCATACGGAATAACAAGCCCCAACGCTTGCTCTGTGCTTGGACAAACTGCCCTACAAATAAAAATACGAGGACGAGTTCTTTTCCTGGCCTACATCCGACTGGTTTAACCCTGTTGTCTTGTGCGTATTTAATATAGATCAACTGCGCCCAAGATACATTACCTGTAAGTGTCTGCGCGGCTAAGGTAGCACAGTTTTTTAAACTGTTGTTGCGGCTGTTAATCTACCCTAGATGTTTAGAGTGCGTACTAATCCATGACGTACCTATTGCTTTCATCACGTAATAGACACTGCTGTGTATAGTTGACCACTCATTCAGCTTTAACCAATGCAATCATTTTTTTGCTCTAAAACAATTATCTGGCTGTAAACTCTGTGAGTGCTTTGTTTGTTAAGGACATGATAAGCTAAATGCCTCCTCCAGTAAGTCTGGCATACCTGCGCTTTTGACAGGCTATTTTTCAGGCAGGTTAACATGATCAAGCACCAGTAAATTATTTTATCGCCTTCTGTTTTAGCTAATGCCTTAAATTGCCTGATTAAAATAACCAGTTACAGAATCTTGTACGGTTTTCTTTGGAGGCTTTCATTATGCAAAAGACCATTGTAATAAAATAAACTGTCACAGTTGTTGTTTAGGCCACGGATTTGAGGGTTTTGAACTCGAGTCAGCAGAGGGTGCCGGGCATCACTTCGGATCGTACAATCCTGCCAGAAATATTGACAGGATGTTTGTAAAACACAATTCTTTTGTCCCTAAAAAAGGTAAGTTAAAGGATGCTTTGCAAAGGCGATAGGATTATCTCTTAGTTCAATTGTGCCAGCTACTAGGCAGTTCAATGACCTTAAAAATTTAGTTCGCTGCCGTATGTATCGACCAATGACTACCAACAGTTATACGGGCTTGGGAACAAGCCTGTAATTGGAATCTTTATGAGGTATTTCCAGGCAAAATATTACTGTTCTAAACGATTATTCAAGCAAGAGTCGAGTTGATCAGTCTACTTCTACCCATTCTATCTCATTTTGTTCATGTTGAATAAGTGGTTCACAGGCATAAACTCCAGAGTATATTTTGGCGAAATAACCAACACATTATTGTCAACAAGATGTGGCATATCAGGTATGGCGTGCTCAGTGGTTTTGTGATGGGAAAATTGCAGGTGCAGTGGTAAGTCACTAAATAAAAAAAACCCAGCGCATTTGCGATGGGTTTTTGAATTGGCTCCCCGAGCTGGACTCGAACCAGCGACCAATAGATTAACAGTCTACTGCTCTACCAACTGAGCTATCGGGGAATTATCTAACCAAGACGCGAATGATAATGATGTCCTCTATCCGAGTCAAGTTATCAACCCGTATATTTGATGAATAAAGTGATCAATGGTGATTTTTGCACCGCATGGAATACTCAGGCTAGTCGATATGGTGCAGTTGTTCATGATCTTACATTGTGCTTATTGAGCCGCTGTGCCCAACAGCGTATGATGCCAGTTTTGGGGGTTATCCATGGATAAAGTTGGCGAAAAATTGCTGCAACTGGTTCAGGTTGGGGTCAAGCTAAGTTATTACGAGTTAGACAATGAAAGTCATAAGCACCATGGCCCGGCTATGGACAGTCATTATAAGCTTGTGCTGGTTAGTGATGATTTTGTCGATATGAGCCTGGTGCAGCGTCACCAAGCTATATACAAGCGAGTTCACCAACTCATGCAAACACCAATTCACGCTTTGGCATTACACTGTTATACCGCTGTAGAATGGCAACAACGCAACCAAAAGAGCCGAGCCACAGCCAATTGCCTAGGAGGTGGGCAGTCTTAATGAGACTGAGTAATAAATATGTACAGGTACACGTAGATTTAGTTCGTTGAGCGCCTTATTAAGGTATTACTTATTGTTGTTGGATATCGTTTCCTTGCGTTCAGCAATGAAGTTGCACAGTGCCTCATCAATGGCGGCATCAAGTGGTGGTGCCTCGTACTCTGCCAGCATTTTCTTCCAAAGTGCATTGGCCCTTTGTTGTATATCTTGGCTGCCATCTTCCTGCCATTGTTCAAAGCTGTTGTTGTCGGCTAGGCTGGATCGATAGAAAGCAGACTCGAAATTAGCTTGAGTGTGGCTACAGCCCAGAAAATGATTGCCGGGACCCACTTCCGCAATAGCATCCATGGCCTGCCCATTGATAGAAGTGTCAATACCTTTGCTGAATGTATGTGCCATTCCAAGTTGATCAAGGTCAATTACAAATTTTTCATAGCCCATCGTCAGCCCTCCTTCCAGCCATCCTGCCGCATGCAATACGAAATTAACGCCAGCCATTAGGCTGGGGGTTAGGGTATTGGCACTTTCATAGGCGGCTTGAGCATCGGCAATCTTGGCACCTGCCAGCATCCCACCACTACGGAATGGCAGGCCTAGGCGACGCGCTAGCTGGGCTGCACCATATAATACCAAAGCAGATTCCGGGGTGCCGAACGTTGGGGCACCTGACTGCATGGAAATGGAACTGGCAAAGGTGCCAAATACACAGGGCGCACCAGGTCTATAGGCCTGGATAAAGGTAATACCCGCTAATACTTCGGCCAGGATTTGAGCTAGGGTTCCGGCCACTGTTACTGGTGACATGGCACCTGACAGAATAAAGGGTGTCACAATACAGGCTTGATTGTTGTCAGCGTAGACCTTGGCTGCTCCAGTCATGACGTCGTCAAATGTCATCGGTGAATTGGCATTAATCAAGCTGGTGAGTACTGTGTGGCTTTTAATAAATTCCTCACCAAACACAATTTTTGCCATATCCACCGTGTCCTGAGCCCGTTCCGGGGCAGTTACTGAACCCATAAAAGCCTTATCACTGTATTTGATATGGCTGTAGACCATATCCAGGTGACGCACCTCGACAGGTATATCGACAGGTTCACACACGGTGCCACCCGAATGATGCAGGTAGGGCGAGAGGTAGGTTAATTTAACAAAATTGTGGAAATCTTCTAGGTTAGCATAACGCCTGCCACGATCCAGATCACGAACAAAGGGACAGCCATAGCCTGGGGCAAAGACTGTGTTAAGGCCTCCGATTTTAACATTGCGCTTGGAGTTGCGGGCGTGTTGGATATAATGCGTTGGTGCTGAAGCCTGGATAATTGCACGACACATGCCGTGCGGGAAGCGAATCCGTTCACCCTGTACCTCAGCTCCGGCCTGTTGCAAGATTGCTCGCGCTTCTGGATCATTACGAAATTCAATACCGGTTTCAGCCAAGATGGTTTCAGCATTTGCCTCAATCATCTGCAAACTATCTTCATTGAGCACGTCGAAAGGTTGTAGTTTACGAGTAATATAGGCAGGGGCCTTTACTGGTGTATTGGCACGTATGGCTTGGCGGGCTGCACGCCCACCCCGACTTCTTTTACGAGCAGGTGTTTCACTCATATTTCACTCCTAAATCGGTTGCTGTTATCCACCAGGCAACAATTAATCTTATTGTTGCCAACATTTTTATTCGTGGTGAAGTTTAATGGTAGTTTGCTTAATATTGTCGTTTGCTGCTGATAAACTAGCGACTATCACCTGCTTGCAGACGTCATGCATTGTAAATTTACAGTTGTATACTATTGTGTCATGCATTAGTCATCATGCAAGCCCAAGTGTGAATTGTATTAATGCTTCGAGTATAAGATTTCATCTATTTACAACGGTTTTTTCTGTTATACAATTGAGCCAAGCGTTATCATAACAAATCATTTTGTTTACTAGTAGTGTGAGATTAATTTGTGCTGGTGGTGTGGTATGGCCTTAAAATCGGCGACTAGTTGCAGGTTTATCATCAGTCTGGATAGGCATCTGTGCATTCAAACATAATAGATGGTCTTATAATCCTGCAAACCAGTATGCTGATTGCATTGTTTACTGTTACTTTGCATCAGCTAAATCATGTATATAAAAATTGAGGTCGATTTATGAACTACAACGTGTTGGAGTCTTTATTGGCTGAAAAAAGCTTTTTGCTTGCTGATGGAGCAACTGGCACTAATTTGTTTGCCATGGGATTGGAAACGGGTGATGCACCAGAACTGTGGAATTTAAATCATCCAGAGCGCATCGCTAGACACTATGCTAGTTTTATTGCTGCCGGTTCTGATATCCTACTGACAAATTCTTTTGGGGGTACACACTTTCGGCTGCAGCTTCACCAGGCTGGAGCACAGCTTGCAGCAATCAATCAGGCAGCGGCACGTATTGCCTGTGAGGTGGTATCAACCTTTGACCGTACGGTTATTGTGGCTGGTTCTATGGGCCCGACAGGTGAGTTGATGGAGCCCATGGGTAGCCTTACTACAGCTGCAGCTGTAGCAGCCTTTGCTGAACAGGCTGAGGCGTTACAGGTGGGTGGAGCACAAGTATTATGGATTGAGACCATGTCTTCACTTGCAGAAGCCCAGGCTGCCATTGCTGGTGCTAGTACAACTGGTTTGCCTATCGTTTGTACCTTCAGCTTTGACACCAATGGCCGTTCCATGATGGGAGTGACACCGGCCTCCGTGGTTGCTACTTGCCAACATAGCCAGCCATCCGCGTTTGCCTGTGGTTCCAATTGTGGCGTGGGTGCTGCTGAACTGGTTGTGGGTATTTGTAATATGCGTCAGGCTCCCGGTGGTGATCAGGTGATTCTGGTTGCGAAAGCCAATTGTGGTATTCCAGAATATATTGATGGCCATATTAGTTATAACGGTACGCCTGAATTGATGGCCAATTATGCGCGCCTGGCGGTTGATGCAGGTGCTCATATCATTGGTGGTTGTTGTGGCACGTCACCGACACATATTGCTGCCATGCGAGCTGCTTTGGATGGGTATCAGCGTGGCCTAGTGCCGAGTTTAGAACACATTGTGGCCACGCTGGGCGAAGTATCAAATGGCGCTAAAGCCCAATACCGTGGTGACATGAGTGTTGGTGGTGGTGCAGCAAACCAGCGACATGTGCCTCGCAGTAATCGCCGCCGTCGTGGCTAGCGTGGCTAGCGTGGATATGAGATATGATCGTGATCTGATTTAAATCTTGGGTAGTATGGCATGTTGTATGACTACCCTAGCCTAGATGACCAAGGTGGCCCTGTTTTGGATAGTTATAAAAACGTTTTGGCCCTGAATGAAGTATCTGAGTTAAATAGCCCACTGTACCAGATGTTGGTGACCAAGGGCTTATATTTAGGAAAACCTTCCGATCTTGAAAATGGCCAGGCATTTGCCTCAATGAGGCGTTGTTACTGGTTTGAGTGTTAATAACATGCCGCATTCAAGACTGTAGTAATTTGACAGCGCATTAACATGATGAGGCTTTTTTGATTGTCTGGTTATCTGCTAGGCTTTCAGTGAGATTTTATGTTCTTATTTACAAGGTGAGTTTATGTCCAAGAATAATCTGTCTGATATTGATATTGCTCGTGTGGCAGAAAAAAAGCCTATCGGTGATATTGCGGCCAAACTGGGTATTGGTCCTGAAAATCTTGAATACTATGGCAAGCTCAAGGCTAAAATTAGCCCTGAATTTGTTGCCAGTGCTCAACAACGTAAGGACGGTAAGCTGATTCTTGTGACTGCTATTAATCCTACCCCGGCTGGAGAGGGCAAAACCACCACTACTATTGGTTTGGGTGATGCCCTAAATCAGCTTGGCAAACAGGCGGTTGTGTGTCTGCGTGAACCTTCCCTAGGCCCCTGTTTTGGTGTTAAAGGTGGTGCAGCTGGTGGTGGTCAGGCACAGGTTGTGCCGATGGAAGACATTAATCTCCATTTTACCGGTGATTTTCATGCCATTGGTCTGGCTCATAACTTATTGTCTGCGGCTCTGGACAATCACATACACCAAGGTAATGCCCTGAACCTTGACCCTCGTCGTATTGAATGGAAGCGGGTTATGGATATGAATGACCGTGCTTTGCGTAATGTGAATGTTGGATTGGGTGGGCCAGCCCATGGCATGCCCCGGGAAAGTGGCTTTGATATCACCGTGGCTTCTGAAGTAATGGCGATTTTTTGTCTGGCTAATACCCTGGCAGAATTAAAGCAAAAGCTGGGCGATATTGTTGTTGGTTATACTTATGATCAATCTCCTGTCACAGCCCGAGACCTTAACGTACATGGTGCCATGACAGTATTGTTGAAAGATGCGTTTAGCCCCAATTTAGTACAGACCCTGGAGCATACCCCTGCCTTCGTACACGGTGGACCCTTTGCCAACATTGCTCATGGCTGCAACTCAATTGTTGCTACGCGGCTGGCCATGAAATTGAGTGACTATACGGTGACTGAGGCAGGCTTTGGTGCTGATCTAGGCGCTGAGAAATTCCTTGATATCAAGTGCCGTAAAGCGGGTATAGCGCCTGATGCAGTAGTGATTGTGGCTACCATTCGAGCGCTTAAACTGCACGGTGGTGTGCCTTTAAAGGCGGTTAATAATCCAGATGTGGCTGCGGTTGTTGCAGGCATTAAAAATCTGAAAAAACACATTGAGAATATTCAGCAGTATGGTTTGCCGGTAGTGGTAGCGATTAATCAATTTGTCAGTGATACACCAGCAGAAGTGGCAACTGTTAAGGAAAAATGTGATTATCTTGGGGTTCCGGTAATTGAAGCCAATCACTGGGCTGAAGGTGGTTCTGGTGCCACTGAACTGGCTGAAAAGGTGGTTGAACTGGTAGAAAATGACACCAGTGATTTTTGTTATATTTATGATGATGAGATGTCGTTGTGGGACAAGGTAAAAACAGTAGCCCAGAAAATCTACGGTGCCCATGATATTGTGGCTGACCAGAAATTACGTGACCGCTTTGCCAACCTGCAGCAAGCTGGTTATGGTAACCTGCCAGTTTGCATCGCTAAAACCCAGTACTCCTTTTCCACAGACCCGAAACTTATAGGCCGTCCTGAAGGCTTTGATGTGCCATTACGGGCAGTTAGGTTAGCTGCCGGTGCTGGTTTCATTGTGGTGCTTGCAGGTGATGTAATGACCATGCCAGGGTTGCCGAAAAAGCCAGCTGCCGAATTGATTGATATTGATAAGGACGGTGTTATTGTCGGTCTGTTTTAGTGTATCTTGTCCGATCTACAATTAAGCCAGCTGCGTTGGTGGTTGGTTTTTAGACAGCTTTTAAAAAGCATAATCCATGATAAACCATACCCATTGTTCCATGGCAAAGCATAAGCCCATGGCAGCTGGATATGTGCAATCATCAATCCATTGAAAATAATTCCATGAACGTACGTACCCGAATAGCGCCGTCTCCTACGGGCGACCCTCATGTGGGGACAGCTTATGTTGCCCTGTTTAATTTGGCTTTTGCCCGACGACATGGTGGTCAATTTATCCTGAGAATTGAAGATACTGACCAAGTACGCAGTACGCCTGAATCAGAACAGGCTATCTTGCAGTCCTTGCGTTGGCTGGGCCTGGAATGGGATGAAGGCCCAGATGTCAGCGGTCCATATGGGCCTTACCGTCAGAGTGAACGGTGTGATATTTATCGTCAATATGCTTTGCAACTGGTCGAATCTGGCCATGCATTCTATTGTTTTGCCACGCCGGCAGAGTTGAATGAGTTAAGGTGCTATCAGGCTCAAAATAACCTGCCTATTGGCTATGATGGTCGTGGTCTACAATTGGAACAGACTGAAATAAAGCGGCGATTGGCTGCCGGGGAGCCCTATGTAATTCGTCTCAAGGTACCTGTTTCTGGTACCTGTATGGTTGAGGATATGTTGCGTGGCAGCATTGCTATTGACTGGTCCCAGGTTGATATGCAAGTGTTGCTTAAGGCTGATGGCATGCCCACTTATCATCTGGCCAATGTGGTAGATGACCATCTGATGGGAATCACCCATGTAATTCGTGGTGAAGAGTGGATTAATTCTGCGCCCAAGCATATGCTGCTATATCAGTACTTGGGATGGCAAATGCCTGCCCTTTGCCACCTTCCTTTATTGCGTAATCCTGATAAAAGCAAACTCAGTAAGCGCAAAAATCCCACCGGTATTCTATATTATCAACGTATGGGCTATCTGCCTGAAGCTCTGCTTAATTATCTGGCGCGTATGGGATGGTCTATGCCAGATGAACAGGAAAAATTTAGTCTCAAGGATATGTTGGCTGTATTTGACTTGCAACGGGTATCCCTTGGTGGTCCTATCTTTGATCAACAAAAACTATCCTGGCTCAATGGGCTCTGGCTACGGGAAGAACTGACCGATGCCCAGTATGTTCAGCGTGTGCAGGACTGGGCCCTTAATACGGATTATCTGGCACCACTTGTGCCATTGATTAGACCCCGAGTCGACAAGTTCAGTGATATTGTCCCCTTAGCCGGCTTTTTCCTGGCCGGCACGTTAGAACTTTCCAGTGCTGATTTTGTCCACAAGCATCTACAACCAGATCAAGTGCGTAAAGTGCTACAGCTTTCACTCTGGCGTTTGGAATCTGTGCGTCATTGGCACAAGGATCGTATTTTTGCAGTGCTTAACCAACTGGCACAAGCCATGCAGATCAAGCCTAGAGACCTATTTGCGAGCTTATTTATCGCCATTACTGGTTCTACAAATTCGGTATCCGTATTTGACGCAATGGCACATTTAGGCCCAGATATCAGTCGAGCCCGGTTACGGCATGGTGTTAACGTGTTGGGTGGCTTATCTAACAAGGAAGCTAAGCGTTGGGATAAGGAATATCGCCAGTTAGCTATGCTGTGAAGCATTATTACAGCCTGGGCCAATTAGTAACATAATGAAAACTGGGTTTTCTTTGTCTTCGATACTTGCCAGCTAACATTGGCTTACCTATAATAATGCCTTATTGTATGTAGCGTGTAATGAACATCAGTTACACACAAAAATGACCCAAATATGGGGCCTTAGCTCAGATGGGAGAGCGCAACACTGGCAGTGTTGAGGTCAGCGGTTCGATCCCGCTAGGCTCCACCAGTACCAAGGTTTTGCAGGTTAGGGGATACTAACCACACACAAACCACACACAAACCACACACAAACTAAAATCAAGCAGGTTTCACTCAAGCATACGTACCTAGATATATCTTGATCCTGTGGTGATCGTTCGGTGATATAGCAACTTCGTGCTCATAAGAGTCAATATCACCATTCAAGGCAGACAACACATCCTTAAATTCTTCGGCAATTTTTTCCTCTATTGCATCCTTCCCGATTATTCGCAGCATCACCTCTGGCAGGGTTTTACCATCGGACAATATATTCAGAGTTAGATTGAAATCCTGATTACTTAATCCAGTGTATGGATCGCATGTGAATCGAACAGTAGCCGGTAGTTTTTCTTTATTCCTTGCTTCAACTTTTTCCTGGGCACTCATTTTATAGCCCATATTGTCAATTTTGCTCGATAACTCGCGTCCCATATCAATGGTTAAATCTCGAATTTGTCTCGCAGCAGGAAGTGCGCTATTTTCCTTTCCTTTTCCGTCATGCGTAATAATGAAATCTTGCCAGTCCTCAAAAAAATTGGCCACATCCTTTTGAGGTAAGCGCACACCATCTATGTCTAGCAAAGCTTTAAAGGGTGCTGTTTTTTCCAGTGTGAGACTGGCGGTATGTTCTTTATGGCCTGGCTCTGAATTGGTGCCAAGATCAAAAATAGTTTGAGCTTTCATCCTTGACTGCTCAATAAAGCATGTTGCGCCTTCTTGCCGGTTGCCTAGGTTGTAGGCGATGAAATCCTTAATGCTGTCAGTCTTAAATCTGCCTCGGTAACGGGCTGCATTGGGCATGTATTTTTCCAGACTAGCAATATTCATATCACCAGGAATAAAACAGACTGGAACTTTAGTGTCGGCTACTTGCTTCAATATTTCTGGAATGTGTGCGGATTGCTGAACCTGTTTAATGGCATGCTGGTCCATTATGATTTACCTCTGGTATTGTTGGTGGAACGCTGAATCGGTTCCAAAGTTTAAGTATGTTTAATCGTTTGGCTTATTGCCTGGTATTGAACGAAGTTGGTATTGCCCACGACTATCTTCCTTTGGTGGATTAATTGACAGCGTGCCACCCTTACCCACAAACATGGGCGTCTCGGTGGTATCCTCCATGATTTGTTTGCCGCGCAGAGTTGGTGACACCTGGGTTAGTTTGTGTGCAATGATCACTTGATCGTTATCACCGACCTGTTGAAAGATCATTTCAAGTGTGATCTTGCCTTTTTTGCGCCCACCTTCACCGTTAACAATGGATGCCAGTGCTGTTTCACTAATGATGTGTGCCAGTTTTTCCTCCAGCACGCCACCGTTAAGGTCTCTAAGAAAAGCACTGACATTAATATCGTTACCTGCCATGCTGGTTCCTCCCGGTTTGATTTTTTGTATTGATTGTCATCATTTAAAATTACCTCCGACGACTTGTTCACTAAACTGAATATCAACTTGCGAATAGGGCAGTTCATGGCCATCCTGATAGACCTTCTGAACCTCCACCGAGCTATGCGCGTTTGCAGTCTGTATCTGTTCGCGGCTGTAATTTGCCTCTAAAGCCAGGGCATTGGCCAGGGCTCTAATGCTGTGAAAGGTAGGTGGATTAGGTCTGGTAAAGCCAGCTAGTTTACGTGCCTCATCAAACATACCGATTAGTCGTCTAGGTGATACCTGAGCGATGTGCTCTTTTTGCCCAAACCGTTTCTGTTTTGGCCAGTGGCTGATAACAAACGGGCATCCCTGATTCTGCAAGGATAATATTCGCGCTCGATGAATGAGCTGACGAAGCAAATCATAGCTGGAGGTATCCCATGACAACCTTGCGGCATTGGCATCACCTTTTTGGTTCAGGCTTTTCCCAATCACTTTTTTCAGTAAACGATCTTCCAAATGGCTACTGAGCTGCAAGCTGCATATATCCCCTTGTCGCATAAAGGTCGTGAGACTAATACCCATGGCAATTTGTAACCCTGGGTAGCCTAATGTTCCTGCGGCTTCATAGATATGCCAAAAAGACTCACGTTCAAGGCGTTCGCTTTTACGCTGAGGCTGTTCACTGGTGTAAAACCTGGGCCGGTCATCACTTAATGTGAATGGGTTGTAAACCAGTTTGGGTAGCAGGTTTCGCCCCATGAGGTAGTTGAACAGTTTTCTAAATTCAGCATGACGGGCTTTTTGTTGATGGTGGGTTAATGTGTTCCACCAGTGTAATAGTGGTTCTCTGGTGATATGTGGAAGCCCTGTCGTGATTACATCGGCAAACCTTTGCAGCTGGTATTTTCTGTTTCTCCATGATGCCTTTTGCTTTAGTCCAGGTGATAGTTTTTCTCGCTCTACGATGTAGTAGTTGATGTAAGGTAGCAGGGGTCTGGTTGCATCTTGCTTGTTTGTTTTTGTGTAATTTTTACGCTTGGCGTTGTTGGCTTCAGCAATGTTATTGGCTTCTTCAACACTTGAGGCTCTAAATATTTTGTCCGACCTGTCAGGTCGCCGATAACGCCAGACTCCAGGTCTTAAAGAGCTATCTGGATAAAGATTATCAGTGAGTAATACATCTTCAAAAAACCTGGGCTTTTTAGGTCTGACCATGATTATCCCAGCAAGTCGATTGTTGGTTTAGGACGGGCAACAGGGCAGGGGTTATTGTGAGATACGAACCAGTCCTCATCAATGTAGGGCTTATCCCCAATCACTTTCCCAGCGACTGCATTACTCTGAATATGTGAGATCCACTCTTTCTTGGCCAGTCTGGATTTTCTGGTAAAGTATTTATTGTTCATTTGTGTCCAGATGGTTAGCATCACTTCACCCATTATCTCTCTTTGAACTAACTGCATTAGCCTTTA
>CALSNA010000005.1 GCA_943787595.1 uncultured Pseudomonadales bacterium
TTAACCTGAACGATACCGAGGCCCACAATGTCAAGTTTCGTGTGTTTAAGGGTCTGCCGGGTGCGATTACTGGGTATTCGCCAGCACCAGAAAGGCAAGGGCAACGGCGAATGGAAACGCTGGTACGACGAGTTCTACAGCGAAGGGGCCAAGACGGGCTGGATTGACCACTACAACAACATCGAGAACCGGCGCAAATCGCTCGAAAAACATGATCAGGCGACAGGATAGCTTTACGCTCAATAGCGTCATGACAATCTATGAATGGGTGCAGGACTGGAATACCGCCGTTGAGAACGCGGTTCGCCTATCCACCTACCGGCAATTGCGCGAGCGGGGCTTCAGTCAGCACCAGTCAGCCAATGCGGCCAAAAACCTGACGGTCAACTTTAACCGCAAGGGCGATGCCGGGCAAATGCTCAACGCCTTCTATCTGTTCTTCAATGCGTCCATGCAGGGCTCGGTGCGGACTATTCAGGCACTGGCCAATAAACGTGCACGCAAGGCCATCACTGGACTGGTCATACTGGCCGCATCCATAGACATGATTAACCGCCTGATTAGTGGCCGGGACGAAGATGACGAGTTGTGGTATGACAAGATCCCGCTGCATATCAAAGAGCGTTACATCGTGTTCCTGAACCCCTTTGTCACACCCGGGATTGATCCTGAAACCGGCTTTTTGAGCAGTCAGTCTTATTCAAAAATACCCATGCCGTATGGCTACAATGCATTATGCAGTGTGCCGGGTCAAATCATGTCTGAAGCCATTGCCCATCCAATGGGCCTGAAAAGTGACTATCAGGTCGGGGATCAGGTGGCCAGACTGGCATCAGCCCTGCTGGGTTCCTTCAACCCCATTGGCAGTAGTGCAACACCCCTACAGTTCATTAGCCCGACCTTTCTGGATCCCATGGTACAAATTTCCGGGAATAAAAACTGGGTGGGTAACAAGATCCAGCCCGAACAGAACCCGTTTGATGTGCCCAAACCGGAATACCAGATGCACTGGTCGAATGTCAGTGAGCCTGCAAAATGGCTGGCGAAGCTGTTAAATGACATCAGCGGTGGTACCGAAGTGACACCGGGCAAAATCAACCTGTCTCCTGAATTGCTGGATCACTGGTTCGAGTTCTTTACGGGTGGGGTAGGACGGTTCTTTAGCAATACCCTGAACACGTCGCTCGATGTGGTCACCGGAGAACCGGTTGAGTTGCGCCGTATCCCGTTTGTGCGGCAGGTTATGGGCGAGATTGACCACAGTGTTGATATGGATCGCTACTATGAGGTAATGGATGAGATTACCTATGCCAAAAAGGAATGGCTGGCTGCAACAACGGACCGTCGCAAACTGGAGCTGCAAAAAAGCCACGGCCATTTACTAAGGATGATAACTGCGGCCAGGCTGACGGATAAACGGGTGTCGGCTATCAATAAGCGATTGCGAATCATGAAAGAGAAGGGTGCTACCAAAGCTGAACTTGAACAGCTGGAGCAACTGAAGCACCAGACCATGATGCAGTTTAGTGAAAGGTATAGCCACGTATTAAAGCAGAATCAGTCGGATGATTAGGAGTCTGGTATGCTCTAATCAAGCAACGATCAAACAAACAAAGATATTTAAAATCATACAATTAATAATACTCTAATCAAACAAATTATCTCCAATTCAAAATATACCGCACTGCTTCTACAACCTACAACCGGAATCGGTTACGCAAGGCCAAACCTAATAAGAATAATAGGATAATGGACATGACACTGTGCGAGGCAGTCAGCAAGCTTGAAGCCTCTGGAAATTCTGACAGCGCATGTCTTTAACACTTCTCGTCTATTGCCTAATAACGGTAATGCATTACTCCATGAACATCTGAATGCACCGCTAAAATTATCTCCAGGTCCATTGAGTATAGTAGCCAGCCAACAGTGTTGAGAAACCAACTAACCAAAGTATAGGTCGTAATATACTGCGCCCATAATTGCTAAATGACCAGTATGGAAACTCCAGTAATACTATTTCCCATGTCCCGGTTTTATGCCAGCGTGAGGCCTGCATTTCCTTGATCTTGTATTCCAGAGCACGTTGATGATCCTTGTTATCTTCAGCAATTTCCTTTAAGCGACGCAAACGTGCAATATCTTCTTTATCAGCAGCTTGCCACCAATACTCCCATTTAGGTACTTTCTTAAAATTGCAGCTTAAGATTTTCTAGCAAGACCTGATTGGACATGCTGGTTCCAGTGAGGTCCACTACACAGTTAAAAGAATCTTCAGCTGAAATTTCCAGTGAATCCTTAAACTTGGCAAACTTGAAGGAAAATGATTCTACGGCACTTGCATTTTTCAAACCATGAAACATAGTACGATCAGGAAATTCAACATTTTCAAAACTGTATTTTCCTTTCCCTAATGTAGATCCTAGAAAAAGATACTTACCGCCAAAGGTGGCATCATTAAAGCTGACATGCCCCTTGCCAAAGGTGGCACCACTAAAGCTGACACCACCCCTCGCCAAAGGTGGCATGACTAAAGCTCGACACCCCCTCGCCAAAGGTGGCACGACCAAAATTGACATGCACCCTTGCCAAAGTTGGCAGACTAAAGCTGACACCACCCTCGCCAAAGTTGGCAACTAAAGCTGACATACCCCTCGCCAAAGGTGGCACCAACAAAGCTGACCAGGCCATTTGGAAACCTAAATTCTGCAAAAGGCCATCTCAGATTTAAGGACATTTTTGCAGTCTCGATATCGAGAAAAATCTACACCACTAAAATCAACATTATATTCCGGATTTTCTTCTACCCATTGATTCCAAACATCACGGCCTTTAAGCCATGTTTCTATAGCTTGATCACCTGAAAGTGTTGGTCTTTCTTCTGACATAATGAAATACCCTCCTGTTAATAGAGTAAGATATTTCAAGTATACGGATTAAGAGTAGTAATGAAACCGTTACAATTTGTCACGGTTTCAGATTAACAGCAATCCCTGGTGTATTAAGTGATATTGCATCAGAATATGGATTTACTTTTTCTGACCTTACACAAAGGCTTATACCTGCCATCGTTTTAGATGCCTATTGTTTGGGAGTAATTAATCATACTGCTGCTCAGGTTCAAACCTTCCCCTTTTTTACTTTTACCTACATGCATACTGACTGTTGAAGAATTAAGGCTGATTAACGGGATACTGACACATACTTTTTCAGTCTAGTCATTAAAGCCCGGCAACCAGAAGGCCACCTTCAGAATGCTAATGATCTGATTGTCTGTATATCCTGGCTTCTTCATAGAACCTCTTAAGCAGAAAATTTGTCCGACAGCAGCGCCTTGTTAGGCCTTTTCGTCGCTCTCATACTTTGAAGAAGCACTGCATCACTTTTGTGTCCGCCCTTGAGCAGCTTGTTAGGAATCACTTTTCAATGAATGCTTAACTAAACTTACCCAATTACCGAAAATATGACCATCGTAATTAGAATAGAAGCTCTGCTCACGAGCGGTATAATTCTGATTAGAAAGGGCGGCATTGAATTCTCGAGAATTTAATCGCTTCGGTTTCATAAGATCGGGCGTCATCATGTACATTAACCATTCAACTTGATCATCAGGCATTATTCGAACTAGACCTATTCCATTATTTTTTGCATAGGTGATAGCACCACTTTGAAAAGAGTTCCTAGTTGCAATTACACCTTTTACATTTTTACCTGCTATTTGATCGAGTTTAGACTTAAACTCCTCCACATCATCAACAGGAACCCTATGATTGTAGTTTTTACACTCGCATACCCATAACATAGAGTGCTTTTCTGCATTTGGTAACCAGACCTCAATTGATACGTCCATGATGATGTCTTTTTCACGATCTTTAGAATAGTAGCCTTTTTGTTTATAGATGCGGCCACTTTTAGGTGAAATACCCAAGTTTTCCATTATCAAGTTCATTTTTTAATGTTGAGGAAACACATCACTTTCTAATGTATCCCCTTTTGCAACGGTATCCAATTTTGACTCCTAACGCCGCGCACTGGGGACGTCTAAATAAGCGGAGCGTTTTGGACGTCCCAGTGACCATGAGGGAGCGATTGCTGCGCCTTGTTAGGCATTGTATCCTGTTAATAATGTTGGTGTTCTTACTTTTGTTGGGTCACGGTTAACATGTGCGGCCAAAACTAAATATGTGATAACTGCAGCCATGTGGAATTCAGTAAATTTTTCATTTGCACCAGCTTTAAATAATTCTGGATTTTGCGCAGAAACGTATTTTACAAATGCCTCTAACTTTATAGTAAATTCTTCTTTTATTAGATTATGTGATAGTTCATTTCTGGCTTGATTTAGCAATTTTAAAGCGTGCCATACCCATGTGCGATGTGACAGATCATCAAATGCACGCGCCATTTTACATTTTTGGTTAAATGTTAACTTTGCATCGTATACATACTTTTTATTAGCTATATATTTACAAATTATTTTTGTTAGCTCTTCCTCAATAAACAAGATGAGATTTAAGAAGAGCTAATTCCTTATCGCCAGACTCGGGAAGAACTTCCAAAAACCCGTACCAAAGACCGTCCAAAAAGTTGCCAATCTATTTTTATATTTTCAACCATAATTAATGCCTAACATTGTGTTTATGAAGCCCTGTGGCATCGGAGGTTTTTAGAGTTTTGCTGTTTTGCCAATTCCGTAAAATCGTGAATCTTTCACTATATTTTCGCACCTGTACCATGCATAAAACGACAAACGTGCAAGATATACTTCATGATCATGCTTGATTTCTAATCCGCATGATGGTTTGTCGACTCGTATTGAATTGTCTGGCAATCGCTGAGATGGTCTCCCCACTGGCAATTCTTTCACGCACGATGTGTTGTTGATCAGCCGAAAGGCTGGCAGGTCTGCCCAGCTGTTTGCCCTGCGCCTTTGCTCTGGACAATCCAGCCTGGGTACGCTCGATCAGCAGAGTCCCGCTCAAACTGGGCCACCGCATTAATCACATTCATGGTCATCTTGCCCGCTGAGCTGGTCAGGTCCACACCTCCCTAGGGCAAGGCAATGCACCCGAATACCCAGTTTTTCCAGTCTGCTGACGGTCATGCTGACATCAACCGCATCACGACCCAGACGATCCAGCTTGGTGACAACTAATACGTCTCCTGATTCCATTTTGTCGAGTAGTCTGGCAAACCCTGTGCGCAAGGCAATGGCCATAGAGCCGGAAATGGTTTCGGTGATAATGCGGTGAGGTTCAATATTAAAGCCGGCTGACTTAATTTCCTGAATCTGGTTTTCAGTGGTTTGCTCAAGGGTTGAGACGCGAGCGTAGGCGAAGGTTCTGGACATGATAGATAATCTTTTCCGGAATCAATGTACGGAATTATAGCTAATGTTCTAAAATTAATCTAATTTATGGACATTGCTTTATCTGACTGTCCGTAAACGTCCGTTTTCGGTTGTAAATACCCCATTCTTAACACAGCCACCTCGTAGACAGTTTAAGCTGCATTCCTATACTCAGTGGGCGTCATATCATTGAGCGAGTCATGCGGCCTTTGGGTGTTATAAATTTCAATCCATTCGTCCGTTATCTGCTTAACCTCCTGTAGGTTTTTAAACCAATATAAGTCCAATACTTCATGCCTATATGTACGATTAAAACGCTCTATATAGCCGTTTTGATACGGGCAACCAGGCTTGATATAGTCAATTCTGATACTGTGAGCTAGAGCCCAATCGGTAAACACGCTTGACGTGAATTCACTGCCGTTATCAACCCGAATCTTCTCTGGATAACCATGCCATTCGCACAACCTGTCTAAATAACGTATAACACGCAACGATGGAATGCTGGTGGCTATATCAATGCCTAATAGCTGGCGGTTAAAGTCATCGATGATGTTAAATGTTCTATAACGCACCTTGTTATGCAGCTGGTCACTCATAAAGTCCATTGACCATGTGTGCCCTTGATGATTTGGCACCGTTAATGGTTCGGGGTTTCTTGGCGGTAACCTTCGTTTGGATTTGCGCCTAAGGTTGAGCTTTAACTCCGTGTACACGCGATATACGCGCTTATGGTTCCAGTGATAGCCTAGCTTACGCAGCCGCTTAAAACACTTAGGAAAGCCCCACCTCTGGTGTTTTTCCACCAAGTCATTCAGTGCATCGATAATGGCACTATCATCTGTCA
Organism: uncultured Pseudomonadales bacterium; assembly: GCA_943787595.1. Classification (GTDB taxonomy): domain Bacteria; phylum Pseudomonadota; class Gammaproteobacteria; order Pseudomonadales; family Balneatricaceae; genus CALSNA01. The sequence goes on from CALSNA010000005.1 coordinate 6,195, forward strand.
GCGTTGGCTGATAATAAAACGCCGTTCGGCTTATAGAAACGACTTTACAGCTCATTGTTACACCGATTTGGTGTGTGGCCTGTAACTCCTGAGCCCAGACTTTGCGCTCTGCCACAGGCACTACAGCTTTTTTATGATTTCTTCCTGTAGCTGAGATTTAAGACTTAAGTCAGCGTACATTTGCTTAAGCCTACGGTTCTCTTCTTCAAGCTCTTTTAAGCGTTTAACATCAGAGGCTTCCATGCCGCCATACTTTTCTCGCCATTTGTAAACAGTTGAATTGGCTACGCTATATTTACGGCAGATATCTTTTATTGCCATACCAGCGTCAGCTTCTTTCAAAATTGCCACTATTTGGCTTTCGGTCATGCGTTTGCTCATCGTAAAACTGCTCTGGGATATCTTATAAAAAATTCTACGAGTGATGTGTATTAGTTTAGGGGATAGTTACACGGTCATGCTAGTTGCCGCTCAAATCTCCTAAATGGTTTTGTAATCCCTCCAAAAAGTCGGAGCAGTTATAAGTAGAAAATTCCACTAAAATGAACGAAAGGAGTTTTCTATGAGAAAGTCACGTTATAGCGATAGCCAAATACTGGCGATATTGAAACAAAATGAGCAAGGCGCCGGTGTGCCAGAGCTGTGCCGGGAACATGGCATGAGTTCTGCCCGGTTTTACAAATAGCGGTCGAAGTTTGGTGGTATGGATGCGTCTATGATGAAGCGTCTTAAGGAACTGGAAGACGAGAACCGTAGACTCAAAAAAATGTGTGCTGAAGAAAAGATCAAGGCAGAGATTGCTCGGGAGGCCATTGAAAAAAAGTGGTAAAGCCATCACGTCGCAAGCAGATGGCACAAAGCGATTATGCGCATTATGGAACCAGTATCAGGCTGGTGTGTTCGGTATTTGGTATCAGTGAAAGCGGTTATCACTATCAGGCTGCCGCTGGCCACGGAGAATGCGGAAATAGCCGATTGGTTGCTCCGGTTAACGACGGCGAATACGCGTTGGGGATTTGGTTTGTGTTGCTTCTATCTGCGTAACGTCAAAGGCTTTGTTTGGAACCACAAGCGGGTTTATCGCATTTATCGAGAGCTTAAGCTGAACCTCAGAATTAAACCAGAACGGCGTATTAAAAGGGGGGATTACAGTTTGCTGGTTTCGTGCAAATAGACGGCCATCAATAACTAGTGGGGGCAGTATGATGACTAAAGCGCCAAAGACTTGCTGCCCGGTTAAGACATTATCCATGACGAACCAGGCCCCAAGCTGTTTAAATCGGCTAAAGAAAACTTGTCGTCGAACAGTATCACTGTTGCCAGTAATACCAATTAAAGCGCTGACAATCCGATTAACCGTTAATCGTTCTATACAAAAAGAGGCTAACACCAGGAAGGTAAAAACAGGCGTCATGGTGCTGATGATGGAAGCCAGACTGACTGAGATATGGGTTTGAGTATAAAAGATGGCACTAGAAGGAATGACATTATTAAGTAATCCCATACTCCCTGTATTTTTAAGGTTAGTACCTAATTATCTACATCTGAGCGTACCCCTATCTCCTGTAAAATTGCTCTTTCACTGGATGAATTGTACTCTCAGTCCTCGTTTTTTGACGCTCTAACAAGGTTGATTTTCCTAGCGTAACTCCAATACCTGTATAAAAACAGGGTTTCAACAAGATTAGGAACAAAATAGAGGAGGGAACTTTAACAGAGTAATCAACATTGACAGCTGCGGAGGCTGAACTCACACAGTGCTTAGTAGACCATTATTGGTGTAGGTATTCACGTGACTTTATTAAGCAAAAATGACCAAATTTTCCAAATGAAACACTTAAAACTAAGTTCTACTAACCATAATAGTACCAATCAACACTGTTATAACTCCAATTACTCGCTGAGTAGGAAAGCCTTCGCCCCTTACGAAGCCATCCAAATCATGCTAGCGACCAGTTGACCTAGTATAAAATAGAATGAAAACTATTGTGGCACTACTTTTGGATAAGCAAAATGTCATTCCAAAAAGAATCAGAATAATTGTTAATGCTGGTATTACAAACCATATTCTAAAATCATTAATATTAAAATTTATACTGAAGAAACTCTGTGAATTTGGGTTTACTGAATGCTGTATAAAAAGTAATATTCCAGACACTAAAAAAACAATTAGGCCATTTAAAAAAACTATACTAACTATATCCCAATGATTCAACATAACCCTATTAAAGGTATTTTGAATAACAGCGGTTACTCCCATAAATATAGGAAGTAAAATTAGTAAAGTTTTGAAAAAAATTGACATTGTAATGTAAACTCTAGTGATCTGTATTTCAATTATTCGATTTTTTTAATTTATCTAAAGGTTATATTAAAGATCATAAGGATCTTCATTTAACAAGCATAAACGCAGCCGTCGCGAAGTAACTTTATAGTCCTCTAAGCTATTTCGTATAGTTCTGTAAATATTCCATTATCAATTCGTCTTTTATAATTTATTAACTGTTGCTCTGGGGTTAGCCCCTCGCATAATAGTATCCAAGTGTAACCAAACTTTTCTTCATACGGCTGATTACATTCAACCAGTTCATTAGCTACTTCCTCAGAAGCGCTAATTGTATGAGCATCTTCTATCTTACACCATAGATCTTTGGCAAAGCTCTCTTGATCACCGATTAAGGGCGACTATTAAATGACTCGATCCAGTCATCTCGATTACATATATTCCACCATATGTGATCAGAATGCTTGAATAAACTTTCAACACTTGTAAAAGGTCTTTTGTTACTCATTTCTTTTACCCAAGTGCTGGAGCCTGATAGGCGAGAAAATTTCTCTAAAAAATATTTTAGATCAAGCTTATTTATATTTGAAATAATCAAAATATTACCTCCATAGATTAGATATGATTTATATTTTTACCGCGATACAGTCTATGACAATCCTGCAATTTCTAGGAAGTTGTGCTACACCTATGGAACTTCGAGAAGGTGGATCAATTGGAAAGAATACATTAAAAACAGAATTAACACTTGGAAAATCATCATTCATATTAGAGAAGAATAGTGTGCTTTGAGTACTCTACTCAATCCACTATTTGTACTCCTTAATATAAGTTTGTGTGAGCTTGATTCTGGCAGTGTTGAGGTCAGCGGTTCGATCCCGCTAGGCCCACCAAAATTTAATCCAATAACATCCCAAACCATCCAGTAAGCCCAGCAATTGCTGGGCTTTTCGTTTATATTATGTCCAATACGGTCTATCTTAATGCCCCTGAATCCAGAGCATTAAGGGGGCATAAATGAGGGCATTTTATCTCTTAAGGCTTAAATACTAATTTTATGCCCCCATCCAGACATGGTGGAGGTACGCATGGCCCTGACAGATACCAGAATCAAAAACCTGTCTCCCAGAGACAAGCCATACAGGCTCAGCGATGCCCGGGAGCTGTATATCGAAGTACAACCCAACGGCTCCAAATACTGGTTTGTGGGTAAGGAAAGCGTCTAGCTATTGGAGTCTATCCAAAGGTCACCCTCAAGTCCGCACGTAAGGCGTGTGAACTGGCCAGAGCACATCTTGAACAGGGTGTTGATCCCTCCCGGGCGAAGCAAGCCAGGAAAGTGTAGCATGCCCAGTCTCAGTTAAATAACCTGGAGGTTATATCCCGACTGTTAGCAGTTAGAAAAGATGATCTATTGGCATAGTTAGGATTCAGAAGAGTGGATCACTATTATGTGAACTGGTGTGCAACAATCCTGATCAGGCTGTGGTTCACACCCGCAAGCCAGAACGCAGATAACATGCCCATGAGCAAAAACTCGCATCAGGTGGGTTTCCTTGTGGTTTACTTTACCAAGGCGACAAAAGCGAGTTTAATGATGGATATGAAAAAAATCATTATTATTTCTTTGCTGGTCACTTCTATAAGTTGGTGGTTAGATGCTGATAGTGCTTCACGAGATTATAATCAGTTTGACAAATATAAGAAGGCAATACAAGGAATCCTGGAACGTGAAGTACTTGAGACAGATCCAAACGAACGATACAGTTTAGGTAATCTTTACTATGAGGGTGGTAGCGGTCTATACAGGCGAAACTATAAAACAGCAGCCAAATATTACACACAGGCCGCTGAGCAGCGTCATGCCAAAGCACAAATTAAATTGAGCGCACTTTACTCCTCTGGTGAAGGTGTCGTACAGAGTGATGTTAAGGCGCATATGTGGGCAAATATTGCTCAATATAATGGATATGGTGGTGCTAAAATAATTATGGGAACTTTAGTTAGTCGTATGACTTGGGAACAAATCTCTAAGGCGCAAGACCTTGCTCAAGAATGTGTTGCCAAAGACTATAAAAGTTGTTGATGTGTTGTTCATCTATAATTTTTGTATGTTCTTGTTAGAATATTTTACTACCGATAACTAAGTTCAGTGACTTGGGTGTAACGATCTTAAATTGTCTGGTGGCTCCATCCCCGCAATAACTACATTTGCTGCTAATATGTGTCCTTAGGATCTTTAATCCATTGAAAGACCCTTTTAATGTAAATGCTATCACCCACATTAAACTAGTATAATAAGCAATATGGCCATTCAACAAGATACAGTTACATTACAGGATGTCACTTCAGACACAACAATAATCAGGGTTTTAATAATGGAGCAAGGTTAAAATGAAAACACTAGCTATGGCTCGGGTCTACTCAATAGGTACTACTAAGCCTGATGGTACTGTTGAACATCATTCAATGATTGATCGTAGTGGTGACAGTACCGAGCAATTCAGGGCATAATTATATCAACCTAACAAACTGGCCATTAGACCGAACAAAAACAGCATTACAGATGCTGTTAGCACACGGTCAAGAAAGCTTACCTTACTTAAAAATCAGCATGCGAGGTTTCCATAGTTATATTTTCAGTTTTTTTTTCGCAAGCACTACCTCAATATCCTCAGCAATCTGCCTGAGTACAACTACCGTATTAAACGGAAGAAAGGCTATTCGTATCATCTTCCAGTGTCCGATGATATTTGGAATAGTAATGATAAGGAAAAACAAGAGCAGGTTCTCAACTAATGCAACAAAATGCAATAAGGCCAGAATCCAGCCAAAAGTCAGCATCCAAACAATGTTAAGCAGATTGCTAACTTCGTTAGTAGTTGCATCGTTGACACTATCTGATGAAGAGCTTTTTAATTCACGATACTTGTTCAGCTGGTACGGAGTAACGATGCTTTTTTCAAAAGGAAACAGTGAATATTTAGCAATTCGAAATATAGGAATGAAGACTGGAAAAAAAATAATCGCAGCGATTGTGTAAACAATGAACAGTAACCATCCGCCCAGTACAAACCAGATAATGTTTCCTAAAAGAATCATATAAAAATGACCTCTGTGTGGCTATTTATTACAATGAGTATAAAGGTACATACTAGATCGTTGAAGTAGTTGACGACTGACAACTCAAACAGACACTAATCGATGCTAAATCACCATTAAAATGAAAAAATAATTCAAAACAGACAATTTTTGTCTGGTAAATGGCCCAGTAATAGGATTTAGCGTATGTACTTTCGAATTATTACGCATTAAAATAACTCACCTCTTTAGACCCAGCTCGGTGCCGGGTTTTTTTTATGGCTGTTATATACCCATGTCCCACGTCAGACTCACGGTAAAACAGGAAGGCTTTTGTCAGTCTTACATTAGTTTACGCACTCAGCACTTGCACAGTGTAAGAAGAACGTGCTTAATCCATTCTCAAAATGCCTTTTAAAATGGCGGTAAAAAAATTTGCACTAACAGTGGACACAGAACTTGCTGAGGCCAGATCACGCTTTACAAACAAATGTAAATCCCCTGCCAATGAAAAACCAGACGAAAGTGATGCAGGGGATCAGGCCAGTCGGCTCATTTTTTCCTTCTCATGCCAGAAGGTAAGCGATTTTATTGGTTGTTGGTCATGCAGATCTCGTAAGGTGCTAAAATATGGATTATCTCGTTTTGGCCGTCTGATGACGGCAGTTACCGGGCTTTCGTAGTGAGGCTTTAGAAGCTGTGATTTTGTGGTGGATCTTTGGATCATTAAGTTTATTAGTTTCACATCAATTTTTATTCCATAAGCTTGGGCTCTATAACGCCGCCTCTCTGCTCCGTTGAAGACTGCCTCTTGTGACTATACTTTTGGGCATAACTGGGAAATCTCATCAAGCTTGTATCTTCTTGGTGCGAGACTTTTTTGCGCTGCAACATTGAACTTTCGCTTTTGCATAAACTGGGGTAAAACTCCCAGACAACCCAGGCTCCCCCAACTTTCAGGATATCGTATGAAACCCAACATCTTTGGCTTATTTGCCAATTCTATAGCTTTTCCCGATTTGCGCTGGACGTCTGATGAGGGGCTGAGCGTGGGCCGCATCCGCATCGAATTACTGTCAGGCTTGACGGTCGCATTGGCATTGGTGCCTGAGGCGGTTGCGTTTGCGTTTGTCGCAGGAGTACATCCGCTTGTCGGGCTTTACGCGGCGTTTCTTGTCGGGCTTGTGACCGCGCTGATTGGCAGTCGGCCTGGAATGATTTCCGGTGCGACCGGGGCGTTGGCCGTTGTTATGGTGGCCTTGGTCGCTCAGCACGGGGTTGAGTATCTGTTCGCCACGGTGGTGCTCATGGGCCTGCTGCAACTAGTCGCTGGGATCATGCGGTGGGGGCGTTTTATCCGGCTGGTGCCGCATCCGGTGATGCTGGGCTTTGTGAACGGCTTGGCCATCGTGATATTCTTGGCGCAGATGACCCAGTTCAAGGTGCCGGGTTCGACCGAAGCGGCTAACCAAGGTGCGACTGGTGGCACTTGGTTAAGCGGTGAGCCCCTGTATCTGATGTTGGGTTTGGTGGTGATGACGATGGGTATTATCTGGCTGATGCCGCGGGTCACCAAGTTGATACCGGCACCACTGGCGGGGATAGGAATTGTTGCCGCCGTGGTGATTGGCTTTGGACTGGACGTCCCGCGGGTTGGTGATCTGGCCTCGATTAAGGGCGGCTTGCCGCTGTTTCACATCCCTTCGGTTCCGCTCACTTGGGACACGCTGGAAATTATCTTGCCCTATGCGGTCATTCTGGCTGCGATTGGGTTGATCGAAAGCCTACTGACCCTCAACCTTGTTGGTGAAATGACCAATAAGCGTGGTGGGGCGTCACAGGAATGCATCGCGCAAGGGCTAGCCAACACGCTGACTGGGTTTTTTGGCGGGATGGGGGGCTGCGCGATGATTGGTCAGTCGATGATCAACGTCAAATCAGGTGGGCGTACCCGCATCGCTGGCGTATCGGCGGCACTGTTCTTGTTGTTGTTTATCCTCGTGGGATCATCCGTGATTGAAGAAATTCCGTTGGCCGCCTTGGTCGGTGTGATGTTTATGGTGGTCATCGGGACATTTGCTTGGAATTCGCTGCGCATCATGCGCCGGGTGCCGATGACCGACGCCTTTGTGATCGTTCTGGTCACGGTGGTCACGGTATATTCTGACCTTGCGGTCGCAGTTGTGGTTGGGGTGATTGTTTCGGCTTTGGCCTACGCGTGGAATAACGCGCGCCGGATTCACGCCAAGATTTCACTAAACGCGGATGGCGCAAAAGTCTATCAAATCCAAGGCCCATTGTTTTTTGGTTCTGCCGATGGGTTCGCTGAGTTATTTGATCTTAGTGCAGATCCCGAACAGGTAATCGTTGATTTTTCCGATAGCCGGGTGGTGGATCAATCGGCGCTACAGGCGATTGAGGCGGTTGCGGCAAAATATCAAGCCGCTGGCAAACGCATCCAATTAGTGCACCTAAGCCGGGACTGCCATGCTTTGTTAAGCAAAGCGGGCCATCTCATGGTCGATAGTGATGATGATCCCGATTATGGGCTGGTGGTGAACTACTCGGTGAGGATTGGCATTCTGGGCGACGGCCACTGAGCGGCACGCGTCGTTTAGTTTTCCTGTCTGTGTCGCTTGGTTTGTGTTGCCCTGTCTCAATCGTTCGGGCGCGGCAAAGAAAATATATCCGTAACGCGAGTGTAATCGCGATAGCCAAGGCGGGCGAGCGGTTGAAACCGGGTGATATCAAATAAGCCGTCAATAAAGCATTCTTCTAAGTAAGCTGCGGCTTTTTTTGCGGAATACACAGAGAAGACGATGAAAAATAATTAAAAAAGAACCGTTTTGGTCTACCAAATCACCTAAAAATAGAGTGTAAAGTATGTATTGTTGACAAATTATGCATTAAATTAATCTATCCTTTAAATCCAGCCCGGCGCTGGGTTTTTTATGGCTGTTATATACCGATTTCCAACCTAAAACTTACTAAAAGACAGAAAGGCTTCTGTCAGTCTTACATTGAAACGTACAATGCGACTGAGGCGTATCGGCTTCATTACAATGCGGCAAACATGAAGCCTAATACGGTTGAAAAGCGAGCCTGTGAACTGTTGAACAACGGGAAGGTTACGGGAAGGCTGGCCGAGCTACGGAAACAGCATCAGGAGCGTCACAACATCACGGTAGACAGCATTACAAACATGTATCTTAATGATCGTGAGGATGCAAGAACCGCCAAACAGTATGCTACAGCCGTTGCAGCAACCACGGGGCTGGCCAAACTACACGGCCTTGTTGTAGAGAAGAAACAAATCGGCGGCGACCCGGACAATCCGCTGCCTGTGACCATCAACATGAATCCAGTGACCACCCTATAATGACCACGGCCAGTCTTGACCTGCAGTATCCGGTCAAGTTTGAGTCCTTTTTACATCCAAAACGATACAAGGTGGCCTACGGAGGTCGCGGCAGTGCCAAGTCATGGACCATTGCCATGTTCCTGGTGGTGCTGGCGTACCAGAAGAAGCTGCGGATACTGTGTTGTCGTGAGATTCAAAAGAGCATTGATGACTCGGTATTGCAGTTGCTGGCCGATACCATCAACCGTCTTGGGCTGAATCAGTTCTTTGATGTTCAGAAGACCCAGATCCTGGGGGCTAATGGTAGCCGGTTCCTGTTTGAAGGGCTGCGTACCAACATCAATAAAATCAAATCGATGGAAGGGATTAACATCGTCTGGGTTGAGGAAGCTGAAACAGTCACGAACAACTCATGGAATATCCTGATACCGACGATTAGAACCAGCGGTTCAGAGATATGGGTGTCGTTCAATCCCCTGGATGAACTGGACCCTGCGTATCAGCGGTTCGTCATTGATCCACCGGAGCAATGTTTCACGGTCAAGGTGAACTACGATGACAACCCGTGGTTTACAGCTGAACTTGAATACGAGCGTCTGGAACTCAAGGGCAAGAATCCTGACTTGTACGACCATGTCTGGGAAGGCAACTGCTATGCCAACAAGGACGGGGCGTATTACGTCAAATACCTGAGCAGGCAACAGATTACCCGCGTGCCGGTTGAACCCGGTCTCAGGGTGCATACCGGCTGGGATCTGGGCATCGCTGATGCTACCGCGATCTGGTTCTGGCAGTGCTACGGTAAAGAGGTTCGCTTTGTTAACTATTATGAGAATAGCGGGGAAGGTTTACCGCACTATATCCGGGTGGTTGATGATTTTATGCGGGAACATGGTGTGCTGCCGGGTCAGCACGTCGCACCCCATGACATTAAGAACAGGGAATGGGGGTCTGGCCAAAGCCGTATGGATACCGCCAGGGATTTGGGCATTGCATTTAAACAGGCGCCCAAGCTATCCATTATGGACGGCATTGAGGCCACCCGTAACCTGTTACCCAATGCCTGGTTTGATCAGGAACGCTGTGCCCCTGGATTAAGGGCCGTCCGCAACTACCGTAAGTTATGGGATGACCAGCGACAAGCCTATCAGGATCAGCCCCTGCATGACTGGACCAGCCACGGAGCTGATGGCCTGAGAACCTGTGCAGTCAGTAAGAAAATATGGCAACCCAAACGTAGCACCATTACCGACGCCATGCGTAATAGCGTGTGGCAACCTGGTATGAGTGATGTGGGTTATTGATGAATCATGTATGGGAGACCGGCCACTGAGCCGGTTTTTTTATGTCAGCAGAAAAACCAGCCAAATCAGCGATTGATCCAAAACAACAGGCGGATCGTCTGCAAGTGCTGGGTTCCCGGCTATTTAATAAAATCACGGAGAACGCTAAAAAAAGAGATGCCGTCGAGCAACGCTGGCTGGAGGACGTGCGCCAGTACAATGGTCAGTATGATGCCGAAGTACTGGCTGTTCTGGAATTGAGCAAGGGGTCAAAACTCTATGTCAATCAAACCCGCCCCAAGACCAATACACTGGTATCGCGCCTGATTGACATTCTATACCCAACCGATGACCGCAACTGGGCCATTAAACCGACGCCAGTCCCCATTCTGCACGACATGGCTAACAATCAGGAGCCGTTACATAACGATGATGGTTCAAAGTTTGTGAGCGATCAAGGGGTGCAGGTAGAAAAGCGGGATCTGGCCACTGCTCTGGTTAAGCAGGCTGAGGAAAAAGCTGAAAAAATGCAACTGGCCATTGATGACCAGTTGACAGAAGCCGACTACAACGGAACAGCCAGGGAGATTATCCTTGATGGGGTCATGCTGGGTACCGGCGTGATCAAGGGACCCACAGTACTTGGAAGAACACGGCGTAAATGGGTCATGTTAACGGATGGTGATCAGTCGATGTATAAGCTTGAATCAGTGAAGGATAAGCGTCCAGCAACTGAACGGGTTGATCCGTGGGATTTTTTCCCCGACATGACGGCCAGCCGGTTAAAGGATTGCGCATTCACCACGCAACGGCATTCATAACGTTCTAGTGATCGAATACTACGACCCCCTGCCAGAATTTGGCGTCGGATCTGTATTACGCTTTTCATTAAGAGCCGCTATTTTGTTGGCCGGATACCAAAGCCGGTACGTTAACAAAATAGGTGGTTCAATTTCACATGCAATTCCCCACCCAAGTGGGTCACTTTTGCATGGCAGTTGACAGTAATGAAGCTTAAGAATGCCGTAAAATTTTACTTTGTTTTATCAAATCCAGGGGTTGCTGGAGCCGGTACATCCCAGCTCCAGCAGATTACTTCTTACTTCAAGTCAAAGCGGTCATTTTGCATTACTTTGCTCCATGCTTTGATGAAGTCGTTTACGAATCGCTGTTTTGAGTTATCAAATGCATATACTTCAGCTACAGCACGCAGTTCGGAGCTTGAACCAAAAATCAGATCAACTGGCGTTGCTGTATATTTCACCTTGCCGGTTTTACGATCAATACCTTCGTAGAGACCTTCGTTTTTTGCCTTGTGCCATTTGGTAGCCATATCTAACAAGTTGACGAAGTAATCATTGGTCAGTTGGCCTGGGGTGTTGGTGAACACGCCATGCGCGCTTCCATCTGCATTGGCGCCTAGTACACGCATGCCACCAAGTAGCACTGTCATCTCTGGCACAGTCAGCGCAAGCTGATCGGCCTTATCGACTAATGCTTCGGTTGGGGATTTATAATACGATTTGCTGTGATAATTACGAAACGCATCGGCTTTTGGTTCAAGCAAACCAAAAGACTTCACATCCGTATGTGCTTGCGTTGCGTCGCCACGACCTGGCAAAAATGGCACTTCTACATCAAAGTTAGCATCTTTGGCGGCTTTTTCAATCGCAGTAGCACCGCCGAGTATGATTAAGTCAGCGAGGGACACTTTATTGCTGCTAGAGTTGTTGAAATCCTCCTGAATTGTGCGCAGTTTTCCTAATACTTTCTGCACTTCGGCAGGATTGTTTACTTCCCAGTCCTTTTGTGGAGCCAGAGCGATACGCGCACCATTAGCGCCACCACGCATATCTGAATCACGGTAAGATGAAGCTGCACTCCATGCCACACGAACCAGTTCCCGAACACTCAAGCCAGAGGCCAGAATGGATTTCTTCAAGCCATTAGCATCAGATTGGTTAATTAGTTTGCCTTCTGGTTCAGAAATCGGGTCTTGCCAGATTAACTTCTCTGCAGGCACCTCTTTACCAAGATAGCGGGCACGTGGTCCCATATCACGGTGCGTCAGCTTGTACCATGCTTTTGCAAACGCCTTCTGATAATCATCTGGATTCGCCAGGAAGCGCTCAGCAATTTTGCGATATTCTGGGTCAACCTTGAAGGCCATATCTGCTGTCGTCATTACAGGTGGATTAAACTTGCCTTCAATATGTGCATCTGGAACGGACTCGTGCAACGCTTTGTCTTTTGGTACCCATTGCTTCGCACCTGCAGGACTCTTAGTCAATTCCCACTCATTATTAAGCAGATTCTCAAGATAGAGCATCGTCCATTGCGTCGGAGCTTGTGTCCAGGCACCTTCTAACCCACTGGTTATGGCATCTTCAGAATGCCCTTTGCCACATTTATTTTTCCACCCAAAGCCCTGTTCCTCAATGGGAGCAGTACCTGGCTCTGGACCTAGACAATCTTGCGGCTTGTGCGCCCCATGCATCTTACCGAAGGTGTGACCACCTGCGGTGAGCGCTAGCGTTTCTTCATCGTTCATAGCCATACGGGCGAAGGATTCGCGGATGTTTTTCGCAGATGCTAATGGGTCTGGTACGCCACCTGGCCCTTCTGGATTTACATAAATTAAACCCATATGAACGGCTGCAAGTGGTTTCTGCAATTTACCATCGTTGTCACGACGGTCTGAGGCAAGCATCTCCACTTCCGGCCCCCAATAGACAAGATCAGGTTCCCAATCATCATCGCGTCCACCGGCAAAGCCGTAGGTCTCAAAGCCCATATTTTCGAGTGCTACATTGCCAGCCAGTACAATGAGGTCGGCCCAGGATAGGTTCTCACCGTATTTTTGTTTGATTGGCCACAGCAAGCGGCGGGCCTTATCGAGATTACCGTTATCCGGCCAGCTATTCAATGGATCAAAGCGTTGTTGACCGCCGTCTGCACCACCACGACCATCCAGTGTACGATACGTTCCAGCAGCATGCCATGTCATGCGGATCATGAACGGGCCATAGTTACTCCAGTCTGCTGGCCACCAATCCTGGCTATCGGTCATCAGCTCATTAAGATCGGTTTTTACTGCATTATAATCCAGTTTTTTGAAGGCTTCGGCATAGTCAAAATCTTCACCCAGCGGGTTTGAACGGGTGTCATGGTTACGCAGTGGCGATAAATTTATCTGATCCGGCCACCAGAACAGGTTAGATTTTGCTTGGCCCGCTTTCACATGCCCACTACTCGCTGCCTCAGTTACTTCTGCATGAGAAGCAATGGGCACTTTGAAAACTAACGCTCCTAAAAATGTAGTACCGATTAATAACTTAGATACTTTCATGAATTATTTTCCTCAATGTTTAAGCTGTTTGTGTAGCCTTATATGCTCAGTATGATGATTCAATCATAAGCGCTTGGTCTGCGCCAGCTAATATTGATGTAATATGAATGATAGTGTAGGCAACAGTTGCCGCATCCGTGGCTTATAATTGCTATCTCCTATTAGAATCACTATAACAATCGGATAAGTTTTAATAAATTTTTTTTGATGAAAATAATAGGAAATAGCTAGTAAAGTATGAAGTACCTCATGAATGTTAGAGATTTAAGATATTTTTTTGCCGTAGCAGAGCTAGAATATTTCAGTCAAGCCACTAAACAATGTCATGTGAGTCAACCTAAATGGAGTGGGCAAATTAAGAAACTGGAAGAGTAATTAAGAATTACGCTCTTTGAGAGCACAAATCGTCGCGTTCTGTTTTACTAAATCAGGAACCCAAATATCTGCTTCTGCCAGGCGTGTATTGAGAGAAGTGGACTCTATCAACAAAATTGCAGAGAGCTCAAGTGACCCATTGTCTGGTAAGTTTTGTCTTGGCGCTTTCCCAATACGTTCTACTTATATGCTTCTTAACATGGCACACTGATATGAAGATACAATGTTTTCAGTGGCACTAGATAATATCTAGCGATACCCTTTCCCAGGCCTAAAGTGGTGCGCCTGGATAAAGGGATCGGCAATGAGGAACCGGCCCACCTCCGGATCATACACCCGCCCGTACTTGCCGGGCCGGAACCAGCGGCCGGTATAGCGCCCGCCCATATCACAGTACTGGTATTTACCGTCATAATGGCACTGGCCCCAGTGGCGGTAGGGGGTACTGGCTGGTTCAGTCCAGCGGTGGGGGGCGGTAAAGCCGGTCCCGGTGTTGACCGCCACCTGCAGGTGATTGTGCTGCCAGTGGAGCTGGTCCGGCAACCCGTCCCCGGTGACATCGACCCGTTGACTGAAGGCATCACCATCATGACCCCCCGGGGGCAACTAGGACCGGGGCGCATGCCAGGCATGCTGGGGGCCGGATAAACCAGTATTGGCGGAGGTGAAGCGGATGGCGGGGCGGCAGCGGCCCTGATGCGGGTCAGGCGCTGGTGGTGGTGCCCAGCAGCCAGGTGTGGGTGTCATGGAATGCCTGATTGTCGCGCGTCATCACCGTGGCCGGGGGCTGATCGGTGGGCGGGACACCGCGGTGGATGCGGCTGTTATCATGGTTGCCATAGGTCTGGATCAGGCCATCCTTCAGGTAGACCACCCAGTGATCCAGCTTACGGATGATTTTGTGGTGGCGGTCGATTTCGGTGCGGTATTCGGTGCTGCCCGAGGCCACCGGCAGCAGGCGCTGGCCGTCGAGGCAGAAGGCATCCTGATCCGTGTATTGGATGCCGCGGTTCATGCCGTCCTGGGCTAGGGTGCGGGGCAGCGGTGAATCTAGGACAGACCGGTGATGCGCCAGCCCGGTCCTAGGGGGCTATGGCCGTGTTCGCCATGATAGGTGAGGGCCAGGCCGGCCCGGGGCGACTTTGATGGGGATGGTGTAGGCGGGCTGGCCCTGGTTAACGCTGAACTGGCCGGAGAAGGTGCCGACCAGTTCCACACTGTTACTATACACCAGTGGGCTCAGCAGAATACTGAGCAACATCATTAGAAATGGGGTCATCGCATCACATGCGGCTGCCGCGCCAGTTGTTGCCGCACCTGCCGGGGATCAGTCCGGTCTTTTACCGGGTCGGCTTTGTAGCCAGTGCCAGACGTGTAACATGGGCATCCTCCCGGGCAGCAATCATCTTAATGATAATATATTAGTAAATAAATAACCTTATGAATATAGGTTAGTATATTTTTACAACTTTGCAAAAGGAAAATACCATTATTTTTATATCATCATTAAAATAGGGGTTTGCCTTTACTCACTCATCAAGTACGCCAGATTATTGGCAGGCTGGTGTATAACGGTTATATTTAAACCTGAACTGCAGTATTTTGGGGCATATTTAAAGATGACGAAAATACGTACGGAACTGTCTGGCAATATTCAGTCAATCCTGGTCGGTACAGCCGCATTTGCCTGTGCCGCTGCACTGGGTTTAGAAAATGTTGCACTGGGTCTGCTCGGATTAGTTGGGCGCAATGCATGGCAAGACAAGAATCATGCCCTGCAATGCAAGATTGACAAGAGCATTACATCCATACTGCAGCATCCTGAATTTAGCACTTTGGATGAAGCGGTCATCAACACGATATTTAAGGTCAATCAGAAAAAATGCCATCTCAATTCCCGTGAATTAATCCCTATAGCCCAACAGCACCAGGCATCTGATGTCTCCTTTGGCGAGGCTCTGGCCAGCCATATCCACAGTCAATTTAACTTCCCTGGCAACACTGAACGGGAACAAGACGCAGTCAAAGCAATGTTAATTGACGCCATGACAATCCTGGTTCAGGAACCCGTCTTTCGTGATCACTTTAACCAGATTGCACTGCTTGAGTTATTACAGACTGCAAAGCAGAGCCTTTACGCCATGTCCGCCATGGATGCCAGGCAGCAGCGCTTCGCCAGCTAGATGATATGCTACACCAGTTCAATCAATCTGAACGCCTGGCCCTGCACCGGTACAGCGATCAAAGAAATGATGGCACGGTCAGTTATAACGATATGGCCTTCATGGCCCGCCAAACAGCATTTGTGGGCCGGGAGCATGAACTCCAGGCACTGGAGCAATTTATGGCTGGTGAATCGCCCCTGTGCTGGTGGCAGGTGGCCGGTCAGGCTGGTCAGGGTAAAAGCCGTTTTGCCCTGCAGTTTCTGGATCACTATTGCCAGGGCAATGGTCTGTATAAAGACTGGGACTGTGGTTTCTTAAGCCAGGATGATTTAAGAACGACAACGTGGAATAAAGTCAAGTTTAACAAACCGACCCTGGTGATAATCGATTATGTAGCACCCCATCCAAGGCCATAGACTTCGTGCGTGCTTTAACAGCGCTATACATTCGTGTCCATGAAAAAGATGCTGTTTCCCTGGGGAACAAGGTAAGAATTCTGGTGCTGGAGCGGGAAGGGTATGTGTTTGAGCCGCCCAAAGGCAGTCTGTCGATTTTGCAAAACTGGCTCAGTCCCTTCTTAGTTGATACTCACGATAAGCATATTCTGATCAACTCAGTCTTTGACCGGAATCAGGCATTGCCACTGGAACAGCTGTCACCTGATGACATGGTTAATATCGGGCAGTCATGGTTGAAAAGGAAGCATCAATCAGCCATGTCTGAGCAACAGATACCCCCCTTTCTTAAGGCGCTTGGTTATGACAGGGATAAGGATACCTTTACCAGAGCCTGGCGCCTAATGTTTGCCATGCTCTATGCTGAGTTCTATAACCACCATGAGGCAAAATTAACCACCACGGTACAACAGGTACGGATGGAGGAGGTGCTTAGGCACGCCATTGAACAGGAACGTACCCATTATTGGGGGCCATACCATGAGAAGACTCCGGAGGGTTCCCTTAACCTGGGTTGTTTGACGACCATGATCAGTGAACTGGACCCCAATACAATCCTTGAGCCAGGACAGGCATCCGATGGACTATCGGTAGAACATCTGAAAGCATTTTATGGATTTGGTGACCCATACGCATTGAATGGCGCATGGCGCGTACTTGGCCGGCCAGTTAATTTTCCTAAAGCACGAGTGCTGCCTGTCATGACGGCACGGGTTCCCGATCTGCTGGGCGAATATCTGGTGTTGTGGTGTTTGGACGAATGCACCACCGGCAACGCCCTGAAACCGGATGGCCCAGAGCGTATCAGGCAGCTGGCCCATGATACCTGGCATCTGTCCCCGGATAATTTTTCAGGTTTTTTAATCCGGCTGCGGCAGGATTTTCCGCACCATGCCGTAACAAACATGCTGGCCGAAGCGGATGTAGCTCCACGTGCCCACACATGGGTTAATGATAGGATTCCACCATTACATGCTTTTTATGGATTACTGGGGGCCAAACGCACTATTGATGCAAACAGTACTTCAATAGCGCCGCTCAGTCTAGAACTGATTATGGCCTCACACAATGGCCATACCGCCTATGTAACAGCCCTACTGGATCAGGGTGCTGACAGCTAATCAGGTGCATAAGAAAGATGGTCTTTTCCCACTGCTTCTGGCTGCCCAAAATGGTCATATTGACTGTGTGAAAGCATTACTCGATAACGGTGCAAAACCTAATCAGGTGCATGAAGAAACAGGGATGTCTCCACTGCAATCAGCCAGAGTACAAAGTCATGAAGACTGCGTTAAGGCCTTTCTGGAGAAAGGTGATCAAATTTGAGCAAGTATTCATTTGGTGTCAAACAAGAGGACGCAGACTATGCTGAGTTGACACTGAAGAGAAACAGTGCTCATGGGAGCACCTGCATAGCCTGCCATAAACAGGCATAAAAAAGCGCCGTTACTTCATCCCCAGTGCTTCTTCCTATTCTCTTATATTACGGAGTGTCAAATCCAGCATTTAAATTTTATGAATGCATGGTCAGGATAATCACACAACTACAGAAAATCAATGACATTCATTGATGTATCGTGCCGTTCTGGTGTGATGAGCTATCTTTGGGGACGGAGTTGGGAGGCTTTTGCTGGTGCTTAATGGCAGGTACAAGCAATATGCCAATCGGATTGACCTATGCTATCCCTGATCCATACACCGAAAGGTCAGGTTGATGCGTGGGGCGTGAACGACTTTGGTCGGCGGCAGATAATGAAGCCAGTGGGTTTGCGTGGCCCTCTTCATCACCAGCAGGCTGCCGTGTTCTAAAACCTGAGTCTGTTTTTTCTGGCTTTTTTTATTCTTGAAATTGAATTTGCGTGCTGCCCCTAGACTAAGCGAACCAATGGTGCTGTAGCGTTTTAGTTCTCGTTCGGCATCACTGTGCTAGGCCATACCCTGGCGACCATCGTGATACAGGTTAAGCAGACAGGCATGGTAGTGTACTCCGCTTTTTTTTCGATGACGCGCTTTAGCTCCACCAGTACGGGTAGCTAGGGCAGTGCCTTTTTGGTGATTCCGGAATAAGTGTAGGCAAAGTCATGATCTCCATACCAGGCGTACCTTACGCTGTGTGGTGATGGTTTTACCAAACAGCCTGCTTTGGTCGTGTCGCCAGGCAATGTCTTGCATTAGTATATTGAAATAATGATCGGCTTGTCCTCGTGGCATAATGGGTCCGTAATAATGCACGATACCGTCTTGTGGCAAAATATTGTGTGGCTGGCTATCTGTTCAAGAAGATCCATGTGTTAATTCTTATCTCATCTATCATTTACAACACCGGTCTTGTTATCCAGGTTGTTTAAACCTGGTATTGAATCAAACCGTTTGCCCAGTTTTGCATGATATTCAACAGTATTTGTGACATCAATAGACATTTTTAATCATTTTTTTAGTGATCGGGACGAAGATGACCAATTGCTTTACAACAAGATCCCGCTGCATGTTAAAGCGCGTAATATGCTGTTTATGAATTCCTTTGTAACGCCGAAGATAGATTCTGAAAATGGCTTTCCCAGCAATCAGTATCTCGAAAAAATGCTACTGCCCTATAGTTACAATGTATTACGCAATGCACTTGGCCAAATCATATCTGAAACCATTGCCCATTCGCTGGGCCTAGAAAATGATTATCGGGTCTGGTACTAGGTTGCCCGACTTGCCGGGTTCCTTCAACCCCATCGTCAATGATGCCACGCTCTTACCGTTCATCACTCAACTTTTTTTGATCGAATAGTACAAATTACCGAGAAAAAGATTGGGTGGGCAACAAGGTAAAGCCAGTGCAAAACCTGTTTGACGTGCCAAAACCGGAATGTCAGTTGCACTGGTTGAATAATTGCTGAGCCATTCAAAATGGCTGGCCAGATTACTAAACGATATGATCGGTAGTACCGAAGTGACATTAGGTAAAGGCAACATTTATCCTGAATTTCTGGCTCATTGGGGTGAGTTCTTTACGGGTGGGGTAGGGCGGTTTGTTAGCAATATCTTGAGCACGTTGCTTAATGTGGTCACAGGAGAATCGGTTGAGTTGTGCTGTATCCTGTTTTTTCCAAAGGTTATGGTCGAGATCGACTACAGTGTAGATATAGATTGTTACTGCGATTTGATAGATGAGCTTGCCTATACTCAAAAAACTGGAGAAACTGAAGTACCAGACCATGATGCATTTTAGTGAACGGTATATCCGCATATTAAAACAGAGTCAGCCGGTTGATTGAATCATCAGAAAATCTAACGAATTAAAAATTTCAACTACATAGAAGCCCAATTACCAAGGCTAGTTTAATAATATCCTATTAAATTTTTTATGGCTTATTGCTCTTCAACTGATAAACGGTTGTCCCTGAACTGCCTGAATAAAGGTATGTACAGAAAATGCTGTGTAGGTCGCTGAAAACAAAGCAACTAGGGCATAGGCAGTGTTTTGGCTTAGTTGTTTCGGCAGCAGCAGAGCAAATAATGGAATGGCCTGCATGGCATGCAGGCCAAAGAAGTGTGCCACTCGGAGATCTCCCCCGTCGGTAGCCCAATTGAACAGCCATATACCTGTTGCATCTGTAGCAGCAGCGTTTACCCAGTGACTGGTTTGCCCACCTAGGTAACCACCAAATCCACCACCCAAGACAAATGAGAGTCCTAATCCGATAATAATAGACAGTACCATAGGATCATTTTTCGCGTTATTGAGTCCGATAGCCCAAGCGTAAAAGAGCGGTGCCATCACCGTCCATACGGCTCCAACGCCCATCAGCATATACATTATCCTGTGGAGATCTGTGGTGAAGTTAAAGTGAGAAGCTTCACCCATCGCGGCTTTAATGATGATGTATGCCATTTCAAGCACTATGACGAGAGTGATCGAGCCAGCTATTAGACGGCCGATTCCAACTCGAAGATATCCGACAGGAAGGTAACGGGCAATAATTAGCAATGTGACAAAATACACCGCAAACGATAACGTGAACTTAAAGGGCTTATTCCATACTGAAACCCCGTTAAGCAAGCGCTCATCGATCGTTCCAGCTAGCAGGCAGAATATCATCAGGCTCAATAAGCCAACGGTGGTATAAAACCAATTGGGCTCAAAACTTCTGTAAATCCGCCAACTTTTAAATTCCAAAACGTCGCGCAATGATTGATTTTTCACGACCAGGGATCCTTTGCTTGTGATTAAAATAGTTTAATAAAATTGATTCAATTATAATGACAATAATATCAGGCTAAAACTAAACAGCAGCTATAAGTAAATCAGCTTATGTCTATACGTCCAGATCAAGTAAAAGGTGAGATTGCATTAGAACTTGATGCTCCAAAATTGTCCAGTGGTGACTTTCTGCGTGCAGCAGAATCATTCTTTGGTCTAGTCAATGAGGTAGCGAAGACTTTAAATGATGAAATATCCAGGGATTCCTGGGATGTTTCCGTAGATAAAGGTTCCCAGATCATCAATGTTTACCCTAACAAGGATAAACTGACGCCTAAACTTGTAGATGAGATCGTATCGAATGTACTAGACGGAATTCATTGCCTGGAAAATAGCTCAGAAAATCCTTTCAGAAATAGCTATAAAGCTGTTGAATATATTAAGAACCTTGGAAAAATAGCCAATCATGATAAAGACAGTATACCTGTAAAGCTACTTTCTCGATTTGCCGTGAAGCCTATTACCAGAAACGTATTCAATCATGCGTCTCAGATATTAAGCCATCAATATACAGTAGATACTGGCACTGTTGATGGGATATTAAACGTGGTTTCTAATAGTAACAGTTGTGAGTTTCGAATAAGTGAAATTCTTTATGGTAAAACAATTAAATGTTTTATCTCTCAGGCACTGTTACCCAAAGCTCTAAAAGCTTTCAATAAGCGTGTAGAGGTTGATGGATTGATAAGATACGATAAAGAAGGATTTCCCAAGAGTGTAAAGGCCTCTGACATTACTATTTTCCCAAAACCAGAAAATATCCCTCATTTTTCAAAAATGAAGGGTATCTACGCTGGGACGTAACTATGGTAGAGGATAAAAGATATTGGGATTCAGACGTTTTTTTGGGTTATTTTAACGAAGAGCCAGACAAATATAGTGCATGCGAAGGGGTTCTAGAGGCAGCTCATGATGGAAAGATTTTAATTGTAATCTCTGCCTTAACTCTTGCAGAGGTATTGTATGCAAAAAAACAACCTAAGTTGCCAATTGATAAACGTGCTGAAATTGAAAGCTTTTTTAAAAGCCCATTTATAAGTGTTCAAAATGTCGCCAGAAAAATAGCGGAAAAAGCAAGAGATATAGTGTGGGACAACAACATTAGACCTAAAGACTCCATACATGTAGCTACTGCTCTAACATATAAAATTCCTGTTCTAAATTCATTCGATCAGCAATTGCTTAAGTATAACAAAGCGCTAGGGAATCCAAGATTAAGAATTGAAAAACCACCTGAGCCAGGCCAGCATCATCTTGCGCTTAGTGATACATCCTGATTCACTCTGAGCAGGATGCGAATTGTTTATTGTGTGAGCAATTTCGCCCCGGATTCCTTCGAATAAAGTTCTAATCTGAATTTCATAACATATATTAGAATGCAGCCTTTGGTTACACTAAATAGTGAATTATTGTGTAGAAGAGCTGTTTAATTTCCAGTTTAAGTCTCGGATTTTAAAAAAATCCAATAGATTCCAGGCTCATGAATATGCTGCTGGACTTCCGCATAAAACCAACCGCTGTTATTAACTTGTTTTTCTATAAAATATTGTAAATATGGAAATTAATCCTGGTAAAAGAGAGTTAGACAAGGAAAATGTAAGTGAGAAAGAAAAAGATGATCAGATTAATCAGTTAAAAATCTTGTCCAAAGATCAACTTCCTGGGCTACGAAATTTGAACAAGCCTTAAAAAAGCTGGTTGCCACAAAAGAATCCATCAACTTTATAATGAAAATTGAACCGATCCAGAAATCCGTGGGTGCGTTTGTCATCAATCGTCCTGGTGCTGGTTATTGGTTTTATCCTTGCTCTATTTATGGGCAAGGTAAATACCAGCCAAATATTTGCTGTAGATAATTTAGTCAGTATTCCGGTTCCCTTTAAGTATGGTTTTGATTTTGACCTTCTGGCATTTCTGCCTATAGCTCTGATTTACCTTATTACAGCCATTGAATCATCTGGCGATATTACTGCTAACTGCTTAATCTCCAAACAGGAAATATCAGGAGTTAATTATATTAATCGCATAAAAAGTGGCATTTTAGGCGATGGAGTCAACTCTGCTATTGCTGCATTATTCAACACCTTTCCTAATACAACTTTCAGTCAGAATAATGGTGTTGTTCAGTTGACTGGCATAGCCAGCCGACATGTGGGAGTATGGGTAGGTATCATTCTAATTCTTATGGGGCTGTTCCCTCATTTGGGTTCTTTGCTACGAGCTATGCCCAATGCAGTGCTTGGTGGAGCTACCATTGTGATGTTTGGAACAGTTGCTGTAACCGGGATAAAAATTCTGTCCCAGGTTAATATGGATCGCCGTAATATAATGATTCTAGCCATTTCCTTTGGCATGGGGCTGGGTGTGTTGCTGGTGCCTGAGCTCATTTCTACTTTAGCAGATAATATAGGTGGTCAGTTTGGCAAGACCATTGGCACCATATTCAGCTCAGCCATTACTACAGGTGGTTTGACAGTAATTATTCTCCTGGCCGTTATGGGTAATGATGCTGAATAAATCCACACTCAGTCAGTTTTAAAGCAAAGTAATGTGCCGTGGGGTCTTCAGGAGTTTTAATCTGGTCTACTTCTCAGCACAGAGTGCTATCCATTAGCTTGCTTTTTTTGCTAGGTTTGGCTTTGCGTGACTGATTTAGCTTGTAGGTTGTTGTACCACAACCTTACTGGATCAAGGTATAACGGTTAAATGAGCCAAATCACTGATCCACATGACTGCTGTCTCCGTTAGTTGATGACTAACCTAAATAATGCCCGACCTTTCTTCTGGTGTTATCTGACCACTGAACTGCAGGCCAATATTGATTTAGATACCCTTGAATTGCAGGAAGGCAGGAAGGCAGGAAGGCAGGAAGGCAGGAAGGCAGGAAGGTCACCCAGGCATTTTAGCAATTGTATCTGCGTATCGGGCTGATGTTAAAAATTCAACAGACCCATCCCAAATACAATAAGGTTACGCTTATTGTATTGTTGAACTCCAAAGCATACCCGATCTGGCTATGGCGGTGCGTCTGTGGCAGTACAATGCCGCTTTGCTGATGGACCATGTGAATGACAACTATTGACTATTTACCGCTAATCCATAGCCTGGTGTTTTACCACAGCCAGCAAACGCCTTATCCCTATACAGAGCTGAATTTACACAGTTGCTTTCGTACCCCCTACAGGCCAAATACACCTTGTAAAGGCCAAATCAATTAATTGATTTGGGGCAAAAACCGGATCAGGAATTACTGACCTCAGGCAGTGCAGGCCGGTTCAGTTATTTTTTCTAGCACTTCAGGGATAAAGATGTATACACGGCACTGGAATCGTTGCCAGCCAGACATACATTGCTTATCTATTTCACATACCAGTTCTATGCCGGTTTTGTCACTCACTTTATTGAAAGGGATAGGCGACACGGTGGGTGGAGCAAGTTTTTTTAATGGGTGATTACAGATTACAGTAGCGATGCTGATCCCCAGCACTCGTCTGATATCACATATCCCCGAACTATTTCGCGCCATATGAGTAATCTTGTCTGTCACGCCGGGCTTGTTCGCTTTGTAGAGGTAGTCGAGCTGGAAACAGTAGTGACAATGCCGGCAATGATAACACTGGACACCACTACAGTCTTTGCCATGGTGATGAATCAACTGACTTGAGCAGGAAGGGTATTTCACTAATACGCCAGCCATAAGTTCGAACATTTATCTGAATAAAACATCAGGCTTGCGCAAAACAACTTTCAACTTTTATAGATCACGACCTAAATATAATAGATTTCTTATAATATATAACTGCTAATTTTTTGATATAAAACCATTCATGCCGGTTTTTGGATAAATGATTTTATGTAATTGATACTGTATTGAGCTATTGGCCCTACACTTATAACGATTATTATCGTTCCAATTCCAGCTTTGCTACCTAATATTAAACCTAGCAATAAAGCAAAGACATCTATAATTATTCGTACTGTTCTTATTGAAAATCCTAAATTTGATATTCCAACCATTAGTCCATCCCGTGGACCAACTCCCAAGCCAGAACAAATAAATGAACCTATCCCAAAAGAGAAGATTAATATTCCTAAGACTAAAAAAGTAATTTTTAACCAAGGGCCTAGGGGAGCATCAAAAAACTGAACAGTTATATCTATAAATAATCCAACACCCAGAATACCTAGTATGGTCCCTATGCCAATTTTCTGTTTTAGGGGTATCCATATTATCATAACAATAAAACTTACTAATATGATTACTTGACCTATTGTCCAATTTAAAATAATTGAAATTGATTTGTGAAAGACATCCCATGGAGCTAATCTCAAATCAGCTACTATAGTTAGACCTTGTCCGATGCCTGAAGCTATAATGCCGACCACTAATAATATTATTCTAGGGTATAAATTTTTATTTATCATATTTTTTTTGTATTAATAAAATATAGCTTTTATAATTTTTAAGGAGTCATTTTTATATTATTTATTAGAATAAAATAATTTTAATATTATGTTTATTTTTTAAATATTCAGAAAATATCTGATATTAATGATTTTATTCTAAAATAAGTTAATTTCTCAATTTGAGATATTGATGTTAGTGATTTATTTCAATTTTATTAGCTAGTTTCTTTTCTATTTTAGCTAATATAGCTTCAGCAATTAGCCCAGATACAACACAAATAAATAGAAGTCTGAATTTAGCTCAATATGCTTTTTTTAAACTATAGAAGCAATTATAAAGGTAGGTGGTTAAAATTTGTAGGTTAGAAGCGCCTTGTTCATTTTTAGCACTTTCAGAAATAATTTTCTTTGAATGTGCTGATGTGTCATTATTTCTCACTATGTCCAAGAGATACTTTTCATCATATTGTTTAGTGTGTAGCCACTATGACATGAAACATATCATCAAAAATATGAAAGGGGCGAATATTAACGATGATATCTAGTACAGGATAGTATTTGCTTTATAAAATAAATAGCGGTGATCTACAGAAGCATAGAAACTTTTTATTCTTTGTGCCAGTTGTTCTCCCCCTACTAACTAAACCAAAAAAACCTCGATGTTCTTCATTCAAAGTAGCGGTCGTGACCTAGAAGGGCTGGAAGTTGTTTTGCGTTAGACTGATATTTTGTACAGATAAACGTTTGAACTTATGGCTGGCGTATTAGTGAAATATCCTCCCTGATCAAGTCAGGTGATTTATCGCCATGACAAATACTTTAGTGGTCTCCAGCGTTATTGTTACCAGGATTATCACTACTGTTTCCAGCTCGACTACCCCTACAAAGCGAACAAGCCCGGCGTGACAGACAAGATTACACATATGGTGCGAAATAGTTTGTGTGTACGTGATGCCAGACAAGTGTTGGTGATCAGCATCACGACTGTAATCGCCTATTAAAAAAACTCGCTCCACCCATCGTGTCGCCCATCCCTGTCAACGAAGTGAGTGACAAAACCGGCATAAAACTGGTGTGTGGAATAGATGAGCAGTGGTCGTATATTGATAATAAATCGCAACGACGCTGGCTATGGTATACCTTGTTACCTCATTTTAAACGGGTATTTGCCTATGATTTGGCTTCACATGCTGACGCTACTTTGAAGACCCTGCTAAACAGGGTGAATAAGTTCAGTTTTCGTTTATTTTGTACGGATCACTGGGGGTTCTTATAACCGGCTATTGCCAGAAAGTAATCATCTGGTGAGCAAAAATTTCACTCAGGGCATAGAACGCTAGAACCTCAACTTTCGTACCTGAATCAAGCATCCTCAGCGCAAAACCGCTGGCTCCTCTAAATCTGTGGAACTACACCACAAGGTCATAGGGCAATGTATCGACAAGGAGCATTTTTAACTCTTCTAAATCACAACCACTTTCTTTATAAAGTGCTTAAGCCTGTTTTTTAATTTTCTTCATCTAGGATTTTAGAAAATTCTTTCACGGTTAATCCAAGCCCGATGCTCATTAATGTAAAAACAATTATAGCAATAACTAATAAATTATGGTCATTCATTTTTTTCTCCCCATCAATGCGGAAAGTTTAAAATAAATTCCAAATGTAAATATTGATGGGATCCAAATAGCAGTGAATATAGCTTGCTCACGATCTTTCATCACAAACCAGAGATATGCTGAGATGAAAAAAGATATCATTACAGCAAGTAATATAAAATAATCAGATTTTTTAAACATCTTTTATCCTTGATGTAGACTGTGTATCAAAATATTCTGACCAGCCGTAGCCAATCGCACTTAGTAAGCAACCCAGTATAGCAACGGAACCTACCATTCTAATGCCTGATGA
Source organism: uncultured Pseudomonadales bacterium (assembly GCA_943787595.1). Taxonomy (GTDB): domain Bacteria; phylum Pseudomonadota; class Gammaproteobacteria; order Pseudomonadales; family Balneatricaceae; genus CALSNA01. The sequence continues at coordinate 33,115 of CALSNA010000005.1, forward strand.
TATGCCATATGAGAAGGTATCAAAATCAATAACTCCGGATAACCCAAGAATTATTCCCAAAATACCTGTGCTTAAGAGGCATAAGCCTGAAATTGAGAGAAGTTTCATAACTCTTACCTGATTTACAAATTAAATCCGGGGCAGATGATTTACCTTGTTATCCACAAAAACCATTATACCATACTACATCTCAATAACGATTAAACATGCTAAAGTTGTAAGTAGATGCACCACTAAAGTTAAGCCAGCATTAGATTTCACTCGGCACGTGCCAAATATTTTCAACTATTTAGAAAACCTTTGCAGTTTTTCCACTGTCCTCAAACTGGCCAGACCCAACATGGCCAAGGTTAGTTCCATGATGATATCAGTGGGCATCATCTACTGTAACAGGGGATTAACGACACATGAAAACAGTAATCCAAGGCCGCAGATCCACAGTAGGAAAGGTGGTGCACCAGCCACAAACTAGTTGCAACGATTCCTTGGAAGATAGGCGCTTGAACCTCCCACGGGTGCAATATTCCTCAATATACCTAGCTATTAATGCGTATACTTGAAATATCTGATCCTATTGACGGGATGGTATCTCATCATGCCAAAAGAAGAGTATGACAGGTGAAGAAGTGACCGTTGATGGGTTCTGTTCTGAAGTGATTGCAGACTAAGTCAAGATGAAAAACCAAATAGGAAAAATATCATGACAACACTTATTATTAATGCCAGTGTTAGAGACACAGAATCAATCTCTCGCATTTTGACTGCTCAGTTGGCTGAAAAATTAAAGGCTAAGGGCGAAACTATTGTAGAGCGTGACCTTACACAAGATATTGCTTTTGTGAGTGGTGTAAGCCTGGCAGCTGCTGGCACAGCTGTGGATGAGCGCAGTGCAGAACAGGCTTCCAACGCAACGGCACAATTGGCTGATACCTTGATTAAGGAATTACAAGATGCGGATACGATTATAATTGGTGCGCCTGTTTATAATTTCGGGCCGCCTGCGTCTCTCAAGGCTTGGGCAGATTTAGTTGCGCGTGTGGGCACAACATTTCGTTACAGCAAGAATGGCCCTAAAGGACTTCTGACCGGCAAGAAGGCATATATCATGGCTGTCTCTGGTGGCACACCAATTGGCAGTGATATTGATTTCATGTCGAGTTGGCTAAAGTTTTTCCTTAGTTTTATTGGCATCACCGATGTTGAGATGATTGTTGCTGATGGCATTTTTGGTCAGGACGGCGAAGCAAAAATCAGCGATGCCAAGCAATCTATTGTGGTACTGAATGTTTAACCAAAAAACGGAGTAAAGCAATGTGATTACTCGTAAATGGAGAATGAAAAGACCAGTATTCCTCAATACACTATGCTATTAATACGTATATTTGAAATATCTGACCCTACTGACGGGATGGTATTTCATCTAAAAATTATGGTTTGCAGCCCAATATTTTCTCACATATGTAACTGGTTTTAACTGAAATGTGTCGTATCTGGAGCTTAAATTCTGTATATGGTGCGGTGAGTTTAAAATCTTTATTATTTGTTTTTTATGCACTTAATGAATAAATAATTGGATAAAAAAGGGATCATTAATATGGTAAGTTACAAAAACAGTTTAGTTCGTATCACTTACATCAGTTCTATAGCACAATGTTTTGAAGGCAGTAATTTTCATGACCTAATCCGTTAGGCACACACAAGAAATTTGAACTTTGGCATATCCGAATATTTGATCTGGGCTAGTAATTACCGATATTAACTAATAGAAGGTCCAAAAGGCTCATTGACCAATATCTTTTAGAGCATCAAAAAGGATAAGCGTCATAATAACGTCATGGCTATATATCGAGAAGAATCATACTGAAGGTAAATCGACCTGTTTGATGATACAGTCATTATTTACATTGATGCAGACACTGCCCGAATGGTTTAAACAGGGGAAATAAGCAACGCCCAGTTTGTAATGCTGGTTGTTGTCAATGTGCGCCGCAGCAATATCACGCTGGTGGACATCCACAAGTACATGGATCTGCGTGGAGCAAAATTGATAACCCGCACTAATCGTGAGCATGCGTTCATGTCTGCAGTATTCTCCTGGGGGATACTTTGGAAAGTAGACATCAGAGGCAATCCATACAAAAAGTTAACAAGTTTCCAGAGAAACCTCACACCCGGGACATCACTGATCACAAAAAAGGGGACAAACGTCTGTTCTCAGCCCATAAAAATTTGGCTCGGACTAACACTTACAATCAGCTACCTAAGGTTGTTCAAACCAATGGATAACCTTTAAGGAGGACTACTGTATATTCGGAAAATATCCGTAAAACCAGGAAGTTTAAAACAACGGCATTGCAAAATATTGATTTTTATAGTAAAAATTATGGGCCTGCTCGGGTTTGAGCTGAGTGAATAAGGGCTAATAATCCTTATGCTTAAATTATACTCGCATTTTCGTGCTGGCCTTATTTCTGGACGGAGGGCTCAATGGAAATAATCGGCATTTATAATGCTTATTCAGGTATTCTGGGTGAGTTAAAATACACCATCGGTAAAATCATGGGCACAACTCACTGCGCACTTTGTGAAATTACCCACGGCTGGCATCCACTTGGCAAAGCTGAGTGGCGTCAGGAGATAAAGTGGTGGGGTAACCTGAAAAATTTGCATATTAATGACCAGCCACCAGAGATGAAAGCCATTACGCAAGGGCAAACGCCCTGTATAGTGCTGGCTAAACAAAAGCATGTTGAAATTATTGTTACTAGTCAACAGTTGAAAGCTTGTGACGGTAATGTTCAAGCCATGCTAAATCTGATCCGTGATACATTAAGTCAATCTGTATATTTAAATCAATAGATCAACTTCTGTGTGCCTGCTTGTCCTTTATTTTTCTTTTGTTCAGAAAATTTATGAATTTGTTATAGTTAAAAAATAATGTTTAAACCCGTGGTTGATAAGCTTAAATCATTGGGTAGCATGTTTGATGATGGTGTGGGACTGCGTGCAGATAGTGAGTGGAGTAAATTGAATCTAGCTTTGTGTAGTAAAAATAAAAATGAGGGTATCTTGGAGGGCTTTTTAGGTAGTGGTTTAATTTATGCCTTTACATATTAAATAATATCAATAGAGCCAGGTAAAGGCTAAGAACTATTAATAACCCCGGACAAACACCAAAATCAAGCTGATTTCATTCAAGAACACTCACTCAAATATATGCTGATTGGATGATCACATGAATCTAAATCGTCTAATTAGTTTTTAACTTGGCTTTTTCTAACATCATAGTTTTATCGTCTAATCCAGATAATACCTGCCTAAATTATTCTGCAATTTTTATTGTCAATAATGTCTGCCAGTGTAGCTTTAGTGTCTACGTGCTTTAGTTTTTTCTCCAGCGATCCACCATTAAGCTCTCCAATAAAAGTACTGGCAGTCACTGGTATGTTGCCCTGATTGCGATCATTAACAGGGGAGAATGCCAATGAATCACTTTACTCAGGTAACAAAAGCGAGTTAAATAATAGGTATGAAAAAAATTATTATGATTCCTTTGCTGCTGGCCTTTCTAATACCTTCAATAAGTTGGGGTGCAGATTTTTATAAAGGCCTTGTTGCCTACGAAAATGGTGATTTCGCAACATCATTGCGGGAATGGATACCTTTGGCCGAGCAAGGCAACTTCACAGCACAGTTTAACCTGGGTGTGATGTATGGTAATGGCATAGGCGTTCCTCAAAACGATAATACCGCCGTGAAGTGGTATGCACGTGCTGCTGAGCAGGGGTATACCAGTGCACAAAAAAATTTTAGTATCCAATATGCTCTTGGACAAGGTGTTATAAAAGACTATGTTCAATCGCTAATGTGGGCAAATATTGCTCAATATAATGGGGCTGAGAACACCAAAAAGCTCATAAAATTTCTAGTTAGGCGTATGACTCAGGAACAAATTGCCGGGGCGCAAGACCTTGCTCAAGAATGTATTGTTAAAGATTATAAGGGATGTTGATTGGTTGATAGCATACATTAACTCGAGAAATTGTCATTCTCATCACTATTCAGCACAATTAAAACTGACTATTCTGTTCAGGTTCTACCTAATACCTTACTTCAGTTAAACATCATCTAACTACTTCTAGGAATGGATCAGCTGTGCCATAACGACCAGTCAAAAAATCATTCCCCAGAAAAAGTACCGCTCCCGCGGTGGTTTGCGTGGATGATTTTTGTGCAGAAGCATGCCCTGTGATTATGGGTCAGTGATATAGGGTGCAAAAGCCCAGCCTGGTGCTTTCACTTTGGCGTTTAGTGACAAATAAAAGAAGCAGGTTTGCCAGCAAAGTAGTGATTGATAGCTTTTACCAGTTCGCAATGAGTGATACTCAAGGGTTGCAGAAATTCTTTTTTTAGCATCGAACCTACACATGTGGTTTAAAAACACTACGAAGTGGCTGTGTTAAGAGTGGGGGTATTTACACTACGGCAAGAAGGCGTGCCTACCGTAGTGGCCAATCAGATATCCCACGACTTTAAACAGAACTTAAGGTGACTAAAAACTGTAGCCACAATAATGTTGATTTTGCCGAGCCCATCAACGTCTGTTTAGTTGAATAATACCCGGTTAATTTTCCCTGGCTTATTGCTCCTCAACCAATAGAAGGCTGTTTCTGAACCGCCTGAATAAGTTATGCACAGAAAATGTTGCGTGGGTCGTTGAGAACAAAGCAACTAGAGTGTCGGCAATCCAGGCCAGAGAAACAGGTCGCTTGGAGGTTGCCCCGTCGGTAATTCAGTTGAACAGCCATATGCATTGTATTAAGTTTTCAAGTTTTTCCAGTATTTCATCATTATTACTGTCTCTTCATATTCTTGAAGAATATTTAGCATAACGCTGTATAAATTGGCACAGTATTTTTCGAAGCCGTATTTGTATTATCTGTGTTTTAACAGATCGGTGGCTTGCAAAAATCATTCTAAATAAATAGATTAATATTACTTCTAAATAAATGATAATGTAAAACTTATAATAGAAGTTTTCTAACAAAGTTAATGCTGACATCTCAGTAGTATTCTGGTTTTAAACTACTAAAAAATGCTCTTGCCTTACTGTACTACCACTACAATAAGACTGTATCTCATGGATTTAATAGTGGTTTATTGGCTATGTGATTTTTCTAACTGGCTTTAGATTCAGATAGAATGACAGTCATTTTATCCATTATCGATACAGTGTTTTAGCATCCTGAATTTCTGGGATTTCGAGAAGAACAGCTGTCGCCACCAATTCAGCTACTGTAGGGGTTATAAACAGATCTCGATACCCGAGCCACTCTACAGCCAAGCCCGATACAAAGGTACCAAGGGCTTATCCCAGTATCAATAACACTCATGATTGCATGAGCCTCTGCGGATCGATTGCGGTTCCCAATTGAACTTATAGATAGAATCGTCCTGTTAACATACATTTCTGATCAAACAGACTTCATGCCCCTCTTATGTGAATAAACCACAGATACCGCCATGACGATTTGTAGTCTGTAGATCACTTAAGTTATCCACAAAATGGGCTAACAAGTGGTTGTTTAACTTGTTAATAATTTATGTCAGAGTTGATATGACTAGGGTATCCCTGGACTGATCATTTTTTAGTCACCTTAAGTTCTGTTTAAAGTCGTGGGATATCTGATTGGCCGCTACGGTAGGCACGCCTTCTTGCCGTAGTGTAAATACCCCCACTCTTAACACAGCCACTTCGTAGTGTTTTTAAACCACATGTATAGTTTCGATGCTAAAAGAAGAATTTCTGCAACCCTTGAGTATCACTCATTGCGAACTGGTAAAAGCTATGGGCGTAAGTTTTAAGACCATCAATGAACTGTGTGGTAGTTAGCGTGGGGTGACTGTGGAAACAGATTTTTTACTGGCCAAGGTTCTGTGCACTACTCCAGAGTTTTGGCTTAATCGCCAGTTCGTGAATGACATGTGGCTGGCTAAGCACAATGAGGTGTTGACTGGGAAACTGTTACACGCCTGTGCCCTGGTGGCCAATGGTGGTTAATGCAAAATTCCTGACATAACGATCATGTTACCAGCCAATTACGTTGCTACAGGACTTTTTTGATGAGCAAATAGCCAGAGGCTAGATGTTGTCTGAGGCTGACAAAAAGACAGTTAACCGTTGCTGCATCTCAAACGAGCTTAGTCGTGAATTAGGGGTGCAGTCTCCTAATCAATGGTGGATATCAGATATTATCTGTGTGAATACCCATAGGGGATGTGTTTTTAACCGTGGCCATGGACCTGTTTGTGCTTAACATGGTTGTCTGGTCAATGGGGTAACCACATTACTAAAGACTTGGTTCTGGATACGTCTGCTGCAACTTACTGGCGACGCAAGCCAGCGATTCAAGTAATACTACATTCAGATCAAGGCTCACAATATACCAGTCGTCAGATAAGGAAATTGCTTGAATCGCTCAATATTAAGCCCAGCATGAGTGGCAAGGGAGACGGCTATGATAATGCCGTAGGTAAGCATTTTTCTTGTTCTTTGAAGAACGAAGCAATTGTAGAACACAGCTTTAAAACCAGGACTGAGGCTTGCCAGGTCATGCTCCATTATATTGACATGTTCTATAATCCGAAAAGGCGTTGTACTTGCAACGGAGATTGCTGCCACTGGGTTATGATCCAGGTACTTTAGGCAATTGGAAGTTGCCAAGGAAAGTCAGGCTGTATCAGAGCTATATCTAAGCGTTGTTATTTCGGCCAAACCACTGGAAACCAATCTTGCCGCATGGGATCACCGTCATGTAATCCAATACCCTTAAAGGGTGGGGATGTGGTTCCACTGCGTGCCTTGTAACTGACATCATCTCCCAGAAAACGAGCTGCAAATGCACGCCGTGGTGTCGAGAGGTAGCTGGTTTGGGCACCGTGCACGGTTTTAAAGTTAAATAGCAGGGCATCCCCAGGATTCATTTGAGGTGACCAGATTGGATAATCACCATTGTCAATATCAGGCATATCCATGAAGTCTTCGGATGTTCCATACCAGGGCTCATCCGTCAACCATCGGGTAGGACGCACCGGCTTTTCCCAAAGGTGAGATCCTAATACTACTTGTAAACTATTAGCTGATGTCACCGGATCCAACGGTACCCAAAAACTAACTGTTTGATTACCATCAACGCAGTAGTAAGGTAAATCTTGATGCCAAGGGGTAGGTTTAGTAGCACCTGGTTCCTTGAGTAGGATGTGTTCATGAAAAAACTGGACCCGAGAAGATAATATGGTTTCAGCCGCTAAACGAGCGGCTACAGATTGCATAATCCACTGGCGAAACTCAGGAATCCGCTGCCAGTTACAATAATCCTCAAAAAAACGTCCTCCCTCTGAGCCCATTATATTTTCACGACCATGACAACTAGGCTGAGCCAGTACACGGGCAAAGCCTCGTTGCAAAGGATTAATCCAGTCATTAAAAAGACCGCGTACAACAATTGCACCATCCCGTTGATAATCCATAATATCGGATTTATTCAGTAATGTTTTCACTCTAGCTTCCATGATTATCCAACTGCATGCTATTTAATCCTCAAATCATATTAATTTACATAATGACATTGAATTTATCCTTTACAATTGTCCTTTAGGATTGGGTTGATGCCACTAATTCAGGATGTCAGCTCTAGAAGTTGCCAGACCTGATAAAAAAACAGATATTTTTATATTTCAATATACGATTAACCCCATTATTTCTCAATTATGAAATTTATACTGCCTATCCCAGATTCCAGAGAACCACTTTGTTAATTTTTGGACATCACATTGGCTCGTTTACCCTAAAATTTGATCTGGGCATTATGGTGGTAAATTTTGATGATAGTGTTGTTGATCATCGAATGGCCATGATAAACCCAAGTAATGCTGCAATTGTACAGTGATAAAACCACGTTCAGTATACTTGATGTTTTAGGATTAATGACAATGGAAACAAATAACCAGATATACCTTATAATACCGCATTAGAAGTTGGTCAAAACAGAATTTTTATGGGTGGTTACCGCGGTAATTCTGGTACATGCTTGGCTTTGATAGATTGCCATCCAGCACTGCTTAAGTGTATAAAGTCTTGGCCTTGCCAAGCAGGCCATTAAAAGAAAATTATTCTGTTATGATATAATCATTGCTAATTTAAGTCATTGGATACAATACATTATGAAAGTACTGATCGATTTTTTGCCTGTTCTGATATTTTTTATAGTCTATAAATGGACTGATAATCTGATTTTAGCCACTGCCGTATTGATTCCTGCAACCCTATTACAGATGGCCTACACCTGGATCACGCATAAAGTGATCGAGAAGATGCAGCTCACCACCCTGATATTAGTACTTATACTGGGCAGCGCTACGATAATGTTAAACGATAGTACATTCATAATGTGGAAGCCTACAGTAGTTAACTGGCTATTTGCTATCGCCTTTCTGCTGAGCCAGTTTATTGGCTCTAGGCCCATTATCCAGCGTATGATAGATGGGAAAATTGACTTGCCAAATGTCATTTGGCGACGTCTGAACTTGGCCTGGGTTGGTTTTTTTACCTTGTTAGGACTCGCAAATCTTTATGTTGCTTTTAATTTTAGTGAAGCTGCCTGGGTTAACTTTAAACTGTTTGGCATGCTGGGCCTAACCCTGATCTTTGTGATTTTGCAGGGAGTCTATATGATGCGATATGCACAACAATAAACTGATGGTGCCCAAGAGGAATAAATTGTATGTACTATGTCGCAGTCAGTCAGTATATTGACAATAGTTAAAGTGATCATGCATGATGGCTATTTTTTAGGAAATAACGAAAATCCAGACTGGGCTAGCATTAATAAACAGCAAAATTAATTCAGGCGACAAGTCTAGGTATTTAGCTGCACAAGACAGCAACCCCAACTGTTGATAGACTCTATGGACTGAGAAGCACAACACTAATGCTTAAAGACAGTTTTAGATGGCAAGACAGTATTAAACTCAGCAGGAATTAAACCATGTATAGAATTATTATTGGCTTTTGGCTAGCCCTTTTATTATCACAAACAGCTCTGACCGATGGGAAGCTCCAAGTGATTATGGAAACCAGCCATGGTGACCTAGAGTTGGTACTGAAGCCTGAACTGGCCCCAGTAACAGTCAAAAACTTTCTCAGTTATGTTAACAGTGGCTTTTATGATGGCAGTATTTTTCATCGCGTTATCAAAGATTTTATGATCCAAGGCGGTGGTTTCAACGCAAATATGCAGCGTTTGCCAACTGGTGATTCGATTGAGAGTGAAGCTAATAATGGCTTGAGCAATGTACGGGGTACTATTGCAATGGCACGTACACAGGACATAAATAGTGCCACTGCCCAGTTTTTTATCAATCATGCAGATAACATATTTCTTGACCATACCCAAAGCCAGTCCGGTTATGCTGTGTTTGGCAAGGTAGTTAAAGGCATGGCTGTATTAGACCATATTGCTGTAGTTGAAAACCGGCAGGTGGGTATGTTCCAAAACGTACCTGTCATCCCTGTAATAATTCACCGTGTCCGACAAAAAAATCCCTAGCGTGTGTCTAAGCACAAGGTCTTTGCAGACCCGCAACAACTCAACACAGCACAACTGAACTGGCGTAATGGACAACCCTATTCGGTTGACTATAACGACGTATACTATTCTTCTACCTGCGGTATTGCAGAAAAAAAACTGGTATTTATTGATGCCAATCGACTGGCCCAACGCTGGTCAGCAGACCCAAATCAAAATTTCTGCATCTTGGAAGCAGGCTTCGGTAGTGGCTTGAACTTTTTGTTGTGCTGGCGTCTATGGCAGCAAATTGGTGGCCAGGGCAGATTGAATTATATAGCCATCGAAGGCTATCCATTGCATAAAAATGACCTGTTTACCTGTCATGCTATGTGGCCTCAATTGACACCATGGGCACAACAGTTACAACAGCAATACCCCTTACCAATTAAGGGTTTCCACCGTCTGCTGTTTGATCGGCTCCGTCTAACTCTAGTACAAGCCGATATGGCAACAGCTATCAAGCAGATTGATGTTGAGCCAGATGCCATTTTTTTGGACGGTTTTACCCCAGCTCGCAACCCTGCCATGTGGCAATCACAAACCTTGTCTATGCTGGCTCAATTGGGGCATGTTGGCACCACTATCAGTACTTACAGTGCGGCACGTGTAGTCAAAGATGCACTGACTAAAGCGGGTTTTGTGGTGATGACGCAACCTGGTTATGGTCTCAAAAGACATCGTCTGGCTGGCCATTTACCAACTCCACCGATCCAGCCAGAAGAGAGGTTAAGCAAACCTTGGTTTGAACGACCAAGTAGACAGATGCCAGCCAGAGCGAAGATAGCTATTGTCGGTGCTGGACTTAGTGGCGCAGCCACAGCCTGGAGTTTAGCTGAGCGCGGCTATCAAGTTAGCTTGTTTGAGCAAGGTGATCGGAAAGCCTGTGGTGCATCAGGTAATCGTCAAGCTATTTTATATGCCAATTTACCAGACAATCCAACCTTGCTGGGACAATGGCACCAGCAGGGGTTACAACACAGTGTCAGATTACTACAACAGACCATGGCCGATACACCTTCAGGATATCAGCTGTGTGGAGTGCTACAACTAGCCCGTAAAAAATCTGAAGAGCAACGTCTAAAACGGATAGTAGAACGAGGCTTTCCAGCAGCCTGGCTGTATCATGTTGATGCCATTGGGGGCACTCTCCTTACTGGCCAACAAGTCTCTGGAGAAGGTTTATTTTTTACTAACGCTGGATGGGTTAATTCTCCTCTATGGTGTGAATGTCTACTCCAACATCCAAATATTGAACTGCATTGCCAGACTCGAGTTAACCGATTACAGCCTATTACTGAAGGTTGGAAACTAAGCTTACAAACTGAAACACATGAACATAGTATCACCACAGCGGCCGTAATCTTGGCTAATGCTGCTGCTGCCAATACACTCTGGCCTGATGCCGGGTTAGCGTTAAAAGCCATTCGTGGTCAAGTCAGCATCTTGCGGCAGTCATCCCAACAAAAAATTCAGACTGTCGTCTGCCGACAAGGCTATATTGCCCCTGCCCAGTATGGACAGCATTGGATTGGGGCCAGTTATAATCTGCACGATACCAAAACTGATATCCGGGCAACGGAACACCAAATCAATCTTGATCATATCGCTGAAGCATTACCTGACATGGTAGGTTTCGATCAAAAATCCGTGCTTGGCGGTTGGGCTTCAGTGCGTGCAGTCACACCAGATTATATGCCGCTGGTTGGCCCGGTATCAGATCAACAGGCGTTGCAGCAACGATTTTATAAATTGAGCCAAGATGCCAATTACTGTTTCACTGGGGCACCGCGCCATTGGGCAGGGCTGTATATTAATGCTGGGCATGGTTCAAAGGGCCTGATTACTTGCCCTTTGGCCGCAGAACTATTAGCATCATTGATAGCTAACGAACCTTTACCAGTAAGTCGCAGTCTAGCCGAGGCCTTGAATCCCGCTCGTTTTATCATTCGTAATCTGATCCGCCGTAAAATATCATGAAATCCAATTACCCTAAACATATAAAAATGCATCGTAATAGTAATACACTGGAGTTGGTATATAGCACAGATAGATATTATCTTAGTGCTGAGTACTTGCGTACCCATTCACCTAGTGCAGAAGTGCGTGGTCATGGGCCAGGACAAGCCACATTACAGCATGGCAAATTGAAGGTGACACTACGACACATTGATCTGGTCGGTCGCTATGCTGTGAAATTAACATTCAGTGATGGTCATGACTCCGGTCTTTACAGTTGGAACTACCTGTTTGATTTGTGTATTCATCAACAGAAATACTGGAAAAAGTATCTGTCTGATCTTAATCAGGCTGGTAAAAGCCGGGACCCAGATGTCAGTGCGGTACAGTTTGTCCCTTAATCAACAGGGACATAACTACAGTTCACCTAATCGGTACAAGGAAAACTGACACACTGGTGCGATCATTAACAGCATGCTTGCCCATTAACTGAGACAATAGCCATGGTTTAATCTTGCTTGTTCTGCAGGGATGGTTCGTATACTGTTATAAACAGTCACCTTATTGCCAAAAAATTACTGATAAAGAAACTTTCTGAACCTACATCCTTATTCTGCTCGATGGTCAAATCAACAACTTCAATGATTATCGGCTTTGTGGTATTTAATGAGATTTACTTATGGTGTTGTATCCTGTGGGCATTATATAACATCAGGTTAACGTGACCTTTACGTTTTTAGGCTTCATTTTTAACCGCTGGTCCTGTTATCGCCAGTTACGCTGCACTAACATTGTTTTCTCCCATAAATGCCAGCCAGCGTGTTCTAGGCTTTGCCCCCATGCATTCCATATTGTGGTTATAACCATTAACCACGGTGGTAAATTACAGCCTTATTACTTGCAGAAAATATTAAAGCTTGAAAAGCTATCGATTTTTTGTGGGTGGCAAATAGGTTATGAATCACATCAGCATTTAATTACACAATGTAACTTTAATCCTGCAGATTAAAGTTACAATCCTCCCATAAGCATATATTTGATCTCTAAAAAATCTTCAATCCCATAACGAGAACCTTCACGGCCTATGCCTGATTCCTTGATGCCACCGAAAGGCGCAACTTCAGTGGAAATAATTCCTTCATTGATACCTACGATGCCATACTCCAGAGCTTCGCCAAACCGCCATATGCGTTTAACATCACGGGTATAAAAGTAAGCTGCTAGACCAAATTCAGTTGCATTAGCCATGGCTAATGCTTCAGCTTCATCGGTAAACCTAAAAATAGGGGCTAACGGCCCAAAGGTTTCCTCTGTAGCTACTTTCATGTTAGCGGTGGCATTACCAATAATTGTAGGACTAAAAAAGCAGCCTCCCAAACTGTGACGAGAACCGCCCAACAGTAGTTCCCCTCCCTTTGCCAAAGCATCTGCAATATGTTCCCTGACTTTTTCAACAGCTGTAGGGTTGATCATGGGGCCCTGAGTAACGCCCGGATTAAGTCCATTACCCAACTTGAACTGGGACACTTGTTCTTTCAGCTTAGCAACAAAGGTATCGTAAATTCCCTGTTGCACAATGAAACGATTGGTACAAACGCAAGTTTGACCGGCATTACGGTATTTGCTGGCCACTGCACCAGAGACAGCCGCATCAACGTCAGCATCATCGAAAACAATGAAGGGCGCATTACCACCCAGTTCCAGCGACACTTTTTTTAAACTGGGCGCGCACTGTGCCATTAATAGCTTGCCAACCGGAGTAGAACCAGTAAAGGTTAACTTTCGCACCTGCCTATTGCTGGTTAATTCTGCTGCAATGGAATGCGGTGAACCTGTGATTACATTAAAAATACCTGCCGGTACTCCTGCTGCTTCAGCCAATACTGCCAATGCTAGAGCAGAATAAGGTGTTTCTGATGCTGGCCGTACCACAATACTGCATCCAGCAGCCAGGGCAGGGCCACATTTGCGGGTGATCATAGCACTGGGGAAATTCCAGGGAGTAATGGCAGCCACTACTCCAATGGGCTCGCGAGTCACGACAATACGGGCATCAGTCTTGTGGGTGGGAATAATATCACCATATATACGTTTGCCTTCTTCAGCAAACCATTCTATAAAACTAGCTGCATAGACTATTTCAGCCTTAGATTCCGGCAAAGGCTTGCCCTGTTCGAGTGTCATCAACCGACCCAGATCATCCTGATTAGCCAAGATTAGATCATGCCAACGGCGCAGTATAACTGATCTTTGTTTAGCCGTTTGCTGCTTCCAATCAAGCATTGCGGTTGCAGCAGCAGCAATAGCTCGTTGAGTTTCCACTGCTGCCATTGCTGGCACAGTGCCCAATTGACTACCATCAGCCGGATTGGTGACGTTGATGATAGCGCCTTGATCAGCATCAAGCCACTGGCCACCGATATAGGCCTGTTGACGAAATAAATCGGGATTATTCAGTTCCATGTTGACGTATCCTGTAGGTAATAAACAATGCCGCGTTATCTTGAATCTCTTCTAAACTAAGAACAGGCACTATTCAGCCGGTCGTTTTCTTAAGTTACGCGTTCACTATATCAACTTGTTTGATTCAAGCATGATATTCAATTTATCATAAGAGAGTAGATGCCAAATAAATTGACAATAAAGTAAGAGTTACGGCTCACTGAGTACTATTCAGTGCACGGCATGTTATTGTCTAATTCACTTTGGTGCTTTTGCCATATTTAATTTGTCAGCCAATTTCCATTGTGTCTATCTGTACTCTCTAGCGATTAAGAATCGCTAGAGAGTACAGATAGACCTAATCCAGCTGCTTATAAGCGAACACCACTATTCAGTCAAAACTGCTAGTACGAATTGGTCATCAATTCAGTTATGGATAGTTTTATCTAGTTAGAGTATTGATATCAATGCCAATGCTTGAACCATGAAATAAATATGGTCTTATCCGGCAACTGTAATTTCGGTTATTCAGTAACCAGATTTTTCAAATCACGGCTAAAATCATACTATAGTATTAGATCAATACAACCATTAACCCGCTATGTAAGCCTGTTTGACTTCATCAGCAATAATATCCAGCCCGCGCTTGACTCGATCACGAGACTGAGCAGCATAGTTAACTCGAATACATTGATGCTGGTGTAACCAGCTTGTTGTTATGCCAGGGAAAAAATGGTGGCCTGAAACCACAACCACACCACGCTGTTTCAAACGTTCATACAAGACTTGGCTGGTAATAGGTATATTATTAAACCAGAACCACAAAAACATCGTTCCTTCTGGTCTGTGAATGGAATAGGGATAATTTTCTCCCATGGCACTGCGGAAGGTTTGCACAGCAAACTGGGCTAGATCTTCATAATAGGGGCGCACGATGGTTTGACTAAGATTGATAATATCACCGTTTTGCACCAGTTCGCCGACTAGCATTGCTCCCATACTACCACTAGCCAGGTTGATAATCGCATTTATACTGGAAACTGCCCGTATGATTGCTTCAGAGGCTATAATAATACCGGTACGGGCACCTGGCAGGCCGAATTTAGACAAGCTCAGGCAGACAATGGTGTTATCATTCCAGAAAGGTGTGGCTTCAGTAAAAATAATTCCAGGGAAAGGCACACCATAAGCGCCGTCTATAATCAGTGGCACGCGGTGCTGCTGGGCCAAGGCATCCAATTGCTCAATTTCAACGTCAGTAATTACATTACCGGTTGGGTTAGTGGGACGGGAAACACAAATAGCTCCGGTCTGTTTATTCACCTTGAAATCATCAAAAGCAATTCGGTACTTAAATAAATGGTCATCCAGCTCATCAATCTGTGGCCGGGCAGCGGTGAAGAAATCTTGCCGCAAGCCAGTATCTGCATAACCAATGTATTCTGGTGCCATAGGTAACTGGATGTAGCGCTGGGTGCCATCATCAAAATTGCCAGCAAATAAATTGAACAACATAAAGAATCCGGCCTGACTGCCATTGGTCAGGGCAATATTGTGGCGTTTGACTGGCCAGCCCATACACTTACGCAATAGCATTGCCAAATCCTCAATAAAGTCTTTGTTACCTTGTGGCGGATCATATTGACCTATCAATTGTCTTAAGGTGTTAGGCATTACAGTGAGCTGTTGCAAACGCCGGTGTAAAATGGCCTCAATTGCAGGAATATTGGCTGGATTACCACCTCCCATCATTATCATGTCGTGTCCACTGTCCACAGCATTACCGATATCATCCATTAAACTCTGAATACCCGTATCGGCGGTAAATTTCTTGCCAAAAGAAGAAAAATCCACAATCAGTCTCCGAAAATTTCAAATATGTCATCAAATACATCAGTGCTTAACTGAAGTATCTGGATTGTATACTGTACTTGATAAGTTAACTGTATAAAAACAAGACTTAGATCAGATAATTAGCAACTAAGTGGGCCATGAATATAAACTAACCGGTTACGCAAAATCGTAAGCTGCTGGCTCATATCGATTATCTGCATCAACAAGGTTAGCCTGAACGAAATCTGAGAGACTTGCATTATTTCTGTACCTAATACAAATTTTTTCAGGTAGCGATACATATTGATTAATATCTTGTTGATTCCATTGTGCAGGGATGGTTAAGCGTCCCTCTATGGCAGTTAGTCTAACTGCAACAGCATATCGATTATCGGTACCAGCCTGCTCCTTTACAACATTCAGTGTCTGCGAATTTGTGGGCACCATTAGCGTATTAAATAACTTAATCTGTATACAGGGCCTCACTTGGATTTGACTCATAGGCATAACTCGATATGTAAGCATAATGTAATAACTGCAGACAGTTTATAACGCCTACTTCAGCAGAGTCCGTTACCTGCAAATGTTATTTGCTAGTCAATATGGCATACTCATAACTGAAGGAAGTAGCTGAGGCAAAACACTTAATTCCCTTCTCGTAACGTTTACCTTCAGATGGTGATACTTGTTCACAAATCCCTGTTAGTTCTGTGTGCGCCTGGGTAGAAGTAACCTCAACACCATTAATTTCCTTCACTATAAAATATTTTTCATAGATATCACCTAAACCACTTCCATTTACCCATAGACCCTTCAATTTACAATAAGAGTGATTGTAGCCAGTAAGATACTGAAGTAAATGCCCATTGAAAATGTTTGTGATGGCTTCAGTTACAATCCTGCCTTGGAATAGATCTCCCAGAGCACTCTTTTCTTTAATCGCCCAGTTCTTATTCACTAGATCTTCAACCTGACTTTCATAACCGTTATTTTGGTAGGCGTCTTCCACTCCATAGCATTGGAAATATGCGGTATTACCAAACATTAAGTGTCCGCTACCCTGGTTGATTTTAGCCAAGTAATCTTCAGTGGTAACAGCCGTATCTGTGTTAATAACTGGATAAGGCCAACCATCTACAACTCAGCCCTTATCATAGGTAATCTCATCATCATAAGATTTATTATTGTATGCCAGTGCATTCTGGCAGAGTGTTTTCAACTTTGTATCAACCTCATCAGGAATAACGCCCATACTGCCAATCTTATGCATGATAAAAGTGTTATCCTGGGTATTAAAAGTTTTATTACCGTTTATCCACTTACCCGCTAGCTCATAGTAGGTATTGTAGACATAGCCGTACTCCTTAACTGCCCAGACTTTGCTTTCTGTATTGTCAGATGATGATTTGCCATAATAATACAAATTTGTGTTATCAACGTGGGATGAAGTAGCCATTGATCGGGAAGCTAATGCTTCTTTGGTATTAACTGTCATATATGACTGACTCATACTGGAGCCTGATGTATTGGTACTTAAAATGGCCTGTGCCAGCGTAGCTTTGATCTAGCGTATAGGTAAATGTGCCATTGGTACCTAAAGAAACAGAGCCATGACTTGACTGAGAGGCAACAGAAAATTGCAGATAAGCATTGTTAGTTGCACCCCATGCAACTAACTTATCCGTAACCGACTTATTAATCATGGTATTGATCTATCCATTTTCAGTAAACACCGTTGTGCTGGACCCACTGGATACTGCAATAGTATTTAACTGCAACCATGGACTGTCCCGTTGACTATAGTCCAATGTTCTTGTTTGCATAGGTTGGTTGTTGATTTGAACTACATCGTCAGATATCAAATTATAGAAATTATTATTTAATCAATATTTTTTTGTTATCAGCGATACTTGCTTGCTTTTTAATTTTGGTCAAATCTATCAAAAAATGGCACAGTAAATGGATTATATTTCTTATTATCGTTTTAATATTTTCTGGAGCAGATAATATATTAAAAAAATCATCACCCCAACAGTGGAAATTCCCGTACCATCACTCTTTAACAGGGTATTCAATGGCGGCAATAGCACCGCCTTTATAACAATGCTCAGGCTTCTGGTATGATTGCGAAACAGCATCAGCTGGTTTCCAGCTGTCTTTGACTGGGCAGTGTATTCCTAAGTCTTGGGCCCCAGGTACCGAGTCTCTTTTCCTGCCGGGCCCAGAGCGTTGTGGTAGATATCCAGTTGTCGGAATACTCCATGCCAAACAGGTCGTTCAGGTTACCCATCCCATCGTCCGAGTTGTTGAGGGTTCCTGGAAATTCCAGCAGGGCATCCGTTCCCATTGCGTACTTCAGATTGCTGGTGGATTTTTTCGGGTGATTTTTAAGCGCCTGGAAGATATAACTTAAGGCTTCTAACTGCTGCCCGGTCATCCCTATTAAATGGGGCGGTGTGTCCAATATTGATGATGCTAGCTGCGGTAGCACCCATGTTGTTGGACAGGTGGTTATGGTATCGCCTAATGTGACAGCCCCATGCTGATTGAGTCCAAATATCTCACGCATGCTGATTCATGGCAGTGCCTGCCTGAATGC
This sequence comes from uncultured Pseudomonadales bacterium, assembly GCA_943787595.1. Classification (GTDB taxonomy): domain Bacteria; phylum Pseudomonadota; class Gammaproteobacteria; order Pseudomonadales; family Balneatricaceae; genus CALSNA01. The sequence continues at coordinate 51,574 of CALSNA010000005.1, forward strand.
TGTTCATGTCAAAATTCACCCTCATTTTGGCGGCACCTTCACTAAAGTGCAGGAGCTCCTGTCGGGCAATATCGGCCTGACCGGCTATCACCACAATCTGAACCAGGCTGCTGTAACTCATGGTTATGACTGTACCTAGGCGAAGTAAATCAGACTGCATGGCCTTAAACTGTTGCAGGATGTTAGAATCCACCACCTTGCGAACATTGGTCATTGTGCTCTTAAATTTCACAGCAGCGCCAATGGATGCGGTAACAGCGCCTCAGGGCCAACATATCGAAGATCTGCCTACGCAGTCGGGATCACTTTTTCTGGTTGGCCGGTCTAACCAGTTCATTTTGTCGCAGGGACTCATACTGGCGTTCCACATCCCTTACTGATGCACCCAGGCGAGCTTGCTCGGCAGTCAGGTTATGGGTGTCCAGGCCATTTTTTTGCAGCACAATTTCCTTTTCCCGCAATACCTCTGTTTTTTCTGCGGGACTGGCAGCCAAAGTGGAGTGGGTTAGTTGTGCTAACCCCTGCTGCAGTGCCGAATAAACCTGGTGGGTTTGTTGCAGCCTGATCTGGCTAGCTTCAGCACTTCCCAGCGCTTTTCTCTGGTCTTTTAACTTGCGCACACTGCTGCCAGGGAATCTGGATCTGCTGTTTGGAACGCCTGCTTGCGGTTTTAAAAATACCCGCAAAAGCCGCACCGATGTTGATAACCATGCGATTCAATTGAATACCTCCTGGCGGGTACGCAACCAGTTAGTTAATGCTTCAGAGATCGTGGACAGCATCTGATCACAAGCCACGTGCATGTACCATTTCAGGACGATGCAGAGGGTTTGGGCCTGCTCAGTGGTGAGGGCAAAAAGCCTTGATATGCCTGCTACAGCTTAACATAATCAAACAGTTCGATAGAATTGAGGGCTTCGGTACTGAACTTGGTCAGGTTGGTAAACATGTATGTCTCGATTTCTTCATCCATGGAACCCAATTTTTGGACTGTAAGCATATCCCGCAATTTGGATCAGCTCAGGGTCATGTTTAAGGATCCTTATGGGTTTTATTGACTGGTTATGATTTGATCAGTAGAATTCAAAGTCATTGACTGACCCGGAAAATAGGGGGGTAACCAAGTTATGAACGGGTTTATGAACATTGTTTAACAGGTTTATCCACAGATTTTGGGGTTAAGTTTGATCATCCCAATGATTTCAGTAAGCTATTGGTATTCCGATTATTTCTATAGATATTGCCCGATTTTTTGATGCTTTAAGCTTTACATTCTGGTTTTTTTTTGGATTCAGAATCTGCTTAAAGAAGGTATTTGTATTAGCCAGAGCAAAGCAGGTAAGGAACAGATAAAAGAGTGGACACTTTGCTTATGGCAGGCCGCCAACCTGTCCCTTGAGCAACAAGGAGATATCAAATCAGCGACATGGGTTCTTTCATGCCGGGGCGGGTGGTTATCCACTGACAGGCTACGCAAATGGTACGTCCTGGAAAAAGCCAAAATGCATGCAGCCAACCCTGACATGACATGTAATTTTATGTTCTACGATATCAAGGTCAAGGCAATTACTGATCATAAAAAAGGAGATAAGTATGAGTTTTCCGGCCATAATAATTTGGCCCGGGTCGACACCTATAACCGGCGACCTAAGGTTATTAAAACCAATGAATAACCTTTATGACGGGACTATTGTATATTTTGAAAACCAGAAAATATAGAGAAGGGTGGTTTTCAAGATATTGATTTATAATGGAAAATATTGAATTTATGGGGTTCGAACCAAAGGCCAAAGGATTGATAGTGATTTATCTTGATTGATAAGCTCAGCTACACTGCAATAGTGGCTGGTCTGATCATATCCCCGGCCCAATAAAACCTGCTATTCTTTACAAAACTAATTAACGGTAAACGGGAAAACGACGACAGAGAGCAGTCACTTTATTTCGGATCTGATCAGCTACGTATGGATCTTCAATATGATCCATAATATCGCATATCCAGCCGGTAAGTTCCTTAACCTCCTGTACTCCAAAGCCACGGCTGGTGATTGCCGGTGTACCAAGCCGAATCCCTGAAGTAACAAACGGAGATTGTGGGTCATTGGGTACCGCATTTTTGTTAACTGTGATATGAGACTGTCCCAGAGCTATATCAGCGGCTTTACCAGTAATGCCTTTGTTGATTAAGTCTACCAATATCAAATGGTTTTCTGTGCCTCCAGAAACAATTGTATAACCACGGGATAGAAATACCTCAGCCATAGCTTTGGCATTACTTAAGACGCGTTGCTGATAATCTTTAAAGTCAGGTTCCAGAGCTTCCTTGAAAGCCACCGCCTTAGCCGCAATCACATGCATTAACGGTCCGCCTTGTTGGCCTGGAAACACGGCTGAATTAAGCTTTTTGGTGACTGTCTCGTTCGCTCGTGCCAGAATCATGCCGCCACGAGGCCCGCGCAGCGTCTTGTGGGTAGTTGTGGTTACTACATCTGCATGAGGCAACGGATTAGGATACAGATCGACAGCAATTAAACCTGCGACATGAGCTATATCCACTAGTAGATAAGCACCAACCCTAGCGGCTATTGTTTCGAAGCGAGCCCAATCCATCACCTGAGAATAAGCAGAGAAACCAGCTATGATAAGCTTGGGCTGATGTTCAATGGCAAGCGCCTCAACTACGTCATAATCCAGCCTGCCCTGATCATTCAGACCATACTGGATTGCACGGTAGTGCTTACCAGAAAAATTAACCTTAGCACCATGAGTTAGGTGACCACCATGGGCAAGGCTCATGCCCATAATAGTATCGCCTGGCCGTAACAAAGCCTGAAAAACAGCAGAATTGGCTTGGGAACCGGAATGAGGCTGAACATTAACGTAATCCGCCTTAAATAATTGTTTGGCCCGTTCTATAGCCAGAACTTCAACCTGATCAACATGTTCACAACCACCATAATAACGTTTGTGGGGATAGCCTTCAGCATACTTATTGGTCAGCACAGAGCCCTGTGCCTGCAGCACTCGTGTACTGGCATAATTTTCTGAGGCAATCAATTCAATATGTTGCTCTTGACGTTCCTCTTCTGCCTGTATTGCCTGCCAAACCTCATTATCAAAATCACTGATTTGATCGGCCTTATTAAACATGGTTAGCTCCTAGTTCGATTATCTTATATAAAAAAGTGTTAAGTCGATTACACTGATGGCGGTTAAACCTCAAAATACTGCAAGTTGTCGTGACTAAAACTGGCTTTGTTGTCTGATGATATAATGGCAGTAAAGACAAAGCTCTTGGGCCATATCAGACGGCGATGATAACCAATGGTTTTATATGATGGTATTTTTTTACCGACCGGGTAATTTAACAGCGATACCAATAGCAGGGAAACACTGAATGACAGCATGTTGCAGCGCTTATAAACTGCTGTCTAAAGCTTGTAGCTGTTGCAGTACCCATGGATGAACGCATTTAGGATTTTTTTGCAATAATTTTCGGCCCGCTGGTAATGCAGTTTCAGTTTGCTGATGCAGAAGGTAATAACCCACCATATTGTTTTCCACATCACAGCGATAGCCGTAATTATGAATATATTGCCGATATAACTCAGGGGTGTATTCATATAGTCCCAGGTCAATGGACTTTTTGTGCAATAACTGGTGATAATCCGGGTTATCCAGCCGTTGCCTTTTTGGATGTTGCATTAATTGCTGGAAAGCCGTTATTGCTTGATCTTGTTGACTATTTTCTTCATACCACTGAATGTGTTTAATCTGATCTACAATACTGGTTGCCGTATTAAGCTCTGACAGTTTTTTAGCAACCCAGGGACTCAGACAATCAGAATCTTGCTGCAGTACCTTACGGGCATGGAACAATGCCTGACCAAGCCGTTTAGTCAACAGATAGAAACTAGCCATATTGCCTTCAACATCACAACGATAACCATGATGATGGTTATATTGCCAGTATAACTCAGGAGTATACTGATACAATCCCCAATCAATGGATTTTTTGTGAAGGAATTGGTACGTTTCTGGTCGTCGTGCTAAATCTTGTTCTGGCTGTTGACGTAACGTGTCAAAAGTTGCGCGAGCTTGGTCCAATTGCCCCATTTTTTCATATAGTGCAATGGATCGTATCATACCAGTATATAAGCCTGGCGGGGCTGTTTTTATTACCTTTTTAAAGATATTCTGGGCTTGCTCATACTGCTTTAATTGCATTAGACCAATGGCATAACGTTCCAATGCCACATTATAGTTTGGCCAATAACGCAATATTTCACCATGAACAATCTGGGCAGCCTTATAGTGCTGACGATTTAATAGATCAAGGCCCACCCCTCGCAGCAAGGTAGGGACTTCCATATGATAGAAAGTGTTATCTAACGAGGCCAAATGAGCTTGGCTAAATGTGTTATTAAGGACGTGCCCATGAATTTTATCGATTTGCTCGTAGGTGCGAATCCATTCCGTATAAATCACTAAAACCAATACACAAGCTACGCTAGTGACACCCAGAATCAGGTATCTCTGCATGAAATTCAGCTTCAATACCAGAGTTTTAATGGCAGGGTTGTATGGATCTGAACCTTTAATCAGAAACCCGGAGTAACAACCAGACAACAATAGTGGCACTGCCGTCTGATAGGGAAAACTAAACATCATGTTTAAAGCTGAACCACTTAAGGCAACCAATACCAACCAGTAGAACCAGCGTTGTCTGACATGAGCACCTCGTATAATGCGCACCAGTGCCTGTAATAGCACCACCAGCGCACCGATAAATAGTAACAGGCCCAATATTCCCAATTCAACCGTCAGCTCCAAAAGATCGTTATGGGCCCGCTGAAATACCCGCACATACCAGGTGCCATAACCTTGCACAGAGATATTATGGAAAAAACTGCCCAATCCAGAGCCTATCCAAGGATGATCCTGAATCATATTCCAGGTGGTAGCCCAGATTTGATAACGCGGATTTTTCGAGTCTCCAACTGATTCACCGATGGAGGTCAACTCAGTAGTCACTACATGCCATAATGGTGTAAAACCATCGGCAGAAAAATTAATCATCACCAACACCAGTACTGCCATCATAGCCATAGTATTGGTTTTGTTACGACTCCAGTGAAACCACTGATTCAGGTTGCCACGATTAACCCACACATAACCGCCCATCGCGAACCATTGCAATAGTATACTAAGCCAGGCTGATCGAGTTTTAGTGTAAAATACATACACCAGCATCAGTGTCATACACAGCGCCAGTAGCCAAATCAATGATGACTTGGTTCGGGGTGAAAACAATAGGAAAAAGATCATGGGCCAAACCAGCACAATACTCTGAGCGGCCATATTTCTATTAGTGAAGGTAGATGAAGGCGGCGCTGCCTGAGGCAGGAAGGCGAGCCAACTGGTAAAATACTGCAGAATACCCACTGTGGCGATCACAGTACCACCTGCAACCCAGCCCCAGGCAAACAGTGTTAGGTTACGTTCATTTAGATCAATATTTAAAACCAGAAAAAAGCTAATGGCGGCACACAGCCACAACAACCACTTGGTCACTGCAAAGTCCATATTGACAGACCAAAAAATAGATAATCCGCCTACTATAAACAATGCCGACAGCCACAGCCGACCCAAGGTAATATACAAGTAGACTGTTGTGAGTCTGCGGCAATACCAAACCCAAGCTAGCAACAAAACAGCAGTGCCAATCCCGGCAAAGCTGCTTTTAATAAAGGTATTGGAAGCGGCATAGTCAGCAAACCATTGGGCGCATAGAACCAAGGCTAAAAATAGCCCAATCAACCACCAAACCGGCAGGCTGGGCCTTGGTTTAGTGGTTAACGGTGGAGTGATATATTTTGCTTGTATTAGGTTATGGTTCACGAACAGATGCCATATTATTCTGGGTAAAACCTATTCATATTATAGCCTATCAATATGTCATTTACCTTTAGCAGATAAAGCATATGCCAAAGCCATTAATGCAATTTGACTCGTAAGATCATGCCTTCACTGGCAATAACAATAACCCTGCTGCCCGGATCTATACCTGCTTCGGCACGCAGTTGCCAAAAAGTATCACCAACTTGCACTCGGCCTCGACCATCAATCAGACCATCAGGCAAATCAATAATTATACCCACCATCTGAGCAGACCGATCATTTAATTTTGGGGCATCAGTCTGAGCATTAAACTGCCGTAGCCAATACCAATAACAAAACGTCAGTACAAGTGCCAGTAACCCATACAGTAACAATTGATAGGGCCATGTCAGTTCAGGAACAAATCCAGTGATTAAAGCCAGTAATACAGCTGCAGCGCCAGCACCCAGTAAAAAGCCGTTTACCCCCAGCGTTTCAATACCAAACAATATTATGGCCAGTAGCAGCCAATGCCAAGATTGCAGTGATTCAAAAAACCCAATCATAAAACCTGCCACACTTAGTTCGACTGGCTATTGCCAACCTTGGTGCTGTGAATAATATCACTAATCCCGGCGATGGAACCAATCACACTACTGGCTTCCAGGGGAATCATCATAACTTTATTATTCTTCGATTCAGCCAGTTTGCCAAGTGCGTCAATATATTTTTGTGCCACAAAATAGTTAATGGCTCTTTGATCTCCTGACTGGATGGCTTGGGACACCATATCAGTAGCCTTGGCTTCTGCTTCTGCGAGTCTTTCTCTGGCTTCCGCCTGTCGCCGGGCTGCCTCAAGTTCTCCTTCAGCTTTTAAGATCTGTGACTGTTTCTGGCCTTCAGCCACTTTAATAGCTGCTTCACGTTCGCCCTCGGCTTCCAGTATCTGCGCACGCTTTTCGCGCTCGGCCTTCATTTGTCGGGCCATAGAGGCAACTAGATCCTCTGGCGGTGCGATGTCTTTGATTTCAATCCGAGTTATCTTAACTCCCCATGGATCAGTAGCCTCATCTACCTTGGTTAGTAAATTTGTATTAATTCGCTCCCGGTTAGATAACATATCGTCCAATTCCATAGCACCCAAAACGGCTCTAATGTTGGTCATTACCAGAGCCTGCATAGCCCGTTCCAAGTGATTGACCTCATAAGCTGCCTGAGAGGCGTTTTGTACCTGATAAAAACACACAGCGTCAGTTAATACCTGAGCGTTGTCTGATGAGATAATTTCCTGCGGTGCTACATCCAGCACCTGTTCCATCATATTTTGCTTATGTCCAATTTTGTCAATTAGGGGGATAATCAGATGTAAGCCCGGTACGAGAGTACGGGTGTACTTACCAAACCGTTCCACAGTCCAGTTGTAACCCTGAGGCACCATGCGTACACCTTGGATTATCAGCATTATGGTCAATAGCAGGAAAAACAGGGCGGTTAAATTAAGCCCCCAGTTAAAATCAATCATCACCAGCACTCCTAGTCAATTGCGTTAAAAAAAATCACTGCGTGTGCCTATTTATTTAAGGCACGCACAGACCGTGCAATACGATTAAACACAGTTTGAATGTAACACACATGACAAGATCTGAGAAAAATTGTGGATTTATGCAAACAATCTGAATCTTTTGTAATACACCCTAAGTTCTTATTCTTTCCGTCAACATGCCTGCTGGTTAAATTTTGCTGGTGGCTAGATCAACATCTGCGCAGATGTTGTGGATTTTCAGTTTCTTGGATGTAACTATCTCACCGCCATCAAATATACCTGATTTTATTGCCCACTTTCAGTAGATTATAGCCCATATGTAAGTGTACTGCCTTCTTTACCCACTTGGCAGCCACTGGCCTTGAACGTGCCAGTTGTATCAGCTTGTAGCGCCTTGCGCCTGGGTGCGTCCACTGATTCAGCTACACTCGCATCGACAACCACTATATTCGCATGACTGATCATGAGATTTTATTATTCTAGGTGATGGCCTATAGCTGCTATAAGAGGCTTCAGTTAACCCTCCTGAATGAGTGGCTGTCGATCATGACAAAAATGACAAAGCATTCAATGGTTGGACAGTTCAGTTTTATCAACAGCACGAAACACCAAAAAGTTTGCTCGAAAAGCCATCATGTTCAAGCTCTGGACCCTTTAAGCTGTGCCATAGACCCGCCAAGACTGCCTTGAATATCTTCAATTAACCATACTCTTTATGACCCTCCGACAATTTACTCGTGATCGTGCTTATGCCAAGTCTAATTTATCGTCAATGAGTTGCCAGTCAAGCAAGTCAGCCAGTTTTAGTAAAGGAGTATGGTTTATGTTTTGATACAACCGTGCTTTTAGGGTTTCTTTGAAGAAGCTTCTCTCTGGTATATTTAGGCAGAATCTAAAACCCATATTTTAACGGATACTGTTGTTTTTAGTGCAAAATCCTCAATCTATCATTGTAATGCCATAGTCAATTTAGCCTTACGTACTTACTGAACCAATATATTGTACCGGACATCGGCATGCCCAGTACAATTGATGCATGTGGATGGCGTCAGTAGATAGTACTTTGAGCCATCAAAGAGTGTTCAGGATAGACAGCAAACCAGAATAACGTACAGTTGGTGATGCCACTGCCTTCTGTAGGACTTCTGCAGTAGTGCATAAGGTCAACTGTTGGCGAAATCGGGTAATGCCTGTATAAACCAGTTCACGACTTATTAACGACTGGTGTTGTGGTGGCAAAACCAGCAAACCACGCTGGTATTCAGAGCCCTGCGCCTTATGAACTGTCATGGCATAACAGGTCTCATGGGCGGGTAACTGGCTTGGCATAAATCCTTGCAAACAACCATCTGGCATCATAAAGTAAGCCCGATAGGCAGGGTATGAATCAGCACAGGGCAGCACTAAACCAATATCGCCGTTATACAGGCCAAGCCTAGCATCATTAGTATTGATCATTAGGGGTTGGCCAATGTAAGGCTGATCGGCAATCGGATGAACCAGCCCAGCCTGCTGCAATGCCAAGGTTATTGATTGATTCAGGCCATTAGCACCCCAATAAGCTTGCCGTGTTGCCGTCAGGACACGAAATTGCTCAAACTGATGGAGGCATAGATGCCGGTGCTGTCCATTGCCCGGTTTAACTGCCAGTTTTAAGTATGCGCTATAGCCCATTACTACCAGTTGTAGCATCCGGTGATAATGTTGTTGCAGGTCTACTGGGTCAGACTTCACCTCAACCAAACCGGCCAAGTCATCATAGCCCTGCTGTAATACTTGCAGCAATACATTACTGTGTCCTCCATTGACTGCCAACGCTGCCTGTCCGATACCAGAATCTGAATTAAAACGGTAACTTTTACGCAACTGGCCCAGACTTTGTCGGATCGGATTGATCTGGTTTGCTGAGCATGCACCAAACACATCTGTTAAGGTTTCACAGCTGCTACCTATCAATTGTGCCAATCGCTCAATATTGGCATAGGACCAATTTGTAAGCTCAGCTAATTGGCAGATATCACTCAGTACACTGCCTGCCTCGACAGCCGCTAGCTGATTGGGATCGCCAAGGAAAATCACCCGTGCGTGATCCGGCAAGGCACGTAGCAAATTAGCCATCAGCGGTAAATCTATCATGGAGGCTTCATCCACCAACAGTAAATCCAGTGGCAAAGAACGGGTGGAATGATACGCTGGCTGTCCACGCCAGTTGATACCTAGTAAACGATGTAAGGTGATGGCTTGATGTGGCATCTGAGATACAATCCCTGCGGGTAACTGTAGGTTTTGCTGCGCTACTTGAACCGCTTCGGTCAGGCGCACTGCAGCCTTGCCTGTAGGAGCAGCTAAAACCATGCGTAAAGGGCCATGCATCTCATCTGAAGAGCCATCATGGAGACGAATCAATAATGTTAGTAAACGTGTCACAGTGGCGGTCTTGCCAGTGCCAGGTCCGCCAGTAATAATACTCAGTTGGCGCTCTGCAGCCAGGGCAATCACTGCTGTTTGTTCATCGAGACACAGCGCCATTGGCACTATCTGGTCAAGCTTGGCCAGTTGTTCAGCACTGCTAAATTGCAGCAGCTGTTGTTGCAGGTTTGCAAGATCAATGCGTTCTGGATACCGGCAATGCAAGTGTGCTAATAATTTATTCACAACTTGAGGTGCTTCAAGGCTGGCACGCCACTCTTTCAGATGCTGCCAGAGGTGCTGGTAATTGCGCCCTTCATGGCGTGTCATCAAACCAGCCAGCTGTGGTTGCGGATGCAATTTGGCCAATTGCCCTAAACGCAAGCCCAGTTGAACTTCATCACGCCAATAGCGTAGCAAGTACAATCGCTGGTGCCAAAGCACCAGAGGTGTGGTGACAGTAGCACTGAATTGCCAATTTATAGCAACATGAGATTCCACCACTGTCACTAGATCTGCTTGGTGAAATACAGGCTGCCAATTTGTATCACCGCCCTCCACTAAATCAAGCAGTTGGTTCCATTGTTGAGGGGATAGAGTAAGTGGTCTTGAACTACGTAGGCCTTGTAATGGTAAACACACATGACCTGCACCAACATACATACTTAACAACAAGCAGGCCAACCACAACACAGGCGGGCCAGTATTCCCGGTCAGGTGGTTAGCCAGTTGCAAATCCAGTTGTCGAACGCAGCCTTGCTGAACCCACAGACGCACCTGTTGTTGCAGTAGTTTCATGAATCAGAACCCATGAACAACTGCTGCAAGGCGTCTAGTACTTGCTTTTCAGGACGGTTGAACCAGACCCCACTACCGGGTTGAGCTGGGTCCATACCCCTCAGAAACAAGCAATAAAATCCCCCAAAATGATGTTCCCATTGGTAGTCTGGCAAACGTTGTTGCAGATAACAGTGCAGAGCTAGACTGTAAATCAGGCACTGTAAATCATAGCGATGAGCAAGCATGGCTTGATCTATTGCTTGCTCATGATAGTCATGGCTTTGAGGACCCAGATAGTTGGACTTATAGTCAGCCAGGTAATAACACCCATTATGGCAAAAGACTAGATCAATATAGCCTTTTAATAATCCTTCAAACGATTTAAAGTCAAGCTTAGAGTCAACCGCTTGGGACCAGTTCTGTTCAGCAATCTGTTGCAACCGACTGGCGGCTAGCTGGATTTTTCCAGGCCCTGATACTGCCAGGTTAAATTCCATTTCTGTTAGGCGCTGTCGCTTGGGTAAATCGCACAAACGCAACCCTCCAGCTAAACGACCAGCGGTCAAATCATGCTGTAAAATATCATCCAGCCAGGCTGTTAAGCCAGCTATGTCTTCAACACCATAACCACCAGCTTGTAACTGGAGACTGAGCCAATGTTGTTGTTCAGCATGGTATAAATGTGCAAAATCGAGCTGTTCCAGCAGCTGATGTAGAAATTGACCGTGCTGGGGACCACGGTTGAACTGGCAGGCATAACGTTGTCCAGAGGTTATTGCAGCTTCGGATGCCGCGGGCTTTGTTACCCTTTCTGATAGCACCGGCATAACCCATGGCAAAGTTAGCTCTGATTCAGCTTTTGAGTTTGCTGGCAATGGCAAGTTGTTATCATGATTTTGTTGCATATGAGGTTGTCTTACCAGGGCTGAATAACTGGATACTTGCCAAGACGATGCAATATTGCCTCCAAATACTCTGGATTGCCTGGCTGGCTGAACAGTCCTGGCGTATTGTAATCGACATGGCTGTGACATTGGCTCTGGCACTGATTGCCTGATAATACAACCATCGGCCTGATGAACCAATGTTGCCAAACGGGTTTCCAGCTGTAACCTAATAGCCGCGGGCCAAGCCATATCTTTAGACGCCTTAATCGAACGCTGTTGCAGTAAATATCCCAGTGCTGTATCCGGTAACCGACAGGTTTTGCCTTTGGCAACCGGCAGTAATCCAACCCAAGTGGCAAACTTGGCCCGCGTCAGTGCGACATACAATAATCGCAATTGCTCAGCCAATGCTTCTTGGTGGGCTTGCTGTAAATCCTCTGAATCGGGTCTAAGGTGAAGTACTAACTGGTTATCACGATGAAAAAATGTTTCCTGTGGTAAATTGGGTAAACTGGCAAAAGGCACGAAAACTAACGGATATTGTAGCCCCTTAGCTTTATGTATCGTTACAATTTGTACCAGATTGGTTTCACTTTCAAGACGCTGGATTTGCTCTCTAGTTTCGCCAGATTGCTCGCAAGCCAGCAACATACGCTGTTCAAACCAATGCAGCAGTGTCCAGGGAGAATCTAGACCATAACTGGCCTGTTGGAGTAATTCTGCCAGATGACGTAAATCGGTCAACTGGCGTTCTCCGCCTTTCTGAGCCAGCCAGCGCTCAGGGATGCGGTAATCATATAGCAATTGTCGTAATAAGACGCCGATGCCTTGACGTTGCCACAATTGACCATAAGCAAAGAAATGCTCTATACGCTGACGCCACTCTGATTCATCCTGTTGCAGGCGTAGCAAGGCTGTACAGTCTAAGCCTAACAATGGAGTCGCCAGCGCTGCCCGTACCCAGTCTGCACGTCGTGGCACCAGACTTGCACGTAGCACATACCAGAGATATTCTGCTGTAGACGCAGCAAAAACTGGCTGTCGATCCGACAAATACACTGCACCTAAACCTCGCTCAGCAAGCTGATCATGTAGTAACTGAGCTTGTTGTCGGTTTGACACCAAGACTGCCATATCACTAGGCTGTAAGGGTTGGCCGCTTAACTTGCAGGTTGTTGTCTCAGCATCATCTGGTTGTCCCAGTAGTTGAATTATCTGGTCAGCACAGGTGGCAGCCATCAGTTGTTGATAGTGCTCTGCTGTCAGCAGAGCACTATCCTGTGCTACTGCCTGTTCACTCCAAAGGTGTAGTCCATCAAGGCACTTGTCTCCCAGCCATAATTGGTCTGCCAAGCCGCTGTCATTTACCTTTGAAAAGGTAATGTCAGGATGCAAAAAGCTGTTGTCTCGTGCTGTAAACAGCTGGTTCACTGCCGTAACCATGGCTGCACAAGAGCGCCAGTTAGTAGCTAGGGTATAGCAACTATCAGCCTGTTTTTGCGCTGTAATATAGGTATTTAAATCAGCACCACGAAAACTATAAATAGCTTGTTTGGGATCACCGATGAGCACCAGAGCGGTACCTATTTGACCATTGTAAATGGTATTGAAGATCTGTAGTTGCAGTGGGTCGGTATCCTGAAATTCATCCACCATTGCTAATGGCAACTGCTGGCGAATTCCTTGAGCCAGCCGGAGTCCGCTATCGCCTTGTAAAGCTGTGTCGAGTTGAGTCAGTAGATCATCAAACCCAAGTACCTGGCGTGCTTGTTTTAATTGCTGCAAGTATTGTGGCAATGTCTGACTAGCCACAGCTAACAGCTCAGGCAGATAATTAAACTGCAAGGTCCAATGGTCAATAGCCTCTGCTAGTGGCAACCTGGGCAAGTAGTACCCCCGTTTCAGACACGTTTCCAGTTGACGGGCGCTAAAACGATATAGGCATTTTGGCATGGCAAGATCAGCCACTTTATCGACCGCCCACTGGTTCACTTCAGCCAGCCACTGTGGCAACCAGCGCACGGGAAATTTAACGCCGTGAAATTGATGTCGGCACGCTGACAAGGTAGCCTCAAACTCAGCACTGCCTTGAAGCCATTGCTGTTTATACTGTGATACCGTCTGACCAGCCGCCAGTACAGCAGCGGTAAAATCTACCCCCTTCTCAACACCTTCCAACTGTAATTTCTGACGGCTCAGCAACGGTTTCAAGGCAGTTAACAAATCTGCTGGGCTATGTAACTTGATACGTGCCAATTCACCAGCAATCAACGATGGTTGGCCATAAAATACCTGACGCCAGTAATCCACGATGGCTTGATGTTGGAGTACGCCAGTATCTGGTTGTATCTGGCAATCGTATTGGGCACCAGTCTCGAAGGCATATTGCGACAACATTCGTTGGCAAAAGCCATGGATAGTGTATATGGCCGCCTGATCCAGATCGCGTTCAGCCACCTGCAAAAGTTCCAGTAAATGCAGGCGATCCGATTCGCCGTGGCAGCACTGGAATAAAACATCGTCAGTGCAAGCTTGTTGTAATCCTTTCTCCAACAACCTGCGAGCCAGTGCAATACGCTGTTGAATCCGTAACCGTAGCTCTGCCGTGGCGGCTTCTGTAAAGGTCACCACTAATATCTGTTCTACTCCCAGAGGCATTATTTTACCTTGATGATTGGTAAAGCCTGCTTTTCCACCGTGACCAAGTAGTAGACGCAAATACAGGTTAACCAGTGTATAGGTCTTACCTGTGCCAGCTGATGCTTCGATTAGACGTCGACCCTGTAGCGGGAGTTGCAATACCGCCAGTGCTTCATTCATGAGGCATGATCTGCAGCTGATTGTACAAGGGTACTAACAAGACCTGAGCCAATTGTCTGATAGCATTTAATAGTTCTGGGCACCAATGTGGAAAACATCGTTTAATATAGCTATCGTTGCGATCTCCACGCTGGCGATACCCCCCTGTATAAGCTTTGGCAGCCATTTTATCGGCTCTGGCCAGCACCGCCTCAGCAGATTGTAAATAGCCAATCTGGTCTGTTGTAGGTGGACACCAGAGTTGCTTGAACCAGATCCACATGGCCTGCTCCAGCCAACAGATTGGACTGGCACAACCCTGTACATAGCACTGTAGAAGTTGTTGTAGCTGTTGGGCAGCTTGGAATTGATTTAGGGGCTGGAACTGATAGGTGTGATGGCTGTCTAACAAGCGAGTTACTCGTGGGCTACTACTGGGGCAGGCAACTTCTTGCTGACAATAAACACAATGTTGCACCCAGGCGCTTAATAAGTCCCCTAAAGTAGCTTTACCTGGACGCCAGTGCACCAAACCTGCTGTAGTAACTGCTTCCAATTGCCCATTCAGTAGACCAGCAAGGCTGTCAAAATGTACGACAAACTGGGGCTGGGCTGTCAAATCCAGTTTATCCAGTTGTCGCAGTTGAGCTGCCAGGTCCTGGCGATATTGAGCCACTTGGAAAGCACCAAAAGGTGCTGCCGGCAAGCGACCACTGGCTAGCAAGGTATCATCAGTGGTTCTACCAACCAGATTGGTAGCCAACAGCTCTTGCTGTAACTGATATCGATCCAGCCCTGTTACTGCAAAAGGCTCTTCATCTGTCAATTCCAATTGCAATTGTGACCATTGTAAACCCAGTTGTCGTTGACAATAATATCGCACCGGATGACGAAAAAAGGTCAGTAACTCACTCAACTCAATTGGCTTTGTTCTTTTGATTACCGGGGATGGAAAGGATTCAGCGGCAAGAAATGGTGTGGCTTGTCGCAACGGTTGTACCGATTCAATAGCCCAGTGTTCAGCATAGGAAAACCAGTTGCTGGCCACAGACTCAAAATAAACTGCACCGTAAGGGTGCAGAGGGTGCCTTTGGGTTAAACGAGCTGCCCAATCCTCATCATGAGACTGCGCCACACTTGTAGTTGACGCTCCAAGGGGATAAACGCGATCACAATAAGCCAGCAGTTCAGACACCAGCACTGACGCAGAACGAACGCTGTTATCCCGTACATCCTGGCCAACATAACTGATCAGCAGGCGTTCCTGAGCTGCCAGCAAGGCTTCTAGGAATAAGAAACGGTCATCATCCCGGCGACAGCGATCTCCTGGTCGCTTCTGAGTGGCCATTAAATCAAAATTGACCACTGGTGAATTGCGAGGATAGTCTGAATCATTCATGCCCAGTAAGCCCACTACCTTGAAGGGAATAGCTCGCATGGGCATCAAGGTGCAAAAATTGACCCGGCCGGTCAAATAACTTTGGCTGAGGCAACTGCGCTGTAACTGCTGCTTAAACCAATCCAGGATAATTGATCCCGCAATGGCGCGCTCATTCAGTCCAGCATGGTGTAATTCCTGCTGCAAGATCTGTAGCTGGGCACGAAGCACCTGCATACTGCTCCAATCCTGTTCAGACAGTTCTGCTACAGATTCATTGGCCGGGTAAAAATCCACCAACAACTCCCCCAGCAATATAATCCACTGTTGTCCTGGCAAAGCTCCACTCAACTGTTGACGATAATCTGCCAACTGTTCCACAAATGCAATTAGCGCTCCCAGTAGGGGGCCATCGGTGCCTGCAATGGGAGCAGTTGGCACATTGCCAGCAT
Organism: uncultured Pseudomonadales bacterium; assembly: GCA_943787595.1. GTDB lineage: Bacteria > Pseudomonadota > Gammaproteobacteria > Pseudomonadales > Balneatricaceae > CALSNA01. The sequence continues at coordinate 67,702 of CALSNA010000005.1, forward strand.
AACAGAGATTACTATACGGTTCATGGCTGCCCATGGTATAAGCCAATACTAACCGTTGCAGACCACGCTGCCACCCGTGGTTGGCAGGTTGCCCAGAGTCTGCTTCCAAGCCCCAGTGAATCGCTGCATCATCCAACCAGGCACCGATTGTATCTAACTGTGTTTCAGCAATATTGCATGTCCTGGCAATAGCTTGAACCCTCAGTAAATCCATTACTTCAGTCACTGTCATACGACTATCGGGCAAAGCCAGTAAAGCCAAAAAACTGGCAATGACGGGCTGATCTGATATTTCGGTGCGATCACCAATAGCGTAGGGAATGCATTGGTTCCGGTTATCCCGGGCTGCAAATACTGCGTCAATCAAGGGACTGTATACCAACAGATCAGGCACCATCACCACTATATCACGTGGGGACAGCCCAGCTATATATTCAGGTGCATCTGGATCAAACAGCGCCAGCAGTTGATCATGTAAAACTTCCAGTTCCCGTAGCGGGCTATGGCATGAGTGAATGCGGATACTCAGATCCGGTTGTGCTAATACTACACTGCCTTCACACAAATTGAGGATATCCGTCTGAATGGCCGCTAACAGGCCAGAACCTGTAGGCTCAACAAAAGCATCCACTTCAGCTTGCTCACCTGCTGCTAACTGACTCAAAAAATCTCGTTCTAGTTTACCTAAGCTAGCCAACAGGCTATTGCCTACTACCGCTAATGACTTGCCAGCCTCCTGTGGCTCTAGTCCTGCAGTCAATTGTGCTGCTGTTTTTAACCAGCCAGTACGTGGTTGGCCTTGCCATTGTTGCCGCTGCTGCCGACGCAAATGATCAAGCCAGCGCTGATCAATAATATCACCCCAATAGTAACGACTCGGATTAGGCAGCAACATGTGCACCTGAGTGTGCTGGGCCAACGCTCGCAATAAATTCAGTATCGGGGGTGGTAAAGCTGCTATACCAAACACAAACAGCCGTTGTGGTAATTGCTGTTGAAACTTGTCTGGCAGATGTGGCCGCTGTAATAAGGCCAACAACTGAAAATACAGACTGGCCCGGTGGCAAACTGACTGGCCCATGCTTTGGGTTAGATCAACCAGGGCACGCCATAACTGCGGTTGCCAGCTTTGGTCGGCTTGTTCTGCTCCCAGTTGTGCGCCATCTTGCCAAGCCTGAATCCATTCAGGGCGATACACCAGATATTGATCAAACAGATCCGCTATACCTTGAGCCAAAATATGGCATTGGCGCTCACTGGTATTCACGCGCAATGTATCACTCAAATTGTCAAAATCATCAGCCATGTAATTGGGCAATAGTTGCCACAATTTCCAGCTCATAGCGGGTTTAGTAAATGTGTTGTCTTTAGGCACATCTGATAGCAAGTCAACATACAATTGCCAGATAAAACTAGCCGGCAATGGGAATACCACATTGGCTGCAATGCCCTGTGCAAGAGCCAACTCTTGCTTGAGCCACTGGGCCATACCCGGGCTCTGAACCAGAACCTGTTCACTGCTCAAGGGATCTTTCAGAGGCTCTATTGTCTGCAAATGCAGCAGTAAATCCTTAAGTAAATCTAGGCGATTAGAATGATAAACCCGCAGCAAGAGACGGCCCGTCCTACAAATTGGCTAAAGTACCGCAAGAGACCGTTGGGCTATTGATTATGCATCAAACCAATATTTACCTGATTAAGCTGATTGCTATCGTCATAGTCATGCATTTACTGTAACTGATAGATTAATACAAGTTTGATAACACCAACGGTTAAACAAGCTCAGATTATCAGCTAAGCCTACCCAGACTGCAATCACTTATAAGATTGCGGTACAGTTCCTTGTGGATTTAGGGTAGTACAATGTATTAAATGAATTGAAAGACTCCTGTGTTTGGGAGCACGATCCAGCATTTGTATGGATTAAGCTACATAAGGTCCAAGTACAAGGTACATATCAGTATTTCTGTGTGTGGCAATTAATTTCTGATCTGTTTTTGAGCCAGGTCGATTAATTTTGGTGGTCTTTGCAGGGTATATCCAGCCGGTTATGAGATTCGAAAACAACTGTGTAAATTCAGGATGTAGAGATAAAGGGTTTGCTGGCCAGTATATGGATTGGCGGTAAGTATTTGTTCTGGACATAACTTATCCCCACAGACAGATTTCCACGGCTGAATTGGACATGCTGTGATGTTTGACAGTGCCATATAGATAGCCTTATTGCATTTAACAGTAACCTGTCATTGGTAAGTAAAACTGATCCCATCTGTGAATTAATTTAAGGTTTTTTTGACAGTGTTTAAAGCGACAGGATTCATTATATGGTTAAATCATTGAACAATGGTGGGTTATCCTGTCAAATAAAGCGGTTGGTATTTCGGCGTTACCAAATACACTGGCCTGTTCACCGGAATCGAGGCTAGCCATGATGATGCTAGTGTTTTCACACTGTTTGCTAACCAGATAAAACAAAAGAATACCACCTGATTTGAGTAATAGGATATAGCCCATCTCATCAATAATCAGGTAATTGGTTTGTCATAAGGCTTTTCAGCAATATCAGTATGTTTTTCTGTATAGCGGACACCACATGATCTAGGGTGGCAAATTCCCTTTAGTGAGCACAGCGATTTTGACAGCCAATACAGCATGCTTCCCGTTACACCAGTTCGACTTCAAGCAACTGTTATAAAGCTTTCTGCCAGACTAGTAGCCTCCTGCTATTGATCAGCTTTGAAAGAGCTTATGCCATGACGTAGCATTTTGGTTTAGTGAGTGAATCAATGAAGCGAATCATTAACACACCGCCACAGTTATCATGATTGAATGACATCATTGCTCGTAGCGTTGACAATGGGCTAACGGCAAGGCCTAGAGTTGGGCATAAGCTAATTTTGCATTTACATCACAAGACATTGGCTATTACTGACTCTAAGTAATCAATTTCTTTGGTGATGTCTACGTGATGATTGCCAACAAATAAGCCATTTGCATCGAGATACGATGCATTGGTCATCTCTCCATGAATATCATAATCGAAGTATGCCAGCACTTCGCTATTTTTGAGAAAATTACCAGTGACGATAGGACGACACTCTATATCTTTTTCACGAAATAAATGGACTAACTCAGTACGCGATATAGGGCTGTTCTCTTTGAGAATTATAGAAAATCCGAACCAACTGCTGTCGCCGATTGCGCTTTGAATATCAATAAAGGGATGATCTGTAAATCGCTGTCTGAAGTAGGCTGCATTGCTACGGCGCTTGGCGATAAATTCAGGCAACTTTCTGATTTGTTCAACACCTATAGCACCACTCATCTCGAGTGGTCTAACGTTGTATCCTGGAAGCATAAACTTAAATGCTTCTTGGAAAGGATCATCTTTTTTGACTCCACTGACTAAATTTTTCTTTGGTAAATTTCTTGTCCAGCCATGTGCACGGATACACAATAAAATATGATAGATTTCCTCATCATTGGTGATCACACATCCACCTTCCATGGTACTAATGTGATGGCTGAAAAATGAACTAAATGTGCCCATCAAACCAAATGTGCCTGCATATTGTCCTTTAAAAGAGGCACCTAATGATTCACAGTTATCTTCTAAAAGCGTGATATTTCGATTGGCTATAATGGATTGTATTTTGTCAAAATCGTTGGGGTTTCCAAGTAGGTTTACCGCTAATATAGCTCTGGTTTTAGCTGTCACAGCTTGCTGTAAATGATTTAAATCAATATTTAGAGTTGCTTTATCAATATCAACAAACTTGAGTTTTAATCCATACTGTTGAAGTGGAAAATATGTTGTTGACCAAGAAACTGCCGGCACGATAACTTCATCGCCACGCTTTAACTTGCGTGAGTTGTCCTTGGTGAAGAACATTGCAGCAATCATAAGTAGGTTTGCTGTGGAACCCGAGCTAGTCATAATCGCATAATTGGAGCCAATAAATTTGGCAAAGTCAGACTCATATCGACTCACCTGTTCACCCATTGAATACATATCAGATGCTATTACCCGGTGAATTGCATTGATCTCGTTATGATCCCATGTGCTTGATGCTAGATTATAGTTCATGGTTTACCTTCTGCAGATAAAAATTATATGCTGCCCTAATTCCTTCGGTTAACCCGGTTTTGTAGCGCCAGCCAAGACTTTCAAGCTGCGTGACATCGACGAGTTTTTGACGCATACCAACTGGTTTGCTTAAGTCATACTTAAACGAACCTTCAAATCCAATGACCGCTGCTGTGGCAGCATAATATTCCTTGATTGAATAATCATACCCCAAGCCAACATTTAAATTTTGTGGTATCTGATGCATACGATCAGTGGCGAACCATATGAAATCGGCTAAATCTGCCGCACACATAAATTCTCGCCGAGCAGTGCCATCGCCCCAGATATCTACTGTTTTTCCGCCCACAACCTTAACCTCATGAATCTTACGGATTACAGCTGGAATAAGATGCGAATGCCTAGGATCAAACTTATCATATCGGCCAAATAGATTACACGGGATGACGGTTTTATAAAGCTTAGCTGGATCTTCCTTAGAGATATATTCACACAGTCTCGTTGAGACTGACTTTGCCAGGGCATAGCCCTCATTAGTCGGCTCTAACGGCCCGCCAAGTATTAAATTCTCAGTAAGGGGACTGACTGCATCTTTAGGATACATACAAGAACTTGCCAGATTGATTAGGTTTTGGATCCCTAACCTGGCTGCAATTGCAATAACATTAAGTCCCATGTCAATATTTTCAGTGAGAAAGTCAACTGGATGTGCAATATTGGCCTGTATACCGCCAACACGCCCAGCAGCATGGATAACAATATCTGGTTTTAATGCCAACAAATATGTTTTAACATGTTCTCGGTCTAATAAATTTAGCTCACTACTGGAAGGGTATATTATTTCGTGGTGCTTCGCTTTTGGATGATCCAAAATGTTACGGCCAACCATACCACTTCCACCCGTAAGAAAAATCTTCATAATCTTTGCTCACCAATCAAAACTTGTTGTAGCCGCGTGGCCATGACTTTTTAGCAGCAAGACTTGCTTTGCTAACTGCAAATCTTTTTTGATCATTTCGGCGCACATTTGTTGCACCGTTATGGAAGGGTTCCAGCCAAGCATTTGTTTCGCTTTACTGGGATTCCCCAAAAGCGTGTCCACTTCGGTCGGCCTAAAATATCGGGGATCAACTTGAACTATTACATCTCCTACCTTAACCGCTATAGCACTATTGCCCTGTATTGCTTTGACAACGCCTTTTTCTGCTATTCCTTCCCCGCAAAATTCAATTTCAATACCCAATTCTTTTGCTGACCATTCGACGAATTGCCGCACCGAATGTTGTACTCCTGTCGCAATAACAAAGTCCTCTGGGCGATGATGTTGTAACATCATCCACTGCATCCTGACATAGTCCTTGGCATGACCCCAGTCCCGCAGAGCATCCAGATTTCCCAGATATAGGCAGTCTTCTAGTCCTTGTGCGATATTTGCAAGCCCTCTGGTGATTTTTCTGGTCACAAAGGTCTCCCCTCGACGGGGGGATTCGTGATTAAATAAAATTCCATTGCAAGCAAACATGCCATACGCCTCTCTATAATTAACCACAATCCAGTACGCATACATTTTTGCTACCGCATACGGTGACCTTGGATAAAAAGGAGTAGTCTCAGACTGTGGTGTCTCCTGAACCAGACCATATAGTTCCGAAGTGGATGCCTGATAGAACCTTATTTTTGTTAAACCCAGAAAACGAATGGCCTCAAGTAGTCTCAGCGTGCCTAGCGCGTCTACATCTGCAGTATATTCTGGCGACTCAAATGAAACAGCAACGTGAGATTGAGCAGCCAGATTGTATACCTCATCTGGCTTAATTTCTTGCAAAATGCGTGTTAAATTTGATGAATCAGTCAGATCACCATAGTGAAGATGAAATTTAGCCCCGACTTTATGGGGGTCCTCAAAAATATGATCAATTCTTTGAGTATTAAAGGAAGATGAACGCCTTTTAATACCATGTACTTCATATCCTTTATGCAACAGCAGTTCGGCCAGATAAGACCCATCCTGCCCTGTAATACCGGTTATTAACGCTTTTTTTACTTTCATATAACCCTGCCAACAATTAGGCTAAAAAATTTATATATCATTATTTGATACGATTATATCAATCTTTAGATATAGCTATATCATCTTGAATCAGGCCTGAACCAATCTGGGACTGTATTGGCTCAAGATCAACTTTACCGGGGCTTTTGAGAACGCATGCAATCTAATGCGGATACACGTAGATTTATTCCCAGAAAAAAATGCCTTATCTTTATTAAGACTGATACCTACAATCAAAAACTGGAAATTAGCCCTACGATAATACATTTGTACATTGAGTTTAGCATCAGGATTAATCTGAGTTTACTTAACCCGGTTGCAATTTTCCTTAATAACAGAGCTATGTTGGTTCAAGGTCAAAAAATATCTTCATGCATGGCTTATTAGCTACAAAATTTGAAAATAGGTTTCAACCGTTCTTGTATTCGTCTATATCAACAAATAAAGCATATATCTTCACTGGTGCTTGTCTAACAAACAAACGGATAATTAGAAATAACACTGACAAGATATTCAATATTTGATATATAGCTACCATGCGTTGGAAAATCTATGGAGGGCTGGCCTCTTGGAAAGATTCCTATTGTGGTACTGGCATTGCTATTCATTGAGATAAATTTTACCGTTTGAGTAAATGATCCGATTCACTTCAGGTAACTGGGTTTGCCTATAAAATGGGCATATTATTCCCACGATTCAAAGCTTGATGATCCAGAAGTACACTAATGCCTGATTATATGGGTTACGTTATTAAATTAATCATCTTTTTTAATCTTTGTTACTCTATACATAAATACGCTAGTGAGTACTGTGGGTATTGCCTTAAAAGATATTTCTTATGGAGAATAAAACATCTGATTTTTTATTTTAACAGCCATTGCACTAAATTTTACTATTATTGCAATATCGTGCAACTACACGAATATAGACTTGACTGTATTTCATATTACCTTACCGATCTATCAATACTCTATAAAAAATAAAATAAAATAGATTAATCTGAACTGTAGCTTCAAAAAAAATATTTATATACAAACATTAATTTATTTTTAATGGACCATATTACTGTGTAATTTTTTCCAAAAATAAAATTTACTATATCAATATACTTACTATAAATATATATGCTAAAAAATAGAATTACTTACAATTTCTGTAAGCATATACAGGAATTTATGGGAAAATATTTTTAATATCTGGATGTGTTTATAAATTAAGTATAAATATTTAAAATAAATAAAATATTTTGGGTCATTTAGAGAGAAATAACAAGGAGATAACTGCATAACCGGTGGAATTTAGCATGCTAAACACTACCAATAAGTATCTTCCTTATCAATAAGTTATATAAAGCATGCCAAGTAGCTTTATAGCAAAAAATCCACATGCACTGTTCTGTTAATGAATGTAATCAATATAATATAAGCGTTGAAAAGGTATTATTCTGTTCAGGTCGGCTTGTTTGTCGTTAATTTTCAAATTTATACCGTTCATTTAATAACTATAACCGTGTTAGTTGACGTTGCATTTTATCAGTTTAGAGTACTTTTAATGATGCCTGTATTTATGGTTTTAACCAGTGGCAGGGTTCAATTTGCCATTATTTATCCTGCAATGCCAGCTTCACAGCACTTATTAAACGGTCTGCATCTGGCTTTGTTGTAGAATGAAAATAATCCACCAGCTTACCATGACGATCAATTAAATATTTATGAAAGTTCCACTTAGGCACGGTAATAAAACCCAGTTCTTTTTTGGCCCATTGGTAAAAGGGATGCGCATCTTTTCCCTTGACACAATACTTAGCCGTCATTGGAAAGGATACACCGTAACTAAATTCACAAAATTTTATAATTTCCTCAGGTATGCCAGGTTCCTGTCTGCCAAAATCGTTACTTGGTACACCAATCACAACGAAACCAGATTCTTTGTATTTCTGGTAAAGTTGTTCTAAACCTGTATATTGACTGGTAAAACCACATTTAGAGGCGGTATTTACAATGAGGATGACGTTTCCCTTATGATCTGACAGTCTGATAGTTTTTTCAGACACCAATGCATCAAACGAGAAGCTTAAAGCAGATTCTCTTGCCTGTGTAGACGAAGTAAATAATCCCATAAATGTAACTCCAATCACAAATGGTAAACCCTGTTTAATTATAGTACATAGAGTATATAGGTGCACAGCCCGGATTATTTTAACAGCATAGTTTTAATTGTAATTTTTTTAAGTTACCTCCACTTAGCCAACCCTTTGATATAAGGAAATATATTTTAGCTGTGCGTATAAAGAATGACCTCATGATTTCAGACTTACTTATGCAATATTGTTGAGACTGTACTTCTAAACCCATGAGTGGAGGCTACATTGGCAGGATGACAACTTGCGTTGTCATTGATATAAGATATACCTGTATCCATGTGCGTCTATGACATATTTTAAATACCGTTAATTAAGGTTATCAGCTCTAATACCCTAATAATGGCAGCCTGCTGTTTTACTTTTAGAAGTTATTTTAATTAATAGCGCTAGCCCAGTTTTCTAGCATTGTGAACACAATTCTACTTGGTTGAGAAGCATAATTTTATTATGCCAAAATGGTAATTTATCGGTTTGTAATAAAATATACGGTATAAATAATATGCAACCCGGTTATCGTTTTACTCATTCCTACCCCCGCCTCAATGATCTGCTGTTCATCTCGTGGATGATCATTGCCCTGTAGATCAGGTTGATTCTGATCTATTTTTCCGAAGGCATTATAACCTAGATGTGAGTGATTACTGGGCCTGGACTGATCTGGGCTGTTCGGCCATGGCATTGCTGTTTATCTTGGTATTTCTGGAACTGGGGCCGTGTCTGCTGAAACACTGGTTCATCGACAACATCAAGTCCATACTCAAATCAATCGACTAGGCTAGACTGTTTATGTTAGACCAACTGACTATCAACCCGGGTCTGGTGCCCAGATTTGCCAGAGGCGTTTGCCTGATCTTCAGTTATTGTCTGTTATCCCGATGGTGACACTTCTACCGATTGAGATGTAACCCGGATCTGCCCAAGGTGTAGGTGTAATTCAATGCGCTGCTGCCGTTTTACCTGCTCTTTTCGGTGGTGCCCTTTTGCTGGGTGACTTTAGGCATGAGCACTGGCACTGGCACGATACTCTGATGGAGATCAGCCACATATTACGGTTGGCCACCACCTTGTCCAGGCTGGTGCGTAACCAGCCCGATCATTCAGATCCGGCCGTGGCCCGCAACCGCAAGCCGGTATTAGGGATTAGCCAAGATTTTCACTAACAAAAAACCTGCCTGATGTAGGTTTTTTTGTGATTTGCTTTACCAGAACCAAAACAGTGGGTTAAATGATGGGCATGAAAAAGATGATAATATACATATATGTGTTTTTAGAATAAAAAACCAATGTGCATGGTGATTTATTTTAGCAAAACCACATTTAACTTCTCCTTTCAAACCCAGACCTGCACCAATTTTTCCTTCAAATACAAAACCTGGTTTTGTTGCATTCTGACCCATGTCTTGAAAAAAGTTCTTCTGCACATTACTTATGACGGATTCCCCATGCTGTTGAGTGGTAGTGCCTGCACTTTGATACGTGCCACTAAAATAGCGCTGGGCCTCTTGCCGGGTGATGGTGCTGCCACTGCGGTTGTAGCTCTCGCTGCTATAAGGTGCCTGGATAAAGGAGTCGGCACTCAAGAAGCGGCATACCTCCGGATTATACACCCGCTCGTTCATGTGGATCAGCCCAAAGGCCGGGATGTGCTAATGGCTGGTAAAGCTCCGGCTGATATAGAGGTTGCTTTAGCTCACCGTGCCGTCGGGGCCGGTGTAGCGCTCATAGCTCCGGCCCAGGTAGTCAATAGTGCGGCTGTGGTCATGGCTGATGACGTTTTTGTTACACCGTTGCCCAATACACCCACTCCCTTTTTTTATTCAGGAGAACTTACCATGGCACAGCACATTTAAGATCCCGGCCAGAATATGGCCCTGACCAACTATAAGCCATAAATCATGTTCAGAAAACCCTTCTATAGGGCTGCTTCCATCATTGAGTAAAAGCTCCTGAACTTTAGAGATCAATTGGGTGTGAGTCTTGAAACCTCGGCTGCCAGTCAATAACCAAGTTCTTATGTTCATCATCAGAATTTCATAAGTTGTTTTCCCCTTCAAATAAACTGGGGTTGGTGGTCATTGTAACATGCCTCCTATTAATTCATCCTGGCTTCCAGATCAGCATCTTCTTTATAGCTCAATGATGAATAACAGTTTTTGGCTGTTATGAAATAAGAGCATTTTACTTTGTCGTTGGTATTGAGGCTGGCGAGTTTGATGTAAACATGCTGCAACCCCGCTCATCACTTGAAAGCAGTATTTTAAGAAATAACTAACTGCCCAGAACAATTACATCCGGGTATCGTAATGTAAAAAATACATGGTTTACATTACGATTATAATATGATAAAAAAATTTCTAAGGGCCAAAATATAGCTTTATCAGCAAATAATTGCACCTTTTTGAAGCGTAGACAAGTGACTAATCATGCATAAATACCCAACATTTCTTTCTCCTAAATATTTAAGCTATCTTTTGTCTAATTCTCAATCAGTTCCAGGATTAGATAATTTAAGTCAAACTGGAGAAGCAAAAGGCTCAGAAACTACAGAAGCTTTAACGTTCCTTTGTGAACTTTTTGAATTGACCCGGTATGAATTGGATAACGTTCTATATCAAAGAAACAAAGATCGAGAATTTATTGATTCGAGAACAAAAGTCCTAGAACATTTTAATAAGCAAAATATCCAAGATATTAAATCACCAAACTATCAAACAGTCATAGGCTTGCAGGATCATGAAGGGCGAGTTGTAGTGGGTCCCTTAAAAGAAACTTATCACAGTGCTAAAAATGAAAAGCCCATTGCTGATATTCCTGAATTTTTGCAAGGTAATCATGTCACATTATTTGGTCCGTCAGATAGCAATAAAATGTCAATTAATGCTATGAATAGCTATCACCGGGTAATACCAAATGAACCTAAAATCATATCAGAATTATTAAAAGGTTCTAAAAATATACCTAAATGGGGTGTTGATAATGAGGATTCTAACACGCCTATTAGAGAAAAATTTATTAATTCAGGAATCAATTTAAATGGATGCTTAGAGAAAAAAATTTCTTATATTGATCCCAAAAACCAAGAAAAATATAATCTTTCAGAAGATAAAATTGCCCAACCGATTAAGAGATTTCCTGGACTTGCACTGCCTTGTTGTTTCCTTTTTTATAAAAATTATCCTATTCCCTTACATCTCTATGATTTTGCTTTGCATTTTTTCCACAATTGGAAAAACCCCAAAGCTTTAGCATTTTACGTGCCTAAATTAGAGAATGAAGAAGAAGCAAGATATCTCAAACATATGCTTGAGCATGCAGAAAATATTTTGAAAGATCGTCATCAAGAATATAAATTAGGTTCTATACGCCTAATGATTGTATTAGAGAATGCTAGGGCTGTGTTTCGAGTTAATGAAATTATGGATGAACTGTATCCTTATTTTGCAGGCGCTTCTCTTGGCTGGCACGATTACTTAGCTTCAACTGCTAGATTATTTAAAGAAGATAGTAATTATCGTATTCCTGTGAAAGCAGATCCAAATATTATAGTTAAATACATAAAAGCTTCACATGAGCTTTTAAATGACGTCGTAGGGCCTCGTGGTGGAATAAAGGTAGGAGGAATGTATGGGGTTATTCCCAATAATAAGAGCATAGATTCATTTCAACTATCAATGAAAGGCTATATTCGAGATGTCATTATCCAAATGAAGCGGGGACTAACAGGATTCTGGGTTGCTCATCCTGACTTTGTAAGAATTGGCATTGCCTTAGTTACTGCATGGGAGAGGTATATAAATGGTGATAAAAAACCTCTATACACCTTGGCAGGTAGCTTATTATCAGCAGACGATTATATAGAAGTTATAGATTTTATCGAAGGCAACGATTTAATTGGATTAAATAAAAATGATCCAGGTTATGCGCGTTCCTTATTAGTAGCTGATATTAAAGGGTCAAATATTATTGCTAATAATCATCCTGATGAGATTCGCTATAATGTTTTTCAAACGCTTCAATACCTGACCGACTGGCTTTGTGGAAATGGTTGTGTTGCTGTACCAGCAAAGATCGAAGGAACACATATCCGTATTATGGATGACTTGGCAACAGCTGAGCGTTCAAGATGGGAGATATGGCATGAAATCTACCATCATAGATTCGAAAGAGAAGAATTTATAAAGATTTGCTTTGAAGAAATGCAGTTTATTAGAAAAAACACTTCTGATGATGATAAGAAAATACAAGTGCAGTGGAATAACACCACTGCTAAATGGTATCCGGTAGCCTTCAATATATTATTAAAGCTAATTTTAGACAAAAATCCTGTTGAATTTGCCACCGAGATACTATTACCTTTTACCTTAATTGATATCAGAAAATCTGAAAGTCCATGGGATGAGGCATTATTTATTGATCGAGAAAAATTTATTCTAAATAGATTTGATGAAAAATTTGTACAGTATTTTTCTGTTTGTGGAGAATTAGAATTTGCCAGAGCTATAGCAAATCTTGCTATTTTAGATTTAGATGTTATGAAGTCAAAGATACTTTCATTTTCAGAAGAGCAAGTTATTGCAGCTGCTTCATTTCATGGTGATATTGGAGAGAGTAAAGAATCTATGGATTCTTACGCCACTTTAGAACAGAGTAAAGTATACGATTATAAATATAACCATATACTTATTCATACAGGCCAAGAATATTTAGCCAAATTTGGGTTCAAATTCATAGTTTCTGCTAAAGATAAAACAGGACAAGATATTTTAACTATACTAAAAGAAAGACTAAAAAATAAAAAACAAGAGGAGTTAGAGAATGCCAGAAAAGCGATTTTAGAAATAACTGAAAAGCGATTATTTAAAGTCAGAAACATAAATTTTATTCAAAATAAATTAAATAAGTATCAGACTCCTGGATTGCAAGTCTGTATTGGAGTTAACCCAGGTAAATATCAAAATATTTTTATCGGTAATCTATCTAACAATAAAGATAATAAAGTTACTAAAAATTCTTTTTTTCAGTTAGCTTCTTTGAGTAAATCTTTAGGCTCAGCTTTTGCCCTAGAGTATTTTAATAATAAAAATATTAGTATAAATTCTTCTGTAAATAGTATTTTTAAAGAATTTACTATTCCATTTCAGCTAAGGTCATCTGTTAATGAGAAATGGGCTAATGAGGTCCAAATAAGGCATTTAATGGAACACAATGCTCTTAATATTAAGTATGTATATGGATGCAAGGATAAGGCGCCTAAGTTAAAGGATTTTCTGCATGAAAATGATCAATATGAGGCAATAGATGTCATTAATAAGCCTGGAAAAATATTTAGTTATTCTGGAGCTGGTTTTATTGTCCTTCAATATCTGATTGAATCTATAGAGCAAAAGCCTATTGATGAAATATAAAAATATTTTTTATCTGAATTAGGAATAAAAAATATTACGTTCACTCCTGATAAAAATATTAAAAAAGAGATGGCCTGTGGTTACAAAAAGGGAGTGGAAATACCAGGGCTTAGATTATTTTTTCCAGCGTTTGCTGCCGGAGCAATGGGTAGTTCGGCAGCATTTTTCGATTTTTTAGTTCATTTATCAGAGGCCTATAATAATATTGATGGCTCAGGCCCTATTTCTCATAATACTGCTGTACTTATGCTTCATGGCCGTGATCAAGGGAGCATGAAATTTATGGGAACCAAAATGGGTATGGGTGTCTTTATTGCCGAAGCTGGTGATAATAAGATGATGGTTCATCAAGGAGCAAACGATGGTTTTCGTGCTCTTTATCTATACTGTTTTTCTGGCCCTAATAGAGATCAAGGGTTTGTGATCCAAAGTAATGCAGATAATGAAAGTGTGCTCCTCATTAGCGAATTAGCACAAATTATTCTAACAAACCTTGATTTTAAAGGTGTTAATTTATCGGGATTTCAAAATAAATTTAACTATGAACACCTAAGACAAGAAGAAATAGTGAATTTAAGTTATAAAAAACTTATTTTTGACTGTTTCAAAAAAAATCTTCCAGAACTGCCTAAACGAAAGAGAGTCAAGGTTACTTTATCTGATGAAAATATTCTAAGAAAAGCAAAATTAGTTGAAGTAAGTAATGAAATGTTTGCTCAGGTTAGTAATCTCCAGAATCCATATTTGCCTATATTTGACCCTGCCGAGTTTGGTAGCCAAGGTAAAGTTATGGATAGTTGGGAAACTTCTCGTCATAACGAAAACGAATTTGACTTTGCTATTTTTGAGCTAGCCAATCCTGAAATTATAAAATATGTTATATTCTGTACCAAATTTCATTTAGGTAATCATTTTGCACAGGCTTCAGTTGAAATTTCAGAGTATGTTAATGGGCCTTGGGTATCATTGATGAAGCCAATAACATTGGAAGGCCATAGCAAGAAGGCCGTAGACATTTCTGTAAATTCTACAGCTGCTAAATTTGTTAGAATAGTGGCTTATCCAGATGGTGGATTATCAAGAGTCTACTTACTTAACTCAATACCAGATAATATTGATTTAAAATTTGATGGTAACAATAAGCCGTATATGGACCCTATTCCTAGTGTTTTAAAATCACAGTCTTTACCTGTTGAGGTAGTCTTGGAGGATAATGATCTGGCAAAAAACGGTAAAATTGAATTTGTTTCTAATCAGCATTATGGAGATGCCAGTCATATTTTATCTGCTTTTGAACCATTGAATATGTTTGATGGCTTTGAATCAGCTAGAAGTCGAGGCAAAGATCATAAAGAAGAAATAATTATAAAACTTGGTAGAGCCGGTATCATTGATCAAATTATTTTTGATTTTAGCTATTTTAAAAAAAATAATCCTAATGAGTTAACAATTTTTGCATACAGTGAAGGTAATTGGGTCGAAATTATCCCTAGAAATAACGTGAAAGCCTTTGCAGGAAATAAAAAATTATATAAAGTAAAATCCTCTGTAGTGACTGAAAAAATTAAGGTTAATATTTTCCCAGATGGTGGCTTTAATAGAATTAGAGTCCTAGAAAGGCATTAGATGTATTAGCTCAGACTTGATTTGACAGTTACCGATTTTTCCAGAAGGCATCTGTCAGTTCAGCTTCAGTTCATAAAATTTTCTGTCCAGATCAGTTTGCCATCAAGCAATGTTTGCATTAGCATCCTGTCGTCACACCGCTTGTCTTGATAAGTAGGTTCATTATTATAGCTATCGACCCAGATATCCAAATCGGCTTGTAACTGATCAACGGATTCATAAATTTTCTGTCTCAGAATCAGTTGATAAAACTCCTGCAAAATGGTTTTATGAAAGCGTATAATAAATACTGTTGGTTTGTAGATGTTGCGCCTTGGTTCCGGTTGCTTGATGCCATTGATGGCCATGTAAAGCTGGTAATAATAGCTTTGCGTAACCCGATGGAACGAACATCACTAGCCGATACAAAAATGCCTTGACAGCGCAGTGCATCGGACACACAAACTTATCCATGGTCAGGCTCATCAATGATGCATTGTGTAATAGCCATTTCAATGTTGGGATAAACTTGATTTTTCATGTTGAGCATCTGTCGGTTTTACCGAACAGTGATTCAACACTGTTGTTATCAACGGCTTCCTTGTAACAATAAAATTTATCTCGCGATACTCTCATCATTTTACAGGCTTTGGAAATATTACCTAATTTATCGGCAAGATTTAGTAATTCTGCTTTGTATTTAACGATACAATCATTAATCTTAAGCATGAGGGTTACCGCTTAGTTTTTTTGATTTTAGGTTTAGTCACCTTCTATCAAAACGGGTAATCTTCTATATTTCAAGAGACTGTTTTCAGATTTAATCTAAATTTATTCGATTAATTATAAGCAGATATACAATTCAATCTAATTTACAGTCTCAAAAGTAGTGGTTTTAAGCTCCAAAAATTATCGAAAATATCTGGTAAGATAGTTCTCATAGGGAATAATCAGGTACTGTATATCAAACATGGCACAATCAATTACGGATTGTGTCATGGCTGTTTAAATTTTTTGGAAAGCTTCCGGTATTGTTGATTAAAATGCTGGATATATGATCATAGTTATGAATTACTTGTATAGAAAGGCGCGGATAATATGTTTTTATCTATACAAAATTAAAACTGTATAAGTGACTATTTGTGCGTCTTATTTTTTACCTAAGGACTTACATGCCTTTATCTATTCAACGATTTATCGTAGACCAATTTATTGTGTTAATGGTTGCCGCTTTTATTATCGGTATGTTGTTTCAGCCACTGGCAGCTGCTTTGAATCCCGTCATTCTTTATTTGATCATGACTGTGATGTATCTATCATTTCTAAAAATGGATTTTCATTTGCTTAGTGATGAAATTAAACAGTGGCCAATCCACTTATACTTGGCCATTACAACCTTGATGATCGTGCCTGCATTGGTTTTTTATTTGTGTCGTTTTGTGCTGGATTTAATTGGGCTAGATACCAAATATGCGGTGGGTTCATTATTGCTATTTATAATATGGATATAAAAACTTTATGTAATGCAATTTATATGGCTAAAAATAAAGCTGGGTACTTTATTATATAGTCGTGGATTTTTGACTTAATAAAAACCGACCACAAATTAATCTAATTGCAGTCGGTTTGGTTTGGTTTGAATAAAGCCTAGTCTAGGTTATATTATAACCACGTTCCTCATGTTCAGTGATATCTAACCCTTCATTTTCAGATTCTTGTGAAACTCTTAAATCAGTTACAAAACTTACCAGTTTCAAAATGATCCAAGTGACCACTGCTGTCCAGGCTCCTATGAATAGAACGCCTTTTAGTTGTATCATTAATTGAACCATTGGACCTCCTTCAGCGATACCACTGGCTCCTGCACCTAAGAAGCCGCCAGGCGTTCCAACAAAACTTAACATGATGATACCTAGTATGCCACCGACTCCATGGACTGGGAATACATCTAGGGAATCATCAATCTTTAAGGTAGATTTAATAAACTGAGTGGCATAATAACAGATTATTCCTGCTAATAACCCTATAAGTAAAGCACCTCCAGGTCCCACTGTTCCTGCTGCTGGTGTGATGGTTGCTAATCCTGCGACCATACCTGTAGCAATACCAACTACTGTAGGTTTGCCTTGTTTCATCCATTCGATACACATCCAAGTCAAGGCTCCTACGGCAGCACTAATGTGAGTAACCAGCATTGCCATGCCCGCATCCGCATTAGCTGCGAGAGCACTTCCGGCGTTAAAGCCAAACCAGCCTACCCAAAGCATTGCAGCGCCTATAACCACTAAAGTTCTATTATGAGGCATCATTTGAGCATTCGGGAAGCCTGTTCGTTTACCCAAAACTATGGCAACAACTAATGCTGCTACACCACAAGTCAAATGTACAACTATACCTCCGGCAAAATCAATAACGCCCCATTCTGCTAACAAGCCACCACCCCAGACCATATGGCAGGCAGGGAAGTATACGAATGTTAACCAAAGTGCTGAGAAAAGACACATAGCCGTAAATTTCATTCTTTCAGCAAAAGCGCCGACCACCAAGGCAGGTGTAATGATGGCAAATGTCATTTGGAACATTACAAAAACTGTTTCAGGAATGGTTCCAGAGAGGCTCCCTCTACCAATCCCAGACATAAAAGCTGCGCTTAAATCACCTACAAAAGCACCATCACCTCTAAAGGACAAGCTATAGCCATAGATAACCCAAATGACTGAAGCAATACATGCTATTGCGAAGCAATGCATTAAAACTGAAATTACATTTTTGCTCCTAACTAAACCGGCATAAAACAAGGCTAAACCTGGCAAAGTCATAAACAAGACTAATGCTGTGGCAGTTAACATCCAGGCGGTGTCTCCAGTTTCCAGACCTGCAGCTGATGCCGGTAGTGGACACAGCCCTAAGATTGTTAATAACAATAGTTTCTTGAACATAATTACCTCTCTAAATTGATAAAATTAATACGGATTTGCCATAAGAAATTGATGTCAAGCTTTAAAGTACACTGGTATTTTGCCAACGGCATTTTTCCATGCCACACATCAGGCGATTAATGAGTAACTTGATTTATAGAGCGGCGTCGCCAGTTTCATCCGTACGAATCCGGAAAGCCTGCAATAATTCCGTAACGAAGATTTTACCATCACCAATATTTCCTGTATGAGCTTTAGTAGCAATAGCTTCAATAATTTTATCTAACTGATCATCCGATGTGGCCACTTCCAGCCTAATTTTAGGCAAAAAATCCACGACATATTCTGCCCCTCGATAAAGCTCTGTATGGCCTTTCTGACGACCAAACCCTTTTACTTCAGTAACAGTAATGCCATTTACTCCTAGTTCAGAAAGGGCTTCACGAATTTCGTCAAGCTTAAACGGTTTTATTATTGCCGTAATTAGTTTCATTTGGTTATTCCTGCGTATTTTGGTTATATTGCTTTAGAATAAAATGCATAAATCGTGCCAATAATGATGTCGCCAATTAAAACAAGCAAATAAGTGCTAGTGCGGATTGTTTATTGCGCTTAATGAGTATATTAACTGGCTTATAGAGTGCAGCTCCAGGCTCATTTTAGGGCAATTGCATCATGATGACGCACTATTACTGTGCATGTATACATAGCAGTTTTCACAACATCAATTAAAAGGACTTTCTTCAATAATTACTGAGATAACTTTTATTGGCAGTTATTACTGAATTGAGGGTGTGGCGTGGAACATATGACTGGTTCAGATATTTTGCAGTTAAGTATCCTGATTAAGTCATTTAACTGTGTAATTCAGCTATGATCCCGGGCGGATACTGGGCATCATAGCTAGCTTGTTCTAACATCCAGTCTCTGAAGGCAGTTACGCTGTGGTGTTGTAAATGTTTTTTAGGATAAACAATATAATATGCGTATTCACAGTAGTACTTTATCAAATAAGCGCACCAGGCGACCTGCCTGAAGATGATCAGCTACAAAAAGGGTTGAGCCAAGGGCAATGCCTTGTCCATCAATGGCTGCCTGAATAAGTACATTAGTATCATCTATGATGGTTCCTCTTCTGGCGTTAACTGAGTTTTCACCAGACTGGCTTAGCCAATCCACCCAGCAATTGTAATCAGCATCATGCAATAGGGTGTAATCGGTTAAATGTTCTAGGTCAGTAATGGTTTGGCGTTTGAATAGTAATGATGGACTGCAAACCGGAAAAAAATCCAACTGCATCACTGGATAACATTCAACTCCAGGCCAGTTACCATGTCCATAGGTTACTGCTATGTCAATATCTTCTCTGTTAAAATCAACAGATCCCAAGGCATGAAACAGGCGTAGATCTATGCTCGGATATAATGCCTGGAAATGTTTCAGGCGAGGTGACAACCACTTGGCTGCAAATGAAGGAGCTAACCTGATTTTAAGCGTTTTGGGATCATCCTTCTGGCTCACCTGAGCCACTGTCGTTGATATCTGGTTAAAGGACTGCCGCAATATTGGTAGCAGTTGTTGCCCAGCTGCTGTTAATACCAGGCGGCGAGGTAAGCGTCTAAACAGGCTTATGCAAAGATAATTTTCTAGCGTCTTAATTTGGTGACTTATAGCAGCCTGTGTTACACATAGTTCGGCTGCTGCCTGAGTAACGCTTGATAATCGTGCCGCTGCTTCAAAAGCCCGCAAACTGTTAAGAGGAGGTGATTTTCTTGCCATAATGACGGCTTAACACAAATTGTATTTTCATTGGAGTATAGTAAAGATGACATAGCAATCAGCAATTCTAATCTAATAAGCAAAAAATCATCAATTGTTGTTGCTCAATAAACTTGACACAATTAAGCTAATCATTGAAAGGCTTGGTATAATCAAACTCAAATTCGGTATTTACTATGCCCAAAAGAACAGGTGGCCGTCAGGCCCGACTTGCTGAACGTAAAGCTCCTTTATCCCATGACACAAAACCGGTATTGCCCGGTGAGCAAGGTGGTAGCTATTTGCCGCTTAACCAGCAACAGTTGGCTGCTATTCACGAAAATATATTGTGCATTCTGGAAACCATTGGTTTTGCCCAAGCTACGCCTCACTGTGAACAGGTTTGTGTTGCAGCAGGTGCTGAAATGGGTACCGATGGGAGATTGCGGATGCCAAGGGCGCTGGTCGAAAAAACCATACAAATAGCCCGGCGCAATCTGGTATTGCATGGTCAAACTGCACAACATGATCTTAATTTGAGCGGCCAGCGAGTGCACTTTGCCACTGCTGGTGCAGCCGTCATGATCGCCGACTCTGCCAATAACTGTTATCGTGACTCCTGTGCCCAAGATCTCTATGATATGGCACGCATTACCAATCAGTGCGAGCATCTACATTTGTTTCAGCGCACCTGTGTATTGCGAGATATTGATGATTCAAGGATCATGGATATTAATTCTTTATACTGCTCTATCATGGGTACGTCTAAACATGTTGGAGTTAGCTTTACAGAAGACCAACATGTTAGTGATGCGCTGCGACTGCTTCATATAGCGGCAGGTAGCGAAGCTAATTGGCGAGCCCGTCCCTTTGTCAGCATGTCAAACTGCTTTGTTGTACCACCCATGAAATTTGCGGAAGAGTCCCTAAATTGCCTAAGGGTTGGCGTTGAGGGAGGCATGCCAATTCTATTATTGTCAGCTGGGCAAGCTGGTGCTACTGCCCCAGCATTGCTAGCCGGAGCAGTATCTCAGGCTTGGGCTGAATGTTTGGGTGGGCTAGTTTATGTGAATGCCATACGTCCGAATGCTCCTGCTATTATTGGTACCTGGCCCTTTGTCTCTGATCTGCGTACCGGTGCCATGAGCGGTGGATCTCCAGAACAGGGTATTCTATCTGCAGCTTGCGCCCAGATGGGTAACTACCTGGATTTACCTACTGGCACAGCATGCGGCATGACCGATGCCAAGTTGCCAGATTACCAAGCTGGTTCTGAGCGCGCATACACCGCAGTGGCAGCTGCCATGGCGGGTGCTAATATTGTCTATGAGTCTGCCGGCATGTATGCCAGCTTACTTGGAACCTGTCCAGAAAGTTTGCTGTTAGACAATGATTTATTGGGTGCCTGTCTGCGGATGACCAAGGGCATATCTGTTAATGATGATGCCTTGAGCTTTGAAGTGATAAAAGATGTTTGCTTGAATGACAAAGGTCACTACCTAGGTTCAGAGCAGACACTTGCAGTTATGCAAAGTGAATATATATACCCTTTACTGGGGGATCGTTCAAGCCCAAATGTTTGGAAAGAACAGGGTAAACCAGTACTACTTGAAAAGGCTATTGCTCGCAAGCAAGAAATTCTCAACCATGATTTCCCTAACCATATCCCTGATCTAATTGACCGGGCAATTCGAATGGAGTTTGATATTCGACTGAATCGAGCTGCTTTAGGTCGTGCTGATTAACTTGCATAGCATCATAATGGGACAATAGAATCAGGACAAGATACCATGAAAAAGCATGCTCGTGTTGTCATTATTGGCGGTGGTTCCCTTGGCGTTAACCTGCTGTATCATCTCACTGAAGAAGGTTGGAACGACGTTATATTGATTGAAAAAGGTGAGTTGACCAGTGGTTCAACTTGGCATGCTGCTGGTCTTTGCCCAAATTTTAATGGTAACCATACGCTGTCAAAAATTCATGAGTATACCATTAAGCTGTACAATGAAATTCTGCCGGCTAAAACTGGCTTGCCTTCATCATTCCACCAGTGCGGTAGCCTGCGGGTAGGTTATACAGAAGTAGAAGAGCAATGGTTTCGCAATGTGTTGAGTCGTTCTCATAATATCGGTTGTGAGATGCGCTTTATCAGCAAGGAAGAAGCTCTCGCAATCAATCCAGTCATGTGCTTTGATCAGGCTCGGACCATTCTCTATACTCCTAATGATGGTCATGTTGACCCTACTTCAGTAGTGATGCCCCTGTCTCAATTGGCGCGTGATCAGGGCGCTGAGATCAGCCGGTTTAACCGGGTAATTGATATCAAGATCTGTCCAGGTGGTGAATATGAAGTCATTACTGAAACAGATACCATCATTGCTGAACATGTGGTTAACGCTGCGGGCTGTTTTGCTCCAGAAGTAGCGCGTATGGTTGGTCTGCATGTACCTTTGATCAATCTTGAACACCAGTATCTGGTTACTGAAGATCATGCCCAACTGGCACAACTGAATAAGGAACTGCCAGTTACCCGTGATTCCACGGCAGCTGCCTATATCCGCCAGGAAGGTCAAGGGTTGCTGGTAGGGCCTTACGAAACGCGTGGTGCTAAACCCTGGGCGCTTAATGGTGTGGATTGGTCCTTTGAT
The DNA here is from genome assembly GCA_943787595.1 of uncultured Pseudomonadales bacterium. Classification (GTDB taxonomy): domain Bacteria; phylum Pseudomonadota; class Gammaproteobacteria; order Pseudomonadales; family Balneatricaceae; genus CALSNA01. The sequence continues at coordinate 90,316 of CALSNA010000005.1, forward strand.
CGTGAATTGTTTGCAGGGGATCTGGTTCGCCTCATGCCATGGCTTGAGCGTTGCATGGAACTGGTTCCTGTTTTTCAGGAAGTGGGTATTAAGACAGTTATCAATGGTCCTATTACACATACTCCAGATGATAACTTTTTAGTTGGCCCAGCTATCGGCCTGCGTAATTTTTGGAACCTTTGTGGTGCGAGTATTGGTATTGCTCAAGGTGGCATCGGCAAATATCTAGCGCAATGGATGGTACATGGCCAGACCGAATTGAATATGGCCTCTCTAGACAGTCGTCGTTTCTCAACTTGGGCTGATAAAAACTATTGTATTACCCGTGCCATTGAATCCTATGAGCGCATGTATGCTTCTACAGCGCCTAATGAAAACCGTCCTCATGGCCGTCCTGTTCGCGTAAGTCCGCTACATACTGTACTGGCTCAGCAAGGTGCAGTGCATGTGGTTAATGCTGGCTTTGAAAAACCAGCCTGGTTTATAACAGATATTGTTCGCGGTGAAACCCATAGTTGGGCCCATAGTGAAGCTCATGCCGCCGTTGCCGAGGAATGCGCAGCAGTGCAACATCAATGTGGTATTGCCGATTTAAGTGGTACAGCTAAATTTCGCATTAGCGGCCCTGATGCCCATGCTTTTTTAGATCAATTGTCTAGCAATCGATTACCAACCAGAGATGGGCGGATGGCTTTAACTTTGCTGCATGCTCCTGCAGGTGGCATTATAGCAGAACAGACCATCACTCGGATCAGTGACAATGACTATATGCTCATGGGAGCGATTGTCTCTCAATATAAGGACTACCAATGGCTGCAATGCCATAGCGATGAACATGATGTTTGCATTGAGGACCTGACAGAGACTTGGGGGGGTGTATTGCTGACTGGGCCAGCTGCACGGGATATTCTGCAACAGTGCACCACGGAGCCATTGGATAACCGATCTTTTCCTTGGCTTAGCTGTAAAATGATACAGGTTGATTCAGCACAAGTGCTGGCTATGCGTGTTTCTTATGCCGGTGAACTCGGCTGGGAACTACATATGCCAACTTGGCAGTTGATTTCCATTTATGAGACTTTGCAATTCCATGGCCGACCTATGGGATTGAAAAACTTTGGAGGGCAGGCCCTCAATAGCATGCGTATGGAAAAGATGTATCGTGCCTACGGCAATGAATTCACTGAAGAAATATCAGGCCTAGAAGCTGGTATGGATCGGTTTATGGATCTTAGCCGAAATTTTATTGGTGCCGATAATATCCGCCAGCGCCAAGCTAGTGGCATTACCTCACAACTAGCATACCTGGTTTTTGATGATCAGTTGCCGGCAGAATGTTTTGGTAATGAAGCTGTATTTGTTGCTGACCAACTGACAGGCATCATCACTGGTGGTGCTTATGGTCACCGCATCGGTAAGAGCTTAGCATTTGCTTATCTGAAGCCGGAACACTGCAAGCCTGGGCAAGCACTGACAGTAGAAACTTCCCTTGGGACACGATATTGTCATGTGGCACAGGATGCTACCTATGATCCCAGCAATGAGCGTCTCAAGAGCTGAGCTCTGCTAGCTAACAGACTTTGCTGGAGTTATTGTTGATTTGGTTTTCCAGTTTTTATCTGGTCATGATAGAGGTTCAAATATGAGTAAAGCCAACGCCTTACCACAACAGGCCCAAGTCGTTATTGTTGGTGGGGGTATCGTTGGTTGCTCTATTGCTTATCACCTCACCAAGCGTGGTATCAAGGACGTAGTATTGCTGGAACGCAAGCAATTAACCTGCGGCACTACCTGGCATGCAGCAGGACTAGTCAGCATGCTCTGGCCAACTCCCACTCTGACCAATCTGGCTAAATATAGCCATGAACTATATGGTCAGCTGGAACAGGAGACAGGTCAGGCTACTGGCTACAAGCGCATCGGTAGTATTTCTTTAGCCCGTACACCAGAACGTCTGGAAGAACTAAAACGAATGGCTTCACTGGAAGCAGTATTTGGGGTCGAAGTAGATATGATTAACCTCCAGCGCCTGGAAAAACTATATCCAGGTATCAATACTGACGGTATTCTGGGCGCCATGTACATTGCTCAAGATGGTCAGACAAACCCAATTGATACCACTATGGCCCTTGCCAAGGGAGCCCGAACGAGGGGTGCAAGTATTCTGGAGCAAACTCAGGTAGAGCAAATACTGGTAGAACAAGGTGCTGCCGTTGGAGTTCGCACCGATAAAGGCCCTATCAAGGCCAATCAGGTTGTACTATGTGGTGGTATGTGGTCACGGGATATAGCCAAAACCATTGGAGTGGATTTGCCCTTGCATGCCTGTGAGCATTTCTATGTAGTAACAGAGGAAATAGATGGGCTTACGCCACGTCCTGTGTTACGTGACTTTGATAGGGGTATCTATTTTAAAGAAGATGCTGGCAAAATGTTAGTAGGCTGGTTTGAGCATAATGCTAAGGGATTACCGATGACGCGTATTGGTAAGGACTTCTGCTTTGACCAGTTTCCCTGTGATGTAGATCATATTGAAGAATATCTGTTACGTAGTATGGAAACATTCCCAGGTTTTGGTGAAGCAGGTATCCGCACTTGGTTTAATGGCCCAGAAAGTTTCACCAGCGATAACCTTCATTTATTAGGTCCAACACCAGAAATTGATAATTTCTTCGTTGCGTGCGGCCTTAATTCCAAGGGCATTGGTGCCGGTGGTGGCTTGGGTAAAATCATGGCAGACTGGGTTATTGATGGCTATCCTTCGGGCGATATTACCGAATGCGATGTCCGACGTCATCATCCCTGTCAGCGCACAGATCAATATGTTGCTGAACGTATTCCGGAAGCCCTAGGGCATACCTATGCTATGCATTGGCCATTCTATCAATATCATACTGCGCGTGATCAACAAAAATCACCGTTACATCAAACTCTACAATCAGTTGGCGCCTGTTTTGGCGAGGTAGGTGGATATGAGCGAGCCAATTGGTTTGCCAATCCGGGCCAGGCTGCAACATATACATATAGTTATAAGCGTCAGAACTGGTTTGCCAATACCGCTCAGGAACATATGGCCATAAGAGAAACGGCAGGTTTGTATGATATTTCATCGTTTGGCAAGTTTGAAGTCATAGGTGCTGATGCGATGGCTAACCTGCAACAGCTCAGCACGGCTAATATTGATGTGCCACTGGGAAGAGTGGTGTACACCCAATGGTTAAACCAGCGTGGTGGTATTGAAGCCGATCTAACTGTTTGCCGAATGACTGAGACGTGTTTCTGGGTTTTCACTGGAATTGGTTCCTTTAACCGTGACTGGTGGTACTTAAAAAAGCACCTTCATGGTGATGTGAAGGTGCGCGATATTAGTCAGGACTATGCGTGTCTGGCAATACAAGGTCCCTGTGCTAGGAATATCTTGCAACCAATAACAGCAACCGATTTATCTGCCACGGAATTTGGGTTTGGTTGTGGTTGTACGGCAGCTATAGCTGGAATAGACTGCTGGATACAACGTATCAGCTATGTGGGGGAACTGGGCTGGGAAATAATGGTGCCTGCCAATCGTGCTATATCATTATATGAGGCTATCCACCGGGCTGGTAAACCATTTGCCTTGCGCAATGTAGGCCTGCATGCCCTAAATAGCTTGAGGCTAGAAAAAGGTTTTCGTCATTGGGGGCATGATATTAGTTCTGCAGATAACTTGATTCAGTCTGGTCTGGGCTTTGTTGCCAAACCAGATATCGGTGACTTTATTGGTCGTGATGCTTTCTTGGCTCAGCGTGCGGCGGGTTTGCCAGATCGTCGGTTGGTACAGTTTCAGTTGCTGGACTCTGAACCTTTGCTGTATCACAACGAGCCTATTTTGATGGACGGCAATATTGTTGGTTACCTCACTTCAGGAATGTATGGTCATGCCCTGGGCAGTGCTATTGGTATGGGCTATGTCAATTATCATCAACTTAGCACTGAACGAATCTCTACCGCTCAATTTGAAATTGAGATAGCACTGGAACGTTTTAGTGCTAAAGCAAGCCTAAGGTGTTTTTATGATCCTGAAGGACAGCGTATGAAAGATTGAAAGCCAGACTAATATTGGCGGATCAGGACACCACAAACCATCAGCAGTTAACGTTTAATATATGATTAGAAAACGAGTTAAATCATTTAACTTATCGAATACCACTGTCCAATATAAAGCCGATATATTAGCTAAATCTTAATACTAGATGCTAAAAAACCGTTAACCTCTGTTTTAAATAATAAATTTTTGCCAAAAAAACAGGTTGCAGGTCAAACTATTTTGGTAAGCAAAAATATTAGTCATTGATTACAGCAGTAATGACAGAATTGGGTATATTTAAAAACCCATCATTCTGGTCAGTAATCTTATTTCATAATCGGCTATAACAGCACCATCTATTATTTGACGTTGGCGCGTAACGCCAGTATTTAAATCGTATAGTGGGTTAGCTTAATGTCTTATTGGATGTCTACTTTAAGGTAGTTTAGCCTGGTTTGGTTAGGGCAGAATCAAGTGGCACATGCCATGATACAGTGAGCTGTGTGCCAAATGCTGGTCATTTAGGCACTAACCAGTCAGCCGGATGATTGAATTAAGTGTATCATTAATACTGGGTCTAATTTATACAGCTGCTGAGGACTAAGCTGGGTGGTCATATTTCATGTGTTAATACGACATGGTTAAACTTTAGCTTGTTGATTTGCGGTTAAGAATAACGGTAGCTGTCCTGTTTGATCAGTTCAATCCACTGACACAAGCAATAGGCAATCTATCATGTGTGGGCAGATAATTTGTTTGGTGAATCAGTTTAATATAAACAGTAGGCATGTACTGGATAGTGGCAAATAGCCTAGCCGCTTCAATTAAGCTACTTGCCAGTTCATTGAGTTTAACACCAATCCTGTTTGTGGCTTTATTATAATCGTGTGCCAACGGCCAGAGTGTTGCCATCAGCACTTAAACTAACTGAATGTCCAAGTGCATCAGCAACTCCCTTACTACTGGCCTTGATATAGGCTTGTTGTGTCCAGGTTGAGCCATTGCGTGTAAACACATAGATGAAACCAGAATTTGAAGCCAAGTTATCATCTTTATTTGAGCTGTTGACTGATACATTAACACTATCATTGGGTTCAGTGTTACTGACCTTGATATAGGCTTGTTGTATCCAGGTTGAGCCATTGCGCGTAAACACATAAACAGCTCCGGAATTTGATTCAGTATTATTACTCCGGTGGATTTTAATGCTTTTGGTATTATATGTTTCATCGGATGCGTCAACAGCCAGGGTATTACCATCAGCACTTAAGCTAATTGAATTACCAAGCTTATCCTTGGCTTCCGTATTCCTAGTATTAATATAGACAATGCTGTTTACCATGACTTTACTAAATGATACCACTGACGAATCAATACACCCCGTTGCATTACAACTTTTCATTATGTAAGTTGCATTGAGACGTGCATACAGCGGCACAACATAATCAATGGCTTGTGTTCCAGATACAATATTGCTACCGACCTGACTGAAATCAGAGGTATGATCTGGGCTTTCCCAAATTTGGTAATAAGTTGCATCTGTTACATCTGTCCAGGTAAATCTAAACTTGTTGATTGATTGAATGGATAAGTTTGGTATAGCGGCTTGATTGGGTGCCGATGTGGCGCTGACATAACCTGTAAGCATCATGCCAAGAATAATTGCTGCATTGAAGAGCATTAGTGGTTTAAGCAGACTCATTATGTGTTACCTTCTCTGGTTGCCATAGGTTATTTTAGCATCATAAAGATCAATTTATATTAATTTTAATGCCTCAAAGCCGCTTGACATTGCCCTGCTTTGAATTGGCTTATTTTTTCCCATAATGTTGATATTTAAAGATAAATATCAACATTAAAAAGTCTATAAAGACAATTTTTACTTTGATGTACAATCAATATTTCATTAATGATGTTCAGTTAATGCATCAAATTGAAACTTATTAAATTACAAATAAATCAATAAATCAATAAATCAATAAATCAATAAATCAATAACATCAAAAAATCAATTAACATCAAAAAATGATTATTTAACCTGTTTTTAGTCAATTCACCACAGTTGATGATTGTTAACTGTTTATTGCTATTTGTCATATCGTTGTCTTTTATGTGTTTGTCTAAAAGTAATGCAGAGCAATGTTTAATGTATATGAGTTTGTTTATTTAGCTAGCTCAAATATACCCGCGTTAGAAATCGGATACTTACAACCTGAACGGTTACTTTTATTTTAGGTAAGGGCATGCCTGCTTGCTAAGCTGACTTGATTGTTAGAATGTTGATGCAAAGATCATACTTATATCCCATACTTTACTCAAAGTTATTGTGCTTGAGACTAAACTGTGTGGATTCTTGCGTTATTTCTTTAAATTTGTATTGATATTTGTGACATTTTTGCAGAGACAGCTGAAAGATATGCTACTGTTGTCTTATATATCCATAGCAAAAGCTGAACTGAAACAGATACTAAAGATCAACTACTGGCAATAGTTAGATATAGTTGTCATTCCAGTGTATATGCAGTCACCATAATCACTATAAAATTAGTATAATATTTGATAGTCAGCTGCCAATGCTAACTATAACTGTGCTAGTGCTTTTCCAAGTCAATAATGTATATTTGCATCGCAGATTTAATCTATTACTGCTAATCATAACATTTACAAATAGGAACAGTGTTAGTAATAGATCCAGACATTTCATACAAGTAAATCACATCTTAAAGATATTATACATAAAACAGATTTTTGCACTTATGCCTCATATTTTTGCAACGATAGGGTCTAGTTAATTTTGATCTGGATTTTTTGCTACCTTGTGGCTTGTATAATATGTTCTTTCAATCTTGCTATCACTATGCTTGCAGCCGTTAGCCAAAATTCTGGTTGAAAAATACGTTGACTCTGGGCTTTTGAATTGTGTATCAACTATCCAGGTTAGCCACTGTGTGGTTGCTACTACACAGTAGTTATGGCATAAAGCACTATGTCAATTGAGGTGCAATAAATAAACGGAATCCATGATCAATGATTGCAGTTTAAAGCCCGGTTAAATGTTAATCATCATCAGTATAGGCTTGTTTTAAAGCATCTTAATCCATCTAGGTCGTTATACTTATGAAACCTGATATAAAAACAAACAACTTAATTGATAGCATCAGTATGTTAGGTAGGCAATTGAGTTCTCAGAGTCTGTGGCTTGCTACAGCTGAATCCTGTACTGGTGGTGGTATTGGTCAGGCTCTAACCTCTGTATCTGGTTGTTCTCGCTGGTATCGAGGTGGAGTTATTGCGTATTGCAATCAGCTAAAGCAAGAATTACTGGGTTTGGATGCATCAATGTTGCTCCAGCATGGTTCAGTAAGTCAAGCAGTGGTTGAAGGCATGGCGGTGGGTGTCTGTCAATGCTGTAATGCGGATTTAGCAGTCAGTATCAGTGGTACAGCCGGTCCGAATGGTGGTTCGGTTGAAAAGCCAGTAGGACTGGTTTGGTTAGCATGGGCTGATCAGGGCAGGGTAACCAGTCGGATGTATCACTTTAGTGGTAACCGACAGGCAGTGAGAAATGCTGCGATATTAGCTGCTGTTTCTGGCTTGCATGAGCTATTATTTGATAGATTATAGTCACATAAAATTATTATTTCCTAACATACTCTGTGGTTAGCTCTGGGCTTATTAATTCCATGAGCAGTAAAGCCAAAGGTTGAACTTTTCCTATATTCTGTAATAATACTGTATGTATAACCAGTAAATTTTAATTAATAATACTGTAGTGAATAAAATAAGAGGCACATCATGGACGCAAATAGACAAAAAGCCCTCAATGCTGCATTGAGTCAGATCGAGCGCCAGTTTGGTAAGGGTACGGTTATGCGTATGGGCGATCAGCCCCGTGAAGCCATACCGTCCGTGTCAACTGGCTCATTAGGCCTGGATATCGCTTTAGGAATTGGTGGTTTGCCCCTGGGCCGTATTGTAGAAATCTATGGGCCTGAATCATCTGGTAAAACTACTTTAACACTACAGGTGGTGTCAGAAGCCCAGAAGTTAGGCAAAACCTGTGCATTTGTGGATGCTGAGCATGCGCTGGATCCAATTTATGCCGAAAAATTAGGTGTTGATGTAGGGGAACTCCTGGTGAGTCAGCCCGATAACGGAGAGCAGGCATTGGAAATCACTGATATGCTTGTGCGTTCTAATGCGGTCGATGTAATTATCATAGATTCAGTAGCTGCGTTGACACCAAAAGCTGAAATTGAAGGAGAAATGGGAGACTCTCATGTGGGCTTACAGGCTCGATTATTATCTCAAGCGATGCGCAAGATAACAGGTAATATCAAAAATGCTAATTGTCTGGTGGTTTTTATCAATCAAATTCGCATGAAAATCGGTGTTATGTTTGGTAGTCCGGAGACCACAACTGGTGGGAATGCACTTAAGTTTTATTCCTCCATAAGACTTGATATCCGCCGCATTGGTGCCATTAAGAAAGCTGATGAAGTGATCGGTAACGAAACTCGTGTCAAGGTAGTTAAGAACAAGGTTTCACCACCTTTCCGGCAGGCCGAATTCCAAATTCTTTACGGCCAAGGCATTTATCGTCTGGGTGAAGTAATTGATTTGGGCGTCAAGCAAGGGCTGGTGGATAAAGCGGGCGCTTGGTATGCTTATAAAGGTAATAAAATTGGTCAGGGTAAGGCCAATGCTGCAAAATATCTGGAGGATAATCCGCAATCGGCTGCTGAAATAGAATCACAAATCCGTCAGAAATTATTAAACATCCCCAGCCCTCATGATACGGCAACTGATTCATCGGCTGATGCACCAGTTCCTGTAACGTCCTAAGATGAATAATTCTATAGTTGTATAGCGTCATGGCTAACTTGGCTTGGCGATAAAATAGGTGATATGACCGCACATGTCTGGGTAACTATTGGTGTCTGATATACTGGAAGTTACTACATTGCGCAATCGGATATTAGGTTACCTATCACGGCGTGATTATTCACGACATGAGTTGCGTCAAAAGGTATTGAAATTTGCATCTGACCGGCAAATGCTGGAGCAAGTATTAGATGAATTGGTACAACTTGATTTGCTCTGTGATAAACGATTTGCTTGTATGCTAGTACGTCATAAGGCTAATGCAGGTTATGGACCTGCTCGTATTCGACAATGGTTAACTCAACATCGTATTCCTAAGTCTATGGTTGCTTTTGTTATGGCTGAAGCTAATTTGAATTGGCAAGTCATTGCTCATCTCCAGCTCAATAAACACTTTGGTGTTATTGAACCTATGAATATTAAACAGCAGGCCCGAAAAATACGCTATTTGTATAATCGTGGTTTTTCTCAAAATGACATCAGGGCTGTGGTTACTGTTACAGATGATGCGTTGGACGTAAGTTAAAGGTAGATGTATAACCTACCACACGCCTGGTGATTTATTGTGATGAGATGTTTTTCTGAATAAATTGCCTGTAGTCAGTCATCATAATGGTTGCTGATGTGATGTGTCTGGGGATCTTGCTTATAACCCCATATCATTTATGCTCAGATATTTGGTGTGCACTGTATTTATATAATGGATTTAACAATCAATTGTTTCACGAATCAGTGCTTTTTCCATTTAAATCGGTGGTATTAAAACATGAAAATTGCAGCGATACGTCAGGCATTCATAGATTACTTTGAACAGCATCATCATAAAGTTGTTCCTAGTAGCTCCTTAATTCCTGGTAATGATCTGACTCTTTTGTTTACTAATGCAGGCATGGTTCAGTTCAAGGACGTATTTCTGGGAGAGGATAAACGCAGTTACTGTCGCGCCGTTTCCGTTCAGCGTTGTGTGCGAGCTGGTGGTAAGCACAACGATCTTGAGAATGTTGGTTATACTGCACGCCACCATACCTTCTTTGAAATGATGGGCAATTTCAGTTTTGGTGATTATTTCAAACACGATGCCATTCATTTTGCTTGGAAATTCTTAACCGCTGAGTTGGGTTTGCCTGCTAATAAACTTTGGGTCACTGTACATCACTCAGATGCTGAAGCTGAAAAAATTTGGCTTGATGAGATTGGCATTGAGCCACAGCGCTTTTCCCGCCTGGATGAAGATAATTTTTGGTCTATGGGTGATACTGGTCCATGCGGACCCTGTTCTGAAATATTTTATGATCATGGCCCTAACTTTTTTGGAGGACCTCCTGGCAGCCCTGACGAAGATGGTGACCGTTATATTGAAATCTGGAACATGGTGTTTATGCAGTATAACCGCAGCACTGATGGTACTATGACGCCACTGCCCAAGCCATCAATTGACACCGGTATGGGGCTGGAGCGCATAGCGGCTGTCTTGCAGGGTGTACATAGCAACTATGAGATTGATTTATTTCAAAATCTAATATCTGCAACTGCATCTATCGTAGGTATCCAGCAAGGCCATGATAAATCATTGCGAGTCATAGCTGACCATATTCGTTCAGTGGCCTTTCTTATTGTTGATGATGTAATACCTACCAATGAAGGGCGTGGTTATGTTCTACGTCGCATTATACGCAGGGCCATTCGTCATGGTAAAAAGATGGGAGCCCAAGATGATTTCCTATCCCAACTGGTCGCGCCATTGGTAAAAGAAATGGGTGGAGCATATCCTGAATTAGTACAAAACCAGCAGTATGTTGAGCGGGTTATTTGTAAGGAAGAACAACAGTTTGCTAAAACCCTTGAGTTGGGCATGCGCATTATGGAACAAGACTTGCAAAAACTGGATGAACCTACGCTTGCGGGTGCTACCATTTTTAAACTCTACGATACTTACGGCTTTCCAGTTGACCTCATTGATGATATTGCACGTGAGCGTGATCTGAAACTGGATATGGCAGGTTTTGAAGCAGCCATGCAACTACAGCGTACTCGTGCTCGTGCAGCCAGTAATTTTGCGGTTGATTATAGCCATCAATTACAGCTAGATAATGATACCCGTTTTGTCGGTTACCACGATCTAGAGTTTCAAAGTTCAGTTGTTGTCTTGCTAAAAGATGGTGAGTCAGTTGAACAGGCTAAAACAGGTGATCACCTCCACCTATTCCTTGATCAGACCAGTTTTTATGCTGAATCCGGTGGGCAAGTTGGCGATATTGGGAATATTAGTGGAACTGATGGTTATGTGCAAGTTAATAACACGACTAGGCAGGGTAACTACTTTATTCATCATGGTGTCGTCATGGACGGCCAGATACGTGTTGGAGAGGTAGTGCTAGGTAAAGTTGATGCTGGGCATCGTATGGCAGCAACTTTAAATCACTCTGCCACCCATCTGTTACATGCTGTCCTACGGCAGGTGCTTGGTGACTTTGTTGTGGTACAGAAAGGATCTCTTGTGAGTGCTGATCGACTGCGTTTTGACTTTTCCCATTGTTCAGCAGTTACTCCCCGGCAGTTAGAAAATATTGAATATCTGGTAAATGAACAGATCCGAGCCAACTCGACAGTGGACACATGCGTTATGAGCCTGGAAGAAGCTAAAGTATTGGGAGCAATGGCTCTATTTGGTGAAAAATATACAGAGCAAGTTCGGGTTGTTACTATGGGAACTGACGTAGCCAATAAATCTGTTTCAGTAGAACTATGTGGTGGTACTCATGTAAAGCGTAGCGGTGATATAGGGGCTTTTGTCATTGTTTCAGAAACAGGCATCTCTGCTGGTGTACGACGTATTGAAGCACTGACTGGTTCTGCTGCCTTGAATTGGTTCACTGCTAATAATACTACTTTGATCCAATTGGCTACTATAATGAAGACAAGTCGTGATCAAGTAGTTGATAAGGTTAAAATTTTGATGAGTCATTCCCGAAAAATGGAGCGTGATTTAAAGCAACTGCAAGCTAAATTCTCAGTCGTCATCAGTAATAAACTGTCTGATCAGGTGATTGAGGTAAATGGCATAAAATTACTGGTTAGCCAGCTTCATAACGTAGATGTAAATAATCTACGTACGACTTTGGACCAGTTGAAGAACAAGTTGGGTTCTGGTGTCGTGGTACTAGCTATTGCTGAAACTCATAAGGCCAAGCTAGTAGCTGGGGTGACCTCTGATCTGTGCCCTCGAATCAATGCAGGAGCACTGGTTCGTCATACTTCCGCTTTGATGGATGGCAAAGGAGGAGGGCGTCCTGAAATGGCTCAGGGAGGAGGGCAGGCTGCTAAATTGGAGCAGGCTTTAGCCAGTGTGCCTGATTGGCTATCTAGCCAACTGGTTTAGTTATTTCAATGATCAAAATAATTGAGCGGATTATTTTGATTTAACAAAATATATTGTAGCGGGATCATTACTTAGGTCGATTCCCAGCATTAAGTAGGAAAAAGCAAGCAAATGGGGTTATACGTACAAAAGTATGGCGGCACCTCCGTTGGATCGCTAGAGCGCATCCAATCTATCGCACACAAGATCACACAATATCGGCAACAAGGGCATGATATAGTGGTGGTAGTTTCTGCTATGAGTGGTGAGACGAATCGGTTGATGCAAATGGCTACTACTATCCAGAAATATCCAGACCCACGCGAAATGGATGTGTTGGTTGCCACGGGAGAGCAGGTTACTATCGCTTTACTCAGTATGGCTTTGAAAGAGCAGGGTTGTGAAGCTCGTTCTTATACGGGTAGCCAAGTCAAGATTTTGACTAATTCAGTTCATACTAAAGCACGTATAAAACATATTGATGTGAACTTGATACAGACAGATTTGTCTGCGGGACGGGTCGTTATTGTCGCTGGCTTTCAAGGAGTGGATGAAACTGGCAATATCACTACCTTGGGCCGAGGTGGTTCAGATACCACAGGTGTAGCCCTGGCTGCGGCGCTGAAGGCTGATGAATGCCAGATTTATACTGATGTAAATGGTGTTTATACCACTGACCCACGTGTCGTTGAAAGTGCCCGACTCCTGCAAACCATTACTTTTGAAGAAATGCTGGAGATGGCGAGTTTGGGTTCTAAGGTGCTGCAGATTCGTGCAGTTGAATTTGCCGGCAAATACAAGGTGCCTTTACGTGTTTCACACAGTTTTGAAGAAGGTCTGGGCACTTTAATTACTATTGAGAATCAAGAAATCATGGAACAACCTGTCATTTCATCCATAGCTTTTAATCGAGATGAAGCTAAATTAACTATAATTGGGGTGCCTGATATTCCCGGCATTGCTTCTAAGATTCTTTCCCCGATTAGTGATGCTAATATTGAAGTTGATATGATCCTACAGAATATCAGTGCTGAGGGAATGACTGATTTTACCTTTACTGTGCATCGTAATGACTTCGAACATGCCAAAAATATTCTGCAGCAAATAGCCAGGCAACTGAATGCTACTGATATTCAAGGAAGCAAAAATATTGCCAAGGTCTCAATTATTGGGGTTGGTATGCGCTCTCATGCTGGTATTGCCAGCACTATGTTTACTGCTTTGGCAGATGAATCCATAAATATACAGATGATTTCTACTTCTGAAATTAAGGTTTCAGTGGTGATAGCTGAAAAATATCTTGAATTGGCTGTCAGGACGCTACATTCAGTATTTAATCTAGATCAATGTCAATCAGTTGAATAATAAACTAGAAGTGTAATATGATGGCTTTTCCGTTTTTGCCACGGCGTTGAAAATTAGCCAGCATAACAGGAATATATTGCTGATTACGGAAAGATAATAATGTAATTATCGTTATATTATTATCTTTCCGTAAACTATAACAAGGAGAATTATATGCTTATCTTGACTCGCCGTGTTGGGGAAACTCTTGTGGTTGGTGACAATGTCACAGTAACCGTTCTAGGTGTCAAGGGAAACCAAGTGAGAATCGGTGTTAATGCACCGCGTGATGTCTCTGTGCATCGAGAAGAAATCTATCAGCGTATACGGAAAGAAAAAGATAATAGTATGGCTACTGATAAGTAGCATTAGCAAATGGCTAATATTTTCTAGCAATAATTAAAGTACTGGCAACCTAACCTGTTGTTGCCGATAATTATCTCTTAAACTAAACTCAGATGCCGATTCTCACGGCTGTCAGAACCAATTAATGGTTCATCGCCATAATTTAACTTTCATACATAGTTTGATCACTATTAATTGGATTACCAGCTAATGGTTAACCATTTTTTGTATGTCTTATATGAAAGGATTGTCGTCAATAACGTAGCAACCGCTGCAAAATGATTGCTTTATTGATTGTTAACTTCGGTTAGAACAGACTCGTGGGTTATAGATAGCCTCATTGTCTACTGGCGTATTTTATTGTTAATTATATCAAGATCTTAGTTATAGCTGCTGCCTTAATTCTAAATGCTTATCCTTTACTTAATATTCCCACTAATTCCTCAGTTAGTTAAACCATGTGCTGAAAACTCGATATTTCGAGGTAGTACCAATGATTAAATTGATCACTTTAGACTACCAGAGACAAGATATTGCCAATAGGCATGTTCAAATAATATTTACAGCAATTTCTGTAATATGTGCCTTTATTCTTTCGCTCAATATGGCTTTTGCCAACGTTGGTGTGAGTCAACATGCGCCAAAAATAGCTTTTTACATTGGCTTGACTGAGTACTGCTGTGGCGTAGATCCTCACCCTGTCCACGGCATTAAAACTGCTGATGGTGGTTATGCGTTGGTTGGGAAGCCTACAGATCCTAATGGTAACTCAGATGGTTTCCTGCTCAAGTTGAATCAAAAAGACTGGCTAGGTTACGTTATGTTGTCTGACGATCAGTTTTCTGAAGCGGGTTGGTCTCAGATGATTGGAACCACTCGACACCTAGATGCCCTGAATAGTGTAGCTGCTAATGATTCGGCAATCTTTGCCGGTGGCTTCATACATGTGCGTAATGGTACCGTTGATCGTTATCTGGCAAAATACGATATGTCAATAGGTACAAAAATCTGGGAAGCCACGTTTGCTGATCCAATACGCCAACGTGATGGAGCCATTGAAAACATCCTGCTTACTCGATCAGAGGGGCTTATTGTGACCGGTGTGATCAACGCTCATTCTGGCACTTTTGAAGGCTTCAAGTCATATGGAAATCCTCAGGATGGTCAGGCTTATGTATCTTACTTTTCAGCCGATCAACTTGATTCAGCAAGTGCTCCGGATGCACCTGTTTGGCTTACCTTGTTACCTGAAAGTGTTTCAGGCAAGGGAATTCGAGAAGTAAGTGATAATATTGGTGGCTACATCGTTGCTACAGTCTCTATCAATGAAGGTCCTGCCAGGGCCATACGAATCTGTGCAAATGGCCACATTCTGTGGTCAGAAATTTATCCAATTCATGGTGAAGTAACTGATATTGCAGCATTAGAGATGGGAGGGAAAACGACGGGGTTTGCCATGGTAGGCCACCATAACGGTGACCAAGGCGGTATTGATGGGAGTATCACTTATCTAGATTTAGAAGGCAATGCCAGTCACCATATAACAGTTGGTAATCCTGTTGGCCAGTTTAGTGGGCTTGGAGCAGGCCATCCGCAACTGATCTTTGATGAGTGCTGGGGTATTCAAGGGACTGACGATGGAGGTGTAATTATTGCCTGTGGGACAGGAATTGAAGGCTGTGATGAATGGAGTTTTGGCACGGCCATTCGCCACACATTTAATAATGATCTCCGGACAACCTAGCGGGATTTTATTGTCAAATTTAATGCCTCTGGAGAGCAAGTCTGGCATCGGGTTGATTCATTCATAGAAACAGAAGATGACATGGAAGTAATGGACGCCGCCTCTGAATATGTTGTATTAACAGATGATGAGGCAGTGATTTCTATTGTTGATCAAAGCTTTGGTATTGGAATTTTAGTTCTCAAACCGGAAAAAACCGACCATGAACCGGTTGATGTCAATGCCAGTGATAAGATGCTTACTGAGTTTGGAATTGAAGGTGCTCAGTAAAAAAACAGGCGCTAATGTTGGCGAAAAATTTTGAGCAGCCATAGCTTGATTAAGCAAATATAGATATCTGGTTAAAGTAAATTTGTGCATTATAATACTTTTATTTTCTAAAATGTTAGGTTAGTATACGTCCTCCTTTGGAGAGGTGGGTGAGTGGCTTAAACCAGTTCCCTGCTAAGGAGCCGTACCGTTACTGGTACCGAGGGTTCGAATCCCTCCCTCTCCGCCATTAATGTGCGCCCGTAGCTCAGCTGGATAGAGTACTCGGCTACGAACCGAGCGGTCGGGAGTTCGAATCTCTCCGGGCGCGCCATTTTTACAAGCCACGTAACAACTAAAGACAGTCGCCATTTAACGTTTACTTCAAAATCTGGCATATGGTTTTCAACCTGCTGCGCACCCATATAATACACCCATTATGATGGTCTCCTCAAAGTAACATTGTCGAAGAGACTTGAACTTCTGACTGAAGTCTTTGGAAGAAAAAATTCCTGACTAAAATAAATGTATTCAGTATTAGGCCTAAAATAATTTAGCTGGGAAGCTGATCCTTTATAAAATCAATGGATTAGATCAGGTTTGATCCAAAGGTTTAGCGCCTACTCGCAATAGATACGGTAGGCATGTTTGTGATTCCACTCAAAGCCCTTTACGTTACACAAGTAGCCTAGGCATAAACTCAAGTTCCAGTCGCTTTTGGCTATCTAAGTGTTCTCACTGAACTGCTTCGCCTTATATACCACCGTATCCAGGTTGGCACTTATAAAAAGTTGCGGAACTTATGCTGTGCTCTGGCCACAGCTCAGGTAAAGGTGCACTCGCTTCAGCTGGTTTAAGGATAAATATCCTTTGGTTTCGATTAAATCTTGGAGGAATCACCATACCTCTTTGAATAATGCATCAATGTTTAAAACATTTTATTCTTTGCAGTTTATGCTTTATATATCCTCAATGGATTATTTTCTAGTTAAAATAACACCAAACTGCTCTTAATGGTCCTGAATTTTATCAATGAATCAAATTTTAAATAATGAATCACATATACTATGATTTGAAAATTAAATTGGATAGACTAGGGATTAAGCGGGCCATAAAAAAATCAGGACTGGGATCATAGAACCGATTTCACTTCAGGGCAGTGCAGAACTACAAACATACCTGATATGTGTATTGTATCGACTGCTTAAGCCAAATTGGCGAGCAGAGGGGATTTTTTTCAGGGTACGATATTACTATCTAAGGTAGCCTGTTATGATCAACCGGGAGTACAAGTGATTCACTTAGTTATAGCGTGGTTTCAGGCTGTTTAATGTGCTGCATTATAGTATGGCTGAGAGGGGCTTAGGTATTAAAACTGGCACCGCATTGTCAGTACGGCCACACTTAAGCTATCGTATTATTAATACCTAAATTAAAGGCCTTTCACTGCATAAATGCCATCTATGTTACGGAAATAACCTTTGTAGTCCATACCAAAACCATATAAAAATCGATCCTCTACATCAAGGCCAATGAAGTCGGGTTGGTAAGCTACCTTGCGGTCATGCAATTTATTCAGTAAGACCGCTGAATAGACTCTTTTACAACTTGAGTCTTGCAAATAATTGCAGATTGCTTCCAGGGTATAGCCTTCATCAAAGATATCATCTACTACCAATATGGTACGGTCGGACAAATCCTGGGTTGGCTGCGCATGCCAGGATAGATGTGTTCCTATGGTTTGTTTGCCGTATCGAGTGGCATGCAGGTAATCAATTTCCAATGGAAACTGTAGGTGCAGCAGTAGCTGCGCCATGGGAATCATGCCACCGTTGAGTACACAGATTACTATAGGTACTTCAGTTGATATTTGATTGCTTATGGCTTTAGCCATGAGCTTAATAGCTGATTTGAGCTGCTCTCCAGTAACCAGACAATTAGCTTCATCATGTACTTTAAGTGCTTCGCTATAAGTAATGTTCATCAAATGTTCCAGATTTCAATTAACTAATCATATTTTAGTAGCTGTATTAATTTCCAGCTAAGGCAGTGTTTAAAAAATGCATTAAGCAATGCATTTTTGGCCAGGTATTTACTATGACTGGCAAAGACCATAGCTTTGCTTTGATATAGCTATCCCAGCTAAGTGATAATTACTTTAAACTTAGACAGCTATGGTACATTCAACCAAGCCTTAAATAAACTAAAAAGGGATGCTTTGCCAAACAAATGTGAGGTAATATTTATTCATAACCCAACATAATATGATCTGTCTTGCTCAGTTTTAATGAGTAGTATAAATATCAATAACACCAATTAAAGCACTCAACTGAACTATGAGGATGATATGAGTCCCGGCAAGTATACTAAGTGGGACTGTAACTCACCTGAAAAATCGGATCAGTTATCAATAGAAAACTCCACTAAACTAAATAAAAGGAGTTTTTTATGAAAAAATCACGTTACAGCCATAGACAGATATTGGTGATATTGAAATCAAATAAGAGGTGTTGTTTTACCAGAGCTGTGCCAGAGTTAGATAATAGCATGAGTTCTGCGCAGTTTTAAAAATAGCGATCCAACCTGGTGGTATCAATGCATTGATGATCAAACATTTCAAGGAACTAGAAGGTGAGGATTTTCGATTTAAGGTTTGATGCCAGTGAAAGTAATTATTACGATCAGCAGGCCCGGCTGGCCACAGACAATGTTGACATAAAAAATTGGTTGCGTGCGCTTAAAGACAGTCAATAAGTGCTGCAGCTTGTATCACTCTTATTTGCTTAACGCCAAAGGTTTTTTAAGGAACCACAAGCACATTTATCGTCTTTACAGAAAGCTTTAATTAAACCTCAGAATTTAACCAAAAAAGCGGATTAACCGGGATAATCCAGAGGTGCTGAGGTTCCTGCGGTCATTAATCAAGCGTGGCCAATGGATTTGATGAGTGATTTGTTAGCCGATGCTAATTGCTACGCACTTCTAATGTGCTGCAAGATTACAACTGTGCAGGGTTGTATATTGGGCTTGTCCAGTCTGTGCTCAGTGTCCGAGTGATCCAAATCTTGAAGTAAATTATTGAGTGTGTGGTAAGCCATATGTCATTATGACTCGATAATAGGCCAGAATATATGTTCCTGTTACTGATTTATTGGGTGAATGATAGACAAATCACCCGGCTGTATATCAAGCTGCGAAAGCCGATCTAAAGTGCTTATATCAAATAATTTAACCGCATGACACGTCATGTTGGAGTTATCCCGAACAGATACGGTTAGACAATGGCTAGAAATTCATATCGTCTAACTGTGCACAATGGGTCAAAATAACGCCACATACATATTGATTACATTGAGCTTGGCAGCCTTGATCGGAATGGTTACAGTGAACGGTTCAACCACTCTTGCCAGGAAGATATTTTAGACTTGCTCTTATTTAACAAACCGTATGGAGCCAGGTAGAAAACCGATTGTTGGCTACAACGTTATCACTACGAACGACCACATAAAAGTTTAAATAGTATGGCATTCATTTTGTACTCTAATGCTGCATAATCATGCTATATTTTGTCTATTTTGAGTTTGGGATGGTTATAATGGTAGTTCCTTTTTTACAGGATGATCATAAATACTGTGGTTGTTAAAATTAGATTGCGAGAAGGAACAGGCTGTGGGGAAAATTTTGTCAGTGCCTCATCATATTCACCCTATGAACACATCAATAGAAGAAATAATTGGATAAAAGGAGAATTGCACAGTCATATCCTTAACTACAGCGGCAATAATCAAGATGCCCCAGGGTTTGGAGGTCAAGTCAGTCATAGCAGATTGATGCAGATCCTTAGTCAGCTAGGTTATGCGTTTGGTGGACTATGTGGACACGAGTGTATGCCTGGGCCAGTTAAAAATATTCAAGGAAGGTATTCACCAGGAATATCACTAAATGATATTCCTTTGGGATTCACACCAATAAAAATAATAGAAAATCAAGTCACTAATAAAGAACCAAATTGGCCCAGTAATGATTACGATTTTGCAAGCAATTGGACCAATGTACAAGGTGGTTTACATCGTCTGATATCTTATCTGCAACGATTGCCGGGCAAAGCATCAAGGCTATTGAAGTATATAATCGGTACGGTGAAGACAGGTATTATCCAGATGTCGATGACATGTGTTTAGCCAATCGTGGATCAAGTGATCCCTTTGCTGCGGATATCTGGGATAAATTACTTACTAGCAACACAAAAGATTTAAATTATCCAATTTGGTGCATGGCGGGTGGCTGTGGTTTCCTTCATCAGCATGGCGATTCTAAAGTACCAGATTTTATTAGATATCGTTTGGGCAAGGGACATATTGTTGCAGCTTTACCGGATAGTTTTTTTTTGATTCTTTGGTTATACAGCAGATGAGCATTATAAATGCTGTTGATAGAGGTCAATATTATGCTGTAGCAGGACACATTAGTTTCACTTCCGTTAAATATTTTGATGGGGCCCTACATGTAAATTCAGATAAGGTTCTCCGCTGGTATGTATATAACAATAGTCAACTTATCCCATTGGCAGTGAAGCACACACAATGTTATGTGGATGGAGAAGGTTATCAGCATGGTGTCTTTGCAAAATCAGCAATAATTGCAACTCAACCCCTTGGTTACACTCGTGTAGAAGTGCATGCAACTAAAGAAACACGCTTGATTGCCATAGAAAGAGATGGTTTTATTTCGGTTAGTGGCCATAACGTATTTGCAAGATCGGTGATTGTTGTAGGTGATTTAACAGATCTTGCTATTATTGGAGAGCTAATCCACTTTACAGAAGGAACTCCGAATACAATACTTAAAAGCGAGAAAATAAGTGAGGGAGTTCATACCAGAATTTGGTTATTTAATGACAGTCAACATTCAGGGACAACGGATAGCCATTTATATACTGCTGGGGCCTTAAATAGATTAGAAGTAGGTCAAAAACTTAAAATTGTTCAAAGGGCATGGCTACAGCCGGCATGGGCAATGCCTGATGATGACTTTTTAAGTAAGATTAAATTATAAGATAGATAAAATAATATCCTGATTTGTAGTAGTTCAAACCTGATCTGAAAGTTACCAGCTTCTGCTGTTGCTATTTGATGCTTTAGCGTTAAACTTGGTATTTTCTTATCTATTTTAGGGTAATTGCTCGTTGATTTAATATCATGCCTATATCACAATTTTTATATTTTTATTCATGCCTTTATGTTTCAAAACAATCTGTTTTTCTGTGAATCATGATACTTTAATTGTCGTTTCCTGAAATAGGTTCTCCATAAAATTTTAATCCGGCCTTGTCCTAAAGGGTATGAATTAGACCGATATACTGATTGAGATGGATCCAGTATAAATATGTTTGGATAAAGTGGTAACTACAGCTTTTGTCACTACTTTGTACTGATCATGATAGATTTAAATGAATTTCTAGTATAAATTAGAAATTTCTAGCGTTGAGTAAAAAAACCTATTGCTGCGATCAATTGCATTTTTATCCAGTTAAATTACAATAATTTTTAAATCGTATTTTATTACTTGAAGCCTCTTATAACCTTACTATATTGTAAAGGGTATGTAATGCATTAGAAAACAGAATGTTACATTCATTTAACTGAGGTTTCCATATTAGTTTAGTTATAGTAACGAGATGGTAAACATATTTTAAGGCCTCGTTTCATATAGTTGGTTAATAACCCAAATGATTAAAAGGTGTCAGTGTGGATCGTGAATCAATGGAGTTTGATGTTGTTATTGTTGGAGCAGGACCGTCCGGGCTTGCTACGGCCTGTAAATTAAGGCAACTAGCTCAACAAAATAACACTGAATTGAGTGTTTGTGTGGTTGAAAAGGGATCAGAAGTTGGTGCTCATATACTGTCTGGCGCTATCTTGGAGCCATCAGCATTGAACGAACTATTCCCTGATTGGCAAAGTATGGTAGATGTGCCTCTTGCGACTGCAGTAACTACTGATCAGATGCATTTCCTAACCAGCTCTACCAGTGGTTTTAGATTTCCTAATTGGCTTATTCCTAAAACCATGCACAATGAAGGTAATTATGTTGTCAGCTTGGGCAAAGTATGCCGTTGGCTTGCTGATCAGGCAGAGCATCTGGGCGCTGAAGTATTTCCAGGCTTTGCCGCAGCAGAAATTCTTTTCCATGAAGATGGGAGTGTCAAGGGTATTGCTACTGGCGATATGGGCATTTCTGCAATAGGTGAGGCTAAAGACAGCTACATGCCAGGTATGGAGTTACACGCTAAATATACCGTTTTTGCTGAAGGTTGCCGTGGTCATCTGGGTAAGCAGTTAATTGAACGGTTTAATCTTGATAAAGGCACCTGCACCCAGCACTATGGCATTGGCTTAAAAGAATTATGGGATATTGATCCTGCCAAGCATCAGAGTGGCTTAGTGATTCATGGTGCTGGCTGGCCTATGGGAAAAGGCAGCAATGGTGGGTTTTTTCTCTACCATGGTGATCATAATCAGGTCAGTGTTGGCCTTATTATTGATTTAAACTACACTAATCCTCATCTTAGTCCTTTCGATGAATTCCAACGCTTAAAACAACATCCGGTATTAAAACAGTATCTTGCTGGTGGAAAGCGTGTTTCCTATGGCGCCAGGGCATTAGAAAAAGGTGGTTTGTTAGCTTTACCTAAAATGAGTCTGCCTGGTGCACTACTGATTGGCTGCAATGCTGGAACCATGAATTTTGCTAAAATTAAAGGTAGTCATACTGCCATGAAATCAGGCTTGCTGGCAGCAGAAACCCTGTACGATGCTATTGCCAAAGGCCAGCCTGGAGGGCAGGATTTGTTAACTTATGGTCAAACCCTAAAACAGTCATGGCTGCATGATGAGCTTTATCGATCAAGGAATTTTGGAGCTGCTTTGCATAAGTTTGGCACCTTTATGGGTGGTGCATTTAACTGGATCGACCAGAATTTGTTCAATGGTAAAATGCCCATCACCTTGCGTGATAATGAACCTGACCACAGTAAAATGTTACCTGCTTCCAAAGCTCCTATTATTGAATATCCAAAACCAGATGGTGTTATCAGTTTTGACAAGCTGTCTTCAGTATATTTGTCAGGTACCAATCATGCAGAGGACCAACCCTGTCATTTAGTTTTAAAAGATGAAACGATTCCTTTAGGTATCAACTTACAGCAGTGGAATGAACCGGCCCAGCGTTATTGTCCTGCTGGAGTTTATGAGGTCATTCAGGACGACGTTGGCGAATTAAAGTTTCAAATAAATGGGCAAAATTGCCTGCACTGCAAGACATGTGATATCAAGGATCCAAGTCAAAATATTATCTGGGTTACCCCAGAAGGAACGGGTGGTCCAAATTATCCTAATATGTAAATATCAATGGTGATCGCCTGGCTTTCCTGGTTATTTATGTGAGGCCCGTTACTTAGTGCCAAAAATTTTGTCACCTGCATCCCCCAGGCCTGGCAATATATAGCCTTTTTCATTGAGGCACTGGTCAATAGCGGCCACATACAAATCAACGTCTGGATGTTGCTTCTCAATTCTTGCAATACCCTCTGGAGAAGCGACTAAAAACAGCCCCATAATATGTTGGCATCCTTTCTGTTTAAGTAGTTCAATGGTGGTGTTTATAGTGCCTCCAGTGGCTAGCATGGGATCAATAATTAAGGCAATGCGCTGATCAACATCTTTTATCACTTTGTCAAAATAAGTTATCGGCTGTAGTGTTTCTTCATCGCGATAAAGACCCACAACACTCACTTTAACATTTGGGATTAACTGTAGTACGCCATCAAGCATCCCCAGACCAGCACGTAATATGGGAACAATCGTGATTTTTTTGCCTGCTAGCAGATTCACTTCTATATCAGTTCCTTGCCAACCGGTTAGGGTAGTGCTTTCTAATGGTAAATTACGGCAAGCTTCATAGGTCAATAAAGTGGCTAGTTCGTTCGACAAATCTCTAAAGTTTCTGGTACTAATATCATTGCGACGCAACAATGCTAACTTGTGTTGAATCAATGGATGATGTACCTGATGGGTTGTCATATAAACTCCTGTATTTGGAAAACCAGTCAGAACTGGAATATAACATGCTACTTGGTTATCTATCAGTAGGTATAATCGTAATTTACATTACACAGTTATTTTACTGTTCAGTGCAGTAATGCCTTTCTTGCACTTAATAAACCTATGCCTAGCTGATCTGATTTATATATCAATGGTTAAAAATTGAGCATTATAATTAAAAATATATATGGCATTGTATTTACAGACAAATGAGGCCCATAATTATACGCATGCCTCATAATCTATAAAGCATAGTTTATGCATATAAATTTAGCCTTGGCCTTAAAACAGTTTTGGTCACAGACAGCATGGATCCAGCAGCTTCTTAATAAGTGGCAATCCAGTTACGATGGAATGACAGTTGTTAATTTCCACGTCTGACAAAAAGTAGTCTTTGTTGAATCCACTTTATATTCGAAAAGGCCTAGAAGAAAAATAATTTTTTTTTAAAGCATTGATTTAAAAAACTAAAATTAGTATGGTCTTGAGTTGGAAGATGCCTTGCAATAATCTGATTATATGTCATTTTTATGATTGAAGTAGAATAATCAAAAAAACATATAGGGTTAGGATGATGCATAATCGTATGGTTTCACATAATTTTCTTAGATTAGCGCAGGCATTACAACCCATGCCTGCTTGTTTAATACTTAACGAATAAGTTGCCAACAAGGCTAATAATTCTTGAATGGTTATACAGTATATCCTTTTGAATGCATCAAATGGAGTATCACATCAGGTAATGCATGGTGGCTTAATATCTTGATTGTGTTTGATAACAGTGTAATGCTCTCTCAGTGAACTATCATAATAATTGAATCAGCAAGTGCATTCTTGTTCAATTTATAAAAAAACAAGCAAGTTGGATTCAGCCTCCAACCGTTGAGGCCGTGGGTGGCATACCTACTTTAAGTTTTGAGGATATTTTACATTCTTCCAAAAAAGTTAGTGAAGCACAAATAGTAGCTGGAAAGACATTTCAAGATTCGATGTCCGACCGAATAAAGGGATCATTAAAGTTCGCTCGAGAAATAGTTACGAAACTAAAATTGATCATAAAAGTGCGGCGGTACTTCAGGTGGCCTATCGCAGGAATGAACTCATTGAGTCTCTTCATGACGGTTCCTGGTTTCATAAACACGCTAAATTATGGATATTTTTACCCGGCTCTGTAATTCTATTAGTATTATGGATTTTAGGCATCTATCTGTTTGTGGCTCCATTGCTTAAAAAGCGTAAACGTAATAAAAAGAAAGATTACGCACGTAACCAAGATGAAGTATCCTAGAAAGAATTGAGACCCTCACTTTATTGATTTTTCTCAGTACAATATGATGTATTGTATTCATTAAGAGAGGCTAATATTAGCCTCTCTTGATCTATTTTGATTATGGCCTAGCCTGTATAATGAATTATTAATCGCTATTTGGTTTTTTGATGGCTATATCCACTTATTGGTAATGTAACCAAAATAGCATCAGCTATAGCTGCTCAAGTTTCACTACAGAAATACCCTCTCAAATATAGCAAGTGCTTTGACATATAGGTAGATTATGAGTAAAGATCAGTGGGAAGATTCAGATGTAGATGATAAGCAGAAATCGACATTAGCATCCAACCCAGCCAGTCGGGAATGGCAGTTAATCAGTCGTCTGGTGGATAATATTAATATTGAACAACGTCGATCGCGGCGTTGGGGAATTCTATTTAAGAGTCTGACATTTATTTACTTATTTGGTTTGTTAGGGGTGTTTTTAATTCCATCGTCAAGCTTCAATCAGGATTATAATTATGATCACGTAGCTGTTATCGACGTGCTTGGCCCTATTGCCGAAGGCTATGAAGCTAACAGTAAAAACCTGTTGTCCAGTCTTGTGGATGCGTTTGAAGCTCCTTATGCAAAAGCAATTATCCTAAATATTAACAGCCCTGGCGGTAGCCCTGTGACTGCAGGGATGATTTATGATGAACTGGATCGTCAACAAGTTCGGTATCCGAGTAAGCCAGTATATGCAGTGATTGGCGATATTGGTGCTTCTGGTGCCTATTATATTGCAGCAGCAGCTGATTATATTTATGCTGACAAGGCAAGTATGGTAGGTTCCATTGGTGTTATTAGTAATGGCTTTGGCTTTGATCAATTGATGCGTGAGTGGGGTGTCGAGCGGCGTACCTATACAGCAGGTAAGCATAAAGCTATGCTGGACCCTTTCCAGCCTGAAAAATCCAGCGAGCGAGACTTTTTTCAAGGGCTTTTAACTGAAGTGCACCAGCAATTTATATACCAAGTTAAATTAGGGCGTGGTGAGCGTTTATCTGATAGCACAGACATGTTTACCGGTTTGGTGTGGACTGGAGCGCAGGCCCAAAATCTTGGGCTGACAGATGGGCTGGGCAATTTATACAGTGTGGCTCGGGAACAAATTGGCCTTACAGAAATGTTGTGGTATGGCTCAGATAAGACCCCGTTACAACATTTAATGGATGAACTGGGACATGGCATTGGAGTGGCTATCGCATCTTTTATTGGTTTGCCAAGTGGATTAATACAACTTTAAATGACAATGTACAGTAAAATATAGCTTATCTTGGTCTGACCATGACTATGGCAGCAATAGCGTTATTCGTTACCTTTTGAAAAAGATTCTATCAATCCTATTGATCATTAAATAAACTAAAGCTGAAATTGTTTCAAAGATTCGTCAAATATCTGTAGCAAGTGACGGTGTAAAGCTAACTGTTTAATACACAACAATGCCAAGTGTTTTTGGGAAAACGAAAACATGGCTGTAACAATTCATTTTATTTACAATGGTATTATAAATGTGGTCTGTTTTTATGAAAGATCCAGATTAGCTTTGTGGTTATTGAATTGCTTTGACAAATGGTAGCCTTGACCGTATAGTAGCGCGCCAATGTTTGATGTACATTTATCCCTCGTTGACCTACGCAGATTGTGTGATGCACAACAAGAAATGCAGGGGCACATTTCGCTGGCCAAGTTGCCGGGATCATGTAGTTATATGCAGTCTGATGCGGGCGCTGCCTGGGTCTGGTTAAAATTTCAGCGCAGCCACGATTCACATCTGGTTATCACCGGTCAGATCAATGCAGATGGTTTGCAAATGGTATGCCAGCGGTGTTTAAATTTGGTAACGTTACCACTCAAGACTACAGTTAACTTGATTGTTCTTGGTCCTCAACAACAGATTGATCAGCTTTCTGTTGAGTATGATCCTTGGGTTATCAGTGGTAAGCGAATGAAGCTAATAGAGTTAATTGATCACGAATTAATGCTCAATTTGCCCATCATTGCCGTTCACCCAAACTGTGAAATACAAACCAAATATGGTGATCGCAAGCAACAGATTGATAGCAATGCAAATCCCTTTGGTAGGTTGGCGCAGTTATTGCCCAAAAATTAAATCGAAGTTAAATAACGATTACAGGAGTATTTTTGTCATGGCAGTACAAAAGAACAAGGTAACCCGTTCCAAGCGTAATATGCGCCGTGCTCATCATGGTCTGACACCTGCTGCATTGGCAGTTGACTCAACTACAGGTGAAACCCATCGTCGTCACCATATTACTACAGATGGCTTTTATAAAGGACAACAAGTTATTTCTAAAAACGTAGATTAATTTTGCCTGATGCTTTCACTCTAGCCCTGGATGCTATGGGCGGCGTACAAGGCCCCAAAGCTAGTCTCCAGGGTGCTCTAAGTGCCTTGGAGAAGTATTCTTGTCTATCCATCCTGTGGGTAGGTTCTGAAATATTGTTGACCCCATTGATTGCCAACACCGACAAATATTGGCAAAAATACTTGCATCGCCTGCAAATTATACCAGCAAACAGTGTGGTTGAGTTGCATGATGAAGTGGCCAATGCATTGCGTAATAAACAGGACTCTTCTATGTTTATTGCCTTGCGATTGGTTGCTGAAGGTGAAGCTCAGGCTTGTGTAAGCAGTGGTAATTCAGGTGTATTAATGGCCATGGGCCGTTATATTCTGAAAATGCGTGATGGATTTGATCGCCCAGCGCTTGCCAGTCATATTCCAACAGCTAAAGGAGACTGTTTGGTTTTGGATATGGGTGCTAATTTAAATCCAGATGCACAGCAATTATACCAGTTTGGGTTGCTTGGAAATGAATTGCAAAACAACCTTGACGAAACCATTGAGCCAGTTATCGGTTTGCTCAATATTGCCAGCGAAAGCGACAAGGGAAATGCCAATGTCCAGGCCGCGGATAAACTTCTTAATGCAGATCCCAAGTTAGCCTATACGGGTTATATAGAACCCCATGAAGTATTTGCTGGGCAGGCTAGACTGGTGGTTTGTGATGGTTATGCAGGCAACATACTGATCAAGACCGCTGAAGGCGTTAGTCGCATGATGACTGAATCAGCTTATCAGTATTTGTCGGATTCACAGGATGAGCAATTATTGCAGCCTTGGCAACGACAATTTGATCCATCCCGCCTCAATGGCGCCTTTCTATTGGGTCTTAAAGGTCTGGTTATTAAGTCACACAGTTAT
This sequence comes from uncultured Pseudomonadales bacterium, assembly GCA_943787595.1. Classification (GTDB taxonomy): domain Bacteria; phylum Pseudomonadota; class Gammaproteobacteria; order Pseudomonadales; family Balneatricaceae; genus CALSNA01. Next base: position 118,949 of record CALSNA010000005.1, read on the forward strand.
GCTGATGGCATTGCTCTCAAGTATGCCATTAATACGGCATGTGCTTATGCAGAATTGAACTTGATCCATTGATACAGACTTATAATGCCTGGTTTACTATCGTTATCCACAACATGATTTTGTAAAATACTGCTGCATGAAACGTTATTTGGTGCAACCTGATCCGAGACAATGTGAAACTTCACCGTATATTGTAGCGATATACAATTTATTCAGCCCAATAAAGCTATTATGTTTTAGGATATAGTGTATGCCATTAAAACTCGCATTTGTATTCCCAGGCCAAGGTTCTCAGCACGTTGGTATGCTGAGCGAATTAGCATCTATATTTCCATTGATCGAAGAAACCTTCTCTGAAGCGAGCGAAATATTAAACTATGATGTTTGGCAATTGGTACAAACCGACCTCCATCAGCAGTTGAATCAAACCAAATATACTCAACCTGCTTTGTTGACAGCCAGTGTTGCCCTTTGGCGCTTATGGCAGGCTCAAGGTGGACATCAGCCAAGCTATATGACTGGTCATAGCCTGGGGGAATATTCTGCCTTGGTCTGTTCTGGCGCAATACCCTTTGCAACAGCCGTTAATCTGGTTAGGCTACGGGGTCAATATATGCAATCTGCTGTTCCAACAGGTCAGGGTGCTATGGCTGCTATTATTGGCCTTGCAGATGATTTGATTGAACAATCGTGTACGACTGTTGCCGATGGTGAAGTAGTAACTCCAGTAAACTACAATGCACCTGGGCAAGTGGTCATTGCTGGTCATACAGCGGCTGTAAAACGAGCCATGCAAGCTTGTCGGCAAGCAGGGGCAAAGCGTGCTTTACTTCTCCCTATTAGTGTGCCTTCCCATTGTAGTTTGATGCATCCAGCTGCAATGCAATTGGCGGAACAGTTGACAGAATTAGAATTACAGATGCCTGACATAACCGTAATCCAGAATGTTACTGCTCAAGTTCCGGTTAACAAGGCCGAGCTATTGCATAATCTAGCAGCACAATTGCATTGTCCGGTGCATTGGACCCGTTGTGTCCGGGAAATGATCAACAATGGCGTGACGATCATGATAGAATGTGGTCCAGGTCAAGTACTTGCAGGCTTGGGCAAACGCATCAATAAATCGGTACCGACTATACGGGTCAGCACCCCGGTACAACTCGAAGCTGCTCTGAAAAATGAACTGTAGGCAATATTTATATGGGAATTGAAGGTAAGGTTGCTCTGGTTACTGGAGCAAGTCGTGGTATTGGTCAGGCTATTGCTCTGCAACTAGGTGCCCAAGGTGTTGTGACGATTGGCACAGCAACTTCGCAGATAGGTGCTGATTCAATCACCACTAATTTGTCTGGTGCCGGGATTCGTGGTGCCGGTATGTTGTTAGATGTAACAGATGCTGATGCCATTAATGTTACCTTGCAAAAAATCCAGGACGATTATGGTGTGCCTGCCATACTGGTAAATAATGCAGGCATTACTCGTGATAACTTATTAATGCGGATGAAATATGATGATTGGCATCATGTAATTGATACTAACTTGAATTCTATTTACCGACTCTGCAAAGCTTGCATTCGTGGTATGACTAAGGCACGCTGGGGACGGATCATTAATATTAGTTCTGTGGTGGGTTCCATGGGTAATATGGGGCAAACTAATTATGCCGCCACTAAGGCAGGTATTGAAGGCTTTAGCCGAGCCGTAGCACGGGAAGTTGCATCGCGCAACATTACTGTAAACTCAATAGCTCCTGGTTTTATTAACACAGACATGACTGATACTTTGCTGCCAGAGCAAAAATTAGCGCTAAAAGCAAATATTCCCATGAACCGGTTGGGATCACCTGATGACATTGCGGCCGTTGCCGTATTTTTAGCGGGAGAAGGGAGCAAGTATATTACTGGCGAAACAATACATGTAAATGGTGGCATGTATATGGGGTAGATTAAGCTACCGTTTCACATATTTGATTGTCAATTACACTTGATATTTTTACTGTATTGACGATAATATGGGTCACTGGATGTAAATATAAAAAGGCTTGGCCCTGCACATATATAGTATTGTGGGATAATTAGTTAAAAACTAACCAACAACATTTAGTCTTGCAAATTCATCTAGAGTGAGTAAAGAATCAATTGGGAACGACTATGAGTACTATTGAAGAACGCGTAAAGAAAATTGTTGCGGAACAACTGAGCCTCAAGGAAAGTGAAGTGAATAATGAATCTTCATTTGTAGATGATTTAGGTGCTGACTCACTGGATACGGTAGAGCTAGTCATGGCTTTGGAAGAGGAATTTGAGACAGAGATTCCTGACGAACAGGCAGAAAATATTTCCACTGTACAATCTGCCATTGACTATGTTGAGGCGAATCAGTAAATCGCTGATACCAATACTTTTGGAAAGCCGTGCCTAGGGCGCGGTTTTTTTATGTATAACTAAATTAAATTTTTTTGTTGAGCTCGTCCTATTAATTAAAATAGTCTACGTAAAACCATCAGAGTATTAGTCTGATCTTAATATATCATTGTTTAAACTCAATTAATTAATACAGGCTTTATGATAGGAGTTGTGCATGAGTTGTAAGCGTGTGGTGGTTACTGGATTGGGGATGCTAACCCCGATCGGTCACGATGTTGAGTCAACCTGGGCCAGTATCTTAGCTGGAAAGTCGGGTGTCACGATGATTAACCATTTTAATACTAACGCGTTTAACACTCAATTTTCGGCTAGTGTAAAAAACTTTGAGCCTGACCGTTATATACACACCAAGGATGCCAAAAAAACAGATTTATTTATTCAATACGGTATGGCAGCTGGAATTCAAGCTATAACTGATGCTGAATTAGAAATTAATGACACTAATACTGATCGAATTGGGGTTGCAATTGGTTCAGGTATTGGTGGTGTGCCGATGATTGAAAAAAATCATCTCGCTCTAAATACTCATGGTCCACGGCGGGTTTCACCATTTTTTGTACCAGGTAGTATTATTAATATGATTTCTGGCAATCTATCTATAATGTATGGTTTACGAGGACCCAATATCGCTATTACCACAGCATGTACTTCAGGCACCCATAACATAGGGGTGTCGGCTCGCATGATTGCGCATGGCGATGCTGATATCATGATTGCCGGCGGTGCTGAAATGGCAACCACACCACTTGGACTGGCAGGTTTTGGTGCTGCTAGAGCCTTATCAACTCGTAACGATGCACCCCAGGCTGCCAGCCGTCCCTGGGATCGGGATCGGGATGGTTTTGTCCTTGGTGATGGTGCAGGGGTTCTGGTTTTAGAAGAATATGAATTCGCTTGCCGTCGTGGTGCCAGGATATATGCAGAGGTAATAGGTTTTGGTATGAGTGGTGATGCACATCACATTACATCACCCCCTGAAGATGGTTATGGCGCTGTATTATCTATGGGCAATGCCATGAGGGATGCTGGACTAAATAGTGATCAGATCCATTATATCAACGCCCATGCAACTTCTACTTCAGCCGGTGATATTGCTGAATCAAATGCAGTTAAACAGGCTTTGGGTACTGCAGCTAGTCAGGTACGTATGAGTTCCACCAAGTCAATGATAGGTCATCTGCTTGGTGCCGCTGGTGCAGTTGAAGCCATATTTTGTATTCTTGCCATGCGGGATCAGGTAGCTCCACCTACCATTAACCTGGATAATCCTTCTCCAGGCTGTGATTTGAACTATGTTGCTAACCAGGCACAAGAGGTACCCATTTCTGTGGCCATGTCGAACTCATTTGGTTTTGGTGGCACTAATGGCACCCTGATCTTTGGTTGTGTATAGCAAATATCCATTGATCTGGGTCAAGTTTACCATCATTGATTGTATCGGTTGGAACAATTGGTTTATCTAAAATCAAGCATTTAATCTTGGATTGCATAGTGATTCAACTATTTAATGGTAGTGTAACAAATCAATTGCCACTTTCTGATCGTGGTTTGGCCTATGGAGACGGACTGTTTGAAACGTTGTTGGTCGTTGATGCCATTCCACAACTGTGGAGGTTGCATATACAACGATTGGCCAGAAGTCTGCAACAATTACGTCTGGTCGACAGTCAGACCGTATTAGATGACCTACTCGCCAGAATACGTGAAGATGTAGACCATGTGCTTGCTACTGATAACAACCTGCGAGAATCTTTGGCGCTTAAATTAACCATCACTCGGGGCAGTAGCAAGCGCGGTTATCTGGCGCCTCTCAAACCAGATTACAATCGCATCGTTACACTTTCCCCCCTGTTGCCAAAACGGGTCGAGTTATCCCGTTCCGGAATAACTGTCCGACTGTGTCAACATCAGCTAGGCATTAACCCGGTATTGGCAGGGCATAAACACCTTAATCGTTTGGAACAAGTTCTGGCACGTAATGAGTGGCAAGATGACGCCATTCATGAAGGTTTGATGTGTGATCTAGACGGTAATCTAGTATCTGGTGTCATGAGCAATGTCTTTATAGAGCAAGATAATATTCTATTAACGCCACCCGTGCACCGTTGTGGTATAGCCGGTGTGATGCGTCACCAACTTATGCATGTAGCTACAAGTAAAAATATTCCATTGCGCCAACAAAGATTACTCATCCCCGATGTAATTAATGCTAAATCAGTTTGGCTTACCAATAGCCTTAATGGTATTTGGCCAGTAAAAAAGTTGCTTGATTCAGGTCACAGATCGTTGCGTGAATACGCCATAAGTCCCCTGACTCGGATTATGCAACAGGCTTTGGCTGCTACATTATCCACCTCATCAATGTTAATACAATGGCAGTCTTAATGCGTCGAATTATTTTATTGCTGCTAATCTTTTTAGCTGCAACTTTGCTGTTGGCCAAACAGGTCCAGCGGCTGTTGTTTGATTCCAAAACTCTGCTAGGACCTGTGGTGTTTGAAGTAAAACCGGGCCACCGTTTTAGCCAGATCAGTAGGGAACTGGAGCAGTTGAGCGTGATTCGACAGGCAACTGCGCTCACTTGGTATGCGGCCTTTTCAGGCCTTGACCGTCGTGTCAAGGCTGGTGAATATCTGTTTCAAGGCCCTATTAGTGCGCAAGACGTGTTGCAACAAATGGTTAATGGAAAGGTTCGTAACTATCAGCTTACTATACCTGAAGGTTGGACTTATGCGCAATTTACCGAGGCATTGCAAGCGCATCCAGTTATGCAGGACAAACCCATTCCACCGGCTGATGTTTTGCTGAGTTCCCTTGGCAGCCAACAACAACACCCAGAAGGGCTTTTTTTCCCTTCTACTTACTACTTCTCTAGTCAAAATGATCCTGAATCAGTATTGATACAAGCCTATCGCCGTCAACAAACTGAATTAGCATCTGCTTGGTCTGGTCGCAGTGATAACTTACCTTACAAATCACCTTATGATGCCTTGATTATGGCTTCTATTATTGAAAAGGAAACTGGCCAGGCTTCAGAACGATCAACTGTGGCCGGAGTATTTGTAAGGCGCTTACAAAAGCGGATGCTGTTACAAACTGACCCTACAGTCATTTATGGCCTGGGTAAGGATTTTGATGGTAACTTAACTCGTCGCCACCTGCATCATCATGGTAGCCCATACAATACTTATAAATATCCCGGTTTGCCACCAACACCTATTGCCTTGCCGGGCGCAGAGTCCCTACATGCAGCTTTGCACCCTGCTGCAGGTAACAGTCTTTATTTTGTTGCTAAGGGTGATGGAAGTCATGCTTTTTCAGCCACATTAGCCGATCATCAACGGGCAGTGCGAAAGTATCAACTGCGTCGTTGAACAGACAGGTTTGTGTTGGCCTAGCCTGTCAAATTGTCACGGTGATTGGTTTTAAGCCATATTGATGGCATTAATTGTTATTATGAGCATTTTATGCGAGACGGCAAATTTATCACTATAGAAGGGATTGAAGGAGCGGGCAAGTCAACGGCCATACAGGGTTTGCAGACCTTGTTTGATCACCATGATATTAACTACATTACAACCCGAGAGCCTGGTGGTACTCAGGTTGCCGAAGCCATTAGGAATTTATTACTACAACATCACCACGAATGCATTGATCCCATCACTGAGCTGTTGTTGATATTTGCAGCACGCCGCCAGCATGTACAGAATGTGATTATGCCAGCATTACAACAAGGTACGTGGGTGCTATGTGATCGTTTTACAGATGCTACTTACGCCTACCAAGGATCTGGACGAGGTCTGCCTAGAACGATTATCGACCAGTTAAAGCAGATGGTTCATTGTATGTTACATCCAGATCTTACGCTGCTACTGGATGTAGATGTAGCTACAGGGCTCAACAGAGCAGGCAAGCGATCTGCTCCAGATCGTATTGAACAACAAGCAGATCATTTTTTCGAACGAGTCAGACAAGGCTACTTGCAGTGTGCAGCATCTGAACCAGATCATTTTGGCATTATCAATGCAACAGAGTCACCACAGCAGGTAATGATCCAGATTAAAACTGTGTTGCAGCCCATGCTAGACCTACACTGTGCTTGAGCAAGATGTAACATCTGGTATCCATATTCATGCATGACTAAACATTGTCCATAAATCTCCTATAGAAGCACTTCTTATGCCATATATTTCGAATACATGGCGATTTTAAACCCCTTATAAGTCAATCACTTAAAAAATAATGACCACTGTATATTTGGAAAAATTTAAACCTGATTTTTTCGAATATTGTAGTTTACACAGTTGCATCTTGATCATGTAAAATCGAAATTCAGTAAGTCGGGCAGGGCGTGGCGTATGTTGATTCTATATGGGTTGCTGATTGAGGGTATCCATAATGACTAAATTAAAAACCGATTTAGCAGCAGGAATACTAGAAATTTACAGATAATCCTTTAGAAAGCATAATCTACTTATACCTGATTTATTCATGGAAACGCACCACCAGACATGCTGGTAGCACTTTCAAAACATGCCATAATAATGAGATTAAAACTGGATCTGGTTATGAAAGTATGATTCTGTAGTGACCGATATGTGTCAGAATTCAGACGTCTGTGTTGCTTTCTCAGATGGTCGAGGAACTACTGATATGGTTCACCAGTGTCTGGGTGCAGGAATACTCGTTCCGATTCCAGGTAAACTAGCGGAATTTTCATTGGCAGCACTTACACATAAATAATCCGTAGAAGAAGATTGAAATGTTAAATGCATCAGAAGCAGTTTACGAATTTGCAGTCTGGCTTACAAATCTCCCAGCACGAACAGCAATGAGTGCTCAAGATAATGCAGCATCTATGGCTCAACGTGTAGAACAATTTTGTAAACAGAACAAACTAGAAGACCTCCGCGAAGGCTGGGAGCATAATTTAATACACCCGTACAGTCAGTGCCATATCCATGAAGATAACTTCAGTGCAGTTAAAGTATTTGATTTGATAGCACACTTACACAGGCAGCAGGAGTTTTCTTACAAGATATTTGGTGAAGACCCCAATCTAGATAGGGTGATCAACCACCTCCGAAAAGAAATTGAGGAAGTTGCGGCAGATCCAAAAGATATTCTTGAATGGATAGATGTAATGAAGCTGGCTATGGATGGTGCATGTAGAGCCGGGTATAGCCCTGATCAAATTGCTGCTGCACTGGATGAAAAACAACAGATACTTGAAAACAGAAAATGGCCTGATCCCAAGACCATACCATCTGGCCAGCCGGTTGAGCATATTAGAAAATGAGAGAGATAAACTAATATCTGGTAGTCAGCTAGGAAATGCTATACAGCTCATAGGCAAAAAAAGTTGGTGGTCAATCTGGTCTTGTGAAGGAGATTTAAATGCGCACAATTAGCGCAGCAGACTTTGATAAATATTCTGGTGACCGGCAGTTAGGTGAAGCATTTAGGGATGATATGCTCATTCCAGTAATTAAACATCATAACGGAAATGTAGCGATCAACCTAAATAATGGTTATAGATCATTATTTTTACACGAAATATTTAGCAAATTAATTACTCACGGTATAACTGAACAACAGATTAAATCTTTACAGTCTTTAATGGTATTTACTGATGATTCTATTTTGGAAAATCAGCCCAGCCCGTAACCGGTTAAAAAAACTCACGAGGTAAATAAAGATGAGCAAAATCACATGCCCCCATTGTCATACGGCATTCAAAATTGATGAATCCGGCTACGCAGATATTGTTAAACAGATCCGTGATGATGAATTTAACAAGCAACTCAGTGAACGGCTCAAGTGGGCTGAAGCAGATAAATTCAGTGCCATTGAACTTGCCAAAGCGCAGGTTAGAGACAACATGAAAACTTCTGCAACAGCCAAAGATACTAAAATTCAAGATTTGGAGGCCAAAATAAATGCAAGCCAGTATAAGCAACAGCTTGCTGTGGCCGATGCTGTAAAAGGCATTGAAGCAAAGTGTAATAAACTGGCCAGTCAGCTACAGCAGTCCGAGCAAAAAAGCAGAACCGATTTGCAGCTGTCACATAATGATCATGTCATTGAGCTTCAAAAAACCAAGTCTCACCATAAGGATCAACTTGAGCAAGCTTCTAATCAAAACAGGGTAAAGGTGCAACAACTGGAAGCTAAACTTCAGGAGCGTGCCCAAGAGATTGAGCACATTCGGGATATGAAAGCCCGTTTGTCAACCAAGATGGTTGGAGAAACCCTTGAAATACACTGCGAGACTGAGTTCAATCGTATTCGCACAACGGCCTTTCCAACTGCCTATTTTGAAAAAGACAACGATGCCAGTGGTGGTAGCAAGGGTGACTACATTTTTCGTGACAGGGACGCTTCAGGTACAGAAAGCGTATCGATCATGTTTGAAATGAAAAACGAAAGTGACGAAACGGCTACAAAAAAGAAAAACGAAGACTTCTTCAAAAAACTCGACAAGGATCGCAATGAGAAACAATGTGAATACGCAGTGCTTGTATCACTGCTTGAACCTGACAGCGAACTGTACAACTCGGGTATTGTCGACGTGGCCTACCGTTATCCTAAAATGTATGTCATCCGGCCACAATTCTTCATTCCAATTATTACACTGTTGCGAAACGCCGCACAAAATGCCCTGAAGTATAAAACTGAACTGGCCATAGTAAGAAACCAGAATGTCGATATTACCAACTTTGAAAATGAACTGGATGCGTTCAGGACAGGATTTGCCCGAAACTATGAACTGGCTTCAAAGAAATTTAAAACAGCGATTCAGGAGATCGACAAAACAATCGATCATCTTCAAAAGACCAAGGAAGCATTGCGGGGCTCCGAAAACAACCTTCGTCTAGCCAACAACAAAGCTGATGAACTGACCGTCAAGAAATTAACCAGAAAGAACCCCACAATGGCGGCTAAGTTTGCTGAAATCAAGTAAATAACAAAATGTAGGTTCGTTCAGTCTGGCTATATGGTCGGGTTGTAATGCGCTGTTTCTGTATCCCTTAGACTACTACCATAAGTTTTGCCAAACTTTACCATTTTTTCCAGAACAAAAAGATTAGGGTGTAAGCGTTTGATTTTTATGGAATTTTTGCAGGATCAGGCGGATTTTAACCGCCTGAATCTACCATTTCAAGGTGTAATTATAAAATATTTTTATACTTTGATAAACATCAATATCTGAAGATGTCTAATCCAAACGATGAATCTAGGAATATAGGTACCCGTTTAACCATACCCAGTGTCAAGGCATGGTGTGCAGAGCAAGGTCTTTCTTGGCCAGTATTGCTTGATCAAAAGTGGAATCAACCTAAACGCGTTATTACAAGCACAGTTCACCCTAGATCCTAGTAAACAAGGCAGAGTCACTTTTGAATTGCTCTGTGAAATTGATAGGTTCACTGAAGATAGGGATAAGATAGAGGCTAAGAACTATACCAGTGAGGAAAACAAACAGGCTGAACTTAAATTTAAAGATAATTTCATTGAGCTACTAAGAAAATATTACTCAATATATACCGATACAAATACTAAGAAAAAACCACAGTACCTGCCTGATACACCAACAACCGCTGCATCAGATTCTGATCCTATGGCTGTATTCAGGGCGATGCCATCATTAAGATTTAATGAAGTTACAATGGGTTTTGACCCGGGCCATCTTACAGTCCAGATAAAGGCCAGAAAAATATCAAGAAAGGTTCCTCTCATTACGCTGGGATTCGTGATGAAAAATCGAATCACGTTAAATGCACAAGGCAGGCTTTTTAAGGAACTTGCAGAAAACATAATCACAATATCCCAGAAAAACAAGGCTCTCGAACGATTATCTAAAAATTTGAGAGATGCATTCAGTACTAGCGACCCACCCTTTAGAAAGAACCGTCCTAAATTCAAACTGTATATTCCCAAGGAACGGTCTGCCAAGTGGGCTGCGAAACTAAAAACACAATCTCTGGATAAAAATAACATGCCCAATACGACCGACTGGCTAGAAAAAAATGATGCAGATTATGATCCCAGTGATCCTATTTATAGTCACGATGATCATCTATAGATCATTGCAATTCAACCGCCAATTAACGCCAAAGAATGTCCATTCATCCTCATTTTCGTTAATATAAAATATATTAAATTACTGATATTAAATAGTAATTTACACAATTAATCGTCAACTCACATCTATCTACTGGGATATCTAGAAAAAACCCAGGAGAACTCAAGATGACCATGACGATATTACAACAACCCCACTTTAACACACACGATGCTGCCCGTTACCTGAGCTTCAGCTCAAATACCCTGCGTATATCTCGGGTAACAGGCGTACTTGACGGTGTACCCGCACCAGCCTATCGCAAAATTGGCCGCAAGGTGGTCTATGACCGTGTGGTACTGGATGCGTGGATCAGGCAGTTTAAGAATCAGCCAAATACAGCATGTCAGGAGGTGAACATATGATTAGTCATCCTCTTCATGTCTGCCCAGAAAAAGCCTATTTTTCTCAGCCAAAAAGGATTGCACCATACAGGCACGGGTTAACCGAGCGTTACTGCATGAAATCAACCCACAGGAGCCATATGCAATGATCACCGACCTGTTGCCATTACTGCGTCAAGTCAAATCAAGCCGTGCCGGGCAATGGATGGCCGCCTGTCCAGCCCATCACGATCGGCATCCGTCACTGTCACTCAGGTTACTGGCCGACGGCAGAGTCCTGATCAAGTGCTGGGCCGATTGTGCTGTCCAGGACATTGTCGCGGCCATGGGGCTGGATATGCGGGTGCTGTTTCCGCCCACTCGTGAATGGACGTTCCCTAAGCGGAATACGCTACCCCAGTGGCGCATTCAGGCCCTGCGGGATATGGTCCAGCTGGAACGGCTGATCCTGATCCTGTTCCGGGCCAGAGTGGGTCGGGGGATTTTATCCACCGCTGCCGATCGCAAGCGCGTTCTTCAGGCCATCAGCCGGCTGGAACTGCTGGCTGAGCATGGGGTGACCCTATGATGCCGCTTACCGCCACCGAACTAAAATGGGCTCAGGCACGAGGTGATATAGCCACACTGGGTCAACAGCAACAGGCGAGTTCTGTCTGGTCCTCACCCCGGCCCCTGATGGAAAATAACCGCACGGCCGTCTATCCCGTTGAAGCTTTACCCGATCAGTTGCGCCAGGCTGTTATAGAGGTGCAGCAGTTTGTCCAGGCTCCCATGGGCCTGGTGGCCTGTTCGGCCATGGCCGCCATCTCCATGGTGGTCCAGCCTCATGTGGATATTGCCCGGGATAAACGCCTGTGTGGCCCAACCAGTTTGTATTTGTTAACCATTGCCGATTCCAATGAGCGCAAGAGCACCGTTGATCGTCTGTTCACCCGTCCCATCATCGACTATCAGGATGAGCGGGCAGCTGCCCTGATGCCAAAGATCAAACAGTATCAGGCAGCCAGCAGTGCCTGGGAGGCCGGGGAGAAGGGTCTGCATGACCAGATTCGGTATTTATCCAAACAGGGTAAACCCACCCAGGAGGTGGAAGCCCGATTAAGCGCATTACAGGATGAACGTCCCCCATGCCCGAAAGTTCCCCGGCTGGTCTATGAAGATGTCACCCCGGAAAAGCTACGCTTCAATCTGTCCCGGGTCTGGCCCTGTGCGGGTATCCTGTCCAGTGAAGGGGGTGCGGTACTGGGTTCCTACGGGATGCAGTCCGACAGCCTGGTCAGTAATCTGGCCACCTACAACAAGTTGTGGAGTGGTGAGGAGATTACGGTGGACCGGCGCACGTCTGAATGCCAGTCTACAGGTACAGGAAGCTCCGTTGATGAAGTTTCTGGCCAAAGCCGGTGATGTGGCCCGGGGCAGCGGATTTTATGCGCCATCACCGGAAGTCAGTCCGGGTCTGGAGTCTTTTCCCCAGCGGATCAAAGCACTCTTGGACCTGGAACCAGTTATGGATGAACAGGGCCTGCTATGCCCCGTATTGTTGCAGTTGTCACCCGAGGCCAAGCAATACTGGATTAACTTCCATAACGCCATTGAGCTGCAACTGGCCCCGGTTCAGAGCCTGGCAAGTGTTCGGGATATATCGGGGAAGATTGCTGATAACGCCGCCAGAATAGCGGCCCTGCTGCATGTCTTTACCTGTGGTTTGGAAGGTCCTGTGGGAAAAGCGGTCATGGATGCGGCCTGCACCATCGCCACCAGGCATTTAAATGAAGCCCTGTGCTTTTACGGGGAACTGGCCTTGCCTAGGCCCCTTTCCCACGCAGTCAAGCAGGATCGGTGGTTAGTGGACATGTGTTGCAGGCAGGCGAATGGGTTTCAGGGCAACACCATTGCCCGGCGGGACATCCAGCGTCTGGTGACACCCACTGCATTGCGCCAGAGTGAGGTACTGGATGAATCCCTGGCCCTGTTAGTGGAAGCTGACCGGGTTCGGCTGGTGCAGCACGGCAAGCGCAAACAGGTGCAGGTAAACCCGGCACTGGTGGAGGAGGGGATGTCATGATTCTGGCCGATTTTATCAAACCGGGTTCCTTTGCCAGACCTGCGACACCGGCGACAGGTGTGATAGTAGGTCGGGTGGTGTCGCTGCTGTCGCATCCTGTCGCAGCGGGTCTGAATGCGGAAAAACACCGTAAACAGAAGCCGTTACCACCCCCTGTCACAGGTATCGCACCTGTCACATGGTTGAGTCAAGGATCTGAACCCAATATTAACACACCCGTCAAAACCGTGGCCATCAATGGCACGTCCTATCAGGTCAGCACCACGGCCGTGGCCGGGCTGACCGAGACCGACACCAGCGTGACAGTGGCCGTCGTGGCTGAACATCCTGGCAGTGCCTACAATCTGGCGGCGGGGTATTTCACTATTTTAGAGCAGCCCGTCACCGGCGTGGATGCGGTCACCAATGCCGGCAACTGGATCACCACCCCCGGGGCCGATCTGGAAAGCGATGGCGACCTGCGCCTGCGCATCCGGGACCAGTTTCACACCGATGCCGTATACCGGGCCATGATTGCCCGCCAGATCGCCCTGGCCCCCGACCAGGTGCACTTTGAGCACAATGCGCCCCGAGGCCCGGGCAGTGCCAATGCCTATGTGCTGTTTGACAGTGGCGTGGTCAGCCAGACCTACCTGGACCGGATCAACGAGTACATCACCACTGGCGAAAACCACGGCCACGGCGACGACCTGCTGGTGCTGGCCATGCCCGAGCAATCCACCGCAGTCAGCGCCACGTTGATTTATAACAATACCCTGATCAGCACCGAACTGACCGCCCTGCAACAGCGGGTTGAGCAGATGATCCGCTGTGCCTTTCGCGAGAACAGCGCCTTTAAAGTGACCCGGACCCAGCACCACAGCCGGTTCAGTTTCTCAAGACTGGGTGAGGAACTGCACCAGGGTTGTACCGGCCTGATCTCCATTACCTGGGGCCAGACCGACGTGGTCACCACCCTGGCCGTGGCCCGGCTGGCCAGTCTTAACCTGACCTGGACCCCGGAGGCCACATGAACAACCCCCAACGCCCCCGCATCAGCCTGACCTTCTGGCAAAGTGCCGGCAGCCTGGACCGGTTCCGCCAGGCCCTGGATCAGTGGTGGGACCAGGTGCAGGTCTGGAGCAGCTGGCCCAGCGGCCAGCTAGACCCGGACACCTGTGAGCTGGCCCTGCTGGATCTGATCGCCTGGAGCCGGGGTCTTGACCGGCTGTCCCGTGAGCCAGAACACCGTTACCGCCGGCGGGTGAAACATGCCTACAGCAATGCGCTGGATGCCGGCAGTGTGGCCGGGTTCCGGCGCATCATGGCCCGCCTCGGGCTGGGTCAGGTGGAGATCGAGCAGCGCCCCTACGGTCAGGACTGGGATGTGATCATCCTGTATCTAAGCAATACGCACCTGAGTGAGAACATGGACCAGCTCATGGCCCTGATCCAGCGGTATGGCCGCACCTGCCGCCGCTACCAGCTGGCTGCCCTCAACGAACCCATAGATGTCCGCGTATTGCACACTGAGTTTGGCAGCGAGCAGCAGCAATCGGTGGCCATGCTGCCATGAATGATTATTACCAGAGGAGGGCTTATGTCCATCATCACGATTGCCGGTGAAACACTGATCGCCCGGCAGCAGGCCCGGGGCCAGAGCCTGATCATTGACCGGTTTGTCCTGGCCCATATTCCAGGCCTGGACCCCGCAGCCGCCATCGACCGCAATGCAGGGCAGCCCGAAGCCAGCCGCATTGTGCACCAGATGCCGGTCAGTCAGACCGGCTATGTCAACCCCAGCCTGGTGGTGTATTCAGCCGTATTACCCAGCACCCTGGGGGACTTTGAGTTCAACTGGATCGGTCTGGTGTCCAGTACCGACAACACGTTGGCCGCGATCATCCACGTGCCCACCCAGGCCAAGCGGGCCACGACGGCCAGCATCACGGGCAACACCCTGACCCGCAACTTTATGCTTGCCTTTGACGGAGTGCAGGGGGCCAGCTGGCAGATTGATTTCACCGCCCGTCTGGCCGGCATCGACGAGCGCCAGCGCCTGGCCAGTCTGGATATTTATGGCGAGTCGGCCTTTTTTGACGGGGCGTTTGCCCTGGTGCGCGAGGGCAACCAGTACCGGGTCACTCCTGGAGCAGGCTACGTCGGCGGCATCCGGGTCACCACCACCGGGCGCACCTTCAATCCGGCCACCCTGGCCCACTGGGGCACGGCCTGTTGCCTGTGGCTGGATGTCTTACAACTGCCAGGCTTTTGAGCCCGGACCAGCTGTGCCATTACGCTCGGCCAAAAAAAATTTATCCCCTGAAAAAAACACTACTCCCACCACACCTGCGGTTTGTGTGGGTGATTTTTGTGCAGATGCACTGCCCGTGCAATGGGTCAGTGAGATCGAGCGCAAAAGCCCAGCAGAGCCAGGCACTTTGCTAACAAATTATACAAATTAAGCATTAATTTATATTGCACAGCAGTGCAAATGATTGCAGATCATCTGCACTGCTGTAGTGGTCAAAATGACCCTGGATCGTTATTTGGCGGGGGTTGTCAGAGGTATCTATTAATCAATCAATGTTGACATAAAGTTGACATTTTTAGAGTTAAAATGCTGTTTGACATTCAGTTGACATAAAATAGATTTTTTAAAAAAATATATAAATTACAGTTGCTTAATAATAAATAAAGATAGCTTAAAGTGTAATAAATATGTGATTTTAGGATTAGTTGACCACTACAAACAGCTCTACAAAAACTGATTGATACAGAAAAAATCGAACGGGACATTCGACGTATTCGTGATCAAACCTGAGCGGCGTGCTTCCCTCATCAAAAAGACTTTGCCAGCTTTGACTATCCGGTCTCTGTGGTGTCTGAAGACACACGGGAGCCCTTACTCACAGGCGCATTCACCGAACAGGCCAGCAACCTGATTCTGATTGGTGGCACAGGTACGGGTAAAACTCATATTGTCATTGCTCTGGGGATGGAACTGATTATCACCCATAAAAGGGTTCGTTTCTTCAATGCTGTTGATTTAATTAATCAGCTCATCAGTGAACAACAAAAACAGCAAACTGGCAAATTGATTAGAGCTTCGTTGCGGGTAAACTGTTTGGTTGTTAATGAACAGGGCTATATTCCATTCCCTAAATCTGGCGGTGCATTACTCTTTCATTTGATTAGCAAGTTATATGAGAAAACCAGCAACAGGCGCTAGAGTAGCACTTGCGAGTGGGTCAATTTTGGATGCACATTGACATTGGTACACATCTATAAGTTTGTAAATGGTTCAAAAACCAAGATAACTGAAAATAGTATGTTTGGTAGAAGGGTAGTTTATCTTGTCGATGAGGACGATTAATGGATAGGTGCTTATAAAAAATAACTATTGTCTTAAGCACAGCCAGCATCAAAGCTGCATGGTATTAACTAGGAAATGATTTCATATTACTGATGTTTTTAGGTTGGTTGTTTCGAAGGTTTGCTTTGATTGATTAATACAAAAGTTCAGTAAATGTCTTCTACTATGAATTATATTTGAACTGAGGCACCAAACTGCTACCAATGTGCTACCACAAAAACAATATGACCAATATATAATTTTTTATTAATGTAACCTTTTGTTTTTAATGCTTATTTTGGTAGTATCAGGCGGACTAAAACCGCCGACCTATACCATGTCAAGGCAGCCCCCTTATTTGTCTAAGCTATTGATTTTAAGTGATATTTGTTTTTTTTCCAGATTTTTTCGTATGTTCGTTTTGGTAAATTAGGTTAATTTTGGGTTGTTTTGGAAAATTCAAACTACTAAATTTTACCTAAAATATAAATCGTGCTTTAGACGATGGGTAGCGCCATAAGAGAATTAAAGTATTGATTTATAAGTACATTATATTTTTATTTGGATTTTTACCCAAGACATGGGTACAAGTCTAAGCTACAGATTACAACCTTAAATCATACAAATCTGAACCCGCCACGGGTGCAACATTCCTCAATATACCAGACTATTAATGCGTATACTTTGAAATATCTGACTATATTAACGGGAGGTTATTTCATTATGGCAAAAGAAATAAAGACACTTAAAAGGAAGGAGGCCATAGCTAAATGGCTTGAAGGTCGTGATCCTTGGAATAAATGGGTAAAATAAAATCCAGAATATAATGTCGATTTTAGTGGAGTAGATTTTTCTCAATATCGAGATTGTGAAAAAATTCCTGAGAATGAATGGCCCTTTGCGGGACACAATTTTCCTGATGGTGTTGTCAACTTTATGTGTGCTAAATTTGGTGATTATCCACATAATTTTCGTTCGATCAATTTTTCCAAAGGAGAGGTTATTTTTGCAGGTGCCGAATTTGGCAGAACCTTTGTTGATTTTTCGTCCACAATATTTGGAGGTGATGTTGGTTTTGAAAAAGTAAAATGTGATTGTGATATAAGATTTACTCGCAGTAAGTTTTATGGTCGGAGAATAAGATTTAGTTACTCCTCTTTTGCTGCAGTTACATTAGGACAAGGGGAATATTACTTTGAAAATATTAAATTTGAGAGTTCTGTTGATTTTATCAAACTCATGCATAAAAAACTGTAAAGTCCTTTTCTTTCGAAGGTTCCAGCTTTAAAAGCTTTTTTCATTTTTCAACTCTTGATCCATTAAACTGTGTAGTCGATCTCAATGGAACCAGTTTGCCCAATAAATTATCGCTGGAAAATCTAAGCTTCAATTTTAAGAAAGTACCTAAATGGGAGTGTAAATACCCCATTCTTAACACAGCCACCTCGTAGACAGTTTAAGCTGCATTCCTATACTCAGTGGGCGTCATATCATTGAGCGAGTCATGCGGCCTTTGGGTGTTATAAATTTCAATCCATTCGTCCGTTATCTGCTTAACCTCCTGTAGGTTTTTAAACCAATATAAGTCCAATACTTCATGCCTATATGTACGATTAAAACGCTCTATATAGCCGTTTTGATACGGGCAACCAGGCTTGATATAGTCAATTCTGATACTGTGAGCTAGAGCCCAATCGGTAAACACGCTTGACGTGAATTCACTGCCGTTATCAACCCGAATCTTCTCTGGATAACCATGCCATTCGCCCAACCTGTCTAAATAACGTATAACACGCAACGATGGAATGCTGGTGGCTATATCAATGCCTAATAGCTGGCGGTTAAAGTCATCGATGATGTTAAATGTTCTATAACGCACCTTGTTATGCAGCTGGTCACTCATAAAGTCCATTGACCATGTGTGCCCTTGATGATTTGGCACCGTTAATGGTTCGGGGTTTCTTGGCGGTAACCTTCGTTTGGATTTGCGCCTAAGGTTGAGCTTTAACTCCGTGTACACGCGATATACGCGCTTATGGTTCCAGTGATAGCCTAGCTTACGCAGCCGCTTAAAACACTTAGGAAAGCCCCACCTCTGGTGTTTTTCCACCAAGTCATTCAGTGCATCGATAATGGCACTATCATCTGTCAGCGTTGGCTGATAATAAAACGCCGTTCGGCTTATAGAAACGACTTTACAGCTCATTGTTACACCGATTTGGTGTGTGGCCTGTAACTCCTGAGCCCAGACTTTGCGCTCTGCCACAGGCACTACAGCTTTTTTATGATTTCTTCCTGTAGCTGAGATTTAAGACTTAAGTCAGCGTACATTTGCTTAAGCCTACGGTTCTCTTCTTCAAGCTCTTTTAAGCGTTTAACATCAGAGGCTTCCATGCCGCCATACTTTTCTCGCCATTTGTAAACAGTTGAATTGGCTACGCTATATTTACGGCAGATATCTTTTATTGCCATACCAGCGTCAGCTTCTTTCAAAATTGCCACTATTTGGCTTTCGGTCATGCGTTTGCTCATCGTAAAACTGCTCTGGGATATCTTATAAAAAATTCTACGAGTGATGTGTATTAGTTTAGGGGATAGTTACACCATAATGTCAGAAATAAATTCAATCATGACTTCACCTTTATGTTTTCTTACCACGAATCTTACTTAAAACACCCTCAAAAGCACCGCCCACCAAAATAGAAGCCGACAATAGTGAGCATGATCCAGTCTACTTTAAATACATCAATAATTTCCCTGATAGCCAGATAAAGCGTGATATTTTCTGGAAAAAATAATCCTGACAGCCAGCAACAACGAGTAAGGCAATAGGTAGGTAAAACTGAATATCAGTGACAAATACCTTTGTGCAATTTTGAACGGCGTATGATCATTTAATACATCAATTTTGCTTTAACCCTGGCTTCAACCATCACATTGTAGAATTGTAAAAACTGTCAACCAGCTCAGTACGTTCCCTGACTGTATTTATACCGCCAAACAAACTCTTAAAAATTGATGATTTCTCAAAAGTCGGCATAGTTAATCCTCATATGGCCATGAATCAAAATAGGGTCGTTCAAAACCCCATCGCCACGGCACACCACCCATACGAACGGCCACATACATGGCAAACGCCCATATGGGGTGGCCTCCTTTGGCAACACAGCACATCAAATCAATGTCAGCCTGCCTGCCCTGCGTGCCTGCGTGCCTGTGCTGTACCGCCTTTGGCATAGGGTTGATCGTGCACATCACAACAACCTTCCCAGGGTGGGTTCCTGTGAAACAGAAACCGCCATGCCCGACTCATGCCACCGGAACAGCCATCATGTTTTTTCACTGGCTGTATCCATTAACAGGGTGTTTTTTAATACGTGCATACAGTTCTGGGTTAACCTCACTAAGTGGTCTGAATTTTGTAAGCTTTTCTAAAGTAACCTCACGGACATTGCCACCGGCATCGGTTAAAGGTTCGCTCATATCTATTTGACTCCGGTTTACAGGCTTTTATTGTTCATGCTTTTGGCTCACCAGTCATGGGTTTACCTGCCACTATCGTAAGTAACCGCCAGACCCAGCTTGAGCAAATGATCGGAGATATCTTCACCATTGACCTTGATGTGGGCATTGATCCAAAATAACTTGTCGTGCTCCATGTCATACAATGCGACTGGCCTCTGATTCACACACCATCAGGTAAATACTCTGGTTTCTCTAGTCAGCCGACACTTCTGTTAACAATTACTGCGTAGCAGTATTAGTGTGCTTTCATTGTCTCGTAAGGCTAAGTACTTTCTCTGTGTGTCTGGCGTAGTGGGGTCAATATTTCCCGTCAGTTTTAATGCCACGGTATAGCTTGCCAGTGCTACAAGAGCCACAATACCGTTCTGTAATGGACTCCAGTTGAGCACTCAAAAAACCCGTAATTGTGGCGATAAAACCACCGCCAGGGAGGTAGCTAACATATTTATAAAACCTGAAATGATCATTGTACGTACCTACTTCACACAGATACCTTGCGGTACTTCCTAACATGCCACAGCCATACAATGGATTTTAGTGCCTGGTTAATGCAGGTGATGTGGATTTATTTAATGCAAACCAGTGAACAGACAACAATATTAATTTTACGATCTGCTTTGGTTATAGCCACTTTCAGCCAGAAATAAAACCACATCACCATATTGATTGATCATCGATACGTCCGGTAAATTCTGATCATCTGATGCAACTAAGATTTTGGCAATATCCAGTTCTGGCTCGCCCAGCAATGATTAGTTTTAACTTCATTTAACCATTTATCTTAAGCTGGTTTAAGGTAGCGGTACTGTCTTCATTTTACCGTTGCTATTCAACCAGGGTTGCAGGTGCTGGTTTGGTCACCAGCCAGATAGATTCATTGCCTTGTATGCCACTCAGTCTTTAAATCTATTGCCGCTGGGGCCAGTGCCTAAACTTCACCCGGTAGTTTAACAGTCTGATACATCTGTCCCAATTAGTGCTACTAATATTGTTTATTTTAAGCTGAGCAATCCAGGAATTAATGTCAATAACATGTTAATTATTAACCTGATGTTTAAATAGCAGAATGTATGCTATCTTTTGGATATGAAAAAGGCGGTAGAAAATTATCGTCTAAAGCTCAGCAAAAGCTCTGTTATCACACGATTTAGTTGCGCAAAAAGGGCTGTCCAGATTAAAAAGTGCCGCCTTATTAGGCGTCACCCAGTTCTGGGTTTATCGTTGGGTATTTACCTGGAAAAATAGTGGTAAAGCAGATATAGAAATGGGTTAGAGAGTCTTAGAGCCTAGTGTTTAGCGCCGCTTAAGCGATACTTAACAGGGTTTGTTGATGAGGTTGATGGACAACAAAAACCCAGCATAGATAAAGTTCCCTTTTGCCCTGTGCAATCGTCAAGCCATGCAACAGGTGATCGGCGTAGGCTGGCGCTTCCCACTATCACGGACTATATGAAACACTGGAACCTTACACCCTAAAACCGGCCAGGGCAGCATACGAACGAAAGCCTGAAGCAGTTTTTTATGGCTGGAGGAAAATTACCCAGCTATCGAAACGGGCCAAGGCCAGCAATGGTGAGACCTGCTGGGTTGATAATGCGGGCTTTTAAAAGGCTTGTTAGTATCATAGTGGTTGCGCTCCAGAGGGTAAGGAACCAGTGGTGACTGTGATGGTAAAATGTGCTTATTGCCGTATAATTTCAGTGCTCAATAACCGTGGCACGGCCCAGTTTATGATGTACGATGGCACGATTACCACCCAAATATTACTTTATGTCTTTGCAGGATTGATCAAAGAATCAAGTTGGAACAGATTTCTTACTTTAGCCTGCCTATTGGCCCGGATTAATACCTTGATACGAACTGAAATATCTGGTTTTAAAGGCACGAGCTCTGCCTGTAACCAGGAGCAACTTAAGAAAATGGTAGGGGGGTCACATGCGGATGCTGCAAAACAAGTCTGCACGGGTTGTCAGGTATTTTGGACACAAAAGGATTATATATGTCCCTTAATAGTATTTGAATACCGGGTTAATAGAAGACTAAACCAGATACCTCATATAGCGTTGCAATCCTATGACTGACCTCACCAATGCCTACAACCATTGCTTGTTGCAATGGTCTGTGGAGATTCCTTGGCACCAGCCACAATGGCAGCAAATATTGCCTTATCTGCAACAACAACGCTTACCTCATGCCTTATTGTTGCAGGGTCCTGTTGGGATTGGTAAGGCATATTTTGCTGAACGATTGGCATGGCGGTTGCTGTGTCACAAACCAGTGGATCAACTCGCATGTGGTCATTGTAAATCCTGTAAGTTACTACAGGCCGGTACGCACCCAGACTTAACGCATCTACAGCCAGAAGAAAAGATGTATGCGATTAAGATTAAACAGGTGAGGGAGGTTAAGCAGAATCTCCAGTTAACGGCTTTGCAAGGCGGTGCCAGGGTCGTAATCATCAATCCTGTGATGCAGATGAATATCAATGCTGCCAACGCACTGCTAAAACATCTTGAGGAGCCTGGTAACAACACCTTTTTTCTGCTGGTTCACCGTTGGTCAGCACCTCTGTTAGCAACTATAAGCAGCCGTTGTCAGAAGTTAACTTTTACCATGCCAGCTGTGTCTGAAGCGCGCCCATGGTTGCAACAGCATGGTATTGCTGAAGAGCAGCTGGATTTATTGCTGCAACTGAGCAGTGGGGCACCCTTGCTGGCTTTAGACATGATGAAACAAGATGCGATAACCATGCGCCATAAACTGCTGGTTGATTTAACTGCTATTTTTCGACGTCAAAAAACACCGACTCAGGTGGCCGATGATTGGAAAAAACTGCCTCTAGAGCGAATATTAGTATGGTGGCATCACTGGCTCATCGATCTGGTTAAGTTAAAGATGACAGATAGCACTATTAATATCTGTAATCAGGATATAATTAAG
The DNA here is from genome assembly GCA_943787595.1 of uncultured Pseudomonadales bacterium. Lineage (GTDB taxonomy): Bacteria > Pseudomonadota > Gammaproteobacteria > Pseudomonadales > Balneatricaceae > CALSNA01. The sequence goes on from CALSNA010000005.1 coordinate 141,708, forward strand.
CTACTTGAACACGTTAGCGCTAAGACTTCTATTATGTCAGTTTACGCTATGCTGGACGCCTTACAAAAACACCTGCAGAGCCTTAAGCAAAACCCTAACGCGCAATTACTTTGTGAAGATCTGCTGTTCCGATGGCACGCTTTGACCGCCTAGCTGATCTACATGCTGCACCGTTGCCTTGTTATCCAGTAAAATATGGGCGGTATATGCATTGAGTATATAATCACGCATATTCGGCGGGCTCACCTTAATTTAGGAAATAGGTGATCCTGTGGGCGATTGTGGCCTAACAGGACGCAAAATTATAGTCGATATCTGTCATGGCACATCATGGGGTAATAAGTGTCCTTATCATCACCTATAAAGCAGGTAAATTGGCCCAATTATGGGTAAAGGGCCACAAAATTGACTGGCAGAGTATGAATATGCTATTTCTTTGTACTGCATGATATTTTACGGTTAATTTATTGAACTAAATACAGAAACTGTTTAGTTTTAAAGCTATGCATAGCTATTGCGTATCATATTTACCAGGATACATGCTGTATTTTCAGGTGTTAATAGCATCAGCATGGCCATTTCTCTATGCTGTAAAACCCTGTTAGTGATGGTTAAATTACAAATATGATTAGACAGCGTGCCTTGTAAAGTTACTTATTTTGACATTAATACGGAGAAAATGATTGATTAGGCCTGAGCAGTGGCTCAAACAGATTGGGCTAGACACCATACAATCCTTGTTGCTGGTTAAATTATTTTTATTAGTATTCCTGATTTTACTGACTAATTATATCATCAGGTATTTGTTTAATCGGCTTGCCATTCATCTACAAACTACAGTGAATGAATGGGATAACATTTTGCTTGAAGCGGCCAGGAAACCAGTGCTCTGGACTATCTGGGCGTTGGGCATCATCTGGGCCATACAGCTTATTGACCATAGTTTTGATCAGATAACGTTTGAGTTTACGTATACCCTGCATAATATGAGCATTATTATTTTGATCGCTTGGTTTACCCTGCGATTGGTGCACTTGCTCGAAGTTCAGTTAGTGCAACCGTGCGGTAATCGAGATGCCTGGGATCACAACACGGTTACTGCAGTAGGCAAATTACTTAAGGTCTCAATGGTTATTACTACCATTATTATATTGATGCAGGCTTTTGGTTTGTCAGTCTCAGGGGTGTTGGCTTTTGGTGGTGTTGGGGGTATTGCGGTGGGTTTTGCAGCTAAGGATTTGCTGTCTAACTTCTTCGGTGGGTTAATGATTTATATGGATCGCCAGTTTGTTGTAGGTGAATGGATCCGTTCTCCAGACAAGGATATTGAAGGTATAGTAGAACATATCGGCTGGCGTATTACTCGGATCAGAACCTTTGATATGCGTCCCTTGTATGTGCCTAATGCAACTTTTGCCAACATTGCTGTCGAAAATCCATCTCGCATGAGCAACCGCCGTATTTATGAAAATTTTGGCGTACGTTATGAGGATAGTAACCGGATCGAAGCAATTATTGATGCGATTCGCAGAATGTTGTTACAGCATCCAGCTATCGATAATAGCAAAACCTTGATGGTTAATTTAAATAATTTTGCGCCCCACAGTGTAGAGTTTTTTGTCTATACCTTTACCAGAACCACTCACTGGGAACAATACCATGATATTAAGCAAGATATTTTGCACCGTATTATGACAATTGTGGCTGACCACGGAGCGTCCTTTGCATATCCAACACAAACATTGCATCTAAATACCCCGGTAATGGTGCCAGAACCATCTAACCAACATGCATAAACAGCAGTTTTTCATGTGTTACCAGGGACTAATTTAGCCACTGTATTGTGTTTGATTGTACTCGTTTGAGCAGTATAGTCTTTTTGCTTTTAAAACAAATATTCTTAATATAGTTAGTATCATGCCTGGAATTTATGACAGCGACATATTGTCTTTTTAATTGGGCTTGCAGCTTCAGTCTTTTAAAGTGCTTGTTCCTGAAAGACCTGAGTCTTTTGCAATGACTGGCTTGTGGACGTTCTAATAATTACCACTTAGTGATATTTTGGCGATTGATACCCTGGATTAAGTCATGCTGGGTACAAAAGGTATAATTGTAGCCAGTACGACCAAACGTGGGTGATCAAAATAATTTAGCTCATTACTGCGTACCTTGCGCTGTTCCCAAAGTTTATACTGAGCTAAAATCAAATTATTAGTTTTTTGTGACGAATTCTGACCTTGTTTACGGAGCTTATTCAGCAATAGTTCAGTATGAATATGTAAAAAATTACCTAGCCGCAAACCAATGCGTCCCTCCAGGGTATGACGTCCACCTGATTTAGCACCAGTTTTTAACTCTATCCAGTCTACTTTTGCTGTTTTAACCAATGGTTGGCGCCAAGCTTTATGGTAGAGCACAGAATAGTTTTTGGCAGATTTTAGACGACGGGCCAAATGGTTTAGCTGACGATATTCTGGAGGTAGCGCAACGTATGGTGTGTTGTCTAGGCTAGGTAATGTAACTGCTTTAGTTACAGTTCTCTTTTTGGCAGCAGTACTTGATGCTGCCTTGGTGTTCAACACGTTGCTAGTGACATTGGCTATTTCACTTTGGTTATCCTGATCTGCTATGCCAAGCGCCCGCACTTGCTTTTTAAAAGCATTTAATCTAGTAAGACGCTGACCTTTATTACGAATGTAAATAGGTGCTTGTCGGTCCAGGAGTTCTCCACCGTCTTTAATGCCAGAAGACTGCGCAACTATCACTTCAATCTGATACCAGCGTGCATTTTCAGCCATTGCGGGTGTGTGCATTAACATTGCGGTTATTAATGTTGTAGATAGCTTGCACCATTGTCTTAGTAAATTTTTTCTTAGCATGATTGCGCCAGTTTTTTAAGTAAATCTTCCAAATATTGGAAGCGTGTTTCAGGTTCTTTCACGGGTAAAGTAAAACGCAATTTTGCGTTACCTTCAAGGCGAAAATGGTGCGGTTGTTGCTGTACCAGTTTTACTAAGGCAGTAGGATTCACCTGATTGTTGGAATCAAACTCAAGTTTACCGTAACTAGCATTGGCGTCAATACGTGTAATGCCTAATTGCTGCGCTTGTTGTGTTAGTTGAGTCTGTCGCAGTAAGTTCTTTACAGATAGTGGTAATGGACCAAAGCGATCAATCATTTCAACCTGCAATTCTTGCAATGCATGGGCATTGGTTGTATTTGCAATACGCTGGTAGAGCATTAACCGATTGTATACATCGGGTAAGTATGATTCTGGAATCAATGCTGGTAAATTCAGATTGACTTCTGTGCCTGATGGCAGGGTATGCTCAAGATCAGTGTTTGATCCTGTTTGCATGGCTTTGACCGTTTGCTCTAGCATTTCTATATACAGGCTAAAACCGATATTTTGTATCTGTCCACTTTGTTCTTCACCCAATAAGGCACCAGCACCACGGATTTCTAAATCATGGCTAGCCAGAGTAAAGCCAGATCCCAGTTCAGTCGTTGATTCAATGGCTTGCAAGCGCTTGTGGGCATCGCGGGTAATATTTTTGGGATTTGGTATCAGTAAGTAGGCATAAGCCTGGTGATGAGAACGGCCCACTCGCCCTCTGAGTTGATGCAATTGAGCTAGCCCAAACTTGTCGGCTCGCTCAATAATGATGGTGTTGGCATTGGGAATATCAATGCCAGTTTCAATAATGGTGGAACAGACCAGCACATTGCAGTGTTTGTGATAAAAATCACGCATTACCTGTTCTAACTGGCGCTCTCGCATTTGACCATGTACAATACCGATGCGCGCCTCAGGAACCAGTTGCTGGAGCTGTTCGGCTACCGTATTGATGGTTTTAACTTCATTATGCAGGTAATAGATCTGACCACCGCGCAACAGTTCACGCAGGATAGCTTCTTTGATAATTTTTTGGTTATACTGGCGGACAAAAGTTTTGATAGCGATGCGTCGGGCTGGTGGGGTAGCAATAATAGACAGATCACGCATACCTGACATGGATAAATTCAAGGTGCGGGGGATAGGGGTTGCGGTTAGTGTGAGTATATCCAGTTGGGCGCGTAATTTTTTTAAACGTTCTTTTTGTTGAACGCCAAAACGATGTTCTTCATCGATAATCAACAATCCTAAACGTTTGAATTGGGTCTCATGTTGCAGAATTTTATGGGTTCCAATCAATATGTCCAGCTGACCTTGAGCTGCCAACGACAGATTTTCTTTATTTTCTTTGCTTGTCTGGAAGCGCGACATCACAGCAATGTTCACAGGCCAGTCAGCAAATCGATCCCTGAAAGTAGCATAATGTTGCTGGGCCAGCAGGGTCGTGGGGGCTAAAATAGCCACTTGCTTATCGCCCTGGATTGCTAGAAAAGCAGCACGCATGGCGACTTCAGTTTTACCAAAACCAACATCGCCGCACACCAAACGATCCATCGGCTGATTCGCCATCATGTCTTTCAATACAGCATTGATTGTTTGTTGTTGATCTGGGGTCTCTTCAAATGCAAAGGCGTTAGCAAAGCGGGTGTAGTCAGATCCAGGACACGGATAACAGAAGCCACCAAGTTTTTCACGTTGGGCATATATGTGCAGTAATTCAGCAGCAGTATCCTTGATTTTTTCTGTTGCTTTGCGTTTGATATTGCGCCACTGCGCGCTGCCTAGGCGATGCAGTGGCGCTTGGTTTACATCAGAGGCGTGGTAACGACAGAGCAATCGCAGGCTGGCTACTGGCACGTAAAGTTTGGCTTGGTCGGCATACTCTAGCACCAGGAATTCTGCAGGCAGTTGTTCAATAGTAATGGTTTGTAGACCTTGATAGCGCCCTATGCCATGATCCCGATGAACCACAGGTTGGCCTAAAGTCAGTTCAGCTAGATTTCGGATGCCAAATTCGCCTGGATCAGTCGTTTTATTACGCTGTCGCCGCTGCAGTACTTTTTGCCCAAATAATTGCGTCTCGCTGATAAGCAAGATCCCCGCTTCCGGAATATGCAGACCTTGATCAAGGTCTGCAATGGTCATGGCAAACGTGGTTTTTTGGTTAATAAATTGTTGCCATCCAGCCACTAGAACCGGCTGTTGACGCAGATCTTTAAATAACTCTAGTAGGCTTTCGCGACGGCCAGCTGATTCAGCACAAACCAGTATCTTTTGACTGGGCTGCTCCAATAGTCCCTGCAACGCTGATAACGGTTGGCTTAACTGATTATTAATGGCCAGGTTTGGATTACTGCAGCTATTGAAGTTATGGTGTCCGCTAGCTAGCCCAGAATTGTGGGTAGCAGCTTGCTGTAGCTGTATCCTGGGCCATTGGGCAAACAAAACAAATAACTCATTGATTCGGATAAACAGCTGTTCAGGAGATAATAAGGGACGCTCAAGATCATGTCGATAATCATCATAGCGTTGAATCACCTCTGACCAGAACTGCTGTGCTTGCGACTCAAGATTATCACTATGAATCAACAGGGTATTAGGTGGCAGATAATTAAACAAATGTGCCATGTTATTGAAAAACAGTGGCATATAATATTCTATGCCAGCAGAGGTAATGCCCTGGCTAACGTCCTGGTATACTGGACAGGCTTGTGGGTTAACATCAAATATAGCGCCCCAGTTTTGGCGGAACTGCCTGATGGCCGCTGGACCTAGAGGAAACTCACGGGCTGGCAGTAAACGGAACTTTTCGATAAGCACGGTGGTGCGTTGTGTTTCAGTACTAAAGTAACGTAAACTTTCAATTTCGTCATCAACCCATTCAATCCGCAGAGGCTCGCGGCTGCCCATAGGATATACATCCAGTAAACCACCACGTAAAGCAAATTCTCCTGGTTGAAAAACAGTTTCAACACACTGGTATCCAGCTTGTTCCAATTGACATCGAAATGCTCCTGGGGCTAGCTTTTGTTTTACCTGTAAATCAAAGCAGGTGCCATTTAGGTAATCGCTCGGAGGCAATCGGTGCAACAGTGTTGCCAAGGACACGACAATCACACCTTGTTGTAAATGGCTGATTTGATTCAGGGTGCTGATGCGCTCAGAGATAATATCTGGATGTGCTGAAAAAGTATCATAAGGCAGTATTTCCCAATCTGGCAGTAATAAAATCGGGAGTTTGGTTTCAGCCAGAAAAAACCTAAGTTCGCTCATCAGGCGATGTGCATCGTTAGTATCTTTAACCAGCGCTAGAACAGGCTTTTTGGCAGCTACAGTGATTTCAGCAATAGCTAATGCATGTGCAGCTGCATATAGTTGCCCCCAAACGCGTTTGTCTTTGGCATTACAGGGTAGTGATGGTAGGGAAAACAACAAGATATTGGAGTCTCAATTGATATTAAGTGATGGCCTAACTGTTATAAATGATCCTGCGTGCTATTGTAGAGGTTCAAGGCTTATCATGCAGTATTAAATGGTATTAAAAAGCGTCAAAAGCAGTATTTTTTAGTGCTATAACACTATGCGATAATTGCCGTCTATCACTGAAACAAGAGATAATATAATGAACTTGGTGCCATTACCTAAATTATTTGGTTTATCGGCATCATAAATGCTGCAAATCCAGTAGTTTATGACAATTTATATCTATTGGATGGCGCGTTTTTTTCCATATATGGGGTATGATGAATTTGTATAATCTATGCATTAGTTGCCATCAGTATTTTATACCTCGGGCAGCTGTTAATTGCGAGATTGCCTATATCAATTGTACCATGAAAAATTTATTTTTTCTGACTGAGGGTGGTCTTTGTGAACCAAGAAAAAGTGTTTTCTGATTGGAAAGAGCGAGAGGCTATTGCTGAGGCGATGATTCCGCTGATTGGTAAGTTATATCGTGATCATAATGTGGAAATATCAGTTTATGGCAAATTAGTTGCTAATCGCTCGGTAATTAGCATCCTGAAATCCCATCGGTTTGTACGCCAGCTTGAAAACCAAGAGTTATCGGTTTTTGATACCTATCCTGTTCTACAAGCTATGCAGTCAATTAATTTAACCAATGTTCATGTTGATATTGGTAAATTGGCAACTGGTTTCAAAGAGCATGGTGGTAGTCAGGATTTGACTGACTATGTCAGTGATGCTATGGCACATGCGGAACAATACAATAATGATAAATCACATACCGATGTTGTGTTGTATGGGTTTGGTCGTATTGGTCGGTTATTGGCCCGTTTGCTGATTGAAAAAACTGGAGGTGGACAGTCCTTGCGACTGCGGGCCTTGGTGGTACGTAAAGGCAGTGCCAATGATTTATTGAAACGAGCTAGTTTGCTAAGTCGTGACTCGGTGCATGGCAGCTTTCAGGGTACCATTAGTGTGGATGAAGCAAACAATACGCTGATTGCCAACGGCAATGTAATCAAAGTGATTTATGCCGATACACCGGATACCGTTGATTACACTGCATACGGTATAAGCAATGCAGTGGTGATTGATAATACTGGCAAATGGCGTGATCAAAGTGGTTTAGCTTTACACCTGTGCGCTAATGGCGTCAGCAAAGTATTATTAACTGCTCCAGGCAAAGACATCAAGAATATCGTTATGGGAGTCAATCAGGCCGATATTGATCATCATGATACCATCCTGTCGGCAGCTTCATGTACTACAAACGCCATCGCGCCAGTGCTAAAAGTCATGCATCAAAAATATGGTGTGGCTAATGGCCATGTGGAAACGGTACATGCTTATACTAATGACCAAAATCTAATTGATAATTACCATCAGGGTAATCGCCGTGGTCGCGCAGCGGGTTTGAATATGGTGTTGACAGAAACTGGAGCAGCTAAGGCGGTGGCTAAAGCTATGCCGGAAATGGCTGGCAAGCTGACTGGTAGTTCCATTCGGGTTCCTACTCCGAATGTTTCAATGGCTATTTTGCATCTAAATTTGAATACTTTGGTCAACAAAGTGCAACTGAATGATTATCTGCGCCATATTGCCTTACATTCAGAACTACAAAAGCAGATTGATTACACTAACTCGCCAGAAGCCGTTTCCAGTGACTTTGTTGGTTCGCGAGCCGCTGGTGTGGTGGATGGATTAGCCACTATTGCCAACGGTAGTAAAAGCTGTGTCATTTATATCTGGTACGATAATGAGTTTGGCTACTCATGCCAAGTGGTTCGCATGCTACAACATGTTACCAAAACAGCTCTGCCAGCTTATCCTCTGGAATGCTAATGGATGAGCTATTAGTGATTATTGGGAAATGCTTGATGTTTTTTGGTACAGATCTGGTTAAGTGTGCAGTGCCCCAACGGATTGATTGATGAGCATTGCCTTGTGCCCACTTGTTGCAATAGAGAGCTTAATGACTGCTTAGACTGTGTAATATGCAGGCCTAATCAGGTTATTAAAGTATGAAACAGTAATGTAAATGTCCATTGGCACCGTAATACACCGAATGACATGATATTGGCCAGGTACTGATTAAATTAGAACTAAAATTGAGATATCAACAGCGTTATTTACTGTGATTTAGAGAGAGTCGCATTTCGATAATGGTAAGTCGTTAGTGAGGCAGATGTAGTGCTGTTAACTGCTAATCTAGCTTAAAAAAACATTATCATAAACTGCTCAATGCCAAGGTGGTGGCTTGAGATTGGCTTAATGTTGGTTAGGAGTAATATTTATGTCAGATAATCAGTATGATGAAGACATTGATTTAGGCAGTTTAAGTGATGATGAACTGGTCGAGCAGATGCATGATGATTTGTACGATGGTATTGACGAAGAAATTGCCGAAGGCACCCAGATTCTTTTAGATCGTGATTGGACACCGGATCGCGTATTAAATGATGCATTAGTTAGTGGCATGAATATTGTTGGAATCGATTTTCGTGACGGCATCTTGTTTGTACCCGAAGTGCTGATGGCAGCTAATGCCATGAAAGCAGGTATGGCTATTTTACGGCCATTACTGGCAGAGACAGGGGCTGAACCCATTGGGAAAGCGGTTATCGGAACGGTAAAGGGAGATATCCATGATATTGGCAAGAACCTGGTTGGCATGATGTGGGAAGGAGCGGGTTTTGAAGTCATTGATATTGGCATCAATAATCCAGTAGAAAATTATTTATCAGCGCTTGAAGAACATAAGCCTGATATATTGGGTATGTCTGCTTTATTGACCACAACCATGCCGTACATGAAGGTGGTGATTGATACCTTGATCGAACAAGGCATTCGGGATGACTATATTGTACTAGTGGGAGGCGCACCGCTTAACGAAGAGTTCGGCATAGCTGTTGGTGCAGATGCCTACTGTCGTGATGCCGCAGTGGCAGTAGAAACAGCCAAACACATGATATCTGAACGGCGCGCTAGAGGCTAGTTGCCAGTATGTATTGTGGCAAAACCCAAAGGCAAGCATCGAATCTCTTGATTATCGCTTGTGGTGCCATAGCACGCGAAATCCAGACTGTGTTAAACCTAAATGGTATGAACCGGGTCAAGATTGTCCAGATTGCCGCTGCATTGCATAACTATCCACAACAGATTACTGCAGCAGTGACTGAACGTATTAGCAAGTATCGGGCAGAGTACGAACATATTTTTGTTGCCTACGCTGATTGTGGCACTGGTGGTGCATTGGATAAACTGTTGCAACAATACGGCATCAGTCGCTTGCAAGGGGCTCACTGTTATGAATTTTTTGTTGGTACAGAGCGTTTTGCACAGTTGCATGAAACTGAACCCGGACGTTTTTATGTAACTGATTATCTATTACAAAATTTTAATTTACTAATTATGCAAGGCATGGGTTTGAACAAGCATCCCAAGTTGCTTCCAATATTGTTTGGCAATTACCGGGAACTGGTTTATTTGCAACAGAACCCAGCGACAAATCTAGTGAAGCAAGGGCGCATGGCTGCTGATCAGTTAGGACTAGATTACCGGGTTATTAACACCGGATATGGTCAGCTCGTTGACGAGCTGAAACAAGTTAAACAGGTAATTAAATGGCAACATTGACCGTAATTAAATGGCGGGACATTCCGGCTCAGGTTATCGTCAAGCAGGGTCGTAAGAGTGTCAGGCAAACATTGAGTGAGCGATTTGAAAAGGCCATTGATCGCGCTGCCATGAAATCCAAATTGCATGGCACCGATGATTACCTCAGTCAGTGGCAGCGTTGTAGCGAACCTTGTGGCCATGATCTACAGGCTATATTGGCAGAAACACTGACCCGTTTGGAAACCGAGTATACCGATTCAGTACTAAAAAAACTTATCAAAGCAAGGGGCTATTTGGCCTAATTGCATACATATTGGTGGAACATAACGATATGGTAGTATCTGATTGCAATGAAAAACAGGCCATTATGGCTATGATGAATAAAACTTCCATTGAGGTAACTCCAGGTGGTGCATCCAAGGTGGCTGACTTTCGCACTACATTAAGGCCTGGCTGTACAGTTTACGTCACCTTTCTACCCGGGTCAGATTTTGCATACACGGTATCTACTGTGCGTCGTCTTAAAGATGAAGGTTTTAATCCAGTACCTCACTTTGCTGCCCGCTCAATACCTTCGGCATCTTTTTTGGAAGCTAATCTCGCTGCTTTACAGGGTGAAACCGGTGTTACCGAGGGCCTTTTAATTGGTGGTGGAGTGAATAATCCGGTCGGTGATTTTAGTTCTTCCATGGAAGTGCTGCAAACAGGCCTGTTTGAAAAATACGGTATGCAGAAAATAGGCTTGGCAGGACATCCCGAAGGTAGTCCTGATATTTCACCAGCAGACTGTGCCCGCGCAATTCAGGATAAAAATCACTATGCCCAGCAGACCGATATGCAACTTTATCTTGCTACGCAATTTGTTTTCACAGCTGCACCGATATTAACATGGGAAAAGGCTATTCGTACCGAAGGTAATCAATTACCCATTCACGTTGGTATTCCTGGTATAGCGACAGTTAAAAATCTACTGCGCCATGCTCAGAACTGTGGTGTTGGTGCGTCTATGCGCTTTCTAACCCGCAATCCATTGACAATGATCAGATTGTCCCTAAAAGATTCCTTATTTGGTAAATACGTTAATTCGCCATCCAGCGAGCCAAGTATATTAATACGGGATCTGTGTCGTGGTGTAAAAGATGATCCAAACTGTCTCATTCGCCAATGTCATTTGTATCCTCTGGGCGGTTTAAAAAAATCAGCGGAATGGATGTATAAAGTACAAGACGGAAAGTTCAATTTTAATACCGAAGGTTTTGCCGTGGTATGAATCAATCCATATTAGTCTGGAAACAGTAAATTTTACAACGGTTAACTAGGATCAAGATATGACTGATACAATTATCAGCTCAGCAACCAAGGAAGTTGTTGTTGGTTTTGAACGTCCCTTTACGGTCATTGGTGAACGCATCAATCCCACCGGACGAAAACTACTGGCTGAAGAAATGAAACAAGGTGATTTCAGTCGCGTAGAGTCAGACACCCTAGCGCAGGTTGCTGCTGGCGCTCATATACTGGATGTGAATGCCGGTATTCCATTAGCGGATGAACCCAAAATCCTGGCCGATACCATTAAGTTGGTTCAGTCCCTGACCGATGTTCCCTTGTGTATTGATTCATCCATTATCGATGCCTTAGCGGCTGGTCTTAAAGTCTACCAAGGCAAAGCACTGCTCAATTCTGTCACTGGTGAAGAGGAGTCAATGCAACGAGTATTGCCACTGGTTAAGCAATATGGTTGTGCTGTAGTGGCTATCTCCAATGATGAAAGCGGTATTTCACAGGATATTAATGTTCGTTTTAATGTAGCAAAAAAGATTGTTGAACGAGCTTCTGATTATGGTATTCCTGCCAGTGATGTGTTGGTTGATCCATTGGTTATGCCGGTTGGTGCCATTAATACTGCAGGTCGTCAGGTGATGGAATTGGTACATCAACTGCGTACTGAGTTAAAGGTTAACACCACCTGTGGTGCATCTAACTTTAGTTTTGGCTTGCCTAATCGTAATGGCATAAACTGTGCCTTTATTGCCTGTGCCATTACAGCCGGCATGACGTCGGCCATTACTAATCCTATGCATAAAGAAGTGATGCTGGGCATCCGTGGAGGTGATTTGATGATGGGCCACGATGCTGAGTGTAGAAACTGGATCATGGCTTATCGTGAACCAGCTGCTGCAGGTACAGAAGCACGAAGTAATCGCCGAGGTCGCCGCCGACAGGCTTAAAATCAATTAAAGTCTTTGATTCAGGTATGATTACTAATTTATAAATGTACTGCGAAGTCTTGTTGCGGCACTGTATGTATTCACAGAAAGACTTTAAATTGTTTGATTCGCTTAGTCAGCCTGGATAATTCTTCCCATAGCGTTAGATTCACAATAGCAGAAAGACAGTATGTCTAATTTAAACACTGATGACGCACTAGTGGTCTTTACCCCGTCTGGTAAGCGTGGGTATTTTGCCCGTGGTACCTCTTTACTGCAAGCGGCTCGCCAGTTGGGTGTTGATATTGATTCAGTTTGTGGTGGGCGTGGTATCTGTGGCCGCTGCAAGATACTGGTTAGCGAAGGCGAATTTGCTAAGTTGAATATCTATTCCACATCAGACAATTTAGAACCCATTACTGGAGCTGAATTAAAATATGCTAAACGACGTACCCTGGAGACTGGCTACCGCCTAAGTTGTCATACTAGATTGCAAGGTGATGTGGTAATTGATGTGCCAGCACAAAGCCAGGTGCACCAACAACTGGTTCGCAAGGGGATTGAGAAGCATAATATCCAGTTAAATCCTCTGGTGCATCTTTACTACGTTGAGGTCGATGAAGCTAACTTGCAGAATCAGTCTGGTGACTTGCGTCGCTTGCTTCAGGCTCTGGAGCAGCAATGGCACCTGAAAAATCTGGACTATGATGTACAACTGCTGGCCACTATTCAACCTTTGCTAAGACAGGGTCAGTGGCGAGTCACCGTAGCCATCCGTGAAAATAGACAACTGATAGCCATATGGCCTGGTTTTAAGGATGATATTTATGGCATGGCTGTGGATGTTGGGTCAACCACTGTAGCCGCGCACTTATGTAACCTTGGTAATGGTAAGGTAGTTGCCAGTACCGGCATCATGAATCCGCAAATTCGTTTTGGGGAAGATCTGATGAGTCGTGTGTCTTACGTTATGATGAACCCAGGTGGTGAAAAGGAACTGACTCAGACCATTCGCCAAGCTATTAATGAACTCACAAAGCAGTTGTGTCGCCAGCATGGCTGTAACGATACTGATATTGTAGAAGTGGTTTTTGTTGCTAATCCTATTATGCACCATCTACTGTTGGGCATTAATCCGGTTGAACTCGGTGGTGCTCCTTTTGCCCTGGCTACTGATATGGCGGTCAATATGCATGCCCATCAATTGCAGTTGCATTTAAATTCTCAGGCTCGTGCTTATCTATTGCCCTGCATTGCTGGCCATGTCGGTGCTGATGCAGCTGCCATGATACTGGCTGAAAAACCTTATGCTGAGGATGCAATGACCTTGTTGGTTGATGTGGGAACTAATGCTGAAATTATATTGGGTAATCGTCATCAGTTAGTGGCTTGTTCAAGCCCAACAGGTCCCGCCTTGGAGGGTGCCCAGATTAGCTGTGGACAACGGGCAGCAGTAGGTGCCATAGAGCGGGTACGTATTGATAAAGATACCCTCGAACCACGTTTTCAGGTTATTGGTACTGAGCTGTGGTCACATCAGGCAGGTTTTGATAAAGCCATCACCACGAGTGGTATTACGGGTATTTGTGGCTCTGGTATTATTGAAGTGGTTGCAGAGATGTACCTAGCTGGTATTATTAATCAGGATGGTGTAATTGACGGTGCCATGGCTGAGCGTAGCTCACGTATTGTAGCTGATGAGCGAACCTTTGCCTATGTGATAGTACCCGCTGGTTATTCACGTCCGGCGTTGCGAATCTTGCAAAGTGATATTCGTGCGATCCAACTAGCCAAGGCGGCACTGTATGCGGGTATTCGCCTGTTAATGGAACACCAGCAAGTCCACAGGGTTGATCGCATTCGCTTGGCAGGCGCATTTGGTAGTCATATTGATGTAAAGTATGCCATGGTTTTGGGTTTAATTCCAGATTGTGACTTACATCAAGTATCATCTGCCGGCAATGCCGCAGGGACTGGAGCGCGCATTGCCTTGCTGGATAAGCACGCACGCCAGAACATTGAATCGGTAGTACGTCAGATTGAAAAAATTGAAACTGCCATGAAGGCTTCTTTTCAGCAACACTTTGTGGATGCAATGGCTTTCCCTCACAAGCGAGATGCTTTTCCTAACCTACAGAAACTGGTAGAACTGCCGCCAATTAAGTTACCTGAGAAAAGTGCCAGCAGAAAGCGTCGGCGACGTTGAATCCGCTAATTATGATAATTTAACTGTAGATTCATCCAGCAGTGATGTCTTGTATGCCATTGAAAATCTTCGTCTTTCATCCCGCGGTGGAATACCAAAAAAATCTCTGTAACACTTGGAAAAATGTGGGGCAGAGATAAATCCACAGGCCAGTGAGATATCAATAATAGATAAATTACTCTGTAACAATAACTGTCGAGCTCTGCTCAACCTTAGTTCTAAATAATAACGTGATGGCACGCACTTGAGGTGTTTTTGAAACAAACGTTCTAGTTGGCGGCGTGATATACCGACATACTGGGCTAATTCATCAAGACTGATAGTTTCTTCTAGATTAGCTTCCATCAGTGCTACTGTTTCGGTTAATTTAGGCTGGTTATTTCCTAGTTGTAGGCGCAAGGGGATGCGTTGAATGTCATAGTGGTCCCGTATCCGTTCAAGGATCAGCATTTCTGAAATACTGGCCACCAGTTCTGCCCCTTGCTTTTTACTAATTAGCTGTAACATCATATCTAGAGATGCATTACCCCCAGAACAAGTAAAGCGATCCCGGTCAATGGCAAACAGATTCGACGAAATTAGGACATTGGGAAATGTTTCCCGCATACTAGCCAAATTCTCCCAATGAATAGTGCAATGATAACCCTCCAGCAAACCACTGGCTGCCAGCAGATAACTGCCCGTGCACAAAGCACCCAGGCTAATTTTGTTGTTAGCAAGTTTCCGTAACCATTTTAGAGTGTTCTGGTTGCAGGCTTGATCAATCATGAGACCACCACAGACAATCAGCGCTTCCAAATTATTCAGGTCGAGGTCACTGCTTGGAATTACCGGTGCTATTTCCAAACCATTGCTAGCAGATATGGGTTGTCCACTAATGGTAACCAATTGCCATTCATACAGTTGTTTGCCACTGATGTAATTGGCTGCACGCAAGCAACCTACAGCAGACGAAAAAGTAATCATGGAATAATTTGGTAATAATAGAAAAGCATACCGAATCGGCTTTGTCAGGGAAACGCTTGGCTTCATACCACCATCTCAGCTTAACTTGATTGTTGCATATTAAACCATGTCTGATAAGTTTAAAACAATGCTGCATCGTTTGGTATTGAACCTGGCAGATTGATTAATAGCTTGGCTTAAGTACTAAATAAAAAAATATGATTAAAAAACTAATATTCATTAAAATTCAATTAATTAAATCTAACTTAAACAACACGTTTTTTTGGTAAAATGTGTTTCAGACCAGTGTCATTTCCTAACCATACAATGGCACAGGATCAGTGCTAAATACGGTTATAATTGATAGTATTAGTGTAATGTCTTTATGCGCTATATCTACTAGCAATAGTGAATGCAGTATTATAGTAAAGTATACTGTTTAAACTGGGATTAATGGATATTGCTTTGAATACGAACTGCTTGGTTAACGTGCTCAATATAGGGAAATATATGAGTTATGCAGGCATTAAAATGATGAAAAAAATAAATTTGAGTTATTTATAATTGGATTTTAAAATATCGTATTATAGTGAGTTTGCATTAGTTGATGGCAGTAATGAGGAGTAGCAATGGCAGGCAAAACATTGTACGACAAATTATGGCAGTCCCATCTGGTTAAACAGCGAAATGATGGCAGTTGCCTAATTTATATTGACCGTCACTTATTGCATGAAGTCACTTCACCGCAGGCATTTTCAGGGCTTCGATTGGCTGGCCGTAAGCCATGGCGCACGCAAGCTAACTTAGCTACCCCCGATCATAATGTGCCCACGACTTCTTATGAGCGATCGGCTGGTGTTGATGGCATTATTGATCCAGTATCCAGACTCCAGGTGATAACTCTGGATGAAAACTGTGATGCATTTGGTATTACTGAATTTAAGATGCACGATCAGCGCCAGGGTATTGTGCATGTTATTGGTCCAGAACAAGGAATTACTTTGCCAGGCATGTCTGTTGTCTGCGGGGACTCCCATACAGCCACGCATGGTGCCTTGGGAGCGCTGGCGCATGGTATTGGTACTTCAGAAGTAGAGCATGTGCTTGCTACCCAGTGTTTGATTCAAAAAAAATCAGCCAATATGTTAATCCAGGTTGATGGTAAGTTGGGTCAAGGAGTAGCTCCCAAGGATGTAGTCTTGGCTATCATTAGTGCCATAGGTACTGCTGGTGGTACTGGTTATGCCATTGAATTTAGTGGTCAAGTATTCACAGATATGTCTATGGAAGGGCGTATGACCGTTTGTAATATGGCTATTGAGGCTGGAGCTCGAGTTGGTATGGTGGCAGTGGATCAGACCACCATCGATTATGTCAAACAACGGCCCTATGCGCCTGTAGGTAATCAATGGGAGCAAGCTCTAGCGTATTGGTCTGACCTACACTCTGATACTGATGCTGAATTTGATCATGTAGTCATCATTAATGGTGCTGATATTGAACCTCAAGTGACTTGGGGTACGTCGCCTGAAATGGTATTGCCGGTGACAGCAAAAATCCCCAATCCCGCTATGGAAAAAGATGCTGCTAAACGGAATGGTATGCAGCGTGCCTTAGACTATATGGGACTTAAGAGTGACCAGCCCATTACCGATATTAGACTTGACCGTGTATTTATTGGTTCCTGTACCAATAGCCGCATTGAAGACTTGCGGGCTGCCGCACAAATAGTTGCTGGACGCCATATTGCAAAGACTCTCAAGCAAGCGCTGGTGGTGCCTGGATCAGGCCTGGTTAAGGTTCAGGCTGAGGCTGAAGGACTGGATCAGATCTTTATTAATGCTGGGATGGAGTGGCGAGAACCTGGCTGTTCCATGTGCTTGGCCATGAACGCTGACAAACTGGGCCTAGGCGAGCACTGTGCTTCGACTTCCAACCGCAATTTTGAGGGTCGCCAGGGATTTGGTGGCCGGACCCACCTAGTCAGTCCAGCCATGGCTGCTGCGGCAGCGATTTCTGGTCATTTTGTTGATGTGCGCAGTCTCTAGCGCATTGAAGGAGAATTTGATGCAAGCTTTTACTCGTTTAGATGGTTTGGTGGTACCATTGGATCGAGCCAATATTGACACCGATATGATTATTCCCAAACAATTTCTGAAATCCATCAAACGTTCTGGTTTTGGCCCTAATCTATTTGACCAATTACGTTATCTGGATGAAGGACAACCGGATCAAGATTGCAAACACCGGCCACTAAACCCGGATTTCATTCTTAATCAGCAGCGCTATCAAGGAGCCCAGATTCTATTAGCTCAAGGTAATTTTGGTTGTGGTTCAAGCCGTGAGCATGCGCCCTGGGCACTATTGGATTATGGTATTCGCTGTGTGATAGCCCCCAGTTTTGCCGACATTTTTTACAACAACTGCTTTAAAAATGGTATTTTGCCTGTAGTTCTAAAGGATAAAATGGTTAACCAGTTGTTTGTTGAAGTGCAACAATACCTAGGCTATCGTTTGACTGTTGATTTGCAAGCCGGTTTGATCAAGAGCACTACAGGTAATGAAATTAAATTTTTTATTGATGCATTCTATCGTCATTGTCTATTAAATGGACTTGATGATATTAGCTTAACCCTAGAGCATGAGGATGCCATAAAGTTATTCGAGCATCGTCATCGTCAGCGTTGTCCGTGGTTATTTGATGATTGATCAACACTGCTTATAGTGATGGAACAATGAATGACAGACCAAATATTAGTTCTACCAGGTGATGGTATCGGCCCAGAAATTGTGGCTCAAGCGGTGAGCATTCTGGAGTGTGTATCACAACAAATGCAATTGGGCCTTGAAATGAACACAGCTCTAATTGGTGGAGCTGCTATTGATAGCACCGGGGTACCGTTACCAAATGATACTTTGGCTCAAGCTAAGACAGCAGATGCCATCTTATTGGGTGCGGTTGGTGGACCTAAGTGGGATAATCTAGAGATGGCCCGGCGGCCGGAACAAGGCCTGTTGGGCCTGCGTTCTAACCTGGGCCTATTTGGCAATTTGCGCCCGGCTATCCTGTATCCGCAATTGGCTGCCGCATCAAGCCTGAAGTCTGAGGTGGTAGCCGGCTTGAATATCCTCATTGTGAGGGAATTGACCGGTGGCATTTACTTTGGGCAGCCACGTGGTATTCGTACCTTAGACAATGGAGAGCGTCAGGGTTATAACACGTATATTTACAGTGAAGCAGAGATTCGTCGTATTGCTCGAGTGGCTTTTGAAGCAGCTCAGCGTCGTGGTGGCCAGTTGTGTTCAGTAGACAAAGCCAACGTCCTTGAAGTCACTGTGCTGTGGCGTGAAGTCATACAATCAATGGCAGCTGATTATCCAGAAGTTGAATTAAGCCATATGTATGTAGACAATGCAGCTATGCAGCTGATACGTGCTCCCAAGCAATTTGATGTTATTGTTACTGGTAATATGTTTGGTGATATCCTATCAGACGCAGCCGCCATGTTAACTGGTTCCATCGGTATGTTGCCTTCGGCTTCCCTCAATGAGCACGGTCAAGGTATGTATGAACCTTGCCATGGTTCCGCTCCAGATATTGCTGGCCAGGATCTGGCTAATCCTTTGGCTACCATTTTATCTGTAGCCATGTTATTACGCTATTCCCTAGGTCATGTAGGTGCCGCAGATGCCATTGAACATGCAGTTAATACAGTATTGGATCAAGATTTTAGAACTGCTGATATTTTATCTGATGGCACCATACAAGTGGGAACTAAAGCCATGGGTTATGCAGTACTGGAGGCATTGCGGCAGCGCTGATTTAAACCTGCCTAACGAACATGGTTTTATGGGCTTATAATTAATCTATCAGCCCATCATTTTGATATGTAATGTCCAAGCATAAATAGTTCGTATTAATATAGTAAGTTTTAGGAATACTCATTATGAAGCGAGTTGGATTAGTAGGCTGGCGCGGTATGGTAGGATCCGTGTTGTTGCAACGCATGCAAGAAGAAAATGATCTGCAATTGTTTGAACCGGTTTTTTTGTCAACATCTCAGGCAGGTCAAGTGTCTCCAGATGTGGGCGTCGAAACAACAATACTGCAAGATGCCTATAATATTACTGTGCTAAAATCCATGGATATTATTATCTCTTGTCAAGGCAGTGACTATACTAACCGAATTTCCCCCTCCCTGCGTCGGTCTGGCTGGCTGGGTTACTGGATTGATGCGGCTTCTGTTTTACGCATGGCTTCCGATAGTGTTATTGTTCTGGACCCCGTTAATCGGCAGATAATTGACAACGCACTGATTAATGGCCAACGAGACTTTATCGGCGGAAATTGTACTGTTAGTCTGATGCTAATGGCTTTGTCTGGTTTGTTTGCTCAAAACCAGATCGAATGGTTATCTAGCATGACTTACCAGGCAGCATCTGGTGGTGGTGCTCAGCATATGCGTGAATTAATTACTCAAATGGGTTTTATTCATCAGTCAGCAGCTAAAAAACTTACTGATCCCGCCAGCACAATTTTAGATATTGATCGTCAAGTAGCCCATGCTATTCTGAACCAAGATAACAGTTCAGATCAGTTTGGTGTTCCTCTGGCAGGTAGCTTGATTCCTTGGATTGATACACAACTGGACAATGGCCAGAGTAGGGAAGAGTGGAAAGCACAAGTTGAAACCAATAAGATACTTGGTCATGATGCTGGGGCCATTGCCATTGACGGGCTGTGTGTACGAGTTGGTGCAATGCGTTGTCACAGCCAAGCAATGACTATTAAACTCAAGCAAGATATCCCCTTAGATGAAATTGAAGCCATGTTAGCAGAAGCCAATCAATGGGTTAAAGTTGTTCCCAATACCCGCGAGATGAGCATGACTGAATTGACTCCAGCTACAGTTACAGGCTCCATGATGACGCCAATTGGGCGTCTGCGTAAACTTAATATGGGACCCAAGTACCTGTCCGCCTTCACCGTGGGGGATCAATTATTATGGGGGGCTGCTGAACCTTTGCGGCGGATGCTGAGAATTATTTTACAAGCCTGAAAGCCTTTAGCTCATGATGGGTAATCGCGCCGGGTCTTACCCGTATAAAGCTGACGAGGGCGGCCAATACGATAAGGTTCGCTGTGCATTTCATTCCAGTGAGCAATCCATCCGATGGTGCGTGACATGGCAAAAATTACTGTGAACATAGAAGTCGGGATACCGATTGCTTTTAGGATGATGCCAGAATAAAAATCTACATTCGGATATAATTGGCGATCAATAAAATAATTGTCTTCAAGGGCTATTTGCTCCAGCCGCTTAGCAATTTGTAGTAAAGGATCATTTTCAATGCCCAGCAGATTAAGTACCTCATCACATGTTTGCCGCATAACTTTGGCACGGGGATCAAAATTCTTGTAAACTCGATGTCCAAAGCCCATCAATCGAAACGGATCGTGTTTATCCTTTGCCTTACAAATATATTGCTCAATATTATTGACATTGCCAATCTTGCTAAGCATATCCAATACAGCTTCATTAGCTCCACCATGAGCAGGACCCCATAAAGCTGCAATACCGGACGCGATGCACGCAAATGGATTAGCCCCGGACGAACCAGCCAAGCGTACAGTAGAAGTGGATGCATTTTGCTCATGGTCTGCGTGCAGCATGAAAATTTTATCCATGGCATTGGATAACACTGGGTTGACGGTCGTTGATTCACAAGGTGTGCTGAACATCATATGTAAAAAATTTTCAGCATAACTTAGATCATTACATGGATAAATAAAGGGTTGTCCGATAGAGTATTTATGGCACATAGCTGCCAAAGTAGGCATTTTGGCAATCAGGCCTATTGCCGCTTCTTCGCGGTGTGCCTCATTACTGATATCTATTCTGTCGTGATAAAAAGCAGACAAGGCACCTACTACGCCACACATAATAGCCATGGGATGGGCATCGCGACTAAACCCATTGTAGAAATGGATCATTTGCTCTTTAACCAAGGTTTTCTTGCGCACGCTATTGGTAAATTTATCCAATTGTTCTACGGTTGGGAGCTCACCATACAATAGTAAGTAGCAGGTTTCCAGATAGGAAGATTCAGCTGCCAATTGCTCAATGGGATAACCACGATGCAGCAATATGCCTTGGTTGCCATCAATATAGGTGATCTTAGATTCACAGGCGGCAGTGGAAACAAAACCTGGATCATAGGTAAATAGATTAGAGTTGACCAATTGGCGTACATCAATTACATCTTGGCCACCGGTCCCTTCATAGATGGGTAGCTTAATTGGATCCATGCCATCAATACTTAATGTAGCTATTTTATCGGTCATTAAAGCACTCCTTAGTTTAACTAAATGGATAGTGGCATACACTCTAAATAGAATTCAGCTGATCTATACGCTTGGAAAGGAAAGACATTGCGGCAATTGCAAGTTGCAGTAATACTTAAGTCCTATGTTTCAATAGACCCAAGCTCCTTATATTATCCTTGGCTAAGTGCCATTATTGTAACTTGTTCTACAGATGCAGTCATTGTAACGCATAAATTATTACTTCAAGATTTATTTGCCAAATCTCACTGATTGATTTTTTGAATAGTCGATTTAATTTAACGCATTTGTAGTAAAAAAAATCAGCTTACGATGTGCCATGTTAAATAGTGTTAAATTTTCTTTATATGTACATTACTTCTACTATCTCGTTGTGTACTTTACCACAAACCAGATATTTAATTACAAATTGTAGAGTCATTACTTGATAGGCCTGTTTTAAACCTGTATGCCTTACAAAAATAGACTGCATCGTCAGAAAATCACGTATGAAACGAGTTTTAAATTTCCAGATTTATTAATGGTAGTGCCCGTTATTTACCCCATCTAATTATCTTCGAACCATTGTTGCTTCAAAGTTTCAGGATAATTGGCTACGGTTCCAAGTATCAGCGGCACTGGCGTAAAATTTTTATAGAAATCAGGAGCAATCTACTAAAACACACCATAATAACAGTGCTTGCAGGTTGGTTAGATAGCTCCGCATGGCTACTTTAAATTATAATTTTGCAACCTGTCTTTAAGGCAAGATAAAATATGAAGTAATATAGCACTATGAATCTCGACAATGGAGTGATTAGTTTGACTGACTTTGATGTAGTGATTTGTGGTGGTGGCATGATTGGCACCGCTATGGCGCTGCGATTGGCACCGCTAGGTTTGACGATCGCCTTAGTTGAAGCAAAACAGCCACAGGCATTTGCTATCAACCAGGCCTTTGATCTGCGGGTATCGGCTATCAGTCCACAATCCAGAGGTCTTTTGGAGCAATGTGGTGCTTGGTCAATGCTAGAAAATATGCGTATGTGTCCATATCAGTATATGCGGGTATGGGAACTAGCAGGATTTGGCGACTTAACTTTTGCCGCTAAAGATGTCAAGGTTGATAACCTAGGCTATATTATTGAGAATCGGCTGCTGCAGCTGTCACTTTGGCATAATCTTGCCCAGTGGACTAATATTGAGCTGATTTGCCCAGCAAAACCTGTCCAGATAAATCGATTGGCAAAGCGTTATCAAATTACTCTGGATACACAACAGCAATTACATGCTAAGTTACTTATTGGTGCTGATGGTGGTCAGTCTGTAGTAAGGCAAAGCTGTGGTATCGGTGTTAATAGTAGCCAGTATGAACAAGCTTGTTTGGTGGCTTCAGTGGCAACTGAAATTGGGCAACAGGATATCACTTGGCAGCGATTTACCAGTACTGGTCCACAAGCATTTTTACCCCTGCCAGGACAGCATGGCTCTTTGGTTTGGTATCATCAGGCTGAACAAATACGGGAAATGAAAGATTGGTCAAATCAGCAGGTGGCCATGGCAATCAGTGCTGCTTTTCCAACTGAACTGGGATCATTTTCTGTCCTCAACAAGGGACACTTCAGGCTGCAGAAACAACATGCCCAGGCATATACCAAAGAAGGGGTAGCCTTGATTGGTGATGCTGCCCACATGATTAATCCACTAGCAGGTCAAGGTGTCAATTTAGGTTTTCAGGATGTTGCCTGCTTGGCACAATTGATCCAAACAGCGTTGTCACAGAACCAACTTTGGCACAGTCAGCAAGTATTACAACAATATGCGCGTCAGCGACGGCTGGCCAATGGTTTAATGATGACCACTATGGACTTCTTTTACCATACCTTTAACAATCAGCGTGCCCCTCTTAAATGGATACGTAATGGTATACTGGCTGGAGCTGCTGTACCTGCCATAAAACACCATGTAATTCGTTATGCCATGGGTCAAAAAGTACTCCCAAAGCCATTTGCTTTTTTATCATCAGGTTAAATATATGAATGATTTTACACCGGCAGTTGACCCTGCCTTTCGTTTTGTCCGTCAACAATACATTGCATCACTGCAAGTTACCATGCAGGCTTTTGAGCATATCAAAACAGGGGCTCAACACTATCACTTGGCGTCAGACAATACTGAAAATGTCTTCTTGATCGCATTGCGCACCATGCCTCAAGACTCTACTGGCGTTGCCCATATTCTGGAACATACCGCTTTATGTGGAAGTCAGCGATTTCCTGTACGTGATCCATTCTTTATGATGATACGCCGTTCTCTAAATACCTTTATGAATGCATTTACTAGCAGTGATTGGACTGCTTATCCCTTTGCTAGCCAGAATCGTAAAGATTTCAATAATCTACTGGAAGTATATTTAGATGCGGTTTTCTTTGCCCGACTTGACCCCTTGGATTTTGCTCAGGAAGGGCACCGACTTGAATTAGAAAAGACCGAATCGGGGCAGTCTTCCCTAGTTTACAAGGGTGTAGTGTATAACGAAATGAAAGGTGCCATGAGTTCTGTGACTAGCCAATTATGGCAGACACTATGCCGTTATCTATTTCCCACAACGACCTATCATTACAACAGTGGTGGAGAACCAAGCCATATTCCTCAACTAACTTATGACCAGTTAGTGGCTTTTTATCGACGCCATTATCACCCTTCTAATGCAGTACTGATGACTTTTGGCAATATTTCTGCCTGTGAACATCAACAGCGTTTTGAAAAGTATGCATTGGGTCGTTTTGAACGCCAGTCCATAGACTTGGCAGTCGCTGATGAGCAACGTTATTTTAGCCCCTTAAAAGTGCAAGAAGGGTACGCTGTAGCCACAGACGACACTCACTCTCGAAGCCATGTTGTTGTAGGCTGGTTATTAGGATCAAGCATTGACTTGGCCGGGCAATTGCAGGCCAATTTGTTAGGACGAGTATTATTAGACAACAGTGCTTCACCATTACGTCATCTGCTGGAAACCTGTGGCTTGGGTTCTGCGCCATCACCACTGTGTGGATTAGAAGATTCAAATCGGGAAATGGCTTTTATGTGTGGTATTGAAGGGGCCGAAACAAATATTGCTGACTTATTTGAACAACAGGTGCTGGATTGTCTACAGAATGTGGTCGAGCAAGGTGTGTCTCAGGCACAGGTGGAGGCAGCTCTACATCAACTGGAATTAAATCAAAGGGAAATAGGCGGTGACAGTTATCCTTATGGACTGCAATTAATCCTGTCTAGTCTCCCTGGTGCAATACACGATGGTGATGCCCTTGCATTACTCAATTTGGACGCAGTACTCCAACAACTCCATGAGGATATCCTTAATCCTCGCTATATACCTGAGTTAATTAAAACATTGTTACTGGATAACCCTCACCGGGTGCGTCTGGTTTTAGCTCCTGATAAAACTTTGGCTGAGTATCGTGATGCCGATGAACGACAGAGATTGGCACGCCTTATGAACACCATGACAACAGCACACCGACAAAGGCTTGAGGAGCAAACTATAGCTTTGCTGACGCGTCAGCAGCAAACTGGTGATACCAGCAGTTTACCAAAGCTGGAGCGCGATGATATACCTTTGGAATTGACCATTCCAGAGCCAAGTCTAGGTGACCCAACCCAACACTGGACATTTTACAATCAAGCTACTAATGGGTTGATCTATCACCAACTAGTGGTAGATTTGACGACCATGCCGCAAGAGAAAATGCCATTGTTAGGGCTGTTAAGCCAGTTAATCACTGAAGTGGGCCTGGCAAATGAGAGCTATTTGCAGGTTCAAGCCCGTCAGGCATCTGTTTGTGGCAATTTGGCCGCCTATATTTCGTTGCTTGGGGGAAGAACTAATGAAAATGATGCCCGCGGCTTTTTTATACTATCTACCAAAGGATTAATAAGTCAACAGGATGCCATAGCACAGTTGCTAGCCGCTACTTTAGCGCAGGCCCGCTTTGATGAACTGCGTAGAATCCGAGAATTGGTATCCCAGTTGCGCGCCAGAAAACAACGGAGCATTGTGCAGTCTGGTCATTCTCTGGCCATTGGTGCGGCAGGACAAAACATGAGTTGTATCAACCAAGTTAGCTACCATATGTCTGGGCTTGCTGGTATCAAATGGTTGCAGGAGCTTGATGATAGTCTCACTGAACCGGCAGCGTTAGAACAATTAGGTAAAGAGTTAACTGGCCTATTGCAAAACCTACAGGCTGCGCCTCAACAACTGGTCAGCGTAGCTGAGTCACAATATCAGCAACAAGTGGCTGATTCTATGGTCAACCAATTTGGCCATCACAATACCCAAATTCCCCAACCATTGGGGTTCACCACTACAGATAAAATTATAAAGCAAGTTTGGCTGACTAACAGCCAAGTTAATTTTTGTGCCCGAGTCTTTAAAACAGTTGTTGCAGGGCATATAGATGCAGCACCTCTGACGATATTGGGTGAAGTCTTGCGTAATGGTTTTCTGCATCGAACTGTACGTGAACAAGGAGGAGCCTATGGTGGTGGAGCCAGCCAGGATTCTAGCAATGCCTGTTTCCGATTTTATTCTTATCGCGATCCACGCAGTGCTGAAACTATGGCCGACTTTAGTGCTTCAGTAGATTGGGTTTTGGGATCAGAATTAACCCAGCAACACCTTGAAGAAGCTGTGCTAGGTGTAATTAGTAGTATTGATAAGCCCGGTTCTCCTGCTGGTGAAGCACTACAAGCATATGAGAGTGGCCTGCATGGACGTACACCGTCACATAGGCAGGCTTTTCGAACCGCCATTTTACAGGTTTCGTTGCCTGATCTACGACGGGTAGCTCAACTGTATCTGATCAACCATGTTGCCAATGAGGCCGTGATTGCTCCAGTTGCACTGCTGGATAACCCGTATTTTGATACTTTTGAACAATTTCAGATCTAAGGATACCTTTGGCATGGTTACCACGATATTTAAGTATCATGGTAACCATGCCGGGGATTATTAATGAAACATGATATAACTATGATGGGCTGATAATTACCCTGGAAAAATTTGCCATTTTAGTTACTGTAAATTCAAGTTAAGACATTCATGTTACTGCTGTCTAATCAACTTTTTAGTTGCGATTTTTTTAATTGGCATTACAATCATTAATAGAATTATAAAAATAATAACCAGTAGTGATTACTTCATGAATACAGCCGTTTTGATCAAGCAATTGCTACAAATGGACTTAGGTATTGATGTCAAAGATACATTGCAATCAATTGTAATGTTTCAATGGGCTACTTACATTGGCGCTAACAATTGGCCAGTGGTGCTCCCTTCATACCATTTGACAGCGGTCATAACACAGTATTCCTTGCCCAAAAGTAAATCCTGGTCGGATTGGATGGTGGCAACTAAGCTGAATCACTTACTGAAAGAATCTGTCCAGCCCCAGACCTTAATCTTGACTGATATTGCTCATGCCGCTTGTCAAAAATTAGTGCAATGTATATACCAGTTGATAAAATCATCGCTTTTCGAACACATCAATCGCGGGGTTGCAAAGATTTACGTTTCTGTGTCGTCAAGTTCTCTAAATGACCAGAGTATTCGACTAAACCTGCATGCCAAACTAAATAACTTCACTTGTTTTATCAATGACAACTTGCCAGTATCAGAGCAGAAATACCAGTTGTCTGTTTGCCGTGCCTGGCAACTAGTAAGACATCATTTTTCTGCCGTATCTTTGGTGCGTTATCTGTGTATTAAAACAGATGCCGCCCATGATAACTCAGGAATAAGCCCAATAATGAGATAATATGGAGTGCAAGATTGTGTCTTTGCATAGTACTCATGAGCCCCCCCTGCTGGAAGTAAAAAATCTAGTAAAGCAATTTGGCAACCTCACAGCCAACGATCATATTAATTTACATATACAAGGTAGTCGAATTCATGCATTACTAGGTGAAAATGGTGCTGGCAAGTCTACCTTGGTTAAGATGGTCTATGGTGCATTACAGCCTACTTCAGGAGAAATTCTTTGGCAGGGTGAACGCGTGATTGTAGATAGCCCAGCCCGCGCCCGCGAGCTGGGTATTGGCATGGTATTCCAGCATTTTTCCCTTTTTGAAGCATTGACGGTAGCAGAAAATATCAGCTTGGCTCTGCCGGCAAATTTACGGGAAGGCAATCTAGAACAGCGTATCAGTGAGCTATCTCATGACTATGGTTTAACGTTGCAGCCAGATGCCCTGGTGGCCGATCTTTCTGTTGGCCAACGCCAGCGTATTGAGATTGTGCGCTGTCTGTTACAGCAGCCACGCTTGTTAATTATGGATGAACCTACTGCGGTATTAACACCTCAGGAAGCACAGTCTTTGTTTACAACTTTACAAAGGCTAACTAGCGAAGGTTGTGCAGTTTTATATATTTCCCATCGTCTGGAAGAAGTCAAACAAATCTGTCATGGAGCCACTATTTTGCGGCATGGTAAAATAGTGGCTTCAGTTGATCCCCAGATTGAAACTGCTGCCAGTCTTGCGCAAATGATGGTAGGTGCAGAAGTGCATGCAGTATCACACGGTACCGTTGCTGCGTCTGGCCAGCCATTGATTATTGCTGAACAGTTCAGCCAGGCCGCTGACACACCGTTCGGGGTCGACTTAAAAGCCGTCAATCTACAAGTGCGAGCAGGTGAAATCTTAGCCATCGCAGGTGTAGCGGGCAATGGTCAAAGTGAATTGTTTGCAGCTTTGTCTGGAGAACAAACTAACAATAAGCCACAGGCAATCAATATGTGTGGGCAAGCTTGTGGTCATCTGGGTATTACTCAACGGCGCCGTATCGGGGCAGCTTTTATTCCAGAAGAACGCATGGGCCACAGCGCTGTGGCTAACTTTAGCCTATCTGACAATATTATTCTGTCACGCCACAGCCTACGTGATAACCATGATCAACAATCACTAGTCGGTCGCTCAGGAACCATTAATTACACCTTGGCAAGAGACATTAACATGCACATTGGCAAGGTCTATGATGTACGAAAAGGTCAGCCAGATCCAGAAGCAGGTTCACTTTCAGGTGGTAATTTACAAAAGTTTGTGATGGGGCGAGAACTAGACCGTCGTCCCAAAGTACTGGTCGTCAACCAACCCACTTGGGGCGTCGATGCTGGTGCTGCTGCTTTGATTCGTCAAGCTTTAATTGATTTGGCTCGAAGTGGCAGTGCGCTGATTGTTATCAGTCAGGATCTTGATGAAATTTTTGAACTGGCAGATCAAATCGCGGTTATTTCTAGAGGTTACTTATCACCGGCGCAACCAGCACAATCATTGTCAGCAGAACAGATTGGCCTGTTAATGGCTGGGGCCCACGAAACATCCACACAGGCACAGACATTATGAGTGCAAAAATCATTCTTGAAAAACGGCATAACGCCTCACCAATGATGCGTTATCTCTCACCATTGTTGGCTATTGGGCTGACTGTTATAGCGGGAGGGCTGATTTTCCTGGCTATGGGGCAGCCGCCACTAAAGGCGTTATACCTCTATTTTATTGATCCTCTTACTAGCATTTGGTCGTTGCAAGAGTTAGTGGTCAAGGCCTCGCCACTGATCCTGATTGGCTGCGGCTTAGCCGTTGCATTTCGTGCCAATATCTGGAATATCGGTGCTGAAGGCCAACTGCTGATTGGTGCTTTGTTTGGTAGCAGCATTCCCATATTATTTGGTGATTGGCAGTCCCCCTTAGCCCTTGTTTGCATGCTGTTACTCGGAGCCCTAGGTGGTGCACTGTTTGGTGCAATACCTGCTTTATTAAAAAATCGTTTCCGAGTCAATGAAATTCTAACCAGCCTCATGCTGGTTTATGTTGCTCAATTACTGTTGGACTGGATGGTTCGTGGCCCTTGGCGCGATCCACATGGTTATAATTTTCCCAAGTCGGTTAGTTTTGAAGGTTGGCATCAACTGCCGATTATCATCGGCAATGGCCGGGTACATATGGGGATTATTCTGGTTATCCTAGCCGTTGTAATTCTGTATTGGATGATGACCAAAACCATAAAAGGATTCGAAATACGGGTGATTGGAGGGGCTCCACGTGCAGGCGCCTTTGCTGGTTTTTCTCAGACACGCATGGTTTGGTTCTGTCTATTATTATCTGGTGCCCTAGCAGGCTTAGCAGGTATTATCGAAGTAGCCGGTCCGGTAGGGCAACTACAGCCCTCCATATCACCTAATTATGGCTTTACTGCCATAATTGTGGCTTTTTTAGGTCGCTTAAACTCAATTGGCGTTATGATGGCAGGCTTGTTGCTGGCAGTGAGCTATTTAGGTGGTGAAGGCGTACAAATTGAGTTGGGTATTTCCGATAAGACCACCCATGTATTTCAGGGAATGCTGTTATTTTTTATTCTGATGTGCGATACCCTGATTTATTATCGTCTCAGGCTACTATCCAGTATGCCAAAATTAACCCAGGGAGGCTCTTTACCATGACAGGTCTTGAAGCATTTGTACTCACCGTAATTACCGCCTCCACTCCATTTTTACTGGCTGCTATTGGTGAATTAGTGGTAGAACGTTCAGGCGTACTTAATCTGGGTGTAGAAGGGATGATGGTGATGGGCGCCGTTTGTGGCTTTGGGGCTGCGCATCTTACCGGTTCACCCTGGCTGGGTGTGTTGGCAGCAATTTTAGCTGGTGCTGCCATGGCTTTATTATTTGGATTTTTGACTCAGATATTGATCACTAATCAGGTTGCAACTGGCTTATCTATTACCTTGCTTGGCTTGGGTCTATCCGGTTTGATCGGGAGTAATTTGGTGGGGTTACCCGGAGAAAAAATGCAGCCGCTCAATGTGTTCGGGTTAAATGAAATGCCGATACTGGGGACATTAGTATTTGGTCAAGATCCGCTAGTATACATTTCCATATTGTTAACCTTAGGTGTAGCTTACTTCTTATATCGTACTCGGGCTGGGCTGATTGTCCGGGCAGTGGGTCAAAGCCATCAATCAGCCCATTCACTAGGTTATAAGGTTATTGCAGTACGCCTTTCCTGTATTGTTTTTGGTGGTTGTTGTGCAGGTTTGGCGGGTGCCTACTTATCTCTGTCCTATACTCCCCAGTGGATTGAAAACATGACAGCCGGCAGAGGGTGGATCGCACTTGCCCTAGTGGTTTTTTCAACTTGGATGCCTGGGCGGCTAGCCATCGGCGCTTACTTATTTGGCACGGTATGGATTCTTGGTCTGTACGCGCAAGCTTGGGGTATTGGTATCCCATCCCAGTTCCTGTCGTCTCTGCCATACCTGGCTACTATCGTAGCACTGATATTAATTTCGACCAACCGGCGTTTGTCGGTAGTCAACACACCTGCTTCGCTAGGTCAAGGATTTGTCCCTGATCGTTGAGCAGGCTGCGCATTCGATGTACATTAAGTAGACAGGATCTGATCATCGAAGTAGAAAGTAAGTTTTATATAATGAAAACTGATAAGGAGTAGTATATGAAGCAATTAGTGACCACGATTATTGCGGTGACCGCAGCAGTAGTCATGTCATTGTCGGCAACTGCTGCGGACAAGCTAAAAGTTGGATTTATCTATATTGGGCCGCCAGGAGATCATGGCTGGACCTATCAGCATGATCAGGGTCGTTTAGCCATGGAAAACACTTTGGGAGATCAGGTGGAAACCATGTTTGTGGAAAACGTACCAGAAGGTCCTGATGCAGAACGCACCATCGAGCGTTTAGCCCGACAGGGTACAGGGCTCATTTTTACGACTTCATTTGGCTACATGGATCCAACAATCAAGGTCGCCAAACGTTTTCCAGAGGTAAAGTTTGAACATGCTACCGGCTATAAGAAAGCTGATAACGTGTCTACTTATTCATCTCGTTTTTATGAAGGTCGCTATGTAATTGGACAGATTGCCGGGAAAATATCCAAATCTGGCACAGCAGGCTATATTGCTTCCTTCCCAATTCCTGAAGTTGTACGTGGTATTAACTCCTTCCTTTTGGGTGCCCAGTCAGTTAATCCCGACTTTAAGCTCAAGGTAATATGGGTTAATTCCTGGTTTGACCCAGGCAAAGAAGCTGATGCTGCTAAGGTGTTGATCAGCCAGGGAGCAGACATTATTACACAGCATACAGATTCCACTGCTGCCATTCAGGTTGCTGAAGAAAAGGGCGTATATGCATTTGGTCAAGCCTCTGATATGGCTGCTTTTGCACCTAAAGCGTTGTTAACCTCTATTGTTAACAACTGGACTGACTATTATATTGCTCGTACTCAGGCTGTACTAGACGGCAGTTGGGAAAGTACTGATACCTTCGGTGGTATGGATATGAATATGGTTCGCATGGGTGCCTTTAACAATATGCCAGATGATGTTAAGGCAATGGCAGAAGCCACAACAGCATCCATTACCAGTGGTGAATTGCATCCATTTGCCGGACCCATTTTTGCACAGGATGGCAGTCAAGCTATTGGTGAGGGTGAAGTTTTAGATATTGGCACTCTAATGAGTATGAACTGGTACGTTCAGGGTGTGGATGACCAGTTACCGCAATAATGGAAGCGCGGCTGACCATTAAAAAAGCAATGCGTTAGCGTTGCTTTTTTACAGATTAAATCAATGCTTGGCCTGGGTCTATCTGGTCTTATAAGGAGTAATAGTGGTAGCCGATTGGAACGCCGTGTTAACAGATAGATCAAAATAATTTTTGTTTTAAAATCAGTACAGTATTTAAAATGGCTTATAAGGCTATATCTACATTTTCAGGTTCGCAGTAAACAGAAAATAACTTATTCCATCAGGTGTCCATGCTGTTTCCTATATGTAGATTGTCTTTACCACAGTACAACCACACCAATAACAACTATCGTATGTATTCACCTTTTAAGGTCATTATATCTGGCTAATTTGTTTTCATCTGAGATATCGCAGTTGATGCTTATAAAGCCAATTTTGACCATCAGGATTTAAGATGCTTATGTCTACGGGTGGCTTTTGGCAATATTGAAAAAACGATTTCTTCATATTGGAACAAAAATTTGCAAATTTAGTTTACCCCCTTTTCTCTTGCCATAGTTAAGCTTTGTAACGGTTGTACTTACTTTTTAGTTATTAGTAAACATTAATGTTTGTTAGTGTTGTATTAATATAGAACAGATAACCAATGCATGAGGCAAATATATCTGTATTGGAACTTTGGGCATCCATGACGTATTGGCAATGTAGAAGTTAATTGTATTGAAGTCTAATATTTACTAGACCCCAACATGTTTGCGGATACGTATGATATAATTCGTATCCGCAAACATGGGTGATTATATTGAACTGCAAAAAAACCATCATAGGCTAACTAGCCAGTATAATCCAAACAGTTTAACGCAGTTTATAAGAATTATACGATAGTATGCAGACTTAAAAGTTAAATCAAACAGTTTGGCTTGGGAAGTAGTGAAAAACTAAATGAAATATTATTCATCATTTACGAATGATAATCTGATTTGGACATGTTTATGAAAATACCTTTAATAATTATCATATTTAGCAGTTTATTAGTGGTGCTGTTTTACTCCCAGACTAACTATAAAGATTATGCAAGGGTGCATAACTGTAGTGGTAGTTGCTATGACAATGAATTAAAAAATTCAGGTACCCCGTCTGAGAGGCTACATGCAAAAATGATGAGTTTATCTAACAAGACAACTGTTGAACTTGGTAAGGATATTTACAGTAAGAACTGTGCCGCATGTCATGGCGGATCAGGGGAAGGTGGAGTTGGCCCTTATCTTGCTGGCAAGAACAATATAGTGGATATGTTGCAAGCTTATAAAGATAAAAAGACCCGTGGAACACAATCTGCAATCATGTGGGCAAATGCACAGCAGTTATCCACTAAGGATATGGAAAATCTGGCAGAGTATATTGATACCCTAGGAAATTAATATTGCTTCACTGAATTTAAACTAGAATAGTTTTTAAAATCTGTAACCTTTACATTATTATCACTCAAATAATGTGTCTATTCCCAGACCAACCTTGCTTTTA
Source organism: uncultured Pseudomonadales bacterium (assembly GCA_943787595.1). Lineage (GTDB taxonomy): Bacteria > Pseudomonadota > Gammaproteobacteria > Pseudomonadales > Balneatricaceae > CALSNA01. The sequence goes on from CALSNA010000005.1 coordinate 175,442, forward strand.
AATAAGGCTGAATTTTTTAAGCCTACCATGCTTGATCTTATGCCATGATATTTAATAGTGAGGTTAATGGTTTTTTTTTGCCACTAATGCACAGTATTTTTATACAGTTGGACAAATCACAATGGCTTGACAGGGCCATTAGCCAAAGGACAATAAACAACCCAACACGCTGTTGCCAGAAGGTAACTTCTAACCAAGCCATAAGCCTTAAATTGCCTAAATCGTTTTCACCGTAACCACATCTCAAATTTGAATAGCAGCAATTGATCTAAAGTGTTAATAAAAAAACTAATATGCTCATTTGAGAATATCATGCAGCATACGTCTAAGTATATTTTATACTGTAAAAAACACCTTATTAAAATAAAAATTCAGTGAATTTAAGATATACTTAACATAAAAAATAAGTAATTCTAATAAAAATAGTCATTAGTATGCAGTTAAATTATGGATAAAGTTAATCAAAGCCATCACAGTATAGTTGTCTTTGATGGCTTATGTAATCTTTGTAATACTTCAGTTAACTTTATTATTGCCAGAGATAATAAAAACAGGTTTAAATTTTTACCTATGCAGTCAGGAAAAGGCCAAAAATTTCTGGCAAAACACCACATATCCAGTGACTGTATAGATACATTGTTTTTTGTAAGCAACAATGAAATTTTGAAAAAAAGTAATGCTGTATTGGCTATAGCACAAGAACTTAAAATGCCATGGAACTTGTTTGTAATACTAAAGATTATACCAGAATCAATCCGCAATTTTTTTTATTCTCTAACTGCTAAAAATAGATACAAATGGTTCGGAAAAAAGCAAAAGTGCATGATCCCCATAGCTGAACTACACGATAAATTTATCACTTAGATACATACATGTGCACTGTAAAAAAACCGTTCAAGATAAAGATGACAATCCTGTTGGGCTTTGTTCTGAACGATGAAAAATCTATTGAATGTGGTCCTCTAACTATTTTTAATAGCATGCTAATCTGTAGCCATTGGTTATAATTTCCCCGGGCTTTTTTTGATTATGATAAATTGATTATTAAATGATTATTTTTTGTATAGTCTGCCCAGCTATAGATTCGTTATTTACCTCATTTAAATGCTAAACAGTTACTGGTTTGGCAACAAAATATTTAACACATCCTACAATTTAAGAACGATCATGTTATCGTTTAACTGATCTAAAATACAAGCCAATTGTTTAGATAATTATAGCCAATTGTAATGGTATTGCTTAGGATTAAAGTATTTTTATACAGTAGCTAGGCTAACTTTAAAAATATTACTAATTAATGAATCTAATGTGACAATATAAATTTAATAACATACAACTTAGTTTTAACGGTTAAATTATGACTACTCTTAATACAATTAAAGCGCATTTAATACTGTCTTCTTTATAAAAAAATTAATAATTTAGCTCTTATATTAGAATAAGCATGAACTGCTATCAATAAAAAATATTCCCTACTTTTTGTACCGGGCATTAAAGGGTGAGTTCAGGATAAAATGGATACTGATCTTGTTGATTGTAATATAAAATTTAATTTGGGATATAGAAAATTTATTATAATTAACAGATAAGCAAGAGTGATAATTTATTCTTCTGGTTTCAGTAATCAGTTAAAGAAATTAACTTATTTTTCTGAACTGAACTTGTATATAATATTTTTATTTTATAAAAATAAGGGTTTTTTATTAAATTATAATTAACATTTAACCCAGATAATTTATCAAATTATATAATAATAACAAGAAATTAAAATCCTCCAGTTATAGATTTATTATCATTAAAACTATATGGAATTTGACATCATTAGAGGCAAATCGCAACTTATAAAGTATAAAATTAATTTCTGTTTTGGTAATTTACGGGAAATTTAATTGAATCCAAAGTTATAATTTTACCGTAATATAAATGCAGGATATTTGGTATGAAACAGCCAGAATATTCAGATGACCAAATTATGGCTATTCTGTTCATGAAACCAGCCGAAACAGACACACTTGTACCTAACTATAACCAAAGCACAGTATAAATTCAGCGATTTTTATAAGTGGTAATCCAGATAAGATGGCCATGATAGCTCAATTAATTAAAGGAGATCAAAGACGAAAACCGTCAGCTTAAGAACATGTATGTTAAGGAATGCTTGAAAGCTGAAATGATGGATGCCCTCACAATAAATAGGTCGAGCTACCTAGGTGCAAAGAGCTGGTTCAGCGCGCTGTCGTGACCTTTAATCACGTTATTGGAATGGCATGTAAAGCATTTGCTTTGACTGAAACTGACTACTGTTATCCAGTGGAACAGCCCCTGAAAGAACCAATGAGAGGAATTCAATCAACTTTCTAATAGCAGAAACGATCGGATACTGAATATATTGAGCGATTACAGGCGAGCAGGATTTACCTTGGAAGCGGTCTTTTCATTACCTTTACTGTGATGGTGTTAAAAACTGTTAGTGCTGATTGTGATAATGGTCTTGAGTTCATCAGTTATTAATTTACGCAATAGGCGGCTAGAAAGGGGTTGTGTATTGAATATACCCAACCTAGCCAGCCACCAGTTAGTCCAAATCGCTGTCAAGGTAATGACATTTATAATGATGTTTTATACATACTCGTCAATATCTCTATGGGGAAACTGAATATACCGCCAGCATCACGCGCAACATCATAAACATAAATAAACCTGTAATAATTGGACGAACCTGCGATTTTATAGCATTGCCAACAGCACTGACAGATACTTGTAATTGCTCAAAGAATCGTGTTTTAGAGGTTTGCATATTGATCTTTGACTGGATTTCTAGCTACTTGAATTCAAACTCCTTACCCGGTATTTGAATACATATGTTAAAGCGGTTGAAATAAATTGCATTTAAAGCGCTGATATCCTAGACTCTCCATCTTCAAAAGGTGAGGTGTCCGAGTGGCCGAAGGAGCACGCCTGGAAAGTGTGTGTACGGAAACGTACCGAGGGTTCGAATCCCTCCCTCACCGCCATTTACGAATTTAAATATTGAAACCGCTTAGTTGCGGTTTTTTTATGCCTGTTGGTTTATAAGGCTTGCAGCCCTTTGTTTACAATACTTGAAAGCTATTACCATGCCCTTTTGCTATCCCTTCTTTTATCGATAAACCTTAGATTTCGTCCCATTACGTTCTATTGAGTTTTATAACAGCCTAATCGTTTAGAGCTATCAGCGCAAAAAGGCAAAGATTACATACGTCCGATAGTGTTGTTACAAGCGGATAATAAAAACGGTAAAGTGACCGTTGAAGATATTAAAAAGTGCTTGATTGAAGAAAACCATATTGAAGAAGATCAAATTGCTATAGCAACAGGTACCCAAAAAGATTTAGAGGGCATTGACCTTTTTCAGCAAGACAATAAAATTTGTTATGTTATCACTATCCAAGCACTCGCAGAAGGATGGGATTGTTCAATGGCTTATGTCTTTTGCTCCGTAAGAAACGTTACCTCCAGTAAGCAAACAGAACAGTTTTTAGGACGAGTGCTAAGAATGCCTTATGCAAAACGTAGGGTCATTGAAGAGCTTAATAGAGCCTATGCACATTCATCATCAACAGGTATGGCACAAGCAGAAGCACAGCTTTCTGATCAATTAATAGAAATGGGTTTTGAAGAGTTAGAAGTAGCCACATTTTTAAAGCAACAAGATGCTAATCAAGGTGATCTTTTTAATCCTAATCATTCAAGTACAGGCCAGAAAAAAATAGCCGTAGTTCCTTTTAGATTAGAAGTTACAGAGATACCTGATACGAAGCATTTAACCCAAGATGACCAAAATAAAATTACAGTATCAGAAGTTGAGGGGCGCAAGGTCGTTTCCATATCGGGGCAAGTGTCAGAGGATATTATCAAAACAATTACCAAGGTATCTATTGACGATAAAGCAAAAAAAAAGCGAAATGTCTATATTCATAACAATAGTATAATCGCAACACAGTCCCCCTCAGCAAACGGGGTAAGCTTTACCGAGTTGCCTCGACTTGCTGTTGTGTATTAAGGTGAATTAGAGCTTGCAGAGAAAGAGCTTTTCTTAGATATACATGGCTGGGATTTATTAAGCTATAAGGCAGAATTAAACTTTCAAGTTACAGAAGAAACCACCAGCTTTATACTGGACTTAGAAGGCAAAAAAATTAGATATAGTGTGATTAGCGAAAACGAAAACTTGAATTTAAACCTAGTTCATACTGAAACAAAACAAGAATAACTTGTTAATTGGCTAGACAGAGAATCACGCAAGAGTGATGTAACACAATCAACCTTGACCAGCTTTATCTCAATAATTATTAACGGGCTTTTGAAAAAACCAGAGCTTACATTAACCAAGCTAGTTAGAAATAAATTTCCATTAGCCAATGCAATACAAGAGCTTATTACACAATATAGAAAGCAAGCGGATAAGCAAGGTTATCAAGACACGTTATTTTTGAATGATAGTGAAGTGACGACAACTTATGATTACGGTTATAAATTCACGTCTGATAAATACCCCGCACGCCCACCTTATTACAAAGGTGCTTATGTTTTCTCAAAACATTATTACCCTCAAATTGAAGATATGAAAGCTAGTGGTGAAGAGTTTGATTGTGCACAGGTGATTGACTTGATGCCGCAAGTGAAGCATTGGATTAGAAATTTATTTAGGCGTGAAGCGGCAAGCTTTTCGCTTCCTTTGGCAAATGGTAATTTCTATCCAGATTTCATCGTAGAGCTAATTGATGGAAGAATATTGATTGTTGAATACAAAGGAGAAGTATATAAATCCAATGATGATTCTGCTGAAAAGAATGCAGTGGGTAATTTATGGGCTAAAAACAGTGATGGTAATTGTTTATTTCTGATGGTCATAAAAAAAGATGAGAATGGTCAGGTTATTCAGCAGCAAATTTTAAATTGTATTAGTGGCTAATAACTTCAATCTACACAGATTTTGTATTATTAATTAACAAAGGTGATAAAGCATGAATGTATGGGGAATACATATGGGTGAGAAAGTTGGTTCATCACCTCTGGATAATAATTATGTTGGCATTGGGTGGGTGAAATTAGGGAACTTGCAAAAAAACTCACAATCGCGTGATAAATTAAAGAAAGTGCTATTAGAAATGTACCTAGATATTAAAAAGGGTGCTATTCCTCAAAATGCAGGTGTGCTCTTTCGCTTTGTTAATGAGATTCAACCAAAGGATATTATTATTTACCCATCTAAGGACAGGATGGTTAATATTGGCCTTGTGGTAGGAAAGTATATATATGTGGAGGTTGACGAACATGATTATCCCAATCATCTTCCAGTGCAGTGGTTAGGTAGTTTTCCACGAAGTGATTTTAGCCAGTCTGCTTTAAACGAAATAGGAGCGGCACTGACTTTATTTTCTGTTAAAAGTAATTCTAATGAGTTTTTGCATAAAGTTGATCTTAATAAAAAAGACGTTAGTCCTAATGTTGATAATGAAAATATTGATGATGACAGCCTAACAGAATCTATCTCATATCAAGCAGAACAAACGACAGAAGACTTTATCATTAAGCAACTTCATACCAAACTGGACGGGTATGATTTTGAATATTTCGTAGCACATATCTTAGTGTGTATGGGATATAAAGCGCGTGTATCATCTAAATCAGGTGACGGTGGCGTAGATATTATCGCACATAAAGATGAGCTAGGTTTTGAACTGCCAATTATCAAAGTACAGTGCAAAAGATCAATCACTTTAAACGGTGAACCAGAGGTTAATCAGCTTTTGGGTGCCTTGGGAGATGGTGAATATGGTTTGTTTGTTAACTTGGGTTCTTATTCTCGCCCTGCGAGATTGATAGAGCGTAATAAAGCAAAGTTACGGCTAATAGATGGCGATGAACTCGTTGATTTGATACTACAGAACTACCATAAGCTATCACCCAAGTACCGAGCGTTGTTACCTTTAAAGCAAATTTATGTAGCAGATTTATCTTGAAAACATCTATTACAAGCTAATTAAGGATGATAAATGCCCTCACAATATTCAAATAGACAGTTTTTTAGACACACTCCAAATCAATTACTAGAAAAATTTTTAAATGCTGATAAGTACCAGTTGTCAGTTGATTTGAGCGAAAGAAAAGAAACTGATATCGACGCCATTCAACAAATATTTAATTCACTGCAAGATGATCAAAAAACTGAAATTGAAGCAGTGTTCCAAAACATTAATGCGTTAGCTTGTGAGGGCGGTATTACTGCGCTGGCTGATGAAGCGAGCTTTTATGATGACCAAGCATTCATTGAAGCTATTGCGGATATCGATGGCTTTCACCCTAAGGCGATGTGGGCGTATTTAGAAAAAGCGAGTTATTGGCGCGGTGCGATTTTGTTTTTAAATGCCGATAATGTTAGCGCTTCTTATTGGAAAAAGCGCAATGATCTGCCTTGTGTGCCGCCTCATGTAGAGGAAACTGATATTAGTGCTTTATCCAAAGCCATTAGTGAATTTTTTTACAACAAGGAAGGACGGGGAAAAAATTGTATTGTTGAGCCGTATCGCTGCAATGATAAAGAATACTTTTTTGCCTACCCTGAAGGCTTTGCCCAATCATCTATTGAGTGGATAGGCAATACTTTAAAAAGCCAAGCACATCATCCCGCGTTTGAAATCATTTTTGTTTACTGCAAAGCAGAAGGCTCGTTAGATGTTTACGCACCTAGGAATACTAAATCCGTTGGCGCTTTTCAGTTGATGTTTGCTCAACATATTTTAAAATTGCCAGCACTTAGTGATAAAAAAATCGACAAACGTGTTTATGAGCTAAACCCCGTCACAGCTGAGGATTTTGAGTTTAAATTTGAGCCTACGTCAGGCATTAGCGATGTGTTAGTGACACGCCTACGAGTCAACCTAACGCGTACTGATAAGCAGCGCATCACTTTAGAAGCTGATGCACATAAAGATTCTGGTGCGGTGTATAAGCTATTAGAGGAGCTTAAATTACCTTCTTACTTTGTGAGTCAGTTAACGCTAAAGGTGATTTTTGAACCTGTGGGTAATCAAAGAGCCAAAACACGAACAGTTAACATTACATACCCTAATTCGTGTGCACTTAATCACGATGGTAATGATTTAAAAATAAGACAGATGCTAGGCGCTTCGGGTATTGAACCGCAATTAGCTAAGTAGCGAGAAGGTTAACAGGGTGAAATATTCTCAAATTTTAAGTGTGCTCATTGAGACACTAGAGGTGAATGAAAACCCCGTCCACATTAGTTTGGAAGAGACTCAAGAATGGCCACCAGCCGCTATTTTTTTTAAGAAAAATAGTTTTTTAGCGAATAGTAACGCTGCAAAATCACTAGAATGCGATGGCTGTGAGTATGCTTGTTTCATGCCTATTGAGTACACAGAGGATAAGAAGCGTGCATTTATAGTGTGTGATCATATGGAAATGCAAAGCCAAATTGGACGTATTGCAGTGCCTCTATTAAGATTACAACAGTGGCAAACGAGCACAAAGTTATTCGCGCTTTTACTCTCTAAATTACTCGCATTTGATACATCACCTACCTTAAAGAAAGACTCTAAAATTTATCAATTAGGCATGTTAAAAGGTGCTAAAGGCAGGCGTTTGGTAACATTGAATTTATATCCCTTAGCATTGGCGATCAATGATCAAGCGGTAGATTTAAATACACTGCTCTGTATTGATGATGAGCGAATTAAAATTGATACAGATTTGGTTGATGAATTACTCAATAGTGATAAACCAAGTGATTCAAAATACACGCCCAATACTAATAGGCAAGATGATCGAAAGCAGAAAACCTTAGAGATGTATCAAGATTGGAAAGATGCTTATTTAGCTTCTAAGAAGGCTAATCCAACTAAAACAGATACTTGGCATTCTCAATAAATTGCTAAATTGCCTATTGCGCAAAAGAAAATTGCTGAAACTATCAGAAAAAGAATGAAATGAGTAAATAGTTGTGCGCAAATTTTTCGCCCAAAATCACTTTGCCCGTACTCAGCAAGAAACTATTCATCAGGCTAAGTCTGTAAGCAATCTTAAAGAACGTCTCTCTAAGGATTCATCAGATGTGGTAACGGCCATGGTGCAGAAGTTCCAAGACAGTGCGGATGATTTTGACTTTCCACTGCTCAACGATTCCCATAAAATCATAGTCTTGGCAGACGAAGCCCACCGAACCCAAAACGGCACCTTGGCTATGGCCATCAATGCTGCTTTGCCTAATGCTCCTAAGATAGCGTTCACTGGTACACCGCTGATAAAGAGCATGAAGACCAACAATGAGTTTGGTTCTTACATAGACACCTACACCATTGAACAGGCAGTACAAGACGATGCCACTATTCAAATCCTGTATGAAGGCCGTGAAGCCCATGTAGGAGTTATTGGTGATTCTCTAGATAGTCTGTTCGATGAGTACTTCGGTGACAGAACAGATGAAGAACAGGCAGCCATTCGCAAGAAGTTTGGTAATAAGGCTGCCGTGTTATCAGCGCCACAACGTATCCGTAGAGTGTGTATTGATATCCTCAAACGCTACTGAGAACACATCCAGCCCAATGGCTTTAAGGCCATGATAATGACAGCTTCGCGTCATGCTGTAGTGTTGTATAAGGAAATGATGGATGAGTTAGAGGCACCTGAGAGTGCTGTCATTATCTCTGGTGACCACAATGACGAGAAGCGTTTCTGGGAGTACACGGATGGGCAGAAACACAAGCAACAAATAGAAGCTTTTAAGAAGCTCCTAGGTCACGGTGAAGGTCAGTCTGGCTTATCCTTTCTTATTGTTAAAGACATGCTGCTAACAGGCTTTGATGCTCCCATTTCTCAGGTTATGTATCTAGACAAAAAACTGCAAGACCACAATCTGCTGCAGACTATTGCCCGTGTTAACCGTACTAGTAAGAATAAATTCAAAGGCTACATAGTCGACTACTATGGCCTAAGTGACTACCTCACTGAAGCTCTAGAAGTGTTCTCAACCGAAGATGTCCAAGGCGCGCTGACTAACTTCAAAGAAGAACTTCCTAAGCTCAAGGCGGCTCATACGCGGCTGGTCGCGCACTTTAAAGGCCTGGACTTAAACGAACTGGATGAGTGTATCCTTTCTCTCAGTGATGAGGCTAAACGACAGCAGTTCCAGACGAACTTCGGTTGCTTCGCCAAGCAAATGGATATTGTGTTACCAGATGCTTCGGCTAAACCATTTCTCGGTGACCTTAAACGTCTTGGTAAGATAGCCCCTGTAGACCTGCTGGCTTAGGACTTCAAAGAAAAGCTGGATGAGCACAAGTCTGACCGCTCAAAAGCTTCTGAAATCGAGAATGCTATTAAGGACCATATAAAGGTCAACTTGGAACAAGACCCTGAATACTACCAAGCACTGTCGAAGCGCCTAAATGACATCATTAAGCAAAGCGAAGAGAAGTGGGATTCCCTTGTGCAGATGTTGCTGGAATTTAGAGGTACGATAGAGTCAGACCGTGTGCAACAAGCTACTGACATAGGCTTGAACGAAACTGAGTTCGCCTTTCACAACATTCTTATGGCTGAAGTCAGTCGTTTACATGATGAAGCTGTAGATGAAGAAACGCATAAAATGAGCTATTCTCAGTGAAGATTTCGGTACCAAAGAACTGGTTGAAGCCATTAATGAGCGATTTATGGACCTTGCACAAGCCAAGTTTAAGGTTAAGTGAGAACCTAATGAATTTAATCTCCGCCATAGATAAGCTAGAGTTTCCCATAGAGGTGATTCGTACTAACCGCAAGAAGAGTGCTTCTGTGCAGGTGGTTGACCGTCAGGTGCAGGTGATAATTCCGCAGGCGTTATCTGACGAACGTATTGAGCAGATTGTCCGTGATAAGACCCCGTGGATTCGTGACAAGCTATGCAAGCAAGCCTTGTTGAAGCCTAAGAAGGCTAAGGAATATGTGAGTGGTGAAGCCTTCTCTTACTTAGGCAAGAACTATCGATTGAAGGTTGTACAAGGCTCATCAGGGGCCGTTAAGCTGACCTTAGGCAAGCTAGCGGTAGGTGCTGAATCTGATATAAAGCAAGAGCTAACAAACTGGTACATGCAACATGCGGAGAAGCGCCTCAATGAGAAGGTAGTCCGCTTTGCTCAGGTTATGGGTGTTGTTCCTAATTCAGTAAAGGTGAAGAGCTACAAGTCTCGATGGGGCAGTTGCTCAACTTCAGGGGATATTAGCTTCCATTGGGCTATCATCATGGCACCGAACCATATTGTGGATTATGTCGTTGTCCATGAACTGTGTCATATGCACCACCACAACCATTCACCAGCTTTCTGGCAGCAGGTGGAGAAAGTTCTTCCTAATTACCGTGATTGTCGTGATTGGTTGAAGCATCACGGTCAAGAACTGAAGGTTTAATTACGTTGTTAGATAAGCAAAGGCAGGCTAGTTGGAGCGCCGACCAGATTTCCAAATTGCCTGTGCAAGGAATAAACAAAAGGCCGCGATAACTAGAGAGTAGATGTTAAATTCTTGGGTAAAGACATTAATAGTTGCGACGATGCCAAACAGAGCAAGAAATAACGAGACAATTATACTAATCACCCGAAACAGCTTGCTCGTAAAGCCGTCAACTGCTTCTCGTCGTGCATTACTGGGAGCATCTTTTTGTTTAGCTTCTTCAGTATTGGTGATGGCTGCTTCGGTTACAGCTGCTTCATCTATTATTGATTGGGCGCGGTATTTTATGTACAGAGATTTAGCTCTGTCTTCGTTTCCGTCCGAGAAGATTGGCTATCAACAGCACAATATTTAAGGCCTTCATGTTGGTTCTGACTCAGCTACCTGTATGATTTAACTTTTTTAAGAAGACCAGAGAACGTCCCATTGGCTTTAGAGATAGCTGGCTAACCCGATCTGGAGCATTCGTTTATACCGATAATAAACAAACACCTCGATATTCCTGGGGCTGGGTTTGAATACAGCTTAGAAGAGGATAAAGTTGCCAAGAATCCATTTTTTAATTTACGTCTGAATGCGTTTAGAAAGGCTAATAGCAAACATCAGCCAATGGCAGAGCCATAACCTGAGAAAGTTGTTCAATGGCCTTCAAAGAAGGGCTTGAAGACTTCTGGGTGACTATGGGCTACTGGCGATTATAAAGGTAAATCCCCCTAAATTAGGAGATAAAAAACAGGTTATTAATTTGTTCAAGTCTAGCCCCAATCAGATGGATATTGTACAACAAGCGAGTGTAGGCAGAACTTCCGTCCACGCTATATTCAAAACAGCAGGTTTGAAATGAAGATGATGGCACTAATGGGTATAGCTCCCTATAGGCAAGGCTAATCACCTAATAGAGGTTCTGGTCTGTGCACAGGTAAGTCAAAGAATGGCACCCAGAGAGATTGACCAGAGCCAGTTGACCAAAGTGACCAGACTGCACGATGATGCCGTTAACAAAGCAACCCACCAGCGGGTGATTCAAGTAGTGAGGCAATTGGTGCCCATGATGAAAGAGGAGTCTGATATGGTCTATTTTTTTGACAAGTGGGATGAACAGCAGCGCATTAAACGCACTATTCTTAACGAAACATTCGGTTCTAGCGAACTGGTGTTGGCCATCACTGAGCGCTTTATGGGACTGGCTAGGGTAAAATTCAAATGACAGCCATAGTCAGCCCATAGTTTGTCATTGCGGTGATACGTACCAACCGCAAAAAAGTGCTTCAGTGCATGTGGTTGACGTGCAGGTACAACTGATTATTTCCCGTTTGTTATCGGAGCAGCGGCTACAACAGATTATTCAGGCAAAAACACCGTGTATTAGAGACAAACTGCGTAAATAGGCCCTTGTACCAACCAGAAAACCAAAATAATATGTTAGCGGTGAACCTTTTGGGTATCTGGGCAGGCATTACCGTCTTAAGGTTGTAAAAGCTTCGTTGGAAGTGGTTAAGCTGACTGCAGGACAGCTAGTATGTTAGGCAGCAGCTGATGCGCTGGTATAAAGACCATATCAAACAGCACCCTGGTGAAAAAGTAAAGCGTTATGCCAGAATAGTGAGGGTATCCCTCAAGCCATTCATGTGAAAGACTACAAGTTTTGCTGGGGCAGTTGTTCCGTGCATTGTGATATCAGCTTTCTCTGGGAATGAAGGGGCTGGTTGAAGTATTATGGTCAGAAACTGAAGGTTTAAAGCTATCCGTTAAGAACATAGGAGCTTTACCATGGGTTGTTCCAGAACAACTGGGTATCCCTGAAGATGAGTGCAGATTGATTGTTGGCTGAACCAAGATCGAATAATATGGAAACAAAGAAAAAAACAACGTAAAGAAACACGGGTATTCGCTGCAACGTGCTGTTCATTTTCTATAGAGGCATATGCTCCCTATACCACAACTACCGTTCATAACTAGCGATTCTTTTCTTAAAATGACGAAATACGTCATATGCATACGACCGTAGGTGATTCTGGTGAAGCGATCTTCTTTATAACAACCATGCGCTATGATAAGACAGCTCGGATAATTTCGCTTTACAAAGCAAGTGTTGAGGAAAAAAAGCGGTTCGATGAACATACAAGTTTCAGTGTATAGCGGCTGTTTAGCGGTGTAACATGGGTGTGATACATCGCTACGTCAAGTGTATGAATTATTACAACTAGACTAACTTAATGGCGTAACTTATTCATATAAATTGCTTTTTTTCAGCAAAATCAATAGAATTTTTGCCTCAAAATCGGTATTAATTACAAAATAATATTCACATGCCCTAAATGGCATAGCTTTAAAAGCCCAGCATTTGCAGGCTTCAATTAAATTCCAATACATTCCAAGGGGATGCTCAATTTCAGACAGGCGAATATCTAATGCCGATTAGAAACCACAAGACTGCTAATACATTTAACAAAAAAAGTATTTGTAAAACTAGTTTATCAAGAACATAACAAAAATAGGCAAGCAACAGCCCATCAACTTATAAAAATGGCATTATCACTATGACAACACTGCGTTTGATATTAGCAGATCAGCTTTCTCACGTGATTACAAGTCTTGTAGGTTGCGATAAAACCAGGGACATTGTTTTAATGTGTGAAGTATGGGATGAAGCCACGTATGTAAAGCATCATAAAAAGAAGATTGCTTTTATCTTTTCGGCCATGCGACATTTTGCCAAGTCACTGGTAGAGGATAATTATAACATTGAATACACCAAACTTGATGATCCAAACAACGCAGGATCACTTAAAGGTGAGCTTAAGCGTATTTTACAAAACCATGCTATTACACAAATTGTAATCACCCAACCCAGTGAATACAGGGTTCTGTCCGATGTAAAAAAATGGAAAACTAAATTCGGCATACCCGTTGATATTAGGCCAGATGACCGTTTTCTTTGTTCACCAGAGGAGTTCTCTAGTTGGGCTAAAGGTCGTAAGCAACTGCGGATGGAATATTTTTATCGGGAAATGCGCAAGAAATATGCCATTCTTATGAATGGTGATCAACCCATCGGTGGTCAATGGAACTATGATGCAAAAAATAGAAAGCCTCCAAAAGAGGGATTAAATATTCCTGATCCATATATAACAGATATAGACCACATTACGCATGATGTAATGGTACTTGTCGCAAATAAATTTTCTAATCATTTTGGTGATTTGGAGCCGTTTAACTTTGCTGTGACACGTAACCAGGCTTTACAAGCGCTCAACCTATTTATTCGACAACGGCTTTATTACTTTGGTGATTATCAGGATGCAATGATTGAAGGAAAGCCATGGATGTACCACGCTCATATTAGTTTTTACCTTAATTGTGGCCTACTGTATCCCATTGAATGCATAAGAGCGGTTGAAAATGCTTATAAGCAAGGGAAAGCACCGCTTAACGCAGTAGAAGGATTTATTCGTCAGATTATTGGTTGGCGGGAATATGTCCGTGGTATTTATTGGCTAAAGATGCCTGATTATCAACAAGAAAACTTTTTTGCAGCCAAGCGTAGCCTACCTGACTTTTATTGGACTGCTAATACCAAAATGAATTGCTTGCGCCAATGTATTTTAGCAACTAAACAAAACGCTTATGCCCACCATATTCAGCGGCTGATGGTACTTGGAAATTTTGCGTTACTTGCAGGAATAGATCCTAAGTATGTCAATACATGGTTTTTAGTCGTTTATGCCGATGCCTATGAATGGGTTGAGCTTCCTAATGTTTCTGGCATGATATTATTTGCTGATGGTGGTTATCTGGCCAGTAAGCCTTATGCTGCGGGTGGTTCTTATATAAATAAAATGTCTGATTACTGTAAAAATTGCAGCTACAAAGTTACAAAGAAGAACGGGCCTGATGCGTGCCCATTTAATTACCTCTATTGGAATTTCCTAGCTCAAAATCGAGAAAAACTTTCTTCAAACCATCGTATCGGTATGATGTATAAGACCTATGATCGAATGAATGAAGAAAAAAAGCAAGCAATTGCACATGACAGCAAACAGTTTTTAGGTAACTTTGCATGAAAAAACGATTTGGCTTGCCAATGAAAATATGCCCGATATGTCAGCGACCTTTTAGTTGGCGCAAGAAGTGGGAAAATGTCTGGAGTGAGGTGAAATATTGTTCTAAATCATGCGCCAAACAAAGGAAGTCACTTACAGGCAAACAGGATTTGAATCTAAAATAGTTCAATATACCACCATTGATTTAAGGCTGACGTTTTCAATCACCTAACGGCAGTAGTTATTGTAGCAATCATACAGTGATAAGGTTGGCTAATAAGTCCTTATACATTGACCAGATCAACTACCTAATATCTTGTTCACAAAGTTAAACCTGATTTATTTTTAATATACCTGGTTTTATCGTTGTCAATATTTGTTAATCCATCATATTCAATATGCTCGTAAAAGCTAATGCGTTCCATGAGATGTAAGATTTTTTGCTTTTGTCCAGGCAGTAGTTGATGGTAGCATTTAAAAAAATTCATATCCTGTAGATTTGTGGTGTAAAAAAAATACACTGGCACTTGTAAAATCTCTGCCAACCTTTGTAGGGTCTTATAATCTGGCAGATGCTTGCCACGTTCATATTGATTCATTCGTGCGCTAGCAGAGCCGGGGTCAATACCTGCTTTAATACCTAACTGTTTTTGTGACAAACCGTGCTGTAGTCTTAGTTCTTTTAATCTTTGAGCGACGGGACAACTCTGTGACTGAATCGTAGATGAATCCTGCATATCAGTAAATACCCAAGCATGTTAAAAAATTCTTAAAGAACAAAAATTTATCCCGTATATTCCAAATATACAGATATTTTAAAGCCTTTATAAATCAATATTATAGAAAACTAAGAATACTGTATACTTGGAAAAATTTGAACCTGATTTTTCCAAGTATTGAAGTCTACACAGTTGCATCTTGTCCATGCAGAATAGGTAACTGGAAAGTAGGGCAGGGTATGTGTCTGTTGTAATGTGAATCGGTGATTGGGAGTATTAAAACTGTAGTGATAAACCAATACTGGATAGGGTTTTATTATTGGCCATAAAATCAGTGTGAATTTTCTGTATGGTTAACTGACTAATTGACCAACCTTTATCTAGTGCATTGTTTAAAAGTTGATACTGATCATCAGTTCTGACTGGATGCATCCTGGATATCGACCGATGACCAGATGGGATGAAGATATTATTTAGACTGTGATACTGGTTTATCAATGTGATTGCACTGGAATCACGTTTCGTCGAAGCTGATTTGTAAAGTAATCTGTTCTGCTACATAATCCAATTTATCATGCTCAATAATAGCAAAGGCTTTGGCCTGAGTTTTATAAAATAACACATGCTCAGCCATATTATTCATCGTAAAGCTTTTGAATGCCTGAGATGCCTTACACAAATTTTGATTGATCTCCCTGTCAGTAAATTATCGTAGTGCTGTTGATAACGATGGTGAGTAAAACACGGTAAGTAAGTATAGGCAGTCCAATCCCTGAACCGTCTTAACCTGAAAGAATTTTAGGGTAAATAACAGGCACAGCACTTTTATCCGCACACCACAATTGATCTTCAGCTTAGTAACATAAGCGAGGGTCTGATTTAGCATCCAGTAATGCAGCTAGTGATTGCTTGTTTAAATTCGTCAGTTGATTTCTCAGGATTTTATACAACCGGTTCTGCTCGAAATTTAATGCTTGGCCAAGAGTGCCTTGAAAAAACTGTTCCCGGAACAGTAAGCTTTTGTGTTTTAAATCCCAATAAAACTTGACGAAAAATATAGATAAGTTTGGCACTGACTATTGCCACATCGCGTTCCTTTATTTCGATGATCATTATCGCCACATATTTTATATTTATAAAGATTCAGAATCAGGCGTTGATGTTATAGGCGGGTATATTTTGCATCGGCAGTAACGCCAATCTTAGTTGTGCTTGTGAAATATCAATCAGCAATATACTTCATACCATCGATGGTCTTTACAACGAGAATATTAAAAGTGTAAAGCGAGCTTTGCAATATCTGAATTTGATGGAATATCATTATTTAAACGGCAATAAATCAAAATAGTGTACGTGCTGCGCACTAAAAAGGTGAGGCCTTAGATCTATTCTACCTCATCTTGTCTGATTATTCAGTGCAGTGCATCAGAAACAGATCTGCTGGCTAAAAAATGGTCAAAATGACAAATGTATTCAGGCAGGGCCGATACGCTATGCAGACATGCTTAAGCTTAATCCAGATATCTATATTGCGTTTCCAGGGGGAGTAATATGTGGATATGGCTTGCTGGTATTTGGATATGAGAGTACCTGTATGAGAGCCATGCAAATATGGCCACATCTACCTGATGTTTGCACGTTTAAGATTATAAGATACCGACTTGAATAATAACTCCATAAGTTATCTCAGTGATATATTGTCGATTCAATATAAAACGGTCACGTAAACAATTCCAGTAATTCATGGTCTTGCCTTATATTATCGTCTAGTCCTTGATTGACTCACGCGGAGCAATTAGACACATGATCTGCGCTCTTGCTATTAAGCCTAACAAATAACCGCCTAATTTAAAAATTCTTGTCTTCACGCCACTTTAGCGAGCTAAAAAATATATTAAATTTGCTTAATCTACCATAAATAAAAATGCGCATAATATATATTATGTTAAATTATGTATGTATTTAGGTTTTAACTTAGACTGGAAGAATCTTTTATTTAATTAATTTATCGAGCACCCGCGCTACTGCGACAAAAGCGAAACTACCAGTGACAAAGGTAACAGCACCAAAACCACGACTACAATCCATACGAGTCCCAGCAATTTGAGCCGATTTAGAATGACTTACGGTGCCATCAGGCTGGGGATAAATTAATTGTTCAGTAGAATAAACACATTCCACGCCAAAACGACTTTTATTTCTGAAACCATAATATCGGCGTAACTGGTTACGCAACCTTGCTGCTAAAGGATCCTGAGTTACACGACTTAGGTCAGCTATGGCAATCTGCGTAGGATCTCTTTGGCCTCCCGCACCACCAATTGTAATTAAAGGCAATTTAAAGTGACGACACCAGTTAATTATCCCAGCCTTTACTTTGATACTGTCACACGCATCAATCACATAGTCATAGCCACCATCAAGCAGCTTATCCAGATTATCGAGATCAACGAACTGATCAATAGCATGGCAATCACAGGCTGGATTAATATCTTTAATACGGGCCTGCATAGCCGTTACCTTGGGTTGTTCTACCGTCGAGTCCAGGGCATGTAGTTGTCGGTTAATATTAGTATGACTGATATCATCCATATCAATCAGGGTAATTTGCCCTACTGACGAACGAGCTAGGGCTTCAGCAGCCCAAGAACCCACACCACCAATACCAATCACACAGATATGGGCGTTGTTAATCATAGTAAACGCTTGATCACCATAAAGTCGCTGTATTCCACCAAAACGGTTCACTGTGAGTAACGGCCTAATTCATAAAGGAGCAGCTTAATGTGGAATAAAGCTGCAATGTTTAAACTGGAAGAAAATAATTATCACCTATACGATGAATAACTCAAATGTAAATTATACGTATTTTGATAATAGAATTATTTATAGCTATTAAAACTGTTCAGCTTCAATACCCATTACACTGCCTGAACCTTGGATTAAAGATAATCTGTGTGCTTCTGCACGAGGCAATATATGATCCATATAATAAGCCGCTGTGGTCAATTTATTTGCGCTAAATTGTTTGTTTTCATGCCCGGATACCAAGCTAGCGGAACGTAGCATCTGCCAGCCTCCAAAAACATAACCTGCCTGCATCAATAAATCATAGCTGATGGCGCCAGATAACATTATGTCATGTCGGGCACCGTCAAGTAGAAACTGGACAGATTGTTCTAAACCACTTATGGAATTATCTATCGCCATCTGACGCGTACTGGTCAGGGCATCACTATATTGGTCTAGGTCTACACGGATTTGGACCAATAGATCATTTATACCGGCGCCACAATCAAGCAATATCTTTCGATTGGCTAAATCTAGGGCCTGAATGCCAGTAGTGCCTTCATAAATTGTTAATATACGAGCATCACGGTAGTATTGTGCAGCACCTGTTTCCTCTACAAATCCCATACCCCCGTGAATTTGTATACCAAGTGAAGTTACTTCTTGTGCTAATTCAGTGACCCAGCCTTTAACAATAGGAATAATTACGCTCACACGCCTAGCTGCTAAATCACGTTGCTGCGGATCTTTGTTACCATGGCTCATATCAGTTATGCCAGCTGCCACATAAGTTAGTGCGCGACTAGCCTCGGTGATACTGCGCATGGTCATTAGCATACGCCGTACATCTGGATGATGAATAATAGCAGACTTCTGTCGATGACCAGGAGCACTGCCCTGGATGCGTTGAAGGGCAAAACCAACGGCTTGTTGATAAGCCCTGTCAGCCAGTGCAACACCCTGTAAACCAACCATTAAACGCTCATTATTCATCATGGTAAACATGGCTTTTAATCCTTGATGCGGCTCCCCTACTAGGTAGCCGATAGCACCTCCATTTTCACCATAACTCATAACACAAGTGGGACTACCATGAATACCCAGTTTATGCTCAGTACTAATAGCGTAAATATCATTATGTTTTTCTGGGTTTCCTTGTTCATCAAGCAAAAATTTAGGTACTAGAAATAAGGATATCCCCTTGATGCCAGCAGGTGCATCTGGCAACTTTGCCAATACCAGATGCACCACATTTTCAGTCATATCATGGTCACCCCAGGTAATATAAATTTTTTGACCTTCAATGCGATAGTGCTTTCCATCTGGAGTGGCTGTTGTCTTAATAACCGATAAATCAGTACCGCAATGGGGTTCGGTTAGATTCATGGTGCCACTCCATGTACCCTTGATCATTTTTGGCAAATATTTAGCTTTCAATTCATTGCTGGCATGAGATTGAAGTGTTTCTATTGCACCAGCTGTCAGCATTGGACAAAGTCCTAAAGCCATATTAGATGCTTGTAGCATTTCTGAAATTGGCATAGCAAAACTGAAAGGTAAACCTTGGCCGCCCATTTCTGGCTCAAAGTAGATACTGCCCCAATCACCTTTTACATATTCCCAATAAGCTTTGTGGAATTCAGATGGTACCTTGACACCATCTTTACTTAATTGAACGCCCTTGCGGTCACCAATAGTATTTGTATTAGACCACACGTCACTGGTTAATTTATTTGCCTCAGTAAGTATGGCTTCCAGAATTTCATTATTCGCATCTTCACAATCAATGGCATTGGCTAATTCAGGTAAACCAATTAATTGATTGACGACAAAATTCATGTCATCAAGGGGAGCTTTATATTCATTCATACTGTTATTTACCTTTACGTTACTAATGCTACTAATATCACTTAAATTCATTTTATTAAATTAACACACGCATACTTTTAAGATATGGTTTCCAGAATTTCATTAATAAATGCAAATATTCACTTGGAATAATATTAAGATGCATGAAATATCTCGTGGCTTATTGTTAATTGCTTGTGATATGTTATGAACGGAGTGTTACAACTGAACAACACAACTCATGAACCATGTTATTAATTTTAGAAGATATATTAGATAAATTTGTTTATTTAGTATAGCTTTAGCCGTCAATTTTTAGCACAGGTAATGGTTTCGTATAGCTCGTTTTATGAAATTACATCAGTATGGAATAAAATCGTGTCGTATAGTTTTTTAATTTGTTGTTTTTTCATACATTTAACCGGTTGATATTAACTGATAAATAAAATAAATATTAGTAGTCGTTGATATTGAAACTGAAACAACAGATAATTTATATTATATTCCATTGCAGCCAAATAAAATAAGCAGGGCATTCTTAATGAGCATACAACGCGGTTATTATATTGATGAAATGACCGTGGGCATGTCTGCTTCTTTCAGTAAAACCATTACCACAGCAGATGTCCATGATTTTGCCAAGTTAACTGGTGATAATAACCCCATCCATATTGACGAGGCTTATGCGGCTACTACTCCTTTTAAGGGCAGAATAGTACATGGCATGTTAAGTGCTAGCCTAATATCAGCAGTAATAGGTACTCAGTTACCCGGCCCAGGTTGTATTTATCGGGATCAAACCATTAAATTTAAGGCCCCGGTATTTTTAGGTGAGACGCTAGTGGCTAAGGTTACAGTGGAAGATATCAACTTGCGTCAAAATCGTGTTCGTTTAAAGAGCGAGTGCACCACAGGCGATAAATTAGTGGCCACTGGCTATGCCAATGTACTGGTTAATCGCCAAAAATCCCAACACTGCTCAACCGATACTCATAAACTAGATTAGAGCCTTGCTGTTAGACGCCTAACTTCCTCTTCGCGAGCAATCAGTTTGCGTTGTAGGTCATTGATACGAACACTCATTTTATTTGCATCCTCATCACGACCTTTAAGTATTAGCCGCATATCCGTTTCACGACGGGCAATTTCAGATTTATCCAGAATAGCCCGCTTTTTAAGCTCCTTGATTTCTAGTTCACATCGCTCAACTTCGTCTTTAAGTCGTTTGAGTTTGTTAGTGGTCGACAGCACTTTAGATTTAGAGTTTGAAACATTACGTGACTGGCTGGCTAGTTCATTACGGTAATTCTTTAGTTCATTGTCCAGGCTGCGGAGCTGCGCACGCTGGGTATCCTGAACTACTTCATTGCGGGCAATTTCACTCTGAAGTTCCTGTAACTGTCGTTTTAGAGCCGACTCTTTTGTACCCCAGGAACTCCGTAGCTTTTCCAGTTGATTCTGATAGTATGATAACTGTGATTTTATTTTTGCAGATGCTTCCTGATGACGGGCAATTTCTTCCTTCATTCGTTCATCAAGTTGTCTTTTTGTTTCTTCGCTGGTTTTAATGGCACGTTCTGTCTCTGCTTTACGTCCCATAGCAAGGCTTTCATAGTTGCTGCTCATTTTTTCTGCTTCCTGCAGGTTAACCTTCAGCATAGCCCGCTCTGCTGTAAGATTTTTAATCTCATTTTCCTGTTCCATTAGCTTACTGCGCAAACGCTCTGTTGAAGCATCCAATGCTTCTACTTGGCTACGCAATAAATAGATTTCATCCTCATTGGCAATATTTTTATTGGTGTCGTTGTCTTGTTGCTGAGATGATTGATCAGAGTTAAGCTCTAATACCAGACGAGCTTCTTTAAGAGCATGATCCCATAGTTGTTGCATCGACTGGTTTACTGCATCAGGTAACTCAAGACTATGGCTCTGTTTGTTCGCGATACTAAAAGCCACTTTAGCTTCTAAGCTCAGCCACCAGCACTGCAATTCACGTTGCAAGGAACTACTTGTATCAATTTGTAGTTTACCTGCCACACTGTCAATATTGACATTTTGCCCACTGGATAAAAGCTGGGAAGCTGCTGCAAAAATAGTTTGCTGTGATGGAATTTCATGCATGGGTATGCGTCTCATCAGATAAATTGAAGTCGGGGACAGCAATATATTTCATTAATAGCCTGCCCAATATGCTAGATTTTAAATTGGTTCCTATTTGCAGTAGAGTAAGGGCATTTACATATTAATCACGGTACCTGTTGACGTAGTACATACTTTTGGATTTTACCCGTTGCTGTTTTTGGTAAAGGTCCAAATACCACATGTTTGGGTGCCTTAAAACGAGCCATATTAGCACGACAGTAATCAATTATATCAGCTTCAGAGATTGCTTTTCCTGGTTTAAGGGTGATAAATGCGCAAGGTGTTTCACCCCATTTCTCGTCTGGTCTAGCCACCACTGCAGCTTCAAGTATATCGGGATGTTTATATAAAGTAGCTTCTATTTCAATAGAAGATATATTTTCACCTCCAGAGATAATGATATCCTTGGCCCTGTCCTTTATTTCCATGTAACCGTCTTCATACCAAACAGCCAAATCACCAGAATGAAACCAGCCGCCTGCAAAAGCTGCCCGAGTTGCTTCGTTAGCATTTAGGTATCCCTTCATTACCATGTTGCCACGCATGCATATTTCACCGATAGTCTTGCCGTCTTTGGGCACTTGTTCCATAGTATCAATATCTAACACTGCATGATCTTCCTGCACAGGAGCCCGCACACCCTGACGAGACTTAATCTGTGCCTGCTGCTCGGTGTCGAGTTGATCCCATTCATGCTGCCACTCATTAACTACACAAGCTCCGTAGGTTTCTGTCAAGCCATACACATGGGTGATCTTAAAGCCCATATTTTCTACTGAACGAATCACTGCTGCCGGTGGTGCAGCACCGGCAGTCATAACCTTAACTTCATGATCAAACGGGTTCTTGTTTGTCAAGGGAGTATTAGAAAGTATATTCAATACAATAGGAGCACCACCGAAGTGGGTTACCTTTTCTTGACCAATTAGCGCGTACATATGTTCAACATTAATATGCCGCAAAAATACACTGGTGCCGGCCATGAGAGCCATAGTCCATGGAAAGCACCAGCCATTGCAGTGAAACATGGGTACTATAGTCATAAATACTGGATATTTCTGCATATCCCAACACAATGCCATATTTATAGCGGCTAAATAAGCACCACGATGGTGATATACTACCCCCTTGGGATTTCCAGTAGTGCCTGAAGTATAGTTCAGACTTATAGCCTGCCATTCATCAGTTGGCATACACCAATTGTAATCCGTATGTCCCTGACTCAGGAAAGCTTCATATTCAAACTGACCAATTAGCTCACCATCGTCAAAAGTTGGATCATCAATATCAATCACCAAAGGCGATATTTCTGTTTGTGCAAGGGCATTCTTTACAGTAGCTGAAAACTCGCGGTCTACAATTATTACACGGCTATTGGCATGGGTGATAATAAATGCAATGGTGGCAGCATCTAATCGAGTATTAATCGTGTTCAGCACTGCGCCAGCCATGGGAATACTATAATGAGATTCGAATAGTTCTGGGCCATTGTGAGAGATGATTGATACGGTGTCACCCGTGCCAATACCTGCCTGATTTAAGACATTTGCCATTTGTACACAACGCTGATAAGTTTGTAACCAGGTGCGGCGAACAGAACCATAAACTTGAGCCGTAACCTGTGGATAAATATCAGCTGCCCGTTTTAGCATAGACAGCGGTGTTAGTATTTCATAGTTAGCCGCATTTTTATCAAGATTAGTGTTGTATGGATTAGGCATTTGAAGAGACCTTCAGTTAAGTTATGGTTGTTTCTTCTAAGTATTATAATGAACTAGTGTCATAAGCCTAGTCATTCGCTCAGGATCTTTGCCAACGACCAGGCAATTGTTGTAAAGTCTAATCTGTCAACGGGCAGTGCATTATTGTGGTCATGCCTGTCGTTACACAACATGGTGAAACTGTTGCTGGCTTTAGGACTACATCGTTTACTCAGGGTGATACTGATCCATGAAGCATTTCATCAGTATTGGTAAGATCAATAGTATTTGATTCAAAACGCCTCACCATACTCAGCAATTGATCATCCATTGGTGCCCTGATTTTTATATTCTGTCCACTTGATGGATCTTCTAGGCGTAACATGCTAGCATGTAAAAACAATCGCTGTAAACCAGCCTGACGCAGGCTTTGGTTAACCTGCTCATTACCGTATTTAGCATCACCGGCAATGACATGGCCTGCATATTGGCAATGAACTCTAATCTGGTGTGTCCGGCCAGTTATTGGCCGTGCTTCCAGCAGGCTAAAATCTCCTGTTGATCCAGTCAATTTACTCAGCAGTCGATATCGTGTCAGACTCCACTTGCCAGCTTCAGCCACTTGTACCATACGCTCACCTGACTTTAATACATGATTATGTAAAGGAGCATTAACTTGCAAACATTTAGAAGGCCAGTTACCAACAACTAAAGTCTGGTATCTCTTATCAATATTGCCACCGCACAACATCTTGTGTAATTGACGTAAAGTCGAACGTTGCTTAGCTATCATCACACAGCCTGAAGTATCACGATCCAGACGGTGTACTAATTCCAGAAACTGCCCATTTGGATAAATCTGCCGTAGACTTTCGATCAGACCCAGCTTAATACCACTACCACCGTGTACTGCTAAACCGGATGGTTTGTTGATAATCAAAAGACCACGACTATCATATAACACTGCTGCCTGCAGTAACTGTTGTAATTTTTTACTTACTAATGGAACTTCAGGTGATTTTGGTAAGCGGACTGGGGGTATTCTGACTTGATCATGAACCTGCAATTTATATTCCGGTTTTTTGCGGCCTTTATTAACTCGAACTCCTCCCGTACGCACAATTCGATAGATAAAACTACGGGGAACACCATTTAGCTGGTTAAATAAAAAATTATCCAGCCTTTGTTCCTGATGATTTTCAGTAATTGTAATTAATTTTACTTTCATAGGCAGTTCAGAGACAGCTTCTATTATATCTGATTAAATGTGTTTAAATTGCTAAACGTATTTAACGATGGTATCATAAGATATGCTGAATCTGGTACTGGAGACAGGTTATTACATGATATTAGCATAAAATTAATGTTATGTATCAACACCCACTATAGAAATTTGTTCAAAGATGAGCGCACCAGACATTTCTGAAAATTAACTAGAATACCTCAAACCAGTAGCAGAGTAGTCATAATACTAATAACATTATATGTCTATTCGAAGTGCACTATAACCTGCCCTTCAATGATCTGCTTTGATCAGCACGATTTCAGATTGGCGCCTAGCTAGTTGCGACAATCCAAGAGCCACAATAGTAAGACAAATGTTGTGGCCTTTATTAAATGGCCGTAACCAGATTTTTCTGAGTTATATAAATAAAACCACCTGTTTACTCGGTTAGGCCAAATCGATTCATATATGTGTAAAAATAAAGATTAATTTTATCTGTGGACTAGATCCGTAAAGTAGAAAAACCTTAAACACTGTGATGAGCAGTACTGAGATGAGACAAATATCTATAAAAGCCTATATTTAGGCCTAGTAAATAAGGATTGAGCAAGTGGTTAATACCACCTCAGTCAAGCTCAATAAGGTTACAGTGGGTCTCCCAGGCCGAATATGTTATTCCGCCTAATGTTGATATAAACGCCGTAATCTAACATTTTACGGTTATGACTAAAAATAGCAGGTTTGTTTGAAATAATACGGGTTTTTTGTATCAATAGTAGAGCAACTGATCATCTTAATAGAGACAACTACAATTGGTTTTCTGTATTAACTACAGAAAACAACACAGCACCAAATAGTTTATATCGTTTTATATTGCACACATAAAGATATTGATTCCTGCCGAGTAACCAGGTTTTCAAAGATTTGAAAACCATGAAAAGAATGTTGATTAATGCAACCCACTCCGAAGAGTTGCGAGTAGCTCTGGTTGATGGGCAAAAATTATATGATCTGCATATCGAGTCCAGTAACCGAGAACAAAAAAAAGCCAACATCTATCGGGGCCGCATCACCCGAGTAGAACCCAGTCTTGAAGCGGCATTCGTTGATTATGGCTCAGAACGCCACGGCTTCCTTCCCCTGAAAGAAATTTCTCGCTCATACTTAACAAGTAAATCGCAAAAACAAGGGCGTAACAGTATCCATGATCTGGTTAATGAAGGTCAGGAAATTACCGTACAGATAGATAAGGAAGAGCGTGGTAACAAGGGTGCAGCGCTAACTACCTTTATCAGTCTGGCTGGACGTTATCTGGTATTAATGCCAAACAACCCAAGAGCAGGTGGTATTTCCCGTCGTATTGAGGGCGAAGAGCGCAGCCAGCTTCGTGAAGCCATGAGCCAACTCAAGCTGCCTGCTGATGCTGGTGTTATTATTCGTACTGCTGGTATTGGTCGTAATAGTGAAGAATTACAATGTGATCTAGATTACCTGCAGCAACTATGGGAGTCTATCACCAAAGCAACGGAAAACCGCAAGGCACCTTTTCTTATCTATCAAGAAAGTAATGTTATTATTCGCGCCATGCGGGATTATCTACGACAGGATATCAGTGAAGTATTGATTGACCAGAACGATGTTTATCAGGATGCTCTCAACTTTGCTGAGCAAATCATGCCAAACTATATCAATAAGGTTAAACTATATCATCACGATACCCCCCTGTTTAACCGATTCCAGATTGAATCTCAAATTGAGACTGCATTTCAGCGTGAAGTACGATTACCATCTGGTGGATCTATTGTTATAGATCCTACTGAAGCTCTGGTATCAATTGATATTAATTCCTCTCGGGCTACCAAGGGTAGTGACATTGAGGAAACCGCCTGCAACACCAACCTTGAAGCAGCAGAAGAAATAGCGCGACAGTTACGCTTGCGGGATATGGGAGGCTTAGTTGTAATTGACTTCATTGATATGGCTGCAATGCGTAACCAAAAAGCAGTAGAAAATAAATTGCGGGATAGCCTGAAATTAGATCGGGCACGTATTCAAACTGGACGCATTTCCCGTTTTGGATTGATGGAAATGTCCCGTCAGCGCCTGCGCTCTTCATTGGGTGAGACTTCAGGTATTATCTGCCCACGTTGCAATGGCCAAGGCAGTATTCGTGATGTGGCCTCATTATCACTGTCTATTATGCGTTTGATTCAGGAAGAAGCAAATAAGGAGCGATCAGCTGAAATTCGGGCTATTTTACCAATTAATATGGCCACTTATCTGCTGAATGAAAAACGCGAACAAATCCTGGCTATAGAACAAGCTAACCATTTGCGAGTGGTCATTGTGCCTAATCCAAGCATGGAGACTCCACACTATGAAGTTAATCGCTTACGCGATGATCATGAGTTGGCATTAAGTAACGAAACCAGTTATGAAATAGAATTAGAAAAAAGCACACCTCATATCGAAGATATTAATACCCAGTCAAGCCAACCGGCAGAACAAGCTTTGGTGCAAAGATCACAGCATAAACAACCTGCGCCACATTTAAACAGCACCTTAAAAGTGAATGAGAAAAGCTTTGTCAGACGGGTTTTTTCTATGGTTGGTTGCTTCTTTAGTGGCTTTAAGAAAACTACCGAAAAAACCACCAATGTTGAGCCATCCCCAACAGATATAAGCAGTAACCACAGCCGTCGCAATGAACAAAAACGCAGTGAAGAGCGGCGTCGTAATCGTGGTGGTAAAAAACGTATTAATGAGCAAAAACAATTAGATAATAAATTACAACCCAATGCTAATAAAGCCCAATCCGATGCAGATGCCAGTAAACCCAAAGAAACACAAGGAAAGCAAAAACGTCGGCAGGACAATCATGGCAAATCAAGCAACCAGACTCATGGACAAAATAATACGGCCGAAAAACAGGCCAAAGATGTAACTGAGGCTGGAACATCAGCAAATCACAAGAATGGCTCAGATGCCCATGAAACCCGCACTCGAGAGCAGAAACGACGTCGCAGCCGCTCTGGCAAGCGCAGCGTGGATAAAGCTAGCCGAATAACGTCTACTGCCGATACAGATGCCGTAGTTAATGTCACCGAAACTAATGGCAGCACTCAAAGTAACCGAGGGAAGTCTGGTAATGGAAAACACAACAAAGGTGATCATGCAACCAATACAACTACATTGAATCAAGTCACGGATAGTGCCATTGAATTTAATCTGAGCAGTGATACCCCAAAAACTGAATTAGCCACTAAAACAAACTGTGTTGATAAAGTTGATGCTCATATCAATATGCCAGATTTAACGCTTACTGTACCTGATCCAGGTGATGCAAACACAGCTGTTGCAACACCAAAGGCTCAAAGCAAAAAGCCAGTTCCTGAAGATAAAAAAATAGCCCCGAACAAAGCTGAAAAAACCCGTAAACGTGCTTATAACGATCCACGGGAAGTCAAGCGCCGTCAGAAATTAACAGATACGGAAGTCATAATATCAAAGGAACAAACAAGTTCAGAGACTGTTGCAAACAATTAATGGAAATAAGTAAGACGAATAAGCTAAGTTTAAGTTAGTCATTCATGGGGGTATTATGGTCCTAGTATTATCACACCAGACCAAGAGCTTTAGCATGGTATTGTAAATGTTCATTAATAAAACTAGCAATGTAGTAATAACTATGATCGTAACCTGGTCGTAGTTGATAATCCAGTGGATAATCTAAGGTTCTGCAGGTTTCCAAAAACAGATTAGGTTGCAATTGCTCTTGTAGAAATGGATCCGCTCCCCCCTGATCAATTAACAAGGCTTGCGGTTTGACACCGGCTGCAACATTAGCTTGAACAAGCTGGTTAGCGTCCCAACCTTGCCAAAGTGCTGTGTCTGAACCAAGATAAGTGCCTAATGCCTGTTTTCCCCATGGGCATTGACTAGGTGATGATATGGGAGCAAAGGCTGATACTGATTGATATTTACTTGGATTTTTTAAAGCACAAATTAAAGCACCATGACCGCCCATAGAATGCCCAGATATAGATGTCTGACCAGTTAATGGATGCTGCTGCATCAACAGCATTGGCAATTCCTGAGTAATATAATCGTACATCCGATAATATCTAGACCAATCTGGCTGAGTTGCGTTGACATAAAAGCCGGCTCCAGTACCAAGGTCATAGCGTTCATTCTCTCCCTCAACGCTACAATCTCTAGGACTGGTGTCGGGCATCACCAAGGCCATCCCCAATTGTGCAGCCATAGCAAATGCACCTGCCTTCTGGCTAAAATTTTCATCGTTACACGTTAACCCAGACAGCCAGTAAAGTAGAGGGACATGATGTTTTTCAGACTGTGGTGGCAAGAAAATGGCATAGGTCATGACACAATTGCAACTGCTGGATTCATGCTGCTGTCGCAGCAGATGACCACCATGTACCAAGGTATCACTCAAAGTTGTAACGGACATAGTATCTCCAGCCTTAGAAAATAATTACAGAACGGATGCTTTCGCCTTGGTGCATCAGGTCAAAGGCATGATTGATTTGCTCCAGGCCCATGCTGTGGGTTACCATTGGATCGATCTTGATTTCACCGCTCATGTAACGTTCTACATAGTCAGGCAACTGAGAGCGTCCCTTAACACCACCAAAAGCGGTGCCTCGCCAAACCCTGCCGGTTACTAACTGAAATGGTCGAGTACTAATTTCCTGACCAGCACCGGCAACACCGATAATTACTGATTCTCCCCAACCTTTATGGCAGCATTCCAATGCTGAACGCATGACGTTTACATTACCAATGCATTCAAATGAAAAATCGACTCCACCGTCAGTTAATTCAACAATTACTTCCTGTATGGGAATATTATAGTCATTTGGATTAATGCAATCAGTGGCTCCTAGCATTTTTGCCATCTCGAACTTGTCTGAGTTGAGATCAATAACTAATATTCGACTGGCATTAGCCATAACTGCGCCCTGTACAACACTTAAGCCAATACCCCCTAACCCAAATACCGCTACAGTATCACCGGGCTGTACCTTAGCCGTATTTAAAACAGCACCAATACCGGTAGTAATGCCACATCCCAACAGACAAACTTTATCCAATGGTGCCGCTTTATTAACTTTTGCCAGTGCAATTTCTGGCACCACCGTGTATTCAGAAAAAGTCGATGTGCCCATATAGTGGAATAATGGCTGGCCATTAAGGGAAAAACGGCTGCTACCATCAGGCATCAAACCTTGGCCCTGAGTTATTCTGATAGCCTGGCACAGATTAGTCTTACCCGAGCGACAGAACTTGCATTTACCACATTCTGGGGTATATAGGGGAATTACGTGATCCCCGACTGCTACACTAGTTACACCAGCACCCACGGCTTCTACTACACCACCACCTTCATGCCCCAGAATAGCCGGGAATAAGCCTTCTGGATCAGCACCCGATAACGTAAAGGCATCGGTATGGCAAACTCCCGTGGCTATCATACGTACCAACACTTCTCCAGCATTGGGACTTTGTACCTCAATTTCTTCAATGACAAGGGGTTGGCCCGCTGCCATGACTACTGCTGCCCTTGATTTCATAATCATACCTTTTATTTTATTGTTAATAACTAACTTTATTGCCTGATTAAGGCTCTGGAATTCATTAAATCCAAGAAACTTCTTGTCCAATCATGATACAAAAATCAAGCTTAATCAAGTTACATTACAAGCTTGTTGTAGCCAGTTGTATACGGCATTTGCATCACCCCGGAAAATCACCCGCGCCTGTTTTTTGGACAACTGATATTCATACAAGGGGTCATAATACCGCTCCAACAAGGCTTTTATCCACACACGATGTCCTATTGGATCACCCAGGCGATGGTGTTCTAAAAGTGCATGATCCAGCAACCGACTGATCTCGCCATGAGTTCGTGTACCCAGGCGTTTGTGAATTCGACTTAAGTTATCCTGTAATACTCGTCCGAAGGCATACACAGCGTGATGTTGATATTGTTGTTCATAAAAAGGCAAAGCTTGCTGTATATAATCCCGCCAGATACGATCAACCCGTTCGTGCAAAGGTGATTCTAGCAACACAATTGCAGTAGATTTGAGCTTATTTTGTAGCCCAGGTGGCAACATACATCGACCAATCAGACGACTTTCATCCTCAATACTCAGAGGTTGCAAGCCATCTTGCCGCAATTGCAACAACTTTATCGCCAACTTGTTTTCAAAGTCAACCTGCCCTGGCTGACCGCCCGGTAAACGTCCGAAACTGGAACCCCGATGGTTAGCCAGGGCCTCCAAATCCAGATAGCGATATAAACGAATTAACAAGTCAGTTTTGCCAACTCCAGTATAACCGCTGATTACAAACATCGGCAACTGCTCTACCAGGCATTCAATTGTTTTCAATACGTGCTGGCGTAAGGCTTTATAACCTCCTGTGATAAATCTCATGTCATAACCTGACTCCTGTAGCCACTGCTGAATTGTGTGAGAACGCAATCCACCACGGAAGCAATAAAAGATGGCATCTTGATGTTGTTGAACAAATGCCACCCAAGCAGCTAACCGGGACTGCTTGATTACACCACATACCAGTTGATGCCCAAGCACCACTGCAGCAGACTGCCCTTGCTGCTTATAACAATAGCCTACACGTGCCCGTTCATCATCTTGTAGCAGAGGTAAGTTAGTTGCTCTGGGAAATGAGCCTTTGGCATATTCCAGTGGTGCTCTCACATCAACCATGGGGCTATCGGAAACTAATATCTGATCAAATTCAGATGGCATAATCCACATGGATGATTTAAAGTTTGCCATTGGTTTATATCACTGTCAAAGATACAGTGTAACTTTCTAAAACACACCTGCAAATTATTTTTTTAACTATATAAATCAATACTTTAAAATCCATTTTATCTAATCGTTTAACCTTTCCGAATATTTCCGAATATTTTTCCGAATATACAGTAGTTTCGGTTTAGACTATTATCGTTATTCATGTGAGTCAACAACTTTAATTTTCCGGTCATAAGTAGCAACCTGTGCCGGATTCAAATGGCCTGAAAAATCCTGTTTATTGCCTTCATAATCACTGATTGACTTGGCCTTAATGTCGTGAAACGTAAAATCAAATTTCATTCCGGGATTAGCAGCCTGAGCCTTTTTTTTAGCCCGAATAAACCAGCTATAAAATGTACGCTTACCTATAGTGTTATTGGTGCTATTTTGATTTATAAATATCCAGATTGCTGATTTGATATCTCCCTGTTGGTTCAGAGCCAGGTCGATGGCCTTTCGCAAACGTGGTGTCCAGCGTTTAATTTGTTCCTTGCCAGTTTTATTCTGCTTGATATAGAGGCCTTCATCGCGCAAATCCTGACGGCGTATTTGCAAGACATCGCCTTGTCGGGCTGCACAGCAATAACTGATCTCCATTGCAGCATGCATCAATGGATTTGCCTGATCAATTACAGCTAGATACTCGGCATCGGTGATATATCGGGTACGAGGTTTCTCAGTGAATTTATTAACATACTTGCATGGGTTTTCCTTTATATCCGGCTTTCTCTGTATCCCCCAAGAGAACACTGTAGACATAAAAGCATGTTCTCTATTAGCACAGGATTCTGATCTTTCACTACGCAGATTCATGTAAGTACGGATGTGAACGGGAGTTATTCTGCCACGAGCCATTTTGCCAAAGACAGGAATTAGATATCGGGCATAGTTTGAATACTCTTTTCGCGTTTTTAAGGCCAGTCTTCGATATTCAGGCGAGGACAAATACTCGGTAACCAACTGCTCAAAGGAACCCGATCTAACTTCCAGCTTTTTTACTTCTTCATCATAGCGGCGAATAACCTGTGGTTTAGAGGCTTTTAAATCAGCCAGCCTGATACAACGACCATCCTTGATACGAAGCTCGTATGCAGACTTGCCCCGGTAAACCCGTGGAGGCATCCAGCTATCTAGTGCTGACTGACGATTACGACCCATGACTAACCCTTTTGCATTGCATTAAAGTTTGGCTCATCGTTGCTGTTATTTATATTACGTAAATGGGTTGGGTTGTTGAAGTGATACCAGCTGGTCTGTGGTCTGCCATCCAGTTTGCTTTCGACAAAATAAATGTTGTGCTTCTCAAGAACGGCACATTGATCTTTAGGCTTTTTAGCACCCGTAATTTTAATTATGTCTTCAGGTGATATTAGCTGTGACATAACACCCCTACCCTTTACTATACTGTGCCTGACGATGTTTAATATCGGTTTTCAGTGCATTAATTAAATCCTGATGGGTGGCCTGCCCTTTTTGTAATGATTCCATTGACGTGATATCCACCGTATTGTTGATCAGAATATGGTGTACTGTGACCGGTCTGGTCTGGCCCTGACGGTGCAGACGGCCATTAAACTGGGTGTATAACTCAAAATAACTTAGTCCATACCAGACGATAATATGACCACCCTTCTGTAAGTTCAGGCCATGTCCAGCACTGGCCGGATGCGCTATCAGAATGGGTATCTCACCAGCATTCCAGCGTTCAATAGCATGGGCTTCATCAATGGATACGGCCTCTTTAAACCGTTGCGTAATCCGTTCCTTATCAAACTGGAATGAGTATGCGACCAGCACAGATTGGCCGTTAGCCGCTTCAACCAGTTCTTCAAGGGCATCCAGTTTGTGCTGGTGAACACTGTCCCATCTGCCCTGTTTGTCAGTGTATAACGCTCCTTGACAGAATTGTCTCAACTTGCCTGAAAGCACACCGGCATTGATGGCCTTGACCGTGTTTTGATCCAGTTCCAGTAAAAACTCTTTTTCCAGTTCCCGGTATTGTGCGGTTTCCTGTCGGGTCAAATCCAGATAGATGAAGTTATTGATCCGGTCTGGCAAACTCAGATAATCTTTAGC
Organism: uncultured Pseudomonadales bacterium; assembly: GCA_943787595.1. GTDB lineage: Bacteria > Pseudomonadota > Gammaproteobacteria > Pseudomonadales > Balneatricaceae > CALSNA01. The sequence goes on from CALSNA010000005.1 coordinate 209,321, forward strand.
TGAAAGAGTTAAACAAATGCCCTGCAGCTGGTCGTGGATTAATTCCTTGCTGCCTTCGCGCAAGAGCCAGTTGTATCCCGTATAATCGCTAATACAGTATTCTTCACAAAACATACTGAACGTTTTTCTCAGACGCTGGCCCTGATCTAGCAGAAATATCTGGGGCCAGATATCCACAAGCCCCTTGCTGGTCGGTGTGGCAGTGAGTTCAATTAAACGGTCAATCTTTGGCAAGACTTTTTTCAGGGACTTGAACCGTTGTGATGTTGGTGAACGGAATGCACTGGCTTCATCGATAATTACCGTATCATAGGGCCACTTTGCCTTATAGTGATTGACGAGCCAGGTCACCATTTCACGGTTGATCATGTGAATATCTTCTTCCCCGGCCAGGGCTTTTAATCGTTTATCTTTTTTACCGTGGATTATGGCCCAGGTCAGATCACTGGACTGTGCCCACAGATCGACCTCAGCTGGCCAGGTGTTCTTGATGACACGCACGGTAGCAATTATCAGAACCCGGCCTATCTCAAACCGATTGAATAGATGGGCAATGGCAGTCAGGGATATGGCCGTTTTACCCAGACCCATATCGATCCATAGTGCACACTTTGACTTGCCCAGTACAAAATCTACGGCCCGTTTTTGATACGGGTGCAGATCTGCTTCACTGAGTTGCTTGTGTGAACAGCTGCTTTCCGGCGTCAATACTGTCGATGACATGAACTGGAAACCCCTCTGCGGCCAATTCCTGATGAACACTCTGTTGTAGCTTTGTCGGTCTTTTACCCGGCACCTTAAACTCAATCATAATCACCACACCGGCTTTAAAATACAGTCGATCCGGTACCCCGTGATGGCTGGGGCTGGTCCACTTGTAGCTTAGCCAACCTTGCTTCTGGGCGTATCCCGTAACTTTTCGCTCAATATATGACTCTCGCAAAACCTGTTCCTCAAGATAAACATAAAGGCATATAAATGATCATTTTCGATACCTATGACTTTCATAGCCGGTGGCCTTAATGGGTAAACCGTTAGCCCAGTGCGGTAAACGACACATCCGGTGTTTAAAATCCTCTACACTGCCAAAGTCCTGGTCCACTTCGGCAATGATTTCATCGTGGACGGATAGCACCACTGGGTATCCTGCGTCTTCTACACGCAGCATGGCCTGTGCCATTAAATCCCGCGCCACGGCCTGAATGATGTTTTCCGTCAACCGGCCCCCGTAGGTATTTTGCCGTTCCCATTTGCGAGTTACCGAGTTAACACCCATGTAGGTCAGCTGTGGTCTGTTATACATACCAGGCATGATCACTGGCTGGTAATAGGTCAGTAGGCGACCTGAAGGCAAGCGGCAAAACAGGTAGTCACCTGAATACCTGAACCGGACAGCTCGGTATCCAAAAGTGTTGCCGGGGTGTTTAACAGCCTGAATTGCTGCCTGTTCAATTTTTTTCCAGTACCGTACAATATGACGATTGGCACTTCGCCAGTCCGTCTTAATGGTGTCGGCCAGGTCTTCGGATAATTCCACACCGTAGCTGGATGCCATACCTAAGAATGCCTTAACACCACCCTGATAGCCCAGAGCCAGAGACGCGATCTTGCCAATAAAACGCTGATCTGAACTTATCTTGTCCATTGGCACCTTATAGATGCTGCTAGCCGTATGCTCGTATATCATGCCGTGTCCCTTGAACACTTCTAAAACGTCCTGTTGCCCGGCCATCCATGCCAGAACACGAGCTTCGATGGCTGCATAATCGGCCACGATCAGTTTTTTACCCGCTGGCGCGCACAACATGCCTCGTATACAGGAACTTAACGCCTCCATCGGATCGTCATAGAACAACTCAAGTAGTTCAGCATCGCGGTTCTGGAACAGTGCAATACAGGCATCCGTGTCACTAAACGTTGACCTGGGCAAGTTCTGTGGCTGGAAAAGCTGACCACTCCACCGGCCTGTAGAAGCTCCGTGATACCTTAATAGTCCACGGGCCCGGTTATCGTCAGTGACCAGCATTTGCAAACGGGCATACTTGGCTATGCTGGTTTTACCCAGCTGCAACCGTATCTCGATCAAACGCCGTGCAATGGGCGGCAAGTCTTTATCCTTGAGTACGCTAGCCAGATAAGCCTTGTCATACTGAATTAGGGGGTATCCAAGTTCACAGTTAACATAATCCAGTACGCATTCGCGCTGACTGACATTCGTTAACTGGCAACGGGTGATCCGGGATACCTCCTCATTCAGCTGCCGGGTGGCCTGCTCCAGTATGACCTCGACATGGCTCACCGATTCAGTATCGATGTACACACCACGCATGTTGATCGTCTGATCCAGTTCCCATATCTGTCGCTCTACCAGACTAAGGGGTCTTAACAACCGGGCAATGGCACGTTCGGCCATTACGTCCTGCTGACAATAGTCGTATAACTCCTGCAGTAATTGATCATCACTAACCCGATTACCCCGGTAAGGCTTGCATAGCCGTTGAATGAGATAACTGCCCCGCTTGTCCTTGACCTGATCCTGAGCCAGACCCATAGCCGCACCGCATTCGCCCAGCTTGCGCGGCATGGCCAGGGCTGCTGCGCGGCATGGCCAGGGCTGCTGCGCGGGCTGCAGTATCCTCCCACTGTGAAATATCTGTTTTGGGCCAGTGCAATACCTGCGTCCAGATGCACCACTCAAAAAAGCTGTTCCAGGCTCGAAAGGTAAACTGCCCGTAATTAATGATGCATAACGGCAATGGTTGACCCGGTAACCACAGAATGGGATCACCATCATCAATGGCATACGCCATGCACAGCACTTCAGTGGTGGGATGGCAGGCATAGGCCCACGCACCCACTTTTTTCAGGTCAGTTTCGCTGTAGGTTTCAAAGTCCAGTGATACGACAGGCATAACAGCAAATCCCGTTAATCCGCAAAGGGATCATCTTCATGATCATTATCTACGGTTTCATGTGATTCAATGTCTGCAAATTCACTTTCAGGATTAACCTCGTCACTGAGGCGTTCACCATGCTTGTGGAACATCACGGCCCGGAGGCTGAGTGCGACACCCGGTTTAATGTGTTTTTTGGGATCACCATCGTAGGCATAGGCCCGAACGGATACAGCCACATAGCAACCGGGATACAATATGTCATCCTCTTTGCTGACTGCGATACAAAGCCCATCACGCTTGATAAATGCCTTTGGCTTATCCACTGCCTTGGGATTAATAAAATAGCTGTTGTAACTGGCATATTCAGGGTCATCTCCTAATTGAGCCCCAAAGTTTTTCATACCTTTGGGCTTTTTATTCCCCCACTTGTCTTGCTGTGCCTGTTCAACAATGCGGTTTATGGCTTTCTCCTGGCCTTTGTTCAGAACAATGCAGGCACTGAAACGCAGTTTTACTTTTCCGCCGTCATCTTCTGATTCCTTGGGTTTAAACAAACCACCCCCGATAAAACGGCCCGTGACCGTGGCTTTAAATTCATCATTCATATCAAATATCCCCATGCGTTAACGGTAAATAGAGTGCGCCAGCTGGTGACCAAACCACCCGACTGGCCATTTTTTCAGTTACCACCTTTGGTACACATCAAGGTATGGTTACTGGTAACTCAGCTTGTGCGCCGGTTGCTTCCGGCTGCATACGTGGTCGACGTATCTCATTGCCCCGATTGCCCGGTAGAAAACAGCGGGTCAGGCTGCTTCGTCCAGTGTGGTTGAAGGTGTTTCCTCTGAATCCACATCGGCAAATTCTTCTTCTGGATTGATGACTATGGATGACCGTTTATCCGACTCAGGGACACAGGTGGGTTTACCCGGTGGTTTGTGAACATGCTGCTGCATGATCCGGTGATCTTTACCCAGAATTCCTTCGGCTTCAGCGGGACTGATGATCTCTCTGTCTTTGTAGGTTTTTTCCACCTTGATCGCACGACGCAGGGCTTTTTCAGCGGCCTCAACATCTTTCCATTTGCGGACGGATCGACCATGTACCAGTTTATGATCTGGTACGGTACGACCTGCTTCCAGCTCTTCCTGGGCATATTTTTTTAATGCATTAATCCACTGGGTTACAGCGTCCAGATCAGGTAATATCGCGGCAATCTCGGTGTTATCCAGGGTTTCAATATTTTTTAGCTGGATCGGCTGATCGATATGGGCAAAATCTTCCTGGGCTACCAGATCAATGCAGTGCTGGGCATAGGCCCGACAAACGGGTTTTGCCTTACAAAACTGGCACTGGGATTTACCGGGGTTAAACGGTGCATCATCCTGTAGCGCAATCTGGGCTTTTTCACTGACTTCCGTATCAGCCCAGACCAGAAGGTCTTTTAATCTGATGGTCCATTCACTGATGTTATTGAGCCGTGGCTGGTGAACGACCAGCTTGAACGTGTCAATGTCATAGAGGTGACCATATTCATTGAACACGCCCAGGGCATATAATTTGAGTTGTGGGTTATCCCTGACATCAACGGGTATGCCCTGGCCATACTTAAAGTCAATCACCGTGACTATGCCCTCATCATCGTAATCGAATACAACGAAGTCAGCCGGTCCTGCGCCACCGGGCACCCAGTCTGAAAACGATACTCGCTGCTCAATCATGCTCATACCGGGATAGTCACTTAGAGAATTAATGTATCCCTGCACATGTCCCGCCATCTCAATATCGACAGGATGATCTGGATACTCAATCATTGTTTTACCCACAAAGTCTTCCGGGTATATGTTTGCGGATAACTTATTGCTCAGGCTGGATAAGCACAAGTCGGCCAGGGCGTGGGCCACGCTGCCCTCGTCACGAAAATCGGAACGGCCTTCTCCCCTGCCTTCCTCCATGCGAACCGATGCCGGACACACCATCCATCGATGGGCATTACTGGCCGACAATACACTGTGTCCGTATTTAGTGCCGTCCGTAATGAGCCGACCATCGGGTAACTGGCCATAGTGCAAATAGGCCCGGGCTTCCTGACGCGGGATATCCAGATATTGGGCAACCTCACCAATATCACTAAAGACCATTTCTGTTGCATCAACCAGTTTTGATGCTGCCTTAATTGTTATGTTTTTCATCATGCGGCCTCTCTATGGTGCTGTATTATGGTAATGTTCTATCTCCTGCATTAACTGTGGGTACTGCGCTGGCCTGATGTCTCCCAGTTTTTTTGCCTTTTGATTGATGCTTTCCAGCATGTCCCGGGCATGTTGTTTGGGAACGCTCATCAGTGCGGCCCGTACTTCTTCCTTGTCAAGAACGGATGTGCCCTGTGCGGGTTCGTCAGGTGTTATCTCTGTGGCCGCTGTCGCTGCATTGAAGAAGTCAGTGAATTGATCTGGTTTGAGTGCCTTGATCCTGGTGACACCAAACTGGTTTAGCAGGGCATTGACGCGATCATTATTACCATCACGTTTGGCTAATTGCTCGGCAGCGAGCCGTACATCTTCATTAGTGACCTTGCCCTGACCCGCTACCGCGTTTGGATCTGATTGGGTATCTGCTTTTTCAGCTGCCAGCGACTGGTTAACCTGCCCTCTTCTTATATCAAGCAATCGATCAAACAATTCAGTTTGCCGTTTTTCAGCAATATACTTGATTTTGCTGATCCCAAATTCTTTTAGCAGAGTATTGACGCGATCATGGTTGCCATCGTGTGCGGATATTTCCTTGGCTGCATCCAGAATGTCTTTCATCGACACCACCCAGTCATTGCCCGTCACTGATTCTGCCGGTGTCTCCGTTTGTGGTTTTGCATTTGACTCCACCTTGTTTGTTGCTGGATCAGGTACAGCATCTTCCAGCTGATTGGCATCAATTTGTCCTGTTTGTGTTAAGGCAAGGGCTAATGCTTCAGTTGCTTTAGTATTACGCTTCAGTGCGCTTGTAAGTGCTTCAATTTGTTGATCGAATGACATATTGGTTTCTCCTGGCTATGCTGCGGGGTTAACTGCGTCTTCGTTTTGGGTGGTAAAAAAGCGTCGGGCTGTGGCCTGGAAATTACATGCAAGCTTTGCAAGCAGTGCGTTTATTTCTTTTGAAGATCGCTTTTTCAGTACTGATGCGTGGTGTTCAAGGGCGCTCTTTTTATTGTCGCTGTGTGCATTGGAAAGACCTGAATCCAGATGGATGACTTTCCAGAAACCTGAAGAACCAGAAATCTGACCGATTACAAAACGTTTGTCTTCAAGCAACTGAACTGAGCGCAACAACTGGTAACCCCCGGATGATTTGATACTGGGTTTGTAGAAATAGATGGGCTTGTTATGGAGATCAGCGAAGGCAATGGCGTTTTCAATCTCACCGTCTTTAATGAACTGATTTAATGCACGGGCTTTCTGAACATAAACAGACTTGTGTTTGTTGCGCCTGGCTGCTTTTTCATAGCGGCCAGCCATATTTTTAATTGCTTCAGGTGTATTGTTGCAGCTGACTTTAAGGCCGTGACGGGTGGTGCAGCGAAATCGTGCAATGGCGGAATGGTAGTCAGTGGCTGCTTGCCTGATATCTTTAGCAATTTCCCTGAACACGGCTGGGTTGTCTGATTGTTTAGCTGCCATGACTACTTTCCCCAGGGACGTCGAGTTGAGAAAATGGTCAGGGGGAACCGGCATTGGTACAGTTCAGCTAGTCGCCTCTTATATCGGTATTCATTCAAGAGGGTGTCGTTATCAGGATTGTCTGTACGCACTAATACGCTGGGAGATTTGGTAATTGGTTGACTGGTAATTGGTTGACGGGTGTTTTGGTGGGCGCTTGACATTTGTTTACCCTCGTCTTGTTATGGGTAAACATCATGTTAGGAAAAGTTGATGTTTAAGTCAACTAAAGTATCAATAAAACTTTACTCAACAAGTTTGAACCGCCTTACCATTTAACTAATAGCTAACTTACTAATTAGCTATTAGTTAAATAAAGTTGATGACTTAATAATCGTATTGATTTTATTTGAGGTGATATGATGTGATAAATAGATAGTGATTGTTTGAATCTATATCTCGATTTCCATTTTCTTTACGACACCAATAATATCGTAGTCATTTTTGATATGTATAATTTTGTATTCCGTGTTTAGTGATTTTAAGTATTGATTTGGTCCATCTAATACTAATCTTTTTAGTGTTAGATCAGAACTATGTTTGAAGACAGCGATCACCACCACGTTGTTAGTTAAATTTGCGTCTGGATCAACAACTACTGTGGTGCTTCCAAAAGGACATTGGAACCCCGCTAGGTTCTGTATGGCATGGTCTTCAGCCCTTGTGGCAAAGGCGTTTTGGCCCACATTAGCTGTGGTTTTGTAACACTGAGAACTACCATTCCTGCGAAATTCAGCAGAGAATAAATCCCGATTTACTACCTGTAACCAAGGTATCAATGGTATTTTGTGAACAAAACCATTGGGCTTTGGAACAATATCCTTGTGTTTTGGAACAATATCCTTGTGTTTTGGAACAATATCCTTGCGGTAATTATCTACAGATTTACCACGTAACATCCATTCTGGAGAACATTTAAGTATTTCGCAAAGCTTATAAAAATTCTCTCCTTTGGGCTTACTGTCTCCAATTTCCCAATTAGAAACAGAGGCCTTACTGACACCAATAAATTTTGCAATTATTGTTTGTGTCAGCCCTAACTCGCTGCGGCGTTCTCTAATTCTTTGATTCATCATAGTCAAGAAACCTTAACTTAATATGCGTAAATATATATTGACATAATCGTCAATTAAAACTAACTTAGTAAGTAAGTTAATGTTTACTAGGAAGCTGCATGTACAAAAAAGACGTAATTAGTTTTTTTGGCAAGCAAGTAAAAGTTGCTGAATATCTAGGTATTCATAAAGCAGCCGTTAGTGCATGGCCCGAAGTAATCCCAGAGAAAAATGCATTAAAACTGGAAAAGCTAACAAAGGGTCAGCTGAAATACGACCCAAAACTTTACGAGAGAGCAGCTTAGTTATCGCATGAATAAAAACAAACGTTTTACAATTTACAGGTAAACCCATGAATCATATCGACGTGGCGGTGCATGCTACCATCTATTCATCCGGCATGCCTGCAAAAGAGATATCCACACGACTGGGTATGTCTCATCAGGTTTTAATCAACAAGGCCAACCCAAAATCCACCTCACACAAACTAAACCTCCGCGAAGCCGTAGCCATCATGTTGCTGACGGGCAACTATCTCATACTGAACGCCATTGAAACGGAACTGGATATAAACAAACGCACTGAAAAATCTTCACCGGACCAACTGGTACATGATGTACTCAAGGCAACAGGAGAAGTTGGGGAGGTTGCTCTGGCCGTCAATGAAGCTCTGAAGGATGACCTTTTTACCCCGCGAGAAAAGGAAAAGTGTCGAAATGAGATTGACGAAGCCATCGAATACCTGACCCGATTACGGGCCTCCGTGGTTGATTACCCTTAATACATGATGAAAACCCAGACCGGAGATGACCCATTAATTAACAGCAGCTTGAAACCAAACCTTTAAAGAGAGCGACTGACCGGATGCGCCAACATCAGGTCAGCCATCAAGACACAGGACATGACCTGTGAATCAATCGAGGCTCTCCCCCGTCGCGCGACAGGGGTTTAGTGTATCACATGATTCTAAGGGTCGTGACCTGTGCTTACAATAAATGGTGCATGCCATTTACAGACCGGCAGAGGTAGTTATGGAGTCCGATCAAAAACGGTGGTGTCTGGATCGCAAGATTAACGTCACCAACATCGTTGCATTTGCTGGATTGATCGTCAGTTTAATTTTTTGGGGTACGGATGTTGACCAGCGTATTGAACTGTTGAGTCAGCAACAGTCTTTTGACAGATCACGAGCCGAAGCAGAGCGTCTTGAACATCAGGCACAGCTAAGAGAAATTAACAATAACCTGAAATCGCTATACCAGATACTGATCAACAGACAAAACCCATAGATACCTATACTCGACCTCAACACGGGATGTATCTGTATGAAACCAACCGATAATACCGTGCCGATTGCTTCAGGCCGACCCCTCAAATTGTCTGAAGGCCCCACGCGCAACAGCAAACGGGTCAAAAATACCACGGTCAAGTTTGCTGAGTTTGTGCAACGGCTCAAACAGCCAGTCAGAACTCCTGAATCCCTGGCCGATTTTTTCAGGGCATCCAAAAAAGTCAAAAACGATATCAAGGATCAGGGCTATTATATTTTTGGTCATTTTGATCAGGGTATCCGTAAAAAAATCAATCTTCAGGGCCGCGATGCCATTGTCCTTGATGGTGATTTCCTGTCTGAAGATTACGAGCTGGTACTGGAACTGGCACTGTCTCAGGTGGCCCACGTCTATTGCTCCACCCACTCACACCGTCCCAAAAAACCCAGAATAAGGGTCGTTATTCCCCTGACCCGTAGCGTTACCCCCGATGAATATGTGGCCATTGCCCGTAAAATAGCCGATGACATTGGCATGGACTACTTCGACGATACCACCTATGAAGTGAGCCGGCCCATGTTCTGGCCCTCGGTAAGCAAGGACGGGGATTACGTTTTTTATGAACAAAAAGGCGACTGGCTCAACCCGGACGATGTGCTGGCCCGATACACGAACTGGCAGGATCAGCTGGAATGGCCCCTGTCGAGCCGGGAACTGGATCACCCTGAAAAAGCCCTGCGGCAATCACAAAAATCAGCCCAGGACCCCTTACAAAAACCAAATATCATTGGTTCCTTTTGCCGCACCTACACCATTACCGATGTCATAACCAAATGGTTACCCGATATCTATGAGCCGGGCATAGGTGACAACCGTTACAGCTACCTGCCCGGTTCAACCATCAACGGGGCCGTGGTTTACGATGACAAATTTCTCTATTCCAACCATGGCACGGATCCCGTCGGTGGCCGTCTGGTCAATGCCTTTGATCTGGTGCGGCTGCATCTGTACCGGGAACAGGATGACCAGGCCCGTGCCGGGACACCGGCCATCCGTATGCCCAGCTACATGGCCATGTCGGAACTGGCCCGGAACGATACCGAGGTCAAGGAACAGCGGGTACTGAGTGTCATTAAGGATTTTAACGGGATCAACTCTGATGAAGACACGCCAGCAGAGACTGGCAAGACCAAAGCGTCAACAGAATGGTTAAAGGAACTGGCTCTGGATGACCGGGGCAATATCCTGCCCAAACTGACTAATATAGAGCTCATTCTACAGCATGACACGAAGTTTGCCGGACGCATTGCCTTCAATGAACTGGCCCAGTCACCAGTGTTTACGCAGTCACTACCGTGGATGCCCTGTGTCAAAAATCGTAGTGGCACCAAATGGGACGGCCATGACGACCTGCAACTGAGGCAGTATCTGGAAACTGTGTATAAGGTGGAAGTATCAAAGGACCGTGTGTTTGATGTCGTCAATTTGATCGCCCTGAAACATCGTTTCCATCCAATTAAAGATTACCTTGGCAGCTTGCACTGGGATGGCGAAAAACGGATAGACACCATGTTACACCGTTATCTGGGAGTAGCACGCTCGGCCTATTCCGATGCCGTCAGTCGCAAGGTGCTGTGTGCGGCTGTAGCGCGGGTATTTACTCCGGGATGCAAGTTTGACTATGTACTGGTTTTGGAAAGTCGCCAGGGGCAGCGTAAATCATCGTTCATTGAAACCCTGGCCGTGGACTGGTTTGGTGACGGGGTTGAGTCGTTCAAGGGCAAGGAGGCCGTTGAAGGTATGCTGGGGCAGTGGATCATTGAACTGGGTGAGCTCACGGCCTTTTCCCGTGCCGACATTGAATCCATGAAAGCCTTTATCACCCGCAAGGAAGACCGGGTGCGACTTGCCTATGACCGAAGACCAGGCGTATATCCGCGTCAGACGATCTTTATCGGTACGACCAACCGTGACGACTACCTCAAGGATGAAACCGGCAACCGGCGGTTCTGGCCCGTGGCGTGTGAAGTCGAATCCATCGATGTGGATGCCTTAAAACAGGAACGTGACCAGCTGTGGGCCGAAGCGGTGCAGTTATGGCAATCGGGTGAACCGCTGTATCTGGAAAATCAAAATACTGAACAGCTGGCCAGTGCCGAACAAAAAGAGCGTTATGCCAGTGACAGCTGGTCTGATCTGATTGCTCAGTGGCTGGACCAGCCCATACCGGAAAACTACTGGGAGTTGCCAGCCGACGTTGATATTGAACTCATGGCTCAGGAAAAAACCGTGATACGGGACCGGACCTGCATCCGTGAAATTTGGGAGCACTGTTTCAAACGCGACATCACCCGAATGACCGCCACGGATGAAAACCGCATTCGTCGCTGCATGTTACGCATAGATGGGTGGAGTGACAAAACCAAGGCAACCCGTTTTGGTCAACGGTATGGAAACATAAAAGGATACCAGAAAATTAATTAGGATTTTAATTTAATATATCCAATTTTAACTATTAATACATTGAATTTTAAAGATTTTTAAATCTAATGCCCATTAAAAAATAAATATATTTTAGCAAATTTTGTTTTTCTATATTTTCTATACTTAAAACAACAGTAACAAGAGGCGTCACATCTAAATATTTGGAAAAATCTTAATTTTTGTGACGCTTGTGACGCTATATGACTTTTTGTGACGCCTGTAAAAATGGCATATCTTGTTGAATAACAAGATATGTGAAGCTTGTGACGCTTGTGACTTCTCTTTTCAAAAAGGTTACAAGTAAGGGAGTTATAGAAATTATAGAGCGTTTATATTTTCTATAATTTCTATAATTTCTATATCTGGAGGGTATATAGGAACTGGGCGTCACAGCGTCACAGCGTCACAAATGTAAACACGTTGATTTTTAGACAAACAGGCATGTGTTTATATTGAGTCATATGCCTAAAAACGACATTAATATTGATCCTTCATTTACTGACAAGAGTAGATTGTGGACACCTCACAACAATTAAAACAGCTGAACACGGCACGAACCAGACTGATTACTGACCTGACCAGACTATTGACGGATCCGCTTGTCAGGTCAACCGATGTACTTTCATTGCAAGGTCAGTTAAGCGACGTTGAGGCCGCGATTGGTCGCATTAGAGGTTCAGGTATTATCGTCACGGATCATGCCGTGATTCGCTATCTGGAACGGGTCATGGGTCTGGATATCAGTCAATTAAGGCACGATATCCTGCCAGCACACACGGTAAAACTAGCCATGCAGTTAGGTAATGGACAGTACCCCATAGGTAATGGAGCTAGGGCCATTGTGCGTGATAACACAGTTGTGAGCATTATTAAAAAGCACGTCAAATCAAAAAAGAGGTCACGCCCTATAAGTCGATAACCCACATGTACTTTTTAACATCGTTGCCAAAGCAGGTGTTACCGATGAAATATATAGGCGTTAATGAATTGAATATCCCTGTTGGGGAGGATCACCCACGTGCAAGACTAACCAATCACGATGTCGATTTGATTTGCGAGTTACACGATGAGGGGATTGGCTATGGTGAGATTGCCAAGAAGTTCAATATTTCAAAAGGTTCGGTAAGGGACTTTGTAACGGGTCGGCGTAGAAGTCAGTACCCAGTGCGATTAAAACGGGTAGCCCAGTAATTAATCGTCACTGTTATCTGCGTTTTCGAGCTCTTTTATTTTTGCATCAAAGTTTTCTTTTTGGGACGTGATTGTTCAGGTCAGGTTATACCTGTCTGTTTTATATTGTATCAGAGGTAAATTGGTAATTATCTACCGTGAATAAAAAAATCAATCTGATCAATAAGTTAAATCAATTAGTGAACCACTTTTTCCATATAACAATCCAGAAAATGTTCCGTCACACCCTGTATTTTTCTTCGAGTACATAAGGCTAAAAGTTCTTCTACAGAAGAATAACTAAAGAAGCGAGTGTCTAAAGGTTTGTAGTGCTGCTTATTAGCTTCGTTGACTACTTTTTGTCTATTTTCATCAGACGCAACAATAACGTAACGGGTATTTATTGCTGGTATTTCGCTTTGCAAATGCCGCATTCTATCTAGTCCGGATGTCACACCAGTTGAATGTTCAACCTCGATAACAGCAGGCATCAACTTTCCATTCTGAAACCAAATGCAATCTATGAACTTTGCACGTTTTTGAGCCTCGGAGTAAGCCATTAAGACTTTCTCACTGTCTAGCTTTTCAATGACTCCAGCATGCTCAGCAATTCGCTTACCGTCGTGAATGATCCCTTTATCGTTTTGAGCAATCCAAGTTTTGTAGCCAAGCTGTTTGCCTATGTGGTACAGCGCAACTTGCATAAAGCAGTGACGTCTATCTGTATTACTTATTGGAATTTCATTTTGGCTTGGTAGATTGATCAAATCTGTTCTTGGTAAGTATGCGTCGTGAACGGCTACCTCTAAGACTACACCTGCTACTTCTGCCTTTTGAACAATACCTCTCTTATGCGGTTCGTTAGGACGCCAAAGCAAATGTTTATGACCTTTCTTAGTTACTGTGACACTAGCTTTTGTTTCAAACCTTCCAGGATTACAAAAGTAAAATTGTGGAGTATGTGCAAGCAAAGCTTCTAAGACACTACGAGTGTTATAGCTGCCACCAAGAACACGATCAAAGTTAACAGGTGTATTCTCTATGAAACTATTGGCTACACGCCATAGCATTTCAGTTGAGATTGATTCTACTTTAGCCTCTTTTTCAGTCCTTTTTCCTAGTATCCAACGTTTTATACTTATTGGACCTTCAGGTAAAGTCACATTAACTAACTTTATCAACCCTTTGTTTCGAGGATTAATATAGTTGAATGTCTGCTGTTTATCTAACTGGTTAATAAAATAGGCTAAATTGCTAGCTGTTAGTATCGTGCCCATTACTTTTCCTCAGCCGTACCAATCAACGAAGTTTTTAATTGCTGATGCAATACCTCTTGATGCTAAGTAGGGTACACCATTGCCTATCGTTTTGAACATATTTGATAGTGTGATGTGTGGAGGAATTACAAACTCTGCTGGTATTGATTGTATTGCTAAAGCTTCTGATGCTGATATACGCCTAGCTTTATATGGATGCAAATGAACCTCGTTATTTCCATAAGCCGCGGTTGGTGAATAACGCCAGCGATGAAAACGTTTGTAAGACTTTTTACTATCGTCACCCTCCAATACTGATTGAAAACGGGGTAAACCACCTCTTGGTATAAAATGATGGCTTGCATTGGGATGATTCTCGACCTGGTTTTGCTGAAACCAGTATTGAACCGTTAACTCTTCAATAATCCCTTCTGGACATTCACGTTCTCCATCTTCAACGAAAATATCTTTTGTAGGCCAGGCTAATTTAGCTAATTCGTCAACTGAGTAACGGATACCTTGTGACCAATCAAATTTGGATACATCACGTTCTAAAAAGCCAATTAGAATTATTCTTTCTCTGTCCTGTGGAGCACCATACTCTATAGCGTTGATCAGTTTTTCAGTCAGATTATATCCACTGTTAGATAGCGTATCTTTGAGTTTTTCAAAAAAATCCCTGTGCTTAGCTGTACGATAGAGTCCTTTTACATTTTCAAAAATAAAAAAATCAGGATGAAGCTTACAAATCAAATCAACATAAGTTGATGATAGTCTTCCATTTTCACCTTTATGACCTTTATTTTTGCCACCAACGGAGAAATCCGGGCAGGGAGGCCCACCAATAAATCCAATTAATTTATGTCTTGTACGAGCTTCTACAATTTGATCACTAAGCCGCTTAAAGTCTTTACTTATCAGTAGGTGTGCTATATCTGTCTCATCGTGGCCGTAAATAGGTAAATCGATCCCCATACCTCTACGAGCAGACCTGTAAACGTCCATAAACGGTGCGTGATATTCATTTGCAAAAAGAACATTAAAGCCCTCAGTTGTTTCAAAGCCCAGATCGAGGAATCCTGCACCTGAGAAAAAAGAAAAAATGCCTGCATCAAGGGCAATAGAATCTAGTCTTCTCATTTATTTGTAACTCCGCGAAATTGAGTGTATCTAGTCGTCCCTATAGGCTTATTAAAAGCCAAAGCCAATCCTTCTAATAGGGCTTTAAAAGTATCTGATTATCTGCTATTTCTCCCGTAAAAACCACGATGACCGCTAAAAGGATCTGTTCAAAATCATGTTAAAGGAAGGATTTGAACATATTTATCATTACTACAGGCAAGAGAAAGCAAAAAATGATGCAGAACAACCATCTTCTCAATTAAATGATTTTTAATGATGTAAAAAATAACATAAAATTGTCTCTTTTAACTGGCAAACAACATCAAAAATTGTTTAAAATAAAATTGCTAACCATTGGTAAGAAACGGATTTCTTAATACCCATGTTGAACCCGGCATGAAGCCGGGTTTTTTTATGTGTGTTAAATACCTGTATTCAATGCGCATCCTGATGAAAAAGACGTTTTTCATCAATCCAATATGGGAACGGTGTCTACCCGGTCAGTTTCCTGAAGACCAGCATCTCCTTCCTCTCCCCTTACCATCACATCTATCATCCCATAAACCAGAATACGGCCATCAATCAGGTCATCTGCAGGGGGGTGTGCATGGGTAACTAAAAGTGCTTTAAACTGGCGTTACCATTGACAAACTCGACAGCTAAAAAAAGATGGCGTATCCAGCGAAAACCAAACGGACGTTTTTAAACAATCTGGCGAAAGTTGGAAACATTACAGAAGCGGCCAAATTGACCGATATTGACCGTCAGACGGTTTATAACTGGCGCAATAAGGACAAAAATTTTGCACAAGATATGGCCAAAGCACTCGATACCAGCACTCAAATTCTGGAAGACGAAGCCTACAGACGGGCTATGGGTAAATCAGACCTGTTATTGATGTTTCTATTGAAGTCCAGAGATCCAAAATACCGTGACCGGCAGGAAATTGATCACAAGGGCATGATTACCATTAGTGCCCAAATTATTGAAGCGCGACAACGTTCAAAATTGGTCAATAGCGGACAAGCAGACACGTGTTCAGATTTGAACAACGAAGAATAAGCGGACACACGTTCAGATTTGGACATTGAACATCAACCCAGCGGCGGGAATTAATCATGTTTGTTACGACGCCAACTGATCAAATGTTAAGTGAAGACATGGGGCGGTTATTTGCGGATCCGCTGGGCTTTGTCCTGTATGCCTACGAATGGGACAAGGACCCAACATTACAACTGGTCGAACTGCCCAAAGCCTACCAGCAAAAGTACCAGTGCAAATATGGACCCGATCAATGGGCCATCAATCTACTGGAGGCCATTGCAATTCAGGTGAAGCACAACGATTTTGACCTGAAAAATGCCGTTGATGCCCTGCAATTTGCCACAGCATCCGGCCACGGCATCGGCAAAAGTGCTATAACTGCATGGCTGGTCAACTGGATCATGTCAACCCGCCCCCATTCCAAGGGCATTGTTACGGCCAACACCTACGACCAGTTGCACACCAAAACCTGGGCTGAGATTGCCAAGTGGACCCGACGGTGTATTACCAGACACTGGTTCAAGGTATCCACGTCCAAGGGCTTTATGTCAATGGTGCACTTCGAATCCCCGGAATCGTGGCGGTGTGATGCCCAGTCATGCAACGATAATAACTCGGAAGCCTTTGCAGGCAACCACGCGGCAACCGGCACGTCGTTTTACATCTATGATGAAGCGTCCGGTATTTCTGACAGGATTTGGGAGGTTTCTCAGGGGGGCATGACTGACGGTGAACCCATGATGTTCGTTTTCGGCAACCCTACCAAAAACTCAGGCCGGTTTTTTGAGTGCTTCAATAAAAACAAGCACCGCTGGACCCGCTTTCAGGTCGATAGCCGTCACGTGCAAATCACCAACAAGGCCAAAATACAGGAATGGGTTGATGATGAGGGCGAAGACAGTGATTTTATCCGCGTTCGGGTCCGTGGCGTATTTCCAAGGTCGGGCAGCACCCAGTTTATTGATCATGAACGGTTTCGCGAAGCGGTCAGGCGGCGAATCAGTCCGGACATTAACGATCCGGTCGTACTGGGCGTTGATGTGGCCCGTTACGGTGACGATGAATCAGTGATCGCAACACGCCTTGGTCGCTCTGCCAACGTGTTCCCTCTACGCACCTACCGAAAACTGTCAACCGTGCAGCTGGTCGCACGGGTGGCTGAATGGGTCAGGGAACTCAAGCGTGCTCACGGGCTGACCGTGGATGCTATTTTTGTCGATGGCGGTGGAATGGGTGCAGGTGTAGTAGATCAACTGATGGCCCTGAATTACCAGAATATATTTGATGTGCAGTTTCAGACTAAAGCCAATGACAGCAGACAATACGCCAATAAACGCGCTGAACTGTTTGGCAACCTCAGGGAATGGCTGTTAATCGGCTCCATACCGGATGACAATGAACTGGAAACCCAGACCACCGGCATTGAATACAGCTACACGCTCAAACACCAGATATTGCTGGAACGTTCCGAGATCATGAAAGGGCGTGGCCTGTCGTCACCTGACCGGGCAGTAGCTATCGCCCTGACCCTGGCTGAACCCGTGGCACCCAAAGAGGTCAATATGGACCACAGACCGCCATCGGAGACGGTTGCAGACTGGAACCCGTATGCAAGGGAAGGTGAACCCGGCCACTATGCTCATTAATGGGCCGCTGATGGGGGGTGTGCATACCTCGGTAAACTCGCGCTACACTGCCTGCTATCAATTATACAGGCGTGTCTTACTATGGCGGGATCACGATACTTTAAGCGCACCAGTGGCCGCACGGGTAACAGCAACCGGGCAAAACCATCGTCGTCTGCAAACAAACGCAAGCCGGTTAAAACCTTTCGTTACGTGGATACGGGCAAGGCATCTTCTACGCATGATCGTAGTCGTTACCCCAGCCGGGCCAGTGTGGGTGGGGGTTATATCACCAAAAGCACCCGATCCAGTGACATAAAGCGCACCGGCAGCAATACCGGCAAGGCAACTAAAAAGCCAGCGTCAAGACCCGTTAAAACATTTCGCTATCCGGATACGGTCAAGGCCTCCACAGCCCATGCAGCAGGCAATCAGGCCAGCAAACCAGCCCGCAAGCCGGTTAGTTTTGGTCGGGCTTTAAGTCAAATATTCAAGTCACCCGGCAGTGGCCCTGCCTCCAGATTTGCCCGTCAAGCCCTGTACGGTATGAATGATCAGGCCAAAACGGAATATCAGAACCTGTCAGCCAGTGTCAGTAACTGGGCTGATTTGGCAGAACACCAGCGGGTGCAAATGGCCCGTCAACCACAAATTCTGGAACAGCTGCCCCACGCCTACATCAACAACCCCAATACTCCAGAACAGTTTGAACACCAGAGAACCAGCCGTAAAAGTCGAACCAGATCGACGACCAACACGTCACAAACCAGTGCAGCCGGTTCAGCATCAGTGGTGGATATAGTCAATCAGTCCTTACTGACCAATCAGTTGCCCGGATGGT
The DNA here is from genome assembly GCA_943787595.1 of uncultured Pseudomonadales bacterium. Taxonomy (GTDB): domain Bacteria; phylum Pseudomonadota; class Gammaproteobacteria; order Pseudomonadales; family Balneatricaceae; genus CALSNA01. The sequence goes on from CALSNA010000005.1 coordinate 227,799, forward strand.
CAACGGCTACCCAGCCAGGTCAGCGAAAATATGGCCGGGGCACACGACGCGGCACACGGATAACCGGGGCCAAAGGTGTGCCGGATGCCAGTTTAATCCTTGGCCAGAATCTGTTAAGCGGGTTTTAATCATGTTGAATACAGCCATCAATACCAGGGGCAGCGACGTACAGCGTCGCAGGTTATCAGCACTGAAAACAGAACGGGCCAGTTTTGATCCGTTGTACAGGGACATCAGCCGCATGCTGTTGCCGATGGCGGGGCGATTTGCCACCTCCAGACGCAACCAGCGGCGTGATTCGTCCATCATTGACCAGACCGGCTCACAGGCCCATAAAATCCTGATATCGGGCATGATGGCCGGCATGACCTCCCCGGCTCGACCCTGGCACCGGCTGCAAACTACCGATCCTGCCCTGAATGATCACGGACCTGTTAAAAAATGGCTGGATGACGTGAACGGGATTGTGCGTGATATTTTTACAACGTCCAATTTCTACCGCACCCAGGCCACACGCTACGGGGAAATTACCAGTTTTGGTACCACAGCGAGTCTGGACCTGGACCATTACGAGAATGTCGTACACTTTTACCCCCTAACTACGGGCCAGTTCTGGATTGCCCAGGACCAGTACGGGCAGGTCGATACCCTGTATCGTCAAAGTGAACTGACAGTGGAAAATCTGGTTGCTGAATACGGTCTGGAAAACGTCAGCCAGACGGTTAAAAACCTGTATGACCGGGGCCAGTATGACGCAACGGTTAAAATCACCCAGGCCATTGAACCCAGAAAGGAACGGGACCACACCCGGCGTGACAATGTGAACATGCGCTGGCGATCCTGTGCCTTTGAGGACGGGGAAAATAACACCGCTTACCTGCGCGAATCGGGTTTTCAGTCCTTTCCTGCCCGGGTAGCCCGCTGGGATTTACTCAGCGAAGACATTTACGGCACCGACTGTCCGGGTATTGATTCCCTGCGGGCCATTGAACAGTTGCAGCTCCTGTCCATCGACAAGGGCAAGGCCATCCAGCACATGTCTAATCCGGCCATTGCTGCCCCGGCTGGCATTCAGTTACGCGATACCCTGCCCGGTGGTGTGGCCACCTACACGGGTGAACTACAAACGGTACGCAACCTGCGCGATGTTCGCATTGATCTGGGTGCCGTGTTGAATGACATTCACGATGTCCGGCAGCGACTGGATACGCATTTTTACGCTGACCTGTTCCAGATGATCAACCGGTCACAGGACCGGCAACGCACGGCCACTGAAATTGCCGAACGCCATGAGGAAAAGCTGCTCATGCTGGGGCCGGTGCTGGAACGGCTCAATCACGAAGACCTGTCACCGGCCATCAAGAGCGTGTTCCATCGGGCCTTTAATGCCGGGATGTTACCGCAGGTGCCACCGGAAATGTCAGGGGCTGACATCAAGATTGAATTTGTTTCAATCATGGCCCAGGCACAAAAGCTGGTCGGTTTGACCTCTATGGACCAGTTGCTGGTGACCATCGGCAACGTGGCCCAGCTGAAGCCGAATGTCGTGGACAAACTCAATCATGATGTCTGGGTTGACAAGGCTGCTGATATTCTGGGGGTAGACCCTGATTTGATTGTAGCCAACGATCAGGTGGCCCTGATTCGTCAGGAACGCAGTCAACAGGCTCAGGCCCAGCAAACCGCAGACATGATTCCGGTAGCGGCACAAGCGGCCAGAACCCTGTCAGAAACAGACGTTCGCAAGCCCAGTGCCCTGACCAATATGCACACACAACTCTAGTCATAGGGGGGGTGTGCATACCTCTGAAATTTGGGTATACACTGACCGTTCATGACTGGATATAACGATGAATATGACCGAACAGGACTATGAAGAAAGCGATGTGCAGTGGTTGATGTCCACTAAATCGGGTCGGCGGGTTGTGTCCCGGATCATGGAACAGTGCGGTATTTATCAATGTTCATTTACAGGTGACGCTAACAAAACGATCTTTAACGAGGGCCAGCGTAATGCGGGGCTTCAACTGCTGGGTCAAATCCACGCCCACTGCCCTGAACAATACCCGGTTATGTTACGTGAATTTAAGGCGTTCAAACAACAGTTCAAGGAAAGTCAATCATGACTAAACAGACAGGTGATTCCGATGAAAACAATGCTGATACAAATACTGATGATGGTGGGCAACTCTGATCATGGCGGCAATACTCATGCTGATGGTAACGCCAATAATGGCAACGATAATGCAGGCAGTAACCCCGGAAATGATGGCCAGTCTGGTACGGATAACGATGCCGGTGGTGATAGCAATGCTGATACTCAATCAAATCAGGGGGCACCAGAAAAATATGCTGATTTTAAGCTACCTGAAGACCGGCAAATCACTGATGAATTTCTTGCTGAAGCCAAAGCCAATGGCTGGACTCAGGAGCAGGCGCAACTGGAACTTGATCGCACCATTGAACTTGAAAATTCGACTATTAAGGATTTTACCGCTCAACAGCAAACCCAGCGCAAGGCACTGGTCCAGTCCTGGGTGGATGAAGTCAGGGCTGATCCTGAACTCGGTGGTGATAAACATGACACAACCATGGCTGTCGCTAAAAAAGCCCTGGATACCTTTGGCTCACCTGAACTGAACCAGCTGCTGGAGAAAACGGGCCTTGGCAGTAACATACTTGTCATTCGCTGTTTTCAGGCCATCGGCCAGAAAATATCCGAAGACAACCGATTTGTGGGTGGTCAATCACCCGGCAATCATCAAACGGGCGATGCTGGAGTGTTAGCCCGTATGTACCCTGGAGGGAAGTAAACCATGGCACTTTTAGGTAATAACTTCATTGACCTTATTGATCTATACCGTCGCCAAAACCCAGACGGGTCCATTGCCGATATCATTGAAATGGTGTCGCAGGAAAACCCCATTCTGGATGATGCCCTGGCCGTACAATGTAACAGTGGCGCAAAACACATCACCACCATTCGTACCGGATTACCCGAAGGCACCTGGGGGGGCACTGTATCAGGGCATACCGCAAAGCAAGAGCACCACCCAGCAGGTGGAAGACACCACGGGCTTTACGGAACAGTTAAGCAGCGTGGATATGCGGTTACTCAAGCTGGCTAAAAACGCCAACGCCGTGCGCCTGAGTGAAGCCAGGGCCCACATTGAATCCATCAGTCAAACCATGGCCTCGGCATTTTTCTACGAAGATACGGCCACAAACCCCAAAGCCTTTAAGGGTCTGGGGGCACGGTTTAACAACACCACCGGTCAGTCCGGTAAACAGATTGTCAATGCCGGGGGAACCGGCACGGACAACACCTCCATCTGGTTCGTCACCTGGGGCGACAACCAGTGTCACCTCCTGTATCCAGAAAATTCACAAGCCGGTTTAAAGCGTGAAGACAAGGGTGAACAACGGGTGATGGATCAGGATGGTAACCCATATTACGTTCAGGAAGAATTATTCAGCTGGCACATGGGCACCAGTGTACGGGACTGGCGTTATGTCACGCGCATTGCCAATATTGATGTGAGCCAGCTGGCCGATGGCAATGTGGACATCTACAGGTTCATGCGACAGGCCCATTACCGGAATCGGGGTCGTCGGATCAAGGCAGGGCGTATGGCCATTTACTGCAACTCGGATGTGATGGAAGCTCTGGATGCTGCCGGAACGGGTAGTGTAAACACATCAGCGGGTCATTCGGTAGACAAGTTGCGGATCAGGCCGATGGAAGTTCAGGGCAAGGAAGTGATGGCCTATCGCAGCATCCCCATTCGTGAAGTGGATGCCATTTTAAATACTGAAGCGCAGGTTGCCTAACCCGTTTTAGTTAACAGACACCTCGTTCAAGGAGTCAATGCCATGATATTTTCCACACAACAAATGCTCAGTGATGGTCAGTCGGTTACGGTCACCGCTGCATCAACCCATACACTCGACACCGGCGCATTCAGAACCCCACACCGGGGTAATGCCCTGAATCGTGATCTGGGTAAAGGCACCCCCATCCCCATGTTAGCCCAGGTGGTTGAAAATTTTGCTGGCCTGACCAGTCTGAAGATCAGTGTGCAGTGTGACGATGACAGTAACTTTGGTTCGGCTAAAACTGTCATTGAGGAAACCATTGCCGTAGCGGATCTGAAAGCAGGTCGGCAGGCCTCGTTTCAGGTGTTGCCCAATCACCTGACCGGACGTTATATCCGTTTGTATTACACCACAGTGGGCACGGCTACCGCAGGCAAAATCACTGCCGGAATTACCCTGGGTAATCAAACCAGTTGAGGTGAGTTATGAAAGTACGCGCCAAAGAGAGAGGGTTTTACGGCCAGTTACGCCAGCCCGGAGATGTGTTTGATTGTCCGGCGAATAAGGTGGGTTCGTGGATGGAGGTTATAGAGCCCGTTGTTAATCCCGTGGGTCAATCGGGTAAAACCAGGCCAGTAGATCAGGTGTCTGAACCTGATCCAGCACCCACTGCAGATCAAAAGGCAACGCGTGATCCGGTACCTAAAGCCAAAAATAAAAAATAACCTGGAATACCCAGAACGCATTAATGCCTGTAGAGCAGTTAAAGCCCCATTAAACAGGAGTTTTGTCCAGTTTTATCATAAGAAGGAAACCTGAATGGCCACTGAAGTTGATATTTGCAACCTGGCTCTGGGACACTTGTGGGAATCGACCAAAGTGTCGTCCATCAACCCTTCAGACGGGTCCAGATTTGCCAATCGCTGTGCGGCCTTCTATCCCATTGCCCGTGACAATGCCCTGACCGCCCATGACTGGTCCTTTGCCCGTAAAAGTCTGGCCATCTCACTGGCCAGTGACGGGCATTTTTCAGGGCCATATACCTACCAGTATACCCAGCCCGGAGATTGTCTGGTGCCCCGCAAGCTCTACCCCAGCGGCCTTGATCACCCTGATTTTCCGGGGCTGCCGTTTGAAGTGGAAACCACCGACAGCGGCGATATCATCGTCACCAGCACAGCCTCTGCCATATTGCAGTATACCGCACGAGTCACCGATGCCACGCGCTACCCCATGGGCTTTGTGACTGCCCTGTCCTGGCAGCTAGCCTCATTTCTGGCCGGTCCCGTGGTGCAAAACAAGTCTAAAAGTCCCACCCAGGCGCAAGCGTACCAACAGTACCTGTATTTTCTGGATAATGCTAAACAGGTCAGCAACGATACCCGTAAAACCGCCGATCATACCCTGCTAGACAGTTACCGTCCCGATTATATGAATCGGGTGGGGTCGTAGTCATGCGGGTGCTGCGAACCAGTTTTACCGGCGGAGAAATATCCCCCTGGCTGTACGGCCAGTTGCCCCATCCCAAACACCATACGGGCATTAAAACCGGCCTCAACATCATCTGCATGCCCTATGGTCCGGCACAAAACCGGGCCGGTTTTAAAATGATTCGTGAAGTTAAAGACAGCAGCAAAAAGGTCCGGCTGATCCCCTATATTTACAACAATGAACAGGCCTATGTATTAGAAGTGGGAAACCAGTATGTACGGTTCCACACCGAAGGCCAGACCATTATGACCGGTGAATCACCCTATGACATCACCTCGCCGTTTCTGGAAGCCGACCTGTTTGATATCAAATACACCGACCCGGAATCGGATGTGATGACCCTGACCCACCGCAGTCATGCGCCCCAGGAACTCAAGCGCACGGCCGGTGATCCCATCACCTTTGCCATGACCCCAATCACCTTTGGGCCCGGTATCAGTACTCCTCAGGATGTGGTTGCGAACGCCACGGGTACAGGCATTACCATCCATACCTATGTCGTGACCGCTCTGGATCAGGACGGTCTGGAGGAATCCATCGCCTCCAGTGAGGTCAGCTGCAGCAATGATTTAACCCGCGCCGGTCACAGCAACATCATTTCATGGACGGCAGTAGATGGGGCCAGCCGCATGCATGTGTACAAATATGAAAATGGCATGCCCGGTTTTATTGGCCAGACTCAGGGCACTGAGTTTACCGATAACAACATCAATGCCGATACCCTGCAGGCACCCCCACAACATCAGGACCACCTGTTGTCCAGTACCGGTAACTATCCCGGGGCGGTGACCTATTTTGAGCAACGGCGTATCTTTGCCGGCACGAATAACGAACCGCAAAGCGTGGTCATGACCCGTTCGGCCACGGAAAGCAATTTGAGCCGTTCCGTTCCCATCCAGAATGATGACGCCATAAAAATCCCCGTCAAGGGTACAGGCAGTATTGAACATCTGGTATCCGCCGCCGATCTGATCGTGCTGACCAGCATGAGTTCATCCAAGATCACCTCCAGGGACAGCGACTTTATTACCCCGGCAAATGTCTGGCCGCGCAAGCTCGATGGCAGTGCCGGGGCCAGCCCGCTACGGCCCATTGTCGCACGGGACACCGTTTTATTTGGTGAGTCCACGGGCTCACACATTGCAGAAATGTTTTGTGGGGAGAACGTGCCCTATCTGACCCGCGATATTTCCGTGCTGGCCAATCACCTGTTTGACGATTACCAGATTGTAGACTGGGCGTTCATGCGTACCCCCTACCCCATTGTGTGGGCGGTTCGTAACGATGGGGTGCTGCTCAGTCTGACCTATTTACCGGATCGTGCGGCTCAGGATCAGGGGGTGCTGGCCTGGACCCACCATACCACTGAAGGCCTGTTCGAATCAGTGGCGGTGATCCCTGAAAACGATGGCCGGGAACGCCTGTACGCTGTAATTCAGCGCACCATCAACGGTCAGGTCAAACGCTTTGTCGAGCGTATGGAAACACGCAACTTCAGCACCATTGAGGATGCCTTCTTTGTCGATTGCGGATTGACCTATCAAGGGGTTGCCGTGACCACAGTGACCGGCCTGGATCATCTGGAAGGTGCTACCGTGGCGGTAGTAGCCGATGGTATGGTTCAGCCCGGTATGACGGTGACCAGCGGCCAGATTACACTGACCCAGGCCGCGACTAAAGTACACGTGGGCCTGCCCTATGTGGCCGATATCAACACCCTGGCTCTGGCTCTGCAAAAAGAAGCCTGGGGTCAGGGCCAGCACAAGAACATCAGTCGGGTTGGCCTGCTGGTGCATGAAACGGTGGGTATTAAAGCAGGTCCGGACGAAGACCAGCTAAGTGCCTGTGACATGACTGCACCGGATCACTATGGTGACCCGCACACACCGGTGTCCGGGGAGATTACCATCGATACGGAAACTACCTGGACCCATGATGCATCGGTATTTATTCGTCAGGACCAGCCCATGCCAGTGACGGTGTTATCGCTGGTCCTGGAGGTGCACTAATGGACGTATTGAGTTTACTGGGGCTGTTTGCCAGTGCTAAAGGCACGTATGACCAAAGCCGTTCTGTCAGGGATGCCTACCAGCAACAGGCCGAAACTGCCCGACAGAATCAGGTGCTGGCTGAAATGCAGGCTAAAGATTCCTTAGCTCGCGGTGTCACCACGCAACAGGGGCATCAGCGGCAGGTCAGGCAGCTTAAGGGCCAGCAGATTGCGAGCATGGCCGCACGGGGGCTGGATTTAAGCGAAGGCACGGCAGCGGATATGCTGGCTTCAACGGATATCATGGCCGCACACGACCAGCAAACCATTGCCGACAATGCTGAACAGGAAGCCTGGGGCTTTCGCATGATGGGGGAAAACTATCAGGCCAACGCCTCGTTATTAAACAACCGGGCCAGTGCTGAAAGTCCCATTCTGGCCGGATTAACTTCCCTGCTGACCCAGGCCAGAACGGTCAGTCCAAAATGGTACGGTCAATCCTCATGAACATGCCGGTTTACAAGCAAACTCAGGTTGACCAGACAGCTACCCCTGGTGTCCGGCGCACTACCAGTGCATCCCCGGAGGTGCTGGGCAATGGCGGTCAGCTGACGCGGCTGGGTCAGGCGGTGGGTCAAATTCACCGGCAGATACAGGATCAACAGAATCTGGACCGGGTGCTGCAGGCCGAAGCCACCTTTACCGATCAGGCCAGACAGTTTGAACTGGATGCCCTGAACCAGCAGGGCAGTCATGCCCACGGCCTGTCCGGTCAGGCCGATCAGTGGTGGCAAAAAACCAGCACCGCTATGGCCGGTAATCTGGATAATGCCGAGCAACAACGGGCGTTTCAGCAACAGATTGCCTCGCGCCGGGAGGCTATGTTACGCAGCATCGGCAAGCATGAAACAGCCCAGCGCAACCAGTCCCTGAACGCTTCAGCCAATGCCAGTATGGTCAGTGCCGTGGCGTTTGCGGCCATGCACCCGTTTGATGATGACATTCGAATTCGTACTCACACCGGCATCCGGCAAACCATTCATAATCAGGCCGAGCGGCTGGGCTGGAGCGATGAAGTTAAACAGCTGGCCGTGCAGGAACAGCTGACCGCATTACACAGCCAGATTGTTCAGGCCCAGGCCGTGGATGATCTGGATGCAGCCAAAGCCTATTATCAAAAGCACGAAGCCGAGATCATGGCCGATGACCGGCGCACCCTGAAGGATCGTTTTGCCAGCATTGAGCGCAGGCAGAACAGTGACCGCAAGGCAGCCCAGGCCGTTTACGTCAGGCACTACCGCACCATGCGTAATACGGTGGCCGCTGGTGAATTTCTGGATCGGGATTTTATTGCCCAGTACCGCAATCTGGCCGGCCAGATTACCGATCCGGCAGTCAGTCAGGACATTATGGATACCCTGAACTGGCATACCCAACTGCGCGAATTTGTAAACGACGGGTTAAGCTATATGGACATGCTCAACCAGCGTGATTCCATCGCCGCCCTGCAGGTCAGTGGTGTCGACGATGTCCGGCACAAGACCTTTATGCTCAATGGGGCGAACAATATTCTGGGCCAGATTAAGGAGGACCCCTATCAGGCGGCCATTCGATTTAATTTACAGGATCCCGGTCTTTCACTGGGTCAGGCCTTAAAAGAGGGTAGCCTGGGTGATTATCTGGCTCAACAGACCCAAAAACAGGCCGGTGTTGAGGCCATGTGGGGCATTAAAACCCCCCTGATTCCAGACACCGAAGCCGGTATTCTGGCCCAGACGCTCAGTGAACCGGCTGGATTTGATACCCTGCGCCAGCTGGTCGGTTCCCTGGGTGGCGACAGTTACGATGTGCTGGGGCAACTGCTTAAACAGGGACACCACGAAGTCGCCGTGATGGGTGATCTGCTCACCCAGCCTGATCCAGCGGCAACCGCTGCAGCACATCTGGTGCATCAGGGCCGCATCATGGAAGAGGCCGATGCCAAAACCTACCTGCTGGCCGGGGAACACAAGACCAGTTTTGAAAGTGGGTTTAACCAGTACATTACCGGCTCCGGTGCCATGCACGACGGGGTGGTCGATACTTTTAACCTGTTTGGTGATGACTGGCAAATTCAGCATGCCCTGATGGAAGCGGCCAAAAAAGCCTATGTCGCCCTGTCTGCACGGGATATGGATCGCTCTGGCGAATACGATGAGGATCGCGCAGAACAGGCATTTAAAGCAGTGGTGGGCCAGGTGGTGGAACTGGACGGGCCCGGTATGGGTTTCGGCTGGAAATCCGACAATTACAAGCTGATCACACCCCGGCGCAACATGGGTGAGGATGAGGTCACCGACTGGCTGGCCAGTCTGCCCGAAAGCACCTTTGATCGTGTGGCCCATCTCGATCCTGATGAACTGCTCCAGCGGGTCAGAAATCTGGACTACCGGCTGCGGCACACGGGCGATCAGGGACACTATTATCTGGAACGCTTTGGCCGGTTTGTGCAGGGCCAGAACGGTCAGCCCTTCGTGCTGTCATACCCCTGATGGGCCTGTTCACACCGGGTCATTCCACGCTGGTAGCGGATACCGGCGAAATCGGCTTTGGCGATATTTACCGCGGTTCCCTGGAACTGTTTCGCATGGAGGACAAAAGCATTTCCCGCACCACCATGATCAGCCCCCGTATTGGTGCTCAAATTGACAAGGCCCGGCAACTGGCCCCTGACCTGTTCAAAACACCGTATCAATCCAGACTGAATCCGGCCCTGTCATTTGCTCAGCAAACTCAGAATTTAGCGGCAGAATCGGCCACGTTTAATCAGAGAGAGGATATCTACTTTAACCATGTTGATAATCTAAAACAGCGTTTTCCCGACGCCCGCTTTATGAACATGGATGAAATATATAACGATGCCGGTCAGGCCATTTTAACCCGGCGTCAGGCCCAGGCCAGCAAGGAACGCCATGCCTCCCCCGCTGCCCGGGGATTCGGTGCACTGGCAGGCACCCTGCAGGGGGCCATGGAGGATCCAGTCAATATCCTGTCCATGCTGCTGTTCAAACAGCCAGCCTCCACCTTTGTGGGTAAGGTAGCCTTCACTGGCGGTGTGGTCGCCGGTTCGGAAGCGGTCATCCAGCCCTCAGTTTATGGCTTTAAACAGGATGCCGGAGTGCCCTATAGTGTTGAACAGGCTCTGGGCAATATCGCACTGGCAGGACTGGGCGGTGGCCTGCTCGAAGGCATGGGCCACGGCCTGGCCAAAGCCTACCGTGCGGCAGTCAGGCGCGGGAGGATTGTGGAAACCCCACACACCGAAGCAGCCGTTGATAGAATCGAAGCCCTGCAGGACACTGTGGATGAGGCCACCGGGCGCAACACGGTCTATGACAGATACCGGTTCTTTTTTGAACATGAACCCGTTGACGATATTAAAGTCACCCAGCCGTTGCAACCCACTCAGGAGGCTATTGAATCGGTCAGAAAACAGGGTGTATCAGATCGTTTTGCCGCCAGCTACTACCGCGATGTGGTCCGGATTATGGCCGATGATCTGGCCCCTCACGGCGATGTGGTGTACCTGAAAGATGAATTTAGCCGCATTACCGGGCGCACCAAAAGCATTAATCCTGACTGGTTCCAGAATAACGACAATATGGCGTCCGTGGGATATGTTAGGGACACCGTAGAAAAAGCCCTGGCCGGTAAAAGCCTGGGCAAACGGCAGGTTAATGTGATCGAATCGTTAATGGATGAGTGGGACGCCTTGCGCGGCGATGCTGAAACCGCTTCAACACGCTATGCAGGGGCTGCCGATCCGAACTATCCGGATACGGCCAGCCTGCTTCTGGGCCACAAGGTTAAGCCGGACTCGGCTGAAGAAGCGGCCCTGATGCAAAAAGACACCACGGATTTCCCCTGGGATGAACCTGACGCACGGACGGTTAAACTACAGGAGCGGGTTCAGGCACTGGCCAGAGCGGAAGCAGATCTGGAAGCGGGTCGTCCCGTGCACGGTGATGAACCGGGCCTGCCAGTATCCAGATCGAAACCGGCCACCTGGGATGAATACCAGCGGCAACGTGCAGGCAGTCCAGCCACCTTCAAACCGGCTGACGGTAAGAGTCTGTGGGCCAAAACCAAAGGCCTGTTCAAAAAAGACGATGATGTTAATACCAATAAAACGCTGGATGAACCGGAACTGGATATGGCCGAAGCCGAAGCCCGGATTGCGGCGGGTGATCAGGATTTACCGGATGTATCAGTGACCGATTCATACGGCAATGTAATTCAGGTTCCGGCTAAAGTGGCCATGACCAAATCGGATCGGGAAGTCAATGCCGTGACCAGCTTACTGGAGTGCATTAAATGACGGCTTTGGGGCAGACCTCAGTTAGGTTGGCAAACATTTGTACCTCGATTTCTTCATTAGTGAAACCAAACTTTTGGTGGCAAGCATGTCTCTTACTTTAGGTCGGCGCATGATAATGGTGGGCAGGGTGGTGCATTTTGTTTCAATGGGATAGGCAAGCGGAATTACGGCAGCACCAGAGGCGCTGATCTGGGTCATGTTTAACGGTCCTTATAGGCTTTATTGACTGGTTATGATTTGATCAGCAGGATTCAAAGTCCTTGACTGGCCTTTAAAATACAGGGGCAACACAAGTTATGCACGGTTTTATTAATATGTTTTAACAGGTTTACCCACAGATTTTGGGGTTAAGTTTGATCATTCTAATGATTTCAGTAAGCTATTGGTATTTTCGATTATTTCACAGATTTTATTTATGTTTTTGACCATGTATGCTTTATATTCTGGTTTTTTTATTAATTAAAATGAACACGGGTTTATAACCAAAGTAAACCTAAGCACCCATCATATTGTGCGTTTACTGGATTGCATTAAATGAAGCACGTTACCTGCATTAATCAGGCATTGGAAGCCGGGGCCATTGATCAGCGCATGGCTGATGAAATCCTCAGTGACATTCAGGCGTATGCCCAGCAGCTGCGGCGCACGGGTGAAATACAGGCCGAATCCCTGGCTGCTGAAATGGCCCTGCAGCGCATGGCCGTAGCCAAACAGCGCACCAAACACCATACCGCTCTGGCCATCCTGACTAACCAGCGCAATCTGGAGGCTATTAAAGCCCATCCCAAAAGTATGGAAGCCGGGATCATGTCATTGCTGACCAAGGATCTGAAAGTGCATCAGGGCAAGACCCCCTGGGCCAATGTGGATTACCGGGCCAAATCTATTTTGGGGCTGGCCCACGGCAAGTTTTCCAAAGGACTCGAAGCCCTGCACACCACCCATTTTGGTTTAAAACAGGACCGGATGACGGTCAGGGCCACGGTGCGGGAACTGTTTGGCGAAGCATCCGGTAACCCAAAGGCCAGAGAAGCGGCTCGTGGCTTTGCTGATGCGGCAGAATACCTGCGGGAACGGTTCAACCGGGCTGGCGGTTACATTCCCAAACGGGACGACTGGGGAATGCCACAGTCCCACCGTCAAAGCCGGGTGGCTAAAGTCTCTGAAGATGCCTGGGTCAATGATGTCAAGCCCAGACTGCACCGGGAAAAGATGACCGACGACGAAGGCGTTCCCCTTACTGATGAAGCCTTTGATGCCGGAGTACGGCAGGCCTACTGGAACATCGTCAACAACGGCATGTCGGCACAAAAAGCAGGCCGGTTCAAGGGCAAGCGGCTGGGCAACCAACGCATGGAAAGCCGGTTTCTGGTGTTTAGGGATGCCGATGCGTGGCTGGGCTATCAGGAACAGTTTGGCGAACCCGACATGTTTCACACCATGACCGACCATTTAAACACCATGAGCCATGAAATCGCCCTGCTGGAAGTGTTTGGTCCCAATCCCAAACAGGCCTTTGAATACCTCAAGGACATGGCCGGTATGCAGGACCGGTATTTCATAAATCTGGTTAACAACACCTTCAAGGTGGTGTCCGGGGAAACCGATGCACTGGCCGAAAGCCGGGTTCAAAATGCCTTTGCCCAGATCTTCGGCACGAGCCGCCACGGAATGGTGGCTGCACAGCTGGGCTCGGCAGTGATTACGGCCATATCTGACTCAGTGTTTGCCAAAATGACCCGTGCCTACACCGGCATTCCCGCCGTGAAGATGATGCAGCAACAACTCAAACAACTCAATCCTATGGATGAAGCGGATCGAACCTGGGCCACCCACATGGGCCTGGTGGCTGATTCGTGGACCCATCGGGCGGCAGCGTCAGCCCGGTTTGGCGGAGAAACCGATCCCTCTGCCGTGGGTCAGAAAGCCTCCGAAGCGGTGTTACGGGCTTCAGGTCTGTCCCAGTGGACCCAGGCTCATCGCAATGCCTTTGGTCTGGATTTCCAGTGGCATCTGGCCCGTCAGGTGAGCAAATCCCTGGATCAGATCGAAGACCGTTTTCAGGCCTTGCTGCGCCGTCACGGAATCACCGACGAAATTTGGGAGGTCGCGCGACGTGCACCTCTGGAACATCATGACGGGGCAGTGTACTTTCGGCCTGAGAATATCCAGCACGTAGACGGGCTTAAACCCCGGATGGCCGATGAATACGCCTCTAAAGTACTCGATGCCATGAATACGGAAATGGACTTTGCCAACCCCATGCCGGATGCCCGGATCCGTTCATTTATGACCGGCGGTCACCAGCGCGGCACCTTCAGTGGCGAGTTTCGACGGATGGTGATGATGTACAAGGGCTTTGCCATGTCCGTATTAACCACACACATTATTCGCGGTGTGACCCGCGACTGGAATGGCCGGTTCAATCTGACCTACATGCCCAAACTGTTGCTGGGTCTGACCCTCATGGGCGGCTTGGCCCTGCAACTCAAGGATATCACCAAAGGCCGGGAACCCCGCAATATTGACAATCCTGAATTTTTGACTGCGGCCATGATTCAGGGTGGCGGTCTGGGCATTATTGGCGATTTCGTCTATGCGGGTATCTCTGGTGAGTCCCGTTTTGGTCACAGTATGGCCACCACTGCTTTGGGTCCGGGCGGCGGGTTTGTGACGGATACGCTGGAACTGGGTTTCTCGCCTTTGGGCAAAACCCTGTCCGGGGATGATACCAACTTTGGCCGGGAACTGGGCCAGTACCTGAAAATGTACACCCCCGGTTCCAGTCTCTGGTACACACGGCTGATTACGGAACGGGCCGTCTTTGACGAGTTTCAGGAATGGGCCGATCCCCGGGCACACACCAGCTGGCGACGACTGGAGTCACGCTTCAAAAAAGAATACGGGGCCGATCACTGGTGGTCCCGACAGGATGCCCTGCCTGAGTTTTAGGGGGGTGTGCATACCTCTGAAAAATGGGTTTACACTGTACCTCAACATGAATGAGGTCAGGCATGATACCTTCCACTACGGTCACCAGATCAGGACCACACACCGGCAATGGTGTGGCGAGAAGCTGGACGTTTCAATTTAAACTCTTTACCAGTTCAGATTTTGCAGGTTACGCCATCCGCATCATTAAAACCGATGCCGGGGGCATTGAATCAGAGCTCACCAGCAATTACCAGCTGACCCCCCATCAGGACCAGGACCGCAATCCCGGTGGCACCTTCGTCTATCCGGTCAGCGGGACGCCCCTGTCAGCGAATGAAACCATCACCATTGTACCCAATGTTGATTTTACCCAGCTTACAGAATTTTTGCGCGGTGGTGCCTTTAACGCCAAGGTGGTCGAGGAACGGCTGGACTGGCTGACCATGCTGATCCGGCAGGTGGCCGAAACCACACAACGATCCCTGCGGTTCCCAATATCCACGGCCAGTGGCCGCAGTACCGAGATTCCCACCGGCACCAATCAGTTTCTGGCTCTGGACGCCAGCGGCAATCTCACCGCGACACAGGAAATGGGTACCTTTCGCGATGCCTGGGTATCCGGTCAATCCTATGCCATGGGGGATATGGTCAGGGCAACAACTTCAGCCTTTACAGCCATACCCAGTATTTTCCGGTGCAACACCCGCCATACGGCCACTGGCACTGAACCTCTGGATACCAATACCCATGCCGGTTACTGGGACATACTGCTCAGTGCTGAACAGCTGACTGGCGTATTCAATAGCAACAATAACCTGTCGAACTACTATACCAGGGCTGAATTAGCTGCACTGAGCTCACCAGATGAAGTGGATGGTGTTAACGATAAAGTCATGATGCTTGATGCGTCTGACCCGGACAATCCCATGAAATGGGTCAGCATCACCAGGGCTGCATTACAGGGTCCAGCGGGTGCCACGGGACCGACAGGTGCAGCCGGCGCAGCTGGTGCACAGGGAATGCCTGGAATGCTGGGCGGCCCCACATCCTGGACGACCACAACACTATACCGGGGGACTTATGTGTCCCCTCCCATGGGAGAAGGCTGGTACAAGTGTATCTTTCCGGGTGAACAACTTTACTACTACACTCCCGGGAACGGACCCCGTACACAGGGGCGAGGCTTATATATTGGCAATCCAAATGGCGTATTGGTCCTGTACTGGGACCACGGTGATTATCGAATTTTAAACCCGTTTGTTAATGGCTTCAACATCAGGTGTACCAGATTAGGTGGATGAAATGGAACGGATAGAAGATATAGATTACTTAAAGCTTGACACGAACAACGAGTCTGGCTGGGGCGTAAACCGCATTTCTGCGGTCATCCCCGCCCTGGCAGTCATACAGCATAATTTAGATACAAGCGATATGGTCAAAATTACGGACCGCTCGGTGTATCCTGAAAATTTTTTATCCGAGACGTTTGACTACCTGTATCTTGATGGCCAGTTTGTCCACGACCCCCTGCCCAGAACAGATATTCCGGTAAAGGACCGTCCGCCATTCTGGCATCACCTGGCCGATGACCCGGCACAGGGTATGGGGAATGATGGCGATTACTGCCTGAACACGACTACTGGTGTCATTTTCCACAAAATGTTTAACAAGGCAAATGAAGTCGCCTGGGAGATGATTTACACACCACCCAAAATAATCCGGTTTGTAGATGTGTTTGGCCCGTCCAATAGCGGTGTTCATCAGGATTCGAGATTCATTCGTTTTCCAGAAAAACTAGTGGGTGGCACCAAAATCATTCAGGTGACGCCAGCCATCGAGCCAGGGCAAAACTACAACGATGGTTTTTCTGCGACTATCGGGGAAATTACCGATGAGGGGTTTTGGGTAGAAGTCTGCCGCACCGACCAGACTGAACCATGGGGTCAGAACCTGCACCTGCACGTCACTGTGACGCATCAACCGTAGGCGAATCATACAGGAGCACACAAGGCGATGGACTTATACATAGATCCAGCCCTGCCGATTGGGCTGTCCAAAATGGTCTACCTGCTGACGATCCCCTGGGGCGTCTATGTCTGGTGGAGAAGCCTGAGACTGCGCCGCTACAACCATATCATCAAGGTGTTATTTGTGGTGCAGTCCTGCATGCTGCCCATATACAGCGTCTATGCCTTTTGCTACGTCTACAATATCGCCTATACCGCCACGATGGGCTACTTCGGCTGGGCCTGTATCAATTTCATTTTGTTCGGCACTGACGCCATGATGGCCAGCGCATTATACAGTGTGCTCAGGAAACGCAACCGGCAGGATCGGGTGGTCAGTAAACTGCGCCAGAGGATGCGTGATCAGCGGCGCGTCAACAACCGGCTGTGGTAATCCAGACATGGGATTAACTGGGGTGACGGGATGGATCTGGACCAACTGATTGCCATGGCCTACATCATTGGTATTGGCTCGTTTGCGAGCACAGTACGGTATTTAAAGGAACTGGGGGATAACCTGCAAACCTATTCAGTGTTAAGGCATGCCGTTTATATCATTACCGGCGGTTTTGTGGCGGTGATGGCCGGGTTTATTACCACCCATCAGGGCATGTCGGGTCAGATGCAGTTCTTTATTGTGGGTCTTGCCGCGGTATCGAGTCGGGAAATACTGGATTTTGTACCGGCTGCATTTCGCAAGTTTTTGCAGGGCAGGACATGGTAAACAGCAATAGTTTAATGAACAAAATGCAGTTGAAAGGAGGTGTGGCATGAGTGAATTTAAAATCCGTCAATATGAAATGAGTCAGTTCAAGAGAAAAGCGATTGAAGCCATATTCAAGCACGAAGGGGGCTACGTGAACGATCCCAGAGATTCTGGTGGGGAAACCAACTGGGGCATTACCAAACGGGTCGCACATCAAAGTGGCTATGACGGTGCCATGAAGGATATGCCCAAAGAAAAGGCTTTCAGGATTTATGCCAGACGATACTGGGATGCACTGGCACTGGATCTGGTGGAGCAACTCTCTCCCACGATTGCCGCAGAGCTACTGGATACCGGCGTTAATCAGGGCGTGGGCCGGGCAGCGGAAATCCTGCAGCGGGCCTTAAATGCCCTGAACAATGTTGGCAAGCTGTATGGTGACATCAAGATTGATGGGGATATTGGGCCTGCTACTTTGGCCGCATTGACAGCATATCTAGACAAACGTGGTGCAGACGGTGAAATCGTGCTGCATCGTGGCCTGAATGTGTTGCAGGGGGCTTTTTATTTTGATTTAACGGAACGTCGCCAGAAGGATGAAAAGTACCTGTATGGCTGGCTCAGGAATAGGGTGGCGTAATGAAGTGGCTTTTTTTGTTGTTGTGGCCGGTAGTTGCATTTGCAAAGTACGGCAATGTTGAAGTGTCCAGCGTCGTACGGTTCTACGACGGCGATACCTTTTTTGTTGATATTGATCGTTATCCGGAAATATCCGGCAAGGATGTGGGCATCCGTCCGTATGGGATTGATACGCCGGAGATAATCGGCCAATGTGCACCGGAACGTGAACTGGCCAGGCAAGCCCAAGAAGCCACCTTGCAGTTTTTAAGCAAGGGTCCGGTGATGCTGCATGACGTGGATCGCGGCAAGTATTTTCGGATTCTGGCCCACGTCAGGGTCAATGGTGAGGATCTGGCCGAGCATTTACTGAAGCTGGGGCTTGCTGTTCCCTACAATGGCAGCAAGAAAACCCATGACTGGTGTGCTGAAAATACCAGTCATAAAAACCTGCAAACCGGGGGCAAATAGATATGGGCAAACCTTTAACCGATGCTGATGGCAATGTACGTGAGGTTACCTCAGAGGATTTTAAACAATTCAGGCCGGTTAGTGAGGTCGATCCAGAACTGTACGCAGGTGTTAAGTATGACGGTTGCTCCGGTGGCATGAGTCGGGTATGGCGGTTTCTGTTTCGTAAAAACCCGCCGTGGGAAGGCTGTTGCGACGCGCACGATCAGCCCTATGCCAGAGGCGGTACGGCACAGGAACGCAGGCAGGCCGATATTGAACTAATGTGCTGTGTGGCCAAAGGAGGCCACCCGGTATGGGCATTTGCCATGTATGTGGCCGTTCGTATATGGGGTGTGCCCTGGTTACTGACGCCGTGGCGGTGGGGCTTTGAAAAGCGATATGTTGATTCATGGCGATATGAGGATTAGTTATGCCAGCTTCCAGGAAATCATCAGTTTTTAAGAGTTTGTTTGGCGGTATAAATACGATCAGGGAACGTACTGAGCTGGTTGACAGTTTTCACAATTCTGACAATGTGATGATTGAAGCCAGGGTTAAAGCAAAAATTAATGTATTAAATGATTATACACCGTTCAAAATTGCACAAAGGTACTTGTCGCTGATATTCAGTTTTATCTACCTATTATCTTACTCGTTGTTATTGGCTGTGAGGATTATCTTTCCAGAAGATGTCACGCTTTATCTGGCCATCAGGGAAATTATTGATGCATTCAAAATAGACTGGATCATGCTCACCATTGTTAGCTTTTATTTTGGTGGCGGTGTGATTGAGGGTGTTTTAAGTAAGATTAACGGCAAGAAAACATAAAGGTGAAGTCATGAGTTTTTTTGGAGGATTGTTCGCCAGCAAGAAAGCCATAGGCAGTGCTGAGGCATTAGGTAACATCGCAGACAAACTGTTTACCAGCGACGAAGAACGGGCAACAGCCGAGATCATCAAGCAAAAAATAGCCATGCAGCCTTCACTGATTCAGGCTGAAATTATGCGGGTTCAGTCCAGTCACCGCAACTGGTTCGTGGCCGGTGCGCGACCTTTTCTACTCTGGATATGCGGCTTTGGCTTCCTGTTTTCGTTTGTCGTCAATCCATTATTGCAGTGGATGATGCCCGACGTGGGTGCACCTGAAATGCCTACCGATATTATGATTGAACTAACTCTGGCCATGCTGGGTCTGGCTGGTTTGAGGACAGTGGAAAAACTGCAGGGGTTTTCCAAATAGTAGGAGATATTTGTATGAAGTGGTGGTTTACCCATCATTGCTTGGGAATACCGAATAATATCTGGTATTGACTTAGGATTTCCGTGGATTAAAAGATTGATCTTTGTTAAATTGATGACCTAAGCACAAATCGTCATCTAGCAGTAAATCTAAGAAATTTATACATTCAACATTTAAAATATCAAGCTCTTTGCAAACAGCTGGAATTTTATATCTTGATTTTTTATTTGGTAAACTGGCCTGGCGCGCTTCATTACTGACTAGTTTTTTTCCAAGTCTATTTGAAATGGAAATAATGAGTGTATCATTAAGTCCAACACCACTTGGATGATATTTACCTTCTACTATATCCAGTAATTGTGTAATATTGTATGCTAGTATGATGTCTTGAGCTTCTTTTTTATAAACTTTAATACCATTGTTTTTAAGCCATGTAGCACATTCAGGGGCTTTATTAATAGTTTCTTGCAGAGCCACTTCAGAAATAGAGAAAGTCTCGTCAGATATTTTCTCTCTAACCCATTCCCATAGAAAATCAAAGATTTTATTGGATGGAGGGTATTCATCCCACGCATGAACTATTGATGATGCATCAAAATTGTAACTATACATATTTTTTCAGCTCACGTAGTTTATCCAGCGTAAGGTTATCTAAATATGTACTTGCTTTAACTAATGTTATGTTTTTACTATATAAATTATTTAATACAGTACAAACAAAATTTTTCCCAAAAATGTTAATTGGTTCTCTGTATCGGTATCTCCTTGGTATGGACTTAGTTATTCCATCTTTTCCTGGCTTGATTTTTTTGTCTACATAATCACGATAGTTTTGATATATTTCTTGAGGTATTTTTTTATTTCTTGATAGCCTTACTAATATCGTATCTACACTAACGCAATATTTTTTTCTGTAATTATTTAAGTAACTACTATACTCACTGGTATTTAAATTTAGAAGTTCATTAATATCAATTTCATCTAGAAAAATGTCTGGTATTAATAAATTTCCTGCAAAATCATTAGCATCTTTTTCCTTACCTCGATAACTATATAAGTTTTTTTCATTATCTATGAAGCTCGATTTGTGTAGTATTAAATGGGCCAATTCATGCATCAAGGTAAATGCTTGCCTGGGTTCGTTATTGACTTGTTTTTTTACTACGATAATCGGCAATACATCATGATAAAGTGAAAAACCACAAATTGGGCTATCCTTTTCAATCTGCCATTTACCATTATAGCCATTAGAAACAATGACCATAATGCCTTTATCTTCTAACGCTTGACGGATTTCTTTGAAGTTATCAGATATTGAGATATTTAACCACTCACGGACGTACCCACTGATGATTTTAATATTATCAGTATTAGCTGGTATATCAGGCTCCCAATCTATGGGAGGCTCTCCAATAGCTTCTAACAAGCTTGCGTAAACTTCTCTCTGCTTCTCAACATTTTCAATAAATGCCCTCAGCTTTGAAGAAGTAATTGGTCTTTGATTGTTTATGGTACGAAACTGGGGAGAGTATATTCTCTCCTCGATGACGTCATTAGGTTCGATAAAAAATAACAAACTTTGATTAAAATACTTTGCTATCTTCTCCAACTGATTAATAGTGAGAGCTTCTTTAGCTTGCATAGCACTTTCAAGAGTCTCTTTAGCAACCTTAACCTTTTTAGCTAAACTCTCGACATCTAGTTCAGCAGTACTCATGCACCACTGTAGGCGATTAGGATTGATGGCCATTCTTTCCATATAATTTCTGCTTAATCACCAAACAGGATATCTGTATTCTGTATGTAATGTAGCTTATCGGATATCAATTTTTTCAGAATATTATTCCTGATTATATATCAATTTTTCCGAATATACAGTACCCCAGATAAGGTTAGTTTTGCATTGCAAAATCCATTCTTACTGTCAGCCGTATGAATATATCTACCTGGACCCAGAACAGGTATTCCAGCATCCAAACACCGGTGAACCATATCAGCAGCGCCTCGACCACCCGGGAAGGCCATGCACAGATCCGGCTTAAGCTGCAGCATTTTTGCATTGCGTATCGGGCCCGCCCGCTTACCGTGTAATTGCCACAGGGCAGGTTCTTCTATATTGCATTGAATTACTAATTCCAGTGCAAATCAGTAATTCAAGCCCTTATCACCCTTAACTCTATAAAGGTTTCATCAGTGATTTGCTGAATCATTTCACTGAACAAGCTAATTTGTAATAATTTTTACCATTGGCTGTAAATTGACCAAAGCATTTTAAATTTGTTTTTTGTGTGTGTGCAAAGAATGATCTTTCGTTATCCTTGTTAATAAAAGTCACCATGTGGCTATATTTTATGGAAGCCATTCTCTTACAAAAATTAAACAAATCTTCAAAAAAATTAAGACCTCTATATTCCCTATGAATACATATAGGTCCGTACTGACAGGAATTTTTTATACTTAGCCTTGTTCCGTCAATCTCAACTGAATTTAAACCCTTTATTAGGTAAGAGACATTGGGCCACCCAGAACAGAAGCTCCAGGAACAAATAACGGCGTATCCAATTACGATCTTTTTTTCAACCAATATAAATAAGCTATCTTCTTCATCAATTAGGTTACATAGAATAGGTCTTGTAAAATTAGCAGTAATGAATCCATCCTCTTTATCTCGTTTAGATACTGAGTCAACATGATACAAGTGTTGTATTTTCAATACGTTATCAACATCTGATTTATTAGCCTTTCTAATTTCCATCATGTTACCCATGATAAATTTTTGATGCGATTCCATTGGTAGAGTGCTCTATTTAATGCATAGTTTGAAGAGGCTACCATCAAGACAACGCTGTAAACAACACGTCCTGGAATTAGATTTTTTAGATCCGCTTGATAAACCTGCGTAATCTAAAAAATATTGACCACCGCATAAATAGACTTTTATAACAGGCCACATACCTCATCAAGTTTGTCGCCAACTTCATTTGATACAATGAGCTGAAATGGCTTTAATTTAGGCATGATATTTTTCCGAATATACAGTAGTTTGTAATTTTTAAGTAATTGAAATATAACAATTTTATATTCAATTAATATTCGGAATATACGATATAAGCGATTGTTTTATAAGGATTTTATAGCGGAATGCAACTCCGTGTACGCCGGTTCGATTCCGACCTCAGCCTCCAAACTTTGATATATAAACTAAAACCTTGCCAAACCCGTAATCCTCAAACCTAGATCTTTTGGGTACACATTAGTCTTATTAAAAGTTGTCAATCATTATTTCTTGCGTTGCTTCATAAGCCTAGTTTAAGTCTAATCATTCCGCCAAATCCATGCTGATCGCCTAAGAACGCAATAAGTTTATTCTTCGTGAATCTATTAAATAGCGCTGAACGGGATGCTTGATGCCAAGACCAACCGTTTAACAAAGGCCGTAAGGACACGCTTGTGAGCCGGCGAGCGAACCCTAGACAGAAGAATGAGCCGATGAAGCAAAACTGCGCGAGCAAGCTGTTGAGACAGCAATCATCGAACAATACTGACGACGCGAAAACTCGGTCAAAGCGGTGTTGATATTGCAGCTTAAATTTTCGAGCACGACCTGATTGGACAGACTGGTTCCAGTAAGATCGACGACACAGTTAAAAGAATCATCAGCTGAAATTTCCAGTGATTTTTCAAAAGTCGCGAACTGAAAAGTGAATGATTTAATCACACTCGCATTCTGCAGTTCATGAAAAATAGTCCGATCCATAAAATCAACTTTTTTAAAATTATAGTTACCTTTTCCTAGTGTCGTTCGTATAAAGATTACTTTACCGCCAAAGGTAGCATGAATAAAGTTAACATGCCCCTCGCCAAAGGTGGCACCAACAAAACTGACCTTGCCATTTGGAAATCTAAATTCTGCAAAAGGCCATTTATGTTCAGAGATATTTTCACAACCTCGATGTTTAGAAAAATCTACTCCAGTAAAATCGACATTATATTCTGGATGTTCGCTTACCCACTTATTCCACTTATCGCAGCCTTCAAGCCATTTTTCTATAGCCTTATCACCTGAAAGTGTCTTTATTTCTTTTGCCATAATGAAATACCCTCCCGTTAATAGAGCCAGATATTTCAAGTATACGCATTAATAGCCTGTTGTATTCAGGAATATTGCACCCGTGGCATGTGCAGGTTTGTACGATTTAAGGCTGTAATCTGTAGCTTAGACCTCTACCCATGTCTTGGGTAAAATACCCAATTTGGGTAGCAGTTTGAACTTTCCAAAACAACCCAAAATTAACCTAATTTACCAAAAATAACATACGAAAAAAGCTGTAAAAAAACAAATATCATTTAAAATCAATAACTTATCAGGATAATGGAACTGCCTTGACATGGTAGAGGTCGCCAGTTCGAACCCGGTTTCCCGCTCCAATCCTGCACTAGCTAGATTTTTTATAAGCACACTAAAGTATGATCTTGCATGAAGTAGCATAATCAATGGGAAGTTGCAGTATACTTGAGCAATATTGCACCGAATAGATTCGAATAAACCTATATTTGTGATGGCTTGATTTAGATGGATGTATTATTTTAATTTTTTGAGGAAACTAAAAAATGAAACTCGAAGAGTTCGTTAGCAAAACTATCCTAGATATTATAAACGGTGTGCAAAAGACTATTGATGAACAAGGAGCAGGTGTTAGAGTCAATCCAATACACTGTGGTGAAGAACCTAGCACTACAAGAATAGCGTTTGATCTTACTGTTTATCCAGATAGAGATGAGGTAAAAGTATCTGGTGACTCACCAAACAATAACCCTAACCTCAAATTTGATGTAGATGTTACCTTGCCTGGCACAAAGTCGAATAAGTAAACCTAGTTAAGTGCTATTAATGAGTAATGGATGGGCTCATCAAACTGTTTGGCAGTCATTGAGCCTGAGGACTAGAGAACACTGGAAAGCAGGGTTTTTCTGAATAAAAAAAGAGTCTAATGTGTGGGGGATGAGGACTGTTCCTGAATCAGTGTCTGGATCTCTTCGCTGGTCAGGCCAGTCGCTTTCTGGATGAGTTCTACGCTCATGCCCTGCTGGATCATATTGGTTGCAACTGTACGCAGACCTTTTTGCAAGCCTTGCTGAATGCCCTCTTGCATACCTTTTCGCACACCTTCTTGCCGGCCCTGTTGTAAACCTTTTTGCATGCCTTCCTGTAGTAATGCTTCACCGATGGTCATGATCGCTTCTCGCTGTTCGTCTGATTCAAGTTTATCTGCTACGACCATGAATGCCTTCAATGGCTCCTGTGTATTGGCACGTAGCTTATAGTAGCTCATCAATACCTTAAGAGTATAAAACCCGTTGGGGTGTTGTGCAATAGCCTGAATTTTCTTTGCTGGCAACGCTTCCAGTGCTGCGTATACATCTTCATCCCTGACATGCTTGAAAAAATAGCTAAACAGGCCTGCACTGTCTGAGGCCAGTAATTCCTGATCTGGCTTCTGGCCCAGGTCGATTAATTGTGGCGGTCCCTGCAGGGTGTATTCAGCCTGTTGCGGCGTGCGAAAACAGCTGCGTAAATCCAGCGTGTAGGGATAAGGCGTTTGCTGACCATGATAAAACACCAGGCTGTGGATCGGTGGTAAATAGTCGTCCTTAACATGCTCCGTCAGCAATGCAGCCTTGTACTGCCACAGACGCACTGCCATGGCCGGATCAGGTGTGCTTTGGTGTTCAACAATGCAATACAGATAGCCCGGCTGTATCTGGGACGGATCTGCTGCGTTTTTAAAATCGACCCTATACAACATATCCAGATGCAATTGCTGGAATGCCTGAGTGACCTTGCTGCCTTCCTGCAATTCAAGGGTATCTAAATCAATACTGGCCTGAAGTTCAGTGATGAGATAACGCCGGAAGAAGGATCGGGCATTATCCAGATTGGTCATTAGCTGACGGAAACAGCGGTCATGTGGATCGGTGATTTGGCTCATTTAGCCATTATACCGTGATCTGGTAAGGCTGTGGTATGACAACTTATAAGTGGAATCGATTATTCAAAACCAAAAAAACGTGAATAAGTTCATAAACTTTATTCGATACATTTATGCAAAGCATGGATCAGTTTTATTTATATGGTATGTTATGGGTAAAACATCTGCCAAAAAATCATAACCAGTAAAATATTGGGAGGCGTTATGACAGAAGAAAGACCAACACTTTCAGGTGATAAGGCTATAGAAGAATGGCTTAAAGGCCGTAATGAGTGGAATGAATGGGTAAAAAATTATCCAGAATATAATGTTGATTTTTTTGGAGTAGATTTTTCTAAACATCGAGGTTGTGAAAATATCTCTGAACATAAATGGCCTTTTGAGGGATATCACTTTCCTAATGGTAATGTCAGCTTTTATAAGGCCACCTTTGGCGAGGGTGATGTCAGCTTTTATCAGGCCACCTTTGGCGAGGGTGATGTCGTATTTCTTAAAACTGACTTTGGCGAGGGTGATGTCCTATTTAACTATGCCACATTCAAAGGAAGAGCATTCTTCAACGATATATCACTACATGAAGGTAATTATCTCTTTGATAACATTCAGTTTAGTAAACAAGTAAGTTTTTTTAATTTCAAAAATATAGACAAAGTTAAAAAAATATCATTTGTAGGAACGGTATTTGATAGCGGCTTTAATATTTCATCTAATAAACATTTTAACTGTGTGCCTGATTTCAGAGCGACAAAAATATCAGATCAGTTCAGTTTAGAAGAGTTAAAATTTAAACCGTTAATGGAACCTAAGTACCCATCATTGTTTCCAAAACCCAATTCATGGTTTTACAAGATTTGTAACTGGATAAGTGGAGTCAAGTTTAAGGATGCTGATGATGCACACCGTGTGAGACGATTAAAAACAATTAGTGAAGCCAATAAAGATCACAATAAAGTACTTGAATTTAAAGCATTGGAAATGCAGGCAATGCGCTATCACCATACATTCTGGCCCAAGCTGTTTTGGGAATGTTGTTTTGATATCTGTAGTGATTATGGTCGTAGTGCGTGGCGGCCTGTCTTTGGTTTATTTTTGATCTGGATTCTTTGTGCGGGTCTGTATACCTGGCTTGCTAATACTGCTTGTGGTTTTTGGGAAAAATTCATTTCAGCGTTAGCATTTTCTGCTGGCCAGATGTTCCTGTTCATACCTAGCGCACGAGATGCACGTTCATCATGGGAGGGTGTTTTATTTAACAATCAACTTCCAGACTATATTTATATTGCGACCATCCCACAGAATATATTGGCTCTGGGTTTATTATTTCTGCTGGGTCTAGCTCTTAGGAATCAGTTTAGAATATAAGAAGATTGAGGAATGAATATGAATTATCTGATATCTATTAAAGTATTGATTGCCACTTGTATGCCTATGCTACTGCTTACAAGTATAAATGCTACAGGACATTCTGGTGGGCTTGATAGTAGCGGATGCCATGGAGGAAGTCGTCCGTATCATTGTCATAGAGCAGCATCAGAAATGGTCGGTAACCGGTTACGTTGCGATCTGGGAAGTAAGTCAGAGGATTGTAACAACACTTCATCAGGAACTCTTATAATTAATCCATCACAGGAAAGTGATACTGCAATCGAAAAAAGTACAGTAGATAAATACAGAACTAAAATTGATCTTTCTCAACTAAAACTAAATCGTCTTCTTGTAAAGAAAATTCAATTAAGACTTCAATTCATGGGACTATATGAAGGGCCAATAGATGGTTATTTCGGTAATCAGACTGCACTGGCCTTTGATACTTTTGCAACTTTTAATGACCTACCAACAGGACAATACACTGATAAACATTTTGAAATACTGGGAGTAATAAAATGAAGCATTTAAGACTACTAATCACATGCATTCTTATTATGCTTCCTTCAATATCACAAACTTCATTAAATTATATCTGGCCATTACACGACGGTGACATAGATGCATCACCCGTACCTGTCCCAGCAGGTATCTGGCTGTTTCTATCGGTGCTTATTGGTTTGGGTTTGATTAGAGGTAGAAATGCGTAGTCTTGTCTTATTATTTTTTTTAATGCCAGAAATCGCTCTTGCAGAATTTATTTCAATCAATTGCGGCGCTAGCTCGGGCTATGCACATTATTTTGAGGGCGGTTTCGTTAGTAAAAAAAATGCAGGATTCACAGAAGATAAAATTCCGTCTGGTCAAATAAGCTTAACTTTTGATACTGAAAAGCGAGATGGGGATATTCTTACAAAAGACGCTACGGGAGTATTAAAAAGCGCATCTAGTCAAGGTGCGATGGTAAGTGTCATTCCTGCTAGCAACAAAGGCTTTAATTGGTTTGCCGTGTATGAAGATGGAACACTTGAAATTTATAGTTATAACATCCAATCGAACAAAGTGGCAAGCTATAGGAATACTGTGGGCAACTCACAAGTTGCTAAAAACAGCTTAATGATTGCTTCTTGTAATGAATGAATCAGATACGGCTAAACCATGCCTTCTAAAATTTCTAAAGTATTGCCGGTAAATTTCTAGTGTTTCTGCAGCTAAATCGGTTTGTGATTTAGTCACCGAGGATACCCTCAATCATCAATCGATACAGAATCAACATACGCCCTGCCCTGCCCACTGAATTTCTATTTTGCATGGGCAAGATGAGACTGTGTGCACTGAGATATTCGGAAAAAACCAGGATATATTTTTCCGAATATACAGTAGTCTTGGTTTTTTAAGGAATTGATTTATAAGGATTTTATAATCGCCATATATTCCGGAATATATGGGATAAGTGATTGTTTTTTAACGATTATATCACTGTCAAAGATACAGTGGATTCACTAAGGTAACCTATCTGATGACTAATTTGTCCATGTTCAGCGCATAAGGCTTCAACTGCTGCGATACGATCTGCAACTACGGCAATCAATAAGCCACCACTAGTCTGGGGGTCACAAAGAATATGGCGCTGATTATCTGATATTGGTGCTACCCGGTGACCATAACTGGCAAAGTTACGTTGACAGCCTCCGGGTATACAGCCTTGCTGTAAATAAGGCTGTAAATCAGTTAATAAAGGAATTTTTTCAAACCATAATTCTGCCCCCAGATGACTGCCCTGACACATCTCCAGCACATGTCCCAGCAATCCAAATCCAGTGACATCTGTCATAGCATGCACCCCAGCTTCACCGGCTAACTTGGTCCCCAAATCATTTAGTTGACACATACTATCAAGAGCCAAGGTAGCATGTTCAGGTCGTAACTTAGATTGCTTTTCAGCAGTAGTCAAAATTCCCACACCCAATGGCTTGGTCAACAGCAACCTGTCTCCACTATGGGCCTGATCATTACGTTTAAGTTGGTTAAGCCTGCAACGGCCAGTTACTGCCAAACCAAAAATAGGCTCTGATGTTTCAATACTGTGCCCACCAGCTAGGCTAATGCGTGCTGATGCGCAAACTGTTCGGGCACCATCCAAAACTTGGGCCACAATATCAGGCCCCAGTTTTGACACTGGCCAGCCCAAAATGGCAATTGCCACCAGTGGCTCACCTCCCATCGCATAAATATCGCTGATGGCATTGGTTGCAGAAACACGGCCAAAATCAAAAGGATCATCAACAATTGGCATAAAAAAATCGGTGGTGCTAATAATCCCAGTGCCATCTCCCAAATCCACCACGGCAGCATCATCACGGCTATTGTTACCAACCACTAAGCGTTGATCTGGAAACGGGTTGAACTGGCTCTGTAGCATGCGCTCTAATAGTGCTGGCGCGATCTTACAGCCACAACCAGCACCTCGACTGTATTGAGTCAGTTTTATTTCAGACATATATCCATCTTTCCCAAGCAGGCAATCCCCTGCCAAATTTAGATATATTGATATATCTAAATTTGGCAGGGGATTTAATAGATCTTTTTATTAAATATTAATTTTAGAAAAATGGCAATGGCAATTATGATCAGTTGCCGAGACTAATTATCAGGGTCTGAATAATGTAGATAACCAAGGCATTAACCAGTTACGCATTACCCCAAAGCCAGGTCTGCTGTATTGATGTTATATTAAGGACAAGACGTATTCCTGATATATCTCAATATTGTTCCTTCAATAAAGCAAGCAGTGGAGTGAAATCATGAGTTCTATCGTCACTGGTGCACTGATGGGTGTTTTATTTGTCTGACTCAACTAGTATGCAGTCTAGATATTTTGTGCAAAGGATTAAGGTTCTGAAATTAAGCGACTCGAGGCACAGTCCAAAGCGGATATGTAAACCTGCGAAGCAAGCACCTTTGAGCAATCGCAAACAATGGCCCATGCTATCGGTGATGCCATAAAATTTACCGTTCGTACGGTCATTGTAGACGTATTACTTTTTATGACACTAGGGTTGGTGTAAATACCCCATTCTTAACACAGCCACCTCGTAGACAGTTTAAGCTGCATTCCTATACTCAGTGGGCGTCATATCATTGAGCGAGTCATGCGGCCTTTGGGTGTTATAAATTTCAATCCATTCGTCCGTTATCTGCTTAACCTCCTGTAGGTTTTTAAACCAATATAAGTCCAATACTTCATGCCTATATGTACGATTAAAACGCTCTATATAGCCGTTTTGATACGGGCAACCAGGCTTGATATAGTCAATTCTGATACTGTGAGCTAGAGCCCAATCGGTAAACACGCTTGACGTGAATTCACTGCCGTTATCAACCCGAATCTTCTCTGGATAACCATGCCATTCGCACAACCTGTCTAAATAACGTATAACACGCAACGATGGAATGCTGGTGGCTATATCAATGCCTAATAGCTGGCGGTTAAAGTCATCGATGATGTTAAATGTTCTATAACGCACCTTGTTATGCAGCTGGTCACTCATAAAGTCCATTGACCATGTGTGCCCTTGATGATTTGGCACCGTTAATGGTTCGGGGTTTCTTGGCGGTAACCTTCGTTTGGATTTGCGCCTAAGGTTGAGCTTTAACTCCGTGTACACGCGATATACGCGCTTATGGTTCCAGTGATAGCCTAGCTTACGCAGCCGCTTAAAACACTTAGGAAAGCCCCACCTCTGGTGTTTTTCCACCAAGTCATTCAGTGCATCGATAATGGCACTATCATCTGTCAGCGTTGGCTGATAATAAAACGCCGTTCGGCTTATAGAAACGACTTTACAGCTCATTGTTACACCGATTTGGTGTGTGGCCTGTAACTCCTGAGCCCAGACTTTGCGCTCTGCCACAGGCACTACAGCTTTTTTATGATTTCTTCCTGTAGCTGAGATTTAAGACTTAAGTCAGCGTACATTTGCTTAAGCCTACGGTTCTCTTCTTCAAGCTCTTTTAAGCGTTTAACATCAGAGGCTTCCATGCCGCCATACTTTTCTCGCCATTTGTAAACAGTTGAATTGGCTACGCTATATTTACGGCAGATATCTTTTATTGCCATACCAGCGTCAGCTTCTTTCAAAATTGCCACTATTTGGCTTTCGGTCATGCGTTTGCTCATCGTAAAACTGCTCTGGGATATCTTATAAAAAATTCTACGAGTGATGTGTATTAGTTTAGGGGATAGTTACATTGGTACTAATGCTGTAGGTCGTCAAGGCATATGGACAGATAGCACCATGATATTAAAAAATACTTTATATCATTGACTTGG
This sequence comes from uncultured Pseudomonadales bacterium, assembly GCA_943787595.1. Classification (GTDB taxonomy): domain Bacteria; phylum Pseudomonadota; class Gammaproteobacteria; order Pseudomonadales; family Balneatricaceae; genus CALSNA01. Next base: position 259,099 of record CALSNA010000005.1, read on the forward strand.
CTAAATTATATAGAATAAATTAGCAGAAGTTCCTGTAACTTACTGGACCAATAATAATTATTTAACTATATCTGGTTCTTCATCAACTGAGGTCAGCAGTTGTCCTTGTTCTAAGTCTGTGATTGATATACAAGTGCAAAAAAAAACGGTTGCACCCAAAAAAACGCAGACTACTGTATATCCGGAATGACTGGAAATTAAATGAGCTTATCTTTTGCCGCATTAATTTTTGCCGCCAGATAATCGCTACCACCGCGGTCTGGATGCAGTCGTTGCATCAAGCGTTTGTGAGCTTTAATAATATTATCCACAGAATCCCCGGTTTTCAATCCCAGGACTTTATAGGCTTCCACAGCAGTCAAATCAGTATAATTGCCTGGTTGATAATCGGACTGATGAGCACTTTTACCGCTGCGCAGCAAATATGCTTGAAGTAATATGTAGGATTCTCGATCTGTACCTTTAAACTGATCAGACAGCGATTGCAATTGCTGTACTGAAAGCTCCGATAGACGCTTGCCCGTAAAATCTCCCGTGATTACTTCTCCGTCTATTTGCTTAGTAGAGAAGTAGATTTCCACTACTAGTGATTGAGTGCGGAATTGTGAGGGGGTGGTTTTAAATCTGCTAAAAAATTTTAAAAAGGGCAAAGTGCGCAAACCGAAAGCAAGCACTGTTTTTAATATCGGCACCAGCGCCGCTAGTGCCGGTGCGAACCAGTGCATACGGCCCGTGTAGACTAAAATCATCAATACACAAAAAAACATCCAAAACGCACTGCGCCATAAAAAAGAACGACGGTTTTGTGTTGGTAGACGTCTAAACGACGACCACCAATACCAGATGATCAAAGTAATTACGACGATTAATAGTAATTTAAACATGGATATTAATTTGTCCAATTTAAAATTCAGGTTAACAATAACAACGGTTTGCAACAAGGATTATGCTGAATATGAGCACTTGTCTGATGGGTTAGAAGGTTCCATTTTCACATGACAGGCTTGGACTGAAAATCCGGGTTCTGGATTCAGAAATATGCCATACCCTGCCCCAATTAATAAGAATAGCCAAAAGTTCCGTTGTCACTATCTATATTGGCTTTTTTAAGACGCCTTACTGATCGGCATGAGTGTTCCCGAAGTTGTCGATCATTATGTATTTTGGGTAGGTCCAGGGGCATTTTTGACACTATTAATGCTTTCGAGCCGCTTGAGGCATCAAGCCTGTGCATATGCAGTTCATCCCAGTTAGCAAAGTGACCATTGCCAAATAAATTGTTAATGTCAGATACAAAATTGTGAGATTGAAAATTTTCTATCAATAGCAGATACTTTTTTGTCATACGAGCCAGGTTTGACAGTGCCACAAAATGGCTCACTGCTGTATGGATATGCATGACTACTGCTTGAGTGTAAACCAGTTCAGACCTGGGCCACCGGCGTGAATACGGCATTGTGATGTCCTGCAAACCAAGACTTCCCGATAAATTCGGATGCCGACTAAGTGCAAGGTCTAATTGACTTCGGGCACGGTCACCTCCAGCACATTGTACATGCGGGTACACAATTGATATGCTGGCCAGATGATCACCTGCTCCACATCCTGCCTCATGCACCGATTCAGGTGACAAGATGCCTATCGCCTCTAAAAGCAGCAGTTGGTTGGGGTGCAAAGGAACCCCCCGATTTATTACTTTCTTCTGTTCATCATCAAAAATTACTTCACCCAGTTGCGGAGTTGTATGGTATTGGTCTTGAACATTATTGATAAGTCGACGGTAATAACTGCGTTTAGTGTAATTTGACCAATCGAAGTCGTCCCCGTAATAGGTCCGTGTTTTGTAAAATATATCCAGTATTCTCTTTATCATGGGGTAATTCCAAGTATTATGGGGTAAATAGCGATACTATCCTCGCACAGTTAAATATTATTTTACAAATAAATGATTTCAGCTATATGGTTGATCACAGCGCCCAAACACCCTACATATCTTAGATATACCCTAAATATCTATAGTTTAAGCTACTTTTTGTAAGGCATCATACGGCTAGATTTTCCATAAGATAGCAAATAAACTATAGATATACATACATGTATTAAAATCGTGATCTCCAAATTTTTGGAATTTACCACCATATTTTGCTTTTAAAGCAGTTGCATTACGGCAATACTTCCCTTCCTTTAATTGCAATACTAGGAGCCGTAGCGTTTCTACCCGCTAGTGTATCCTCGTACTGGCTTCTATTGCCTAAAATTGACCCATTATATATTTGAAATATGCAGATTAAATTATTACCTTACAAAGATTTTACACATGATTGTCCAGCATATTTAAAACACCCTGCACTCTAAAATAAATCATTTTAACTATACAAATCAATCTATTATAAAGCTTATTTCCCGGTTCTTAAACCTTTCTGAATATACAGTAGTGACGAAGTTTATATACAAACTTGCTCCGGTAAACTGGTGTAGGCATCCAGCTATCTAATTCTGACTTACACCAGGGTTTGCATTACGCAAATGGATAGGATTATCAAAGTGAGTTCAAATCGTCTGAGGCCTGCTATCTACTTTGTTTCTAACATAAAAAATATGGTGAGCATCCAGAACAGCGCATTGATCTTTAGGCTTTTTAATGTCCGTAATGGTGATCGTGCCTTCTGGTGATATTATTTTTGACATAGCACCCCTGCCCTTTTTATAACGATTCCAGTGACATGATATCAACCGTATTGTTAATCAGGATGTGGTGCACAGTGACAAGCTTGGCCCTGGCGGTGCAATCGACCATTAAACCAGGTGTGCAGCTCAAATTTACTTAGCTAATACCATATCCACCCTGCTATAGGTTCAATGGCATTAACTTCATCAATGGATATGCTGCTTAAACCGTTGCAGAAGCCATTCTTTATCAAACTGGAACAGGTATGCAACCGGCACAGGCTAGCTGTTTGCCGCACCGACCAGCTGTTCCAGAATATCTAGCTTGTGCTGGCGACCACTATCACAATTACCGTGCTTCCCGATATACAGAGCACCCTGAAAGAACTGCCACAACTGGCTTGCAAACAGTGGCATTGATGGCCTTACATAGTATAGAGATCATCCATGTGCAACGCTAACCAATATCGATGTAATTTAATTTGCTTGTTATATGAAGCAAGGCATGGTTATGGGCAGATTGCCAAAAAATGTGGCATTTGAAAGTATTGGGTGAAGGACTGTGTAACACGTCAAGAGGTCAGTACTTGGTGCGATATATCAGGGCAGTTCAATAATTAATTTTATTATAGAGTCTCTTGTTTCAAAGGTTTATTTTGGTAACACATGGCTGTTTAAGTCAGGTTCAGTGTGAGCACAGCGATCTGTTTTATATTGTGATACCGTTAAATTTGTCTGTATGATGGATTTTGACCATAAAATTTTATTATTGGAGATTATTAATATAAATATTATCAGGTAAATAGCTATGCCATCACTAGAAGATTTTGATCAGGCGATTAAAGATAATCTTCAGGATGCAAAAGTGTATCTCAATCGGGGATGTGCCAAAAGTGAGTTAGGTCAACACCAAGAAGCAATAGAATATTTTACCAGAGCCATCTTTATCAATGACCAATACGAAGATGCATATTGCAGTCGGGGATATGCAAAATATCAATTAAGTCAATACCAAGAGGCTATAAACGATTACAACAGAGCAATGTCAGCCAGTTCGTGGGAATCAATACTAACTAAAACGGCAGCAGCCTCACCCGGCAGGAGACCCAGAGGTACTTTAGTGGCACGTATCAGAGTAGTGGACAGGCTTTGCGGGGCATTTGATTGTTGATATTACTGCCGTTATATCCTTTTTGTTTACCTGTATCGTGCTGACAACCATATTGCGAAAGAAAAACGTCAAAATAACAAACTAGATTCACAAAGCTACTCATAGTAAGCCCAAGCTTAAAAACCAGGTCTTTTTAGTATTTATGGCTCATTAGTCAATACCAAGCACCCCTCCATGACTCTGACCTTCATGGGCGAATCAGTCTCAAATCCCGCTTGGATTAACCACTACCCTTTGAGATTAATCTCACCGATGGCCGCTTATTGCAGATGTTCAATGTGTTAGACAACTATAACCGTGAAGGACTATGTATTGATGTTGATCTGTCGCTGCCAAATGAGCGATTGATTGCAGTCTTGAATAAATTACCGAATGGCGCAGTAAACCCAAGGCAATCAGGATCGATAATGGACCAGAGTATATTAGCTAATTATTGATTGACTGTGTTAATGATAATCACATAACGCTGTTATACACGCAGCCAAGCCAGCCCACGCAAAATGACTGTATCGAACGATTTAACCGAACGGATCGACATTAATGTCTGGCGTTGCATCTATTTAACAATATCGAGCATGCGCAATTATTAGCGACACGGTGGCTTTGGGCATACAATAACGAACGGCCACATATGGCAATTGGAGGCGTACCGCCCCGGCGATTACTGGATGTGGCTTAATCCTCTATTTATGGCTGATATTATTAATGGGGAGACTATAGCTGGAACCATTACAGAAGCGGAAAAATTGACTAATATTGACCGTCAGACGGTTTATAACCGGCGTAATCAGGACAAAAATTTCACAAAAGATATGACTGTGGCACTCGATACCAGGACTCAAATTCTGGAAAACGACGCTTATAAGCGGGCTATGGTAAAATTAGACCTGTTATTGATGTTTTTATTGAAAGCCAGAGATCCAAAATACCGTGATAAGCAGGAAATTAACCACGACGGCAACACTACATTTAATGACCAAATAATTAATGCTCGACCACGTATAAATTTAAACAATGATGATCCATTAAAACCATGTTCAAATTTAAACATTGAGCACCAACCAAACAACGAGAATTAATCATACTCGTCATGACACCGGAAGATCAACGGTTATACGGTGACATGGGGTGGTTATATGATGATCTACTGAGCTTTGTCATTTACGCCTAAAACGGGGATGCTGATCTAGCTTTGCAACTGTTTTAACTACAAAAATACCGCTGCCAGAATGGTTCCAATCAGTGAACTATTGATCTACTGGAAATAGATCACAGACTATCATTAGATATAATTGATGGCTGAAACCCGTATACCCTGGAAGGTAGGCTCGGTTACTATGACAATTAATGGGGACAAATATTTAACACATACAAAAAACCCAGCACTGGGCTGGGCTCGACGCAATTATGGTGAGTTCTTCCGCTGATCGTCTAAAATATCTCAATTACACATAGATGTTTATTGTAAATGATTTGCACTATATTTGGGCAGTTTATAGAACAATTTATATTTCTTTTGTATGTTATACCTATTCCATTATTAGTCATTTAATGACTAATAATGGAATTAAACCGCTGCTTTGAAGGCATGTCATTTTATGGCCAGATCAGGATATTTTACATGCACCAGTAGCCGCATGGGTAAAAGCAGTTAGTCTGGTAAACAGTCTTTAAACAAGCGCACGCCGGTTAATTTTGGCTCAGCTGCCCACATCTACACCACCCCCCACAACACACCGGAATAGTTGGCGCACCTGCAAACAAACCATCACAGTAGTTCGGCCATCACAGCGTTACAAACCAGTATTTTAAATTCAGCCTCAGTCGCTGACCTGCTCAATCAATCATTATGGATCAATCAACTGCCCGTGTTAATAAACATGGGCAAGATGCAACTGTGCACACTGCGATATTGGAAAACATCAGGTTCAATTTTTCTGGATATACAGTATTCTTAATTTTTTATAAAATTGACTTATAAAGAGGTTAAAACTGCCATATATTCGAAATATACTGGATAAAAAGCTATTTTATAGTGGATTTATATGAGTGATTCCACTACATCTTTCTACGTACTAGAAAGCCAGCTTATTGTGATCGGAGTCCAGTTTAATCCCACAGGTATGATGGGGCATCAATTTTCAATGTGATCCGCAAGACCTGGAGATCGTGCAGAAATATTGTCGGGAAGATAGCCAGACTGGCTATAATTAAATGAATACATTGCCTACGTGATCTATAATCTGCTGCATTATATTACTTTACTTGGTTTTATTGCGCTGCCTTTTAGTAAGTGCATCATTGGGTATCACTAACCAGTCCGTCATCAATTACAGGCCTGTCAGCGGAAGCAAGTGTGAACTGGATCAGGCTGTATGAGGTTAACTAACAAAACAGATGGTGTTGCACCGGAGATGATTTACACGTAAAACCTAATCTTTTTAACCGTATTTTTAACACATATCTACTCTGTCTTTATCCTTTTCAAGACTATATTGGCAATAGTGCCCAATACAATTAAACTTCCTCCGGTTATGGTATAAGCACTGGGTATTTCTGCAAATACTACCCAGCCGAGAATAGCAGCAAATATAACCTGAACATAGGAATAAGCTGTCGCTGTAGAAGCTTGCTCATATTGCATTGCCTTGGTTAAACCAATCTGGCCAATCTGTGTAAAAATACCTACCAATAATAAAAGCACCATAGCCTCAAAATCAGGCATAACAAAATCTTTACCCAGTAAAAATAAAGAGATTGGCAAAGCTATCATTGGAAAATAAAAAATAATAACTGAAGAATCCTCAGTTTGACTGAGTTTCCTGACCAAAGCATAAGCTACTCCACTACCAAAAGCACCTAATAGACCTGCTGCAACACTCCAAAGTGGTAGAATAGTGTAATTAGTAACCGTAAAACCTTCGCTAAAAACCTTTGGATTAATCATAATGATTAAGCCTGTTAGACTTAGAATAATGCAAATAATTGTTGAGTAATGTACTTTTTCCTTCAGAAAAAAAAATGCCAATACTGCGGTGAATAGCGGATGTAAATACTGCAGGATGGTGGATTCAGCCAAAGGTAACGTACTCACTGCATAATAAACACTAATTAAAGTGCAAGCACCGACAAAGCCGCGGGCAATTAACAGTGCTTTTTGATATCCCCAAATTGAGATACCTTTGCGTTTAATATCAAAATAGCACAGAAAAATCGATACTAAAGATCTGGCTGCAACAATTTCTAATACGGGGATATCTAAACTACTGACTAATTTCACGCAAGTTGCCATTAACGCAAAACCTAATGCCGACAAAAACATTAGGCTGGCTGCTGCGTGTCTATGGAAAATAGCAAATAAAGAATCGTTATATTGCAATTATAAATACCTCATTATTAATACAATATCCCCGTAGAAATTTTGAGCCGCATTTTTATACTCAATGGGTGACATATTATTCAGTAATATCATGCGATCATTCATAATTATCAGACTTAATCTAGTCTGGAGTGATTTGTTCTACTTATCGAAGTTGATTACAAATATAGCCATCCAGAATAAGCAAATCATCACATTGTTTAGCTTGATAGTAGAAGGTGGTGCGGCTAATGCCGACGGCATCACTGCACTTAACGACACTTTTCCTATAGGATATCTGTAGTGGTTCATACCATAGTTTGCGTTTTACAACCGATACTAAATCTTTTTTACAATGGCTTCCTGCATCTGTAATTTCAGGCTTAATTCAGCATATAATTGCTTTAGTACCCGGTTTACTTCTTACAGACCTTTTATTTTCCTAGCCTCAGATACTTCCATGCCAACATGCATTGCTTCCAGAATAGCCACAATCTAACTTTTAGTCATTGATTTTATCATCGTAAAATCCCTTTTGTTTAAAAGCAATTCTACAAGTTAATTGTCTTATTTTAGGGGATAGTTGCACAATCTGATTATGCAGGTCTCCTGGAGGATATAGGATACATCCATTTATCCAATATGGAATTAAGGAAAAATATGAAGTTTCTAAGGAAAGTGGTCAGAATCGACCATAAATGTTCATTTAAGCAAATAAGCTTGACCGGATACTAAGATACTAATCACATTAGCGTGATCAACAAATAATTGAGTAACGGCCAACGGTTAAATGTCTGTATAAGGCGAGCCTGGATTCATTAAATATCCTGCAAGCATTGACGCATTTAGTGAATTCTCCCAGAGCAAGGACCTCTTAAACTGGTAAACAGTGCATATTGTTTAAGGTATTGCAGTCTAATGCCTTAATTGGAATACATTGCTTATTAACTGAATCACATGTGGGGAAAAAATACCCCTATCAAACTGTAAATCCTAGAGGTTAGATCAACCTCTCATCATCATGAGTCTCTGCACAATCCAAGGAGTTTTTTTAATCTTGATATGATATGTCCACTTCAGATTCTTGCAGAATCAGGCAATTGAACACGTCAACTGTGAGGACAATATTTTATATGTTAAACCCGGTCATTGGATTACTTGCGCTGGTTACAATAAAAAACCGTAAAAATACAGGTTACCACTCTTATTTGTAATATATATAGTCGGGGGTTATCTGCCTAACACCACTACTTTAATACTGTTTCAAGGCACTGAAATGGAATTGAGTATCCTGATTTTAAAAAAGGAACATCAGTGCTTTTTTTAACTTTTCATATCAATGCTCATCACCCAACTTAAAGACTGGTGATTTTTTAATGCGTGTAGTGTGTGTACGCCGACGGTTATACAGTACAACCCAACAGCCACCCATGATCACGGAGATGCCCACAATCGTACCAAAAAATAGCCAATCAAAATAATACCCTGTCAAGCCCATCTTGATGCCCTGTCTGATCCAATTTAGTCAGGAAGACTTCTCCCATGACCAGTCTAGTTGATTATTGTGCCAATGATATCCCGTTGTGTTTCATCGAGCCCAATGAACTGAGTATAACATAATATTCTATTTTTATTTTAGCTTGTTTGCTGCTCTTGCCCAATGGGGTCAATCAAAGCTGTTTTGCTAAATTATTGACATTTTGCAAGGAAAATAGCTCATCTGTATATGTGATGTAACCACACCTTTCTTTGCTCTGGATCAACCTGAAACTCGTTCAGTGAGTTTATTATCTTGCATTCACTATGCTCAATGCAAGATACAAATGTCCTCATGGTTGATTTATCTAGCGCTGATCAGGGTAAATTAAGGTATCTTGAAATAACCACAGACATAGCAAATAACGAATACATAAGATATTATGCCTTGCTGTTCTATTGGTTTTACGATGTATTCAATATCATAACCTCTATTAGCCAAGAAAATTGCTGTGATGCCCGCTATAAGCGATACCTTGTTTAATCATGTTCCACGGTCTGACTTGCCTTTACCGCCAGGTAGATGTTCCCTGAGCACAAGTTATAATGTATCAGATCTATCATGGCGTCTTTCTATTAAACCTTCCAATTTTTTGACACCTAATTTAAAGGCATCATGGTAGTTTTCTAAAACCGCTCGTAAAAAATCATCTATTATCCAGCTAATCCAGATTTAGACAGCTAATTTGAAACAAACTGCATCACAGCCACTAGTTAATATCTGTTAAATACTCTGTAATAGCCATTGATCAGATCATGAAGAATTCTGTAACTGGTTTGCTTTATGTAATTTACTGGCATTAAAAGTTTCATAAAATGCCGCAGAAATTACCATTAAACCACCTAACAGTGTTTGTAGATTTGGCTCTTCGTGAAGCACTAACATAGCAAAGATAATGCCATACAGAGGTTGCATACAAGCAATGAGAGAAAATGTCTTTGCGCGCAGGTGAATTAATGTAAACGCTATAATCGTGTGAGGTAACGCAGTGCATATTGTACCGAGTATGATCAAGTAAAAATATATCGTATAGTCTGCATTTATCATGTCAACAGAGATAAATCCAGCTAGACATATGGAAATAATTAATGTCTGGTAGGTCATTGCCTGTACACCACTATAATGATTAAAGTATTTGCGCTGTAATAAATTCCTTAATGAATATAAAAAAGCAGATACGATTCCGATTAAAATCCCTTGAGTTACGTTATTGCCAATCGAATTTTCTGGTAAAATCAATAATATACCGATAACAACAATAATAGCACTCAGTATATCTTGCCAAACCAATCTAATATCTTCGAAAAAAGGCTCAAGTAAGACCGTAATAATTGGAAATGTAAATAAGGCAATCATACCAACTGATACACTGGAGTACTGCATAGATGCAAAATATGTGATCCAGTGCACTGACATAATAGCTCCTAATAAAATAGCAATACCATAATCCTTCAAACAGTTAAGTCTTATCTTTCTCCCTTGTAATACTACAAAACATAGTAGAGCCATAAATGCGATTATTGATCTGCCAAAGGTAATTTCAAGCGCATTAAGTGGAATAATTTTAGAAAATAATCCGGTTATACCAAGCAATATTATAGCAAAGTGCAGTGACCAGAGGCTTTTCTTTATGGGCTGCATAGGGCTTAATGAACAATATGGAATAATATAAAGTGTTGATTCGATCGAATCATATGATTGGCTTTAGGCACATTAAATCCAGCCAGAAGCAGTTAAAAATTCAGTTACGGCTAACATATTAAACTGAAAAAAGTTCATATAATTTTACTTGCATAACATTGAATTATTAAAATAATTACTGTAATTAACACTCCGCATACTACCCCACAACCCTATCTATCGCAATGCTGAGCCAGATAACCTGGCCCTCTAATTATATAAATGGCCATTGATTTTTGATTATACTGACCTACAGGGATACGTTTGCAAGATGATAAAAAAGAGTAATTGCTGTGATCACAACATCAATTATAGGCTTGATCACCGTAATATATTTGGCGACCAAATGTGCCAAATATTAATCAAGTATTTGGTATATTTAAAAATTAAACATACCAAGTCATATATGCTAGGTTTCCCAAAAATTTGACTGGGTCTGTGTAAGAAGACGTTTAATATGGTATTGAATGGCGTTAAAATTCACTAATATCAAGCCTAAAGCCATGTCACTATTAGCCTTACACAATAATCATTTGAATAATTGTACTCATTCAATCACAATGAGCTATAAAGGATTGACCTGTAATTAAATTGGCTTGTAACTGGATTTTTATTGCATTTAAGAGCATCTCAATGCGCCGAGGTAGTCACCGTAACATTGATAATACCATTCCTTCGCCCTGTCGCAAGGTTTGTCAGCTGGCCAATGATCAACCCATCTGCCAAGGTTGCTTTAGGCATCAGGATGAGATTCGTGACTGGCTCATTATGGATCGTCAGGCTAAAATAAATACACTAAAACAAGCATTGGCACGTAAACAAAGCATGCTTCGCTCAAAGGGTGAAGGTGATGCAGATGCGTAAGCTGAGCCAGGCAAAATCAGGTGTGAAATTCCATTGGTATCAAGTGAAAGTTACCAGTCTAGATGGCATTTGAAACAAACCACTTAAATCGCAGGGGATAACCTGCATGTTTCATGCTCATGCTATCGACAAACATGTATTTTAGGGTTTTCTCAAGTACCTTGTAATATAGCAGACATCACAAGGGCACTTACTGCGTGTGAACCCAATTTTCAAAATCAAACAAGGTGCATATACCAGCCACTTGCTATCGTTAATTGTGCCGGGACAAACTTATCGTAACAGGCAGATATAAAGCAAAGCATGATCAGTTGTAAATTGATTGGGTTAGTAATAATGATGCCTGTCAGAACAGGTTTGTGGAATATATTAACCAAACCTGACGGGAAGATGGATGACTGGATAAAGCTTTACTACCTTTAAAATTAAATGAAATATAAGTAATATGATATTTGATAAGTATTTAATTCAGCTTCACTTTCTATATTTTAGCTGTGTTAATAATCGATTATTGGCAAGACCATAATCAAGATTATCTGCTTTATAATCCGCGATTTACAACATAAAAGCTCCAGAATTATAATATGTAACCACATACAATTGATGGCGGCATTTACTATGAAAAACTGTGTTTATAATTTTATATTAGCTATTATTATGACAATTCTGTCCATATCTATCCATGCAGCTGATATAAAAGCTGGTCGTGATAAGGCAGTTATGTGCCAAGGCTGTCATGGCCTCAATGGAAACAGTGTAGTGCCCATATTTCCTAAATTGGCAGGCCAGCATGCTGCCTATCTTGAGTCTGCGCTGAAGGCGTACCGCGATGGCCTGCGTAAAAGCACTTCAGCGAAACAGATGATACCTATGGCAACAATCTTGAGTGACGACGATATTGCCAATCTGGCCGCTTTTTATAGCCAGGTTAAGTAATAACTTAACCTGGCTATTGTAGAAAGCATGGCTCTCAAAGAAATCAGCAACAGGTTCTGATCCTTCTGTTCGGGGGTTCGAATCCTTTTGGGCGTGCTAATTAAATCAATAACTCAGATAGAAATGTCTCAGTTTAATTTTGACAGGATAGTCTAAAGGTTCTCTTTACGGTTCCCTTTTAAAAACACCCTTTTTATTGTGCTTATTTCTTACCAGTTATTGGCTAGATACCGGGGGTTTGATGGTCATTGCAGCTGTTTATCAGCAAGATAAACCACTCTTCTATTCAGCATACTATTTTCAGCCACCTTGGCTTTTGTGCCATCTGCAAACTGGTAGATATGTACTGGATGGTATTCGCCTTTGAACATGCTCACCGCATGTTCCTGTAAGACCATGGCATCTAGATGCTCCAGATAAGTCAATGGCCATAAGTCCCCTTTACCAAAGTCAACGGGCTGTTTGTTCTCACCACTGAGATCAGTGAACACATACCGCCCTATAGTACCTCTCTGTTTAAGATAACCCGGAACACAACAGCTGTTGGGTGATCACACGATGGCAGTGTTGAGGGCATGACCTTTTCCCTGAGTTAGTACTACTTGCTGGATGAGATAAACTAAATTTACGCTGCCTTCGTAGCAAATACAACTGGGGGAATATCGCCCAGTGAACTATGTGGTCTGACATGGTTATATTGGTGCCGCCATATATCTATTTCATACCGGGCTTCATCTGTAAATACCCCATTCTTAACACAGCCACCTCGTAGACAGTTTAAGCTGCATTCCTATACTCAGTGGGCGTCATATCATTGAGCGAGTCATGCGGCCTTTGGGTGTTATAAATTTCAATCCATTCGTCCGTTATCTGCTTAACCTCCTGTAGGTTTTTAAACCAATATAAGTCCAATACTTCATGCCTATATGTACGATTAAAACGCTCTATATAGCCGTTTTGATACGGGCAACCAGGCTTGATATAGTCAATTCTGATACTGTGAGCTAGAGCCCAATCGGTAAACACGCTTGACGTGAATTCACTGCCGTTATCAACCCGAATCTTCTCTGGATAACCATGCCATTCGCACAACCTGTCTAAATAACGTATAACACGCAACGATGGAATGCTGGTGGCTATATCAATGCCTAATAGCTGGCGGTTAAAGTCATCGATGATGTTAAATGTTCTATAACGCACCTTGTTATGCAGCTGGTCACTCATAAAGTCCATTGACCATGTGTGCCCTTGATGATTTGGCACCGTTAATGGTTCGGGGTTTCTTGGCGGTAACCTTCGTTTGGATTTGCGCCTAAGGTTGAGCTTTAACTCCGTGTACACGCGATATACGCGCTTATGGTTCCAGTGATAGCCTAGCTTACGCAGCCGCTTAAAACACTTAGGAAAGCCCCACCTCTGGTGTTTTTCCACCAAGTCATTCAGTGCATCGATAATGGCACTATCATCTGTCAGCGTTGGCTGATAATAAAACGCCGTTCGGCTTATAGAAACGACTTTACAGCTCATTGTTACACCGATTTGGTGTGTGGCCTGTAACTCCTGAGCCCAGACTTTGCGCTCTGCCACAGGCACTACAGCTTTTTTATGATTTCTTCCTGTAGCTGAGATTTAAGACTTAAGTCAGCGTACATTTGCTTAAGCCTACGGTTCTCTTCTTCAAGCTCTTTTAAGCGTTTAACATCAGAGGCTTCCATGCCGCCATACTTTTCTCGCCATTTGTAAACAGTTGAATTGGCTACGCTATATTTACGGCAGATATCTTTTATTGCCATACCAGCGTCAGCTTCTTTCAAAATTGCCACTATTTGGCTTTCGGTCATGCGTTTGCTCATCGTAAAACTGCTCTGGGATATCTTATAAAAAATTCTACGAGTGATGTGTATTAGTTTAGGGGATAGTTACATTGAACTCCTTTTGTAATTATTGCTGGGTTCCACCCCAGGAGCTATAATTGGAAGCCTTGCTAGCACTAATATCCCCCTAATTTTACCAAGCCTATAATTTCATTTATATTATTCCTAGCAGGAGTGAAACTTCTTTGCTTGTAGTTCAATTTGAGCTGCACTTAATGGAAATTAATCTGGCTATGCGAGAAAAAAAATAATGAAAAGTGAAGATATTCTAAATGGAATATCTTTGGCAAGCTTGTTGCCGGGGCCTGTGGCGGTAAATGTTGTAGCCTACATCGGTTATTATTTACGTGGAGGAATTGGGGCAGCAGTATGTTTATTTGCAGTTATTTTACCATCATTCATACTTGTGATGGCATTTAGCTATGTATACTTTACCTACTCAAGTATCTCTGAAGTGAAAGATGTAATGAGAGGATTATTGCCTGCTATTGCTGCCATTGTAGCTAGTGTGGCCTTTCAGTTGGGCAAGAAAAAAATAAAAAATTGTAAAGAAGCTACGCTAATGATCACTGCATTGTTACTGTTACTATTTTCCCCTCCCAATTTTAATCTTGTTATTTCACTCTTTATTATTCTCACTTTCGCTATACTGGGGCAATTTTTATTTAAAGAAAAATATAACAATCTAGAACGAATAAACATAGAGTCAAAATTAATTAAAAAGACCATACTCATGATAACGCCTTTGGTCGCTATATTAATCGTTGGAATATTAACTCCGCAGACAGAAAATAATAGCCTACTCTATTTGGCAGTTTTATTTTCAAGTTTAAGTCTAATATTATTTGGTGGTGGCTTTGTGTTTATCCCAATAATCGGTGGTATTGTTGTGCATGATCTTGGCTGGATGTCCATGCAAGCCTTTTCTGACGGGATTGCTATTGGTCAAATAACACCTGGTCCTATTGTTATAACTGCTGTATTTTTTGGATATAAAGTGCATGGATCCCTAGGTGCATTATTGGCGACCACTGCTATTTTTGTTCCCCCAGCTATTCTGATGTGTGCTTGCTCTAATATACTGATGGCAATTAAAGAATCTTCCTATGTCCAGTCCTCATTACATGCAATAAGATGTGGTATTATAGGAATGATTAGTGTGGCAGCCTACTCGATTCTTAAGCCAGAAATACCTACCTCTTTGACAAACTATGTGATTTTTCTACCGAGCTTTTTAATTTTTACATTATCCCTTTTGATAATTTTGCGTTTCAAGTTAGATGTTATTTGGGTTCTTGTCCTGTCTGACTTAACGGGATATATACTGTATTGAAACCCTGGGGAAAAAAATTAATATGAACAATATATTTATGGTTGGGGAACAGCGATCTGGTTCGAATTTACTACGACTAATGTTGAATCAGGTGTCTTCCATAGCATGCCCACACCCCCCTATATTTTGCAACGTATAACACCATTGCTTAAACACTATGGTTATCTTTCTTCGAATAAAGCGTTTGACTATCTGGTAGATGATGTATGTCAGCTGGTCGAATCTAACCCGGTACCTTGGAGTAATATAAAATCTTTTAATCGTGCATAAGTGAAATCTAAATGTAGGGATAGAAGTCTAATTGCTGTCTTCGGTTCAGTAATGGATATTTATGCAGAAGCCAATCAAGCGAACGCTTGGTTGTGTAAAAGTATGCAGTGTATTAGATGGGCAAGTCAACTTGATAACTACTTCAAAAATCACAAGTACATATACCTTTACAGGGATGTTCGAGATGTAGCGCTTTCTTTTTATAAAGCGGTTGTTGGCGATAAACATTTTTATTTTATCACAAAACAATGGGCTGAGCTTCAGGAGATATGCTTAGAGGAGAAGAAAAGAATAGGCAGAGATCGTTTTATTAGCGTATCTTATGAAAACTTAATCTCAAAGACAGAACCAACACTGCGTTCACTATGCGATTTATTAAGCATTAAATACCAAGAAGACATGTTATCTTTTCATCATTCAAATGAAGCAACATAGACATCACAATCAAGTAGTTTTTGGTCTAATGTAACAAAACCTATCATGGGTTATAATCGCCAGAAATTCTTAAAAGATCTGTCTCACGAAGATGGTGTTTTAATTGAGTCTATTGCAGGGAATCTGTTAGATGTTCTGGGCTATAAAAGAGTCTATACCAAGAAGGGTCAAGAACGAATATTTACTGAAAGTGAAATAAGAGAATTTCATAGGATTAATAAGAAGTTAAAAATAGATAAGGAGAAACATTCGGATCCCGATGATATTACTCGCCGTGAAAAACAAAATTCAGTGCTCAATAATATTGGATTGAGGCCAATTTCTTAAGGAGTTATTTTTATCATGGATAATATTTATCCCATCAATCAAGGCATAACAAAAAGGCAGATAGATGAGCTTTGCATTCAAAAAGGCTTAATACTGTGGTTAACAGGCCTCTCTGGATCTGGTAAAAGTACCATCGCAAAAGAGGTACAACGAAAATTATTTGAGTCGGGCAAAATGAGTTACATTCTTGATGGTGATAACTTAAGACTTGGATTAAATAAAGATCTGGGTTTTTCATTTGAAGATAGAAAAGAAAATTTGCGCCGAGCCTCTGAAGTTGCCTGTATATTAAGAGAAAATAACATAATTGTAATCAGTTGCTTTATCACACCCTTTGCCTCATTGCGAAAATTAATCGCAGATTTATGTGGAGATGGTTTTCATTTGGTTTATGTTGAAGCTTCACTAGGCACTTGTGAGAAAAGAGATCCAAAGGGCTTATACAAGAAGGCCAGAGATGGTGTTATTAAAGATTTTACAGGTATTGGGCAGGATTATGAAATACCGGAAAAGTCGTCATTACATCTAAACAGCAATATCAACAGCATTGATACATTATCCGGCCAAGTTATACAGTTTTTATCAAAGCTGGAAGATAATGATCATTCTTAGGCAAATTCTGGCAACTTTTAGCATAGATCATAGGAGAAATAGCCGTGATCAAGCCTTATGGTTCAAATAATCTAAACCCCCTTCTTGTAACAAGTATAGAGCGTCAGCAATTGCTGATCGAATCGCAGTCATTGCCCTCTCTGCTGCTTAATTCGGCAGCTGCAGCCAGCGCAGTTATGCTGGGTGCAGGTTACTTTAATCCCTTGAATGGCTATATGAATCTCACTGATGCAATGAGTGTTGCAGAGCATTTGCACACGACTGATGGTCTATTCTGGCCAGTACCTATACTGAATATGGTGAAAGACATCAGTGCCATCTCTGGTGCTAACCGCATCGCTCTGAGGGATCCCAATACAAAAGATTATCCGGTAATAGCCATTATGAATGTAAAAACGATTGAGGTGATTACCGATGAGCAGATCGCAATTATGGCGCAGGAAATATTTGGAACATTGGATGTAAAGCATCCTGGTGTCGTAACATTTACTGGAATGGGCCGATATCTTATATCAGGTTCTATTCAAGTATTGAACCTCAGCTATTTTCAAACCGATTTTCCTGATACTTTCCGTACAGCGAGTGAAATCCGCGATGAGATTGCTCAGCGTAACTGGCAAAGAGTGGTTGCGTTCCAAACACGAAATCCTATGCACAGGGCCCATGAAGAACTTTGTCATATGGCAATGGACCGACTGAAGGCTGACGGTGTAGTGATTCACATGTTGTTGGGTAAACTCAAACAAGAGGATATTCCTGCATTCGTTCGGGATAAGTGCATTCGTAAGATGGTCGAATTGTATTTCCCAGAAAAATCGGCAATGGTAGCTGGATATGGGTTTGATATGATGTATGCAGGTCCGCGAGAGGCGTTACTTCATGCTCTTTTTCGCCAGAATATGGGAGCTACCCATTTAATTGTCGGACGTGATCACGCAGGCGTTGGTAACTATTATGGCGCTTTCGATGCCCAGACTATTTTTGATGAAAAAGTACCAGCCGGTACTCTGGAAATTGAAATTTTTAAAGCTGATCATACGGCTTTTTCTAAAAAATTAGGCCGTGTTGTAATGATGCGTAAAGCAGTAAACCACAGCAGAAAAGATTTTGTGTTACTGTCAGGAACCAAGGTGCGTCAAATGCTAAGAGATGGCATTGCTCCACCAGAAGAATTTGCCAGGCCCGAGGTGGCACAAATATTGGTAGATTACTACAATTCTGAAAATGGTGAGCAATGACAAATATTGCTGGTTATGACGTCTTTAACGGTGATGCAGATGGTATTTGTGCACTTATACAATTGCGAATGGTCGAACCTAGAGACTCTTATCTTATCACCAGCGTAAAGCGGAATATTGAATTATTAAAAAATGTTCAAGCTGGAGTAGGTGATAGAGTAACGGTTCTGGATGTGTCTATGGATAAAAATCATCGACCTTGTGCAGGCAATTTCCTACTGGTGGCGGCCGGGATCAATGACCTTGCGCTAGAACTATTGGACGATTTTGTCAGTAAATTTGAGCGTACATATGAATAATCTGCTGTAATGAAACAGGACACTTTGATAATGGAATATAATCCAACTATTGAGGAGTTAAATGACTAAAAATGAGAAGCTACGCAGCAGAATTTAAAAAGAAGCGGTAGCATTAGTAACTGAGCAGGATTATAGCGTCTCCTAGGCTGCAGCGTTTTTAGGTATAACAGATAAATTACTTTATAACTGGACAGCCAAGGCAGCTGCTGATGGTCTGGCAATAGCTTCGGCTATCCCAGGATTAGTAAAAGTGGTTCAGGTCATTGGTGTTACTGAACTACCAGGGTTTGTTACTGGCAGTGCCGATGATACGCGACTCCTACTGTAACATGCACATGCACTACTCGTTGCTGACTAATTATACATGGCCCCAGCTGCAACTGGGCACACCATAATATTGGGGCAAATTAAGCTCAGATATTCTTAATATGCCGCGATTTTTATTTTTTAAATTATTAATTATAAATAATTTAGGATTGCCATATATTCGAAATATACGAGCCAGGCAACTGTTTAGGAACAATGTATACATGTTAAGCAATCATGGCCAATTGGTCATCAGGCTTGCGGCATCCAAATGCGGACGCGCTATGGCCTGACCTAATGGAGTACCCAGATAAATTATAGCAATAATCTGTTCAGATAATGAAATCCCAAGGCTTGACCTAACATGGGAATCATGAACCACCCATCCAGTACGCCAGATGGCACCCAGTTGCTGGGCATAGGCTGCCATCAATATTCCATAAGCTGCTGCAGCTGTCGACTGGATCTGCTCTGCTTCAGGCACTTTGGGGTGTGGTTTGGGATTGGCTACAACTATCATCAAAGTTGGTGCCCGCATAGGTATTTGACGACAACGTTCAAGCTGGATTTCGTTGCAGTCGGGCTGATTGCGTTGTCTGGCCTGGACAAATACTTCCCCCAGCTTATTTCTGTCTTCTCCTGTTACAGTAATGAAGCGCCAAGGGCGTAGTAAGCCATGATCTGGAGCTCGTATGGCTGCTTTTAACAAATGTTGCATTTGTGTCGCATCAGGTCCTGGTTCAGTCAGTTTAGGAGACGAATAACGCGTTTCTAGACCTTGGAGCAGTTCCATAGAGAAGCCCTGATTCATTTTATTGGCGTAATGTACGGTGATTATCAAATTGTATCGGCTTAGTGGACCGATAAGGATTAATATCCAGGCCTCCGCGACGTACATAACGGGCTACAACGGTCAGTTTCTGAGGTTGACAACGCTGTAAGATATCCAGAAATATACGTTCTACACATTGTTCATGAAAATCATCATGTGCTCGGAATGAGACGATATAAGCCAAAAGCCCTGCCCTTTCAATAGCTGGGCCCAGATAGTCTATGATTAAAGTAGCCCAGTCTGGCTGCCCGGTAACGGGGCAGTTACTCTTAAGTAAATGACTGTATAACTTCTCTTGCCGATGTGGCTTATCAGTAACCTGTAATAGATTTGCATCGGGATGATAACAATTAATGGCAATATCCTGATTATCAATACATTCGCCACAGATTGGCATAGTGGCCATTGCCGGGTCTTCCAAGTTAAACAAACGTACTTGAACAGCACTGCCCGCTGCTCCTGTCAAGTCTTGCTGTAAGCGCTGCTGCAATGCCTGCCAGTCAGTTAATTGGGTTTGATTAAATGAATTCAGATATAGTTTAAGCGATTTGCTTTCAATGATATTTTGGCTATCACAGGGTATGCATATTTCTGCTAGCGATACTTGTGGTAAACCCCTTTTATTCAGCCAGGACAGTTCGTAGGCATTCCAAATATCCATACCATAGTAGGGTATTGCCGTGTGGCAACCTATTTCTGACCATAATTGACGCCGGGCAATGGGGTATAATAAATCAGGCTGATAGCGTGTGATATATGCACTTTTTTCGCCCAAGGGAGAATTTTCGATAATCTTTGTATATGACATGTGAATCACAACAGTCAGTTAAAATAATTATTTACGAAGTCCATTGCCAGATTGTAATAAATAAAGACAATAGCCGGTAAGTAATACGATAAATACTGCAATAATGCTTAAGGCCCGGATGATGTTAATATCAGATACCCCAAGAATACCGTAGCGAAATGCATCGACCATATACAAAATAGGATTCAATTGAGATAACCAGGCCCAAAATTGGGGCAACAAGTCAATTGAGTAGAAAACCCCACCCAGATAAGTCAGTGGGGTCAATATAAAGGTCGGCACAATGCTGATATCATCAAAACTTTTAGCAAATGTAGCATTGATAAATCCCCCTAAAGCAAATAAAACAGAAGTCATCAGTACCACAACAATCACCAAGGTGGGATTAACTACTTGTAGATCAGTAAAACATAACGATAACAGGGTAACAATGACACCCACCAGTAGCCCACGGATCATGCCTCCCGTCACAAAGCCTGCTAAAATAACCCAGTTGGGTGTCGGCGAAACCAGTATTTCTTCAATATTACCCTGGAATTTAGCACCATAAAAAGATGACACAACATTGCTGTATGAATTAGTAATGACTGACATCATAATCAGCCCTGGAACAATGAATTGCATATAATTGAAGCCACCCATAGTGCCAATACGCGGCCCAATCAAGTTCCCGAAGATAATAAAATACAGCATCATGGTGATAGCTGGCGGCAGTAAGGTCTGCACCCAGATACGGGAAAATCGCCTGATTTCCTTATGCAGTATTGTCCAATAGGCAACCGACATTTCATATGCAGTCATGTTATGATGATTCCTTTTGATGGTGCTTTACTTGACTTGGGATTTTACCAACCAGGTTAATAAACAATTCTTCCAAGCGGTTGGCTTTGTTACGCATACTGCTAACTTGAACACCTTGCTGACTCAATATGCTAAACACACTATTTAAATCTTGTTTTCGAGTCAATTGAATTTCTAACTGCTGGTCATTGATTTGTTTACCAGCAAAATTGGCCAGATACTGTGCTGCAGCACAAGGCTCAGTAAGATCCAGGATAAAGGTTTCTCGGTTAAGGGTTCGTAACAACATCTGCATACTGGTATTTTGAATGATTTCACCCAGGTCGATAATTGCAATATTGCGGCATAAGTTTTCGGCCTCTTCCAGATAATGGGTAGTGAGAATAATAGTGGTGCCCTGCTGGTTTATCTTAGTTAGAAATTCCCACATGGAGCGACGCAGTTCAATATCTACTCCAGCCGTCGGTTCATCTAGTATCAGCATGCGTGGCTGGTGAATCAGCGCTCGAGCAATCATCAAGCGTCGTTTCATTCCGCCGGATAACTGACGGCAAATAGCATGGCGCTTATCCCACAATCCCAGTTGCTGTAACAATTGCTCACCACGAATCATGGCCTCAGATCGAGGAATACCATAATAGCCAGCCTGGTTTAGAATCACGTCCATTACTTGTTCAAAGATATTAAAGTTAAATTCCTGTGGTACCACACCCATACAATGCTTAGCTAGACTGAGCTCTTTATCCACGCTGTGTCCAAAAATACTGACTTGCCCTTGAGTTTTTCTAATCAGTGATGAAATGATACCCAGAATAGTTGACTTACCGGCACCATTAGGGCCTAACAAAGCAAAAAAATCGCCTTCGGGTACCGTTAAGTTAATCTGCTTTAGAGCATTAAAGCCGTTGGCATAGGTCTTGCCAAGATTATTGATTTCTAGGGCATAAGTCATATTAAGCCACTCCATCAACCATAAAATATATGGTTCAACTATTAGTTGGGTAAATTACACTATGGCTCTAATTGATGTCAATATCCAGATGTTTAACACAGTCCATCATATGAAATTTAATCAGTGCACACTGTGAGAACATATTGGAACAAAATGGGAAGCAAGATTTAAAATGACCATATTAGTTCTAACCAGATTATCACCTACCAGCGTACTGTGACTACATCAATTTTTTCGGCATGATAGGCGTATCAAGGCACCATTACAAGGGTAAGCTTAATCAGGCTTCTGGTAGCATCTTCACGGTTACGTAAATCACTACCGTTTGCCATGTATCTAGCTTGAATAAGGAATGTTACCTTGCCAATAAAAGTTTGATTAAAATCAAAAAATGCCTAAACAGGCTCGCAATAATACGCTAACCAGATTATGGCTTAAACTGTCTTAACATAACATTTATACATGATTTATTCCTTGCCCATATGGATAGTGGCACATATAATTTTCGCAGTATCTGTACACTTAGTGCAATAGTAAAATCCTGTTATGGTCTTGTTATAAACTGTCGTTCACGCAATAGACCAATATACAGTACAACCTAGATCCTTGTTCCAAATAATACCACTTCATGAGGATAAAAATAGTGAATCTTCCCGATTGGTTTATCCAGGGTGGTCTGGTGATGTGGCCATTATTACTGCTTTCGATACTGGTTGTTACAATTACTGCAGAGCGATGTTGGTTCTGGTTCATACTATTTATGTACAACAAACCCCATGACCTGAACCATTGCTTGACACTTATCAAGGCAAAACAGCGGCAACAAGCCAGCGAAGTAGTCTCCAAACAAAAGGACCCAGCACTAATTATGTTGTCCATTGGTCTGTGCGCTGACCCGATAGATGCCTTGATTAGCATGGAAGTTGAAGCCAGAAAACAACTGGACAAAATGAATTCTGGCCAGTCCTTGCTGGATACCGTTGTTACCTTGGCGCCCATGCTGGGCATTCTGGGCACTATATTGGGGATTATTGATTCATTCCAAGCTTTGAGCCATGCAGGGATTGATCGTCCGACTGCTGTTGTTGGCGGCATATCTCAGGCCTTAACCAGTACCGCAGCAGGTCTATGTGTAGCGATGCTGGCTTTGATTGCCTATAACCTGTCACGCCACTTGCAATATAAACAGGCCCTTCGTCTGGAGATTGTAGCCCATCGTTATACTCAAGCCCGGCGTACTAACCATATAGCCAAAATTGTCGATAATTATCCTGTTGAGTCTGTATTAAAAATATGAATTTAACCAATCATTATTCGAAAACCCGTGCGCGGATAGATTTACTACCATTAATGGATGTAATTTTTCTATTGCTAGTGCTGTTTATGTTTTTGATGCTAAATATGACGTTACAGCACAGCATCGATCTTGAAGTGGCACTACCCACTACGGTACAGGCCAACACAGTGAAACAAGAAACACTGAAGATCAGTATTGACCAGCAAGGCCAGCTATATCTCGAACACAACCCCATCACGTTAACCAGCCTAATAGGTTCAGTACAACAACTACAGACAATAAAACCTCGACCAATATTGATCTATGGCGATGCACGTGCTAATTTAGGAATTGCCATCAAGGTACTCGAAAGACTTAAAACAGCCGGTTTCACACATGTATCGTTCGCCACAGATATCAGTAAATCTACGTCCTCAGAATAATGTGGCGTTACGTGATCTGGGGCATACTAGCGATGGTTTTGCATGGTTGGTTACTAGCCACTTGGAAATCTGAAAATCCATTGCCAAAGCCCATGGCTGCCTCACTTTCTACCCAAGTAGACTTATTATTGGTTCGTGCCGAGACTGGTCCTACAGATTCTGTGCGTGAACCAGTTGCTACTAAAAACCAGCACGTACCTGCCATTATGAAGTCCCAAAGCCCAGTCAACCCCATTACTAAATCCAAACCCAGGAATGAGCCTAGACCAAAATCTCAACCTGAACCTCAGCTAAAACCAGAACCAACGTTAGAACCAGAACCAACATCAATTCGTGTATACGAATCAGCAACCGCCACATCTACACTTGAGTTTAGGAAACAGTCTGATGATAAAACAGTATCTGAGCTCACACCAAAAACAAATCAGAACATTGCATTCAATAGCCAACATCGTATGCCGGTGGCAAACAGTAAGCTACCGAATGGCTTAATCACACCCAGTTTAGCAGCAACCACTAAACCACTAAAAACAGCCATATTACGTTCGACAGGGAAACCCAAATACCCGAGAAGATCCATACTGCGCAATCAGACAGGACGGGTTAAGGTTAAGATTCTGATCAGCCAAAAGGGTCTCAGTGAAGCCGTTGAATTAGTACAAAGCAGTGGTCATAAACTACTGGACCAATCTGTTTTGCAGTTTGTGAAGCGAGCAGAGTTTCTGCCAGCAACCCAAAATGGCCAGGCCATTGCATCGTATCAAGTATTCTTCTTTCGGTTTGTACTTGAATAACAACACTACATAAAGCAAAGTAACTGTAGTTAGAAAATACTAGATTACGCCAATTAAAAACAATACCGTCCCCACCAGACTAACATCAATGAATACGCAAGCAGGCCTATAAAACCACTTGCAATCCCTATCTAACCCTCGTATTATCTTTTGCCTGTTACATCAGGATCATAGCTCAGTTGGTTAGAGCGCTACCTTGACATGGTAGAGGTCGGCGGTTCGAATCCGCCTGATCCTACCAAAATCAGTATTAGAAACAAAAGATTACATTAATAAAAAAATTATATTCTGGCCATATTATTTTTGTGGTAGCACATTTTTAGTAGTCTGGTGCTTCAGCTCAAATATAATTCATAGTAAACCTTCAAAAAAACCAACCTAAAAACATCAGTAATATGAAATCATTTCCCAGGTAATACCATGCAGCCTTGATCTTGGCTGTGTTTAAGACAATAGTTATTTTTTATAAGCCCCTGTCCATTAATCGTCTTCATCGGCAAGATAAACTACTCTTTTACTCAGCATGGAATCTTTAGCTACCTTGGTTTTTAAACCATCTGCAAACTGGTAGATGTGTACCGGTGTCAATGTGCATCTAAAATTGACCCACTCACAAGCACTACTCTAGCGCCTTTTGCTGGCTTTGTTTAACGCGATACGACTCATTCCCGGTTTCAATGATCAAGCAATGATGCGTAATACGATCTAACAAGGCCGTAGTCATTTTTGCATCACCAAAGACACTGTTCAATTCACCAAAGGCCAGATTGGTCGTGATGATAATGCTGGTTTTCTCATATAACTTGCTAATCAAATGAAAGAGTAATGCCCAGCTAGATTTAGGAAATGGAATATAGCCCAGTTCATCAATAACCAAACAGTCTACCTGGAACAAAGCTCTAATCAATTTGCCAGTTTGCTGTTTTTGTTGTTCACTGATGAGCTGATTAATTCAATCAACAGCATTGAAGAAACGAACTCTTTTATGGGTGTTAATCAGTTTCATCCCCAGGGCAATGGCAATATGAGTTTTACCCGTACCGGTGCCACCAATCAGGCTCAGGTTGCTGGCCTGTTCGGTGAATGCGCCTGTGAGTGCGATATCGTCATTAGCTTTGACACGGCATCCTCTCTGCCTTTTTAATTAACATAATGCGTTTGCTGATGTTTAATATCGGCTTTAAATGCACTGATTAAATCCTGATGGGTGGACTGCCCTTTTTGTAATGAATCCCAATGCGGCCATTGACATGAAGTAAGCCCAATAGAGGCCAAATTTATTACGTCTTTGCAATATCATGATGCTACCTTATTTTGACGAACTAGAGCTATCACTGTGCGCGGCTTCGATCAGAAACGCAAAAATTGGGTTGGAATTATTTTGTGATGCTTCACAGACCTATTCAATCTCATAAAACATGTTGATTTTGGGATAGATGTCGATGAAGGTGGCTTCCTGCATGCCTTCTGTGTCAGAGTCAGAAAAAGAAAGTTCTTGACTGAAAATCTGCACCTTCTGCGTCATGACATCGTCTCGCCTGTATTTTTGGGCGATAAGGCGCATTCCAGTGAGGGCATCTTTTCGCACTCAAACTTGGAAGGATAGGAATTTGGTCGGTTTTGAGATGCCCACACGTGCCTCTCTAACCGCACCTGTGCCGTTTAGATTATAGATGCTATGCACAATATCTTCTCGCTGAAACTCCTGATTGCCCGCAATGTTCTGCGTGAATGTCGTCCATTGATTGGGTTTAGTGGTGTTCTCAACACCTCGAGTCTGAAGCATTCCATCTATTACTTTACCCTCGCGATAGAGTATATTGCTGAATGTTGCCTCACCAAGTTGACCGGTGATTTGTAGTAACTCTTCAGTTAACTGCTGCATGCCCGCGCTTTTGATCATGAGGGCGTTCGAAAATTCTAACGACCACGCCTCTGCGCTATCGAACGTCCAGATGTAACTCTGGTTAAGAACTTCGTAGCCAAAAACATCATCAACCATGTCGTTGTGTTTGACAAAGTCTGAGGAGGGAACGATAAGTTCTTCTTTTTGGATAGCACTGAACCAACTAGCTGGACGGGTAGGTCCGAGCGACTCGAGGAGGAGACAGAGACGAATCACATTTTGCATGCCCGGTAAGTTGAGGAATAGTAACGGATTCTTGTTAGCAATGAATTGAGGCAGGAGCTGGGCAAGCCATAATACGAATAAGGCCCCGAAGAGCCCTATTTGGAAGCCTAAGAATAGAAGTACGTTTGGGAGTGACTGGACGGAGATATTACTAAGTGGAAGGGTATCGATCTGTGGAAACGACGTTACTTGCGCGATGATAAACACAACGACGATCACAAAAAATTGGCGTCCCGCAAGATACCGCTCCACCATCTTTTTGTTTTGAAATAACTTGATCGCATCGCATCCACGAGGGTAGGTTTTCTTGAATGACATAACCTTTTTACCATTCAATGCTACGATGGCTATCTGAGTGCCTTCCAAACTGGCTAGAAGCAGGACCGCAAGTAGCATCACAGTGAAGGTGAGCCAGACTGGGGCGCCGTACATAACTGTGAGCGACGACTCACCTCCCGCCACTCCTCCAATGACAACGTAGAACGTACAACCGCCAAAACAGTGGCAACTAGACCAGCAAAAAAAGTGAGGGCATGCCGACCAAGACTAGAACCTTGCGATGCATCAACCTCGAAGCCAAAGGCATCTTGCAGAAAGTCCGCCATGCCCGTCAAACCTGTTTTTGGTATAGAATGAGTTTGGCTGTTTGAATAGATCTTCTGAGCAGTGTCCTTTAAAGTTCGACGTCACTACGCGCATTTGATTCATGGGTTAAGATTGCTTTAAGTTGAGCATGTGAAATATGATGTTGCTTTAAAAATTGTTTTATTTGGTCAAACATTGCGTATCCCTATTAATACTTTTTATAACTTACGAAGTGCCAATTCCCTTATTTTTAGGTTCTTAAATACTGTGTAAATTACTATGCTCGATTAATTCGGTCGGCATAGTAGACAGCGATAAAATCTAAGCCAACAAAATAAGGTACAGAACCATAAGCCAGTTTATTACTCAAGTAAACGAACTCCAGCTTAATCTATACTACAAAGCAATGGCTACTTCCTAGACATCCCTGACAATATAGGCTTGGTCTGTTCGATTGACTTTATGAGTGACAGTCCTCACAACACAGTTTGATTTAGAACATTCAATGCGCTGGACGACTTCAATCGGAAAGTTCTTGGAATATATGTTGGCAGCGGCACACTATCAACTTGAGTTACCCGATACCTCGAGCAATTAGCAATCTGGTATGGCGATCTGGAAAAGCTTCTGGTGTGATAATGACTCTGAATTTACTTCATATGAATTTATAAATTAGTATTAAAGGCATCAAATTATTGTAGGTTAAAAATTGGTAGTCACATAAAAAATTCGAGAAACGAAAGGATTTACCTAATTAAAACTTGCCAAAAAGATAGATCTGAGTCGTAAAACAATCAATACCATATAAAATAGAATTTTTATTCTTTCCACGATACTAGCGATTTAAAATGGCAAGAGCGTTGGATACAAATATAAAATAACTCTTTTGGTTACAATATTAATTGTAGAAGAAAAAATGAAAAATGAAAACACTGTACTGATTAATTTTTTGAGGAAATAGAACTTAATAAAGGTTTGATTGAATGGAGTGAGTTTGAATAGTGTAAATTTATTGACTGTAATTTATCAGAAAAAAATTGTATTGAATGTAAATTCAACCGTTGCAGTCTCAGCCTTACTAAATTAATGGAATAACTGAATATGTTGTTTTAATAATGAGGTATTTACAGGTATAAAAACATGTCTTAATAACAATAGTAACCTGATACATATTCAAAAATGTATCAGGTTACTATTGTTAGCTTAGTTAAAGTCAATACGGGGTCAGAAAATAATGATTGCCATTTAAAAATTACCACTAAAGCCCAAACTGGCCTGACTACTATAATAGATGTTATGTCCCACAGATCTGTTTAGGGAATAACTAAGAAAGCCAGACACGTTATCTGACATTTTCCACTTCCCCTGAGCTGCAATATGAGCAATAAAAGCATCGATATCACTTCCCCGTATTGTCCAGTTGGCCTGATCTAGGGATACATCCCTGTCTAGGGTTCTAGAACTTTCTATTAAGCCTGTTTTCAAGCCAAAGTCAACTCTCCAGATCATATCACCAGCATTCGTTTTGGGGTTGAAATCAAGCACAGTACCCACTTCAAATTCTGCCGATGTTTGAATACCACTCTTTACATAAAGTGCAGTATCAGAAGGGCCTGTTTCTTGATAGGACTTATTTACCAATGACTGGAAACTTAGACTGCTATAACCTGTCAGCATACTTGTATTACTCTTTATCAGTGGACGAGACAGGCGAGCCTTACCAAACAGCGCTGGCTCTGTAGTTGAAGAATTGTGCGTATTTGTAGAAGAGTTAAAATTAACCGTTCTGTTTATGGCACGCTTACTTAAGCCCAAGCCACCATTTAATTCTGTACGCACGCTGCCTATCTCAGTAAATTCTGTGGTGCCATCATAATAAGTGAATAATGATGCAAACTTATTTTCAGATGTAGAGCTGACATCCGAAGCCAAGCTGGATCTAGAATAACTCACACCTACACCAAAGCGTTCATCTTTACTTTGTTCCAGATCACGCCCAATGATAAAAGATTCATCTGTTGATTTATAGCCACTGGCAGTATCGCAGGCTTTGTATTCTATTCGATTAGTGTATATCGATCCCCAAGCAGATCCATCTGAATCTGAATCTGAATCTACAGTGTGATGTATATTCATTGTGCTATTCAGCAAAGATGCTATTTGATCTTTGGTATCGTTAGCACTTTGTGAATGAATTTCACCACTAATTTGGGAGATAGCAGTTTGTAACGCAGTCCCTGATAAGCCGACCAGACCTCCAAAAGGATTTACACTTGGAGTACCTCCTGACGCAGATGATGTTGAAGCAACCAGCCCTGAATTGGATGATGTCCATGATGCTGATGTTGGTCGTAGGAAAGCCAGTGCTGTCATGGCTATCTGGTCATTATATTTGCCATTGGATATTGTATATAGCCCATAACTCTCTGGAGTTAATGTCAGGTCGATGTAATTGCCACCATAGACAACATCAAAACGAGTGTTATCTGACAACCCAGAGGACGGTTGGTTAATTGTGCCAAACGTTCCGTTAACACCAGCAGTCTTGGTCGTTGTAACTATACGAAAGGTATCACCAACATCTGGTTTAAACGTGTTATTAGCCGATCCTGAAATACCATTCAATTTAATATCAAGCGTACCACCAACAGTAATGGTACTATTTGCACCTGTAACCTCAATACGATCATAGCTGCCCGCACCACCCCCTGAACTGTAGGTAGTTCCGTCAATTTCTTCGGTCAAGGTATTGCCAGAGTTCAAAACAATATTGCCAGTAGATGTAAGCGTACCAGGAGAGTTACCAGGAGACACTGTACCACTGGAGGTAATTCCGGCAATAGTACCAGCGCCCTTTAGCACACCGTTAGCATTAACGACAACAGCACCGGCCAGGCTGCCATTATTAACCAGTGAGCCGGCATCAACCACAAAATTACCGGTAAATGTATTAGTACCCGATAAGGTCAAGGCGGAGCTCCCTGTTTTAGTTAACGTGCCACCACTGGATGCGCTATCATCACTTAATACCCCGGAAATTGTTGTATCAATACCTGTGTTAATACTGCCGCCACTTGCATCAATTGAAAAGTTGGTGGCAAGAGATGAGGTTGATCCCGATGCAACATTAAACTGACCACCGGAGAATTTAGCACTCACCAGACTGCCATTATTAGTCATCGAGCCGTTAGCATTAAGAACAACAGCACCGGCCAGGCTGCCATTATTAACCAGCGATCCGGCATCAACCACAAAATTACCAGTAAATGTATTAGTACCCGATAAGGTCAAGGCAGAACTCCCTATTTTAGTTAACGTGCCACCACTGGATGCGCTATCATCACTTAATACCCCGGAAATTGTTGTATCAATACCTGTGTTAATACTGCCGCCATTTGCATCAATCGAGAAGTCGGTGCCAAGAGATGAGGCCGATCCCGATGCAATATTAAGCTGACCACCAGAGAATTTAGGCAATACCGCACTAGAAGCCAACTGAGCAACTGTAAATTCAGATCCTGAACCTATTGGCGGCGTACTCGATGCAGCATTCTGTCTCTGAACTTCCGATGAACTTACTACACTGTCCTGGGTAAGCGGACCCGCACCCGTACCATTGATTGTACCCCCAGAAGTGTATATACGATAACCAGCAAGAGAAAAGTTACCAGCCAATGATTCAACGGACCAGGTAAAATATGTGTCTGAACTGGTATAACTTGATTTATTACCTGAGTGGGTCGGAAGAATGACGCCGCTCTTTAAAGCCGACGCATTAGGCGCTGGTACTGATGAACACATATCATATGCACAACCTCCAGGTGCTGTATCGTAAGCAATGGTGTAAGTATAGTTAGCACTAGTTAGCGGCAAAGTGATTTTTGCCACATCACCTGTACTCCACTGCCACCAGGCAGTAGATGATGTATCTGCTCCTGTAGGTACGCTACTGTTAGCACTAAAATATAAGTTTATATTTCCACTGGAACTAGAACTTTCAGTCCCATATTGCTTGATAGCAATACCCTGACCTGCCTGGATCCAGGTTGGAGTATTTGCAGAAGATTGAGTGAACAGGTGCCCAGCATAAGACATGCTGGATAAGAAAGCTAAAATAAACAAGATTGATATTTTGATAAGCAATGACTTAATTAAAAAAATCACACTATCATTTCCTAAAAAATTAAACATTTCTGTTTACTCTGTAATTTGATTTTAGAAAAAATTTTTAAAAAAACAGCAATAGAATAAAAATTCTATTGTAATACATATTTTTATTATAATTCTATATGTTAAATAAATTCAATATTTTTATTCTTATTTATATTATTCCAAGATTAGCATTACGCAAAAAAAATATTCTAAAATTAATATAAAAAACAAAAATTTTAAAATGAAAGTTAAAATGATATAAAAATAGCAAAAATTTATTTTCCTATATATTTCATTAACTAACAACTGTTGAGATATGAAAGCTCAATACCCACTTATAGGTTCAGCCTCGTGCTGAGTTTATTATGTATATTAAATACCCACATTTAACGCAGACTCTATGGCCACAAATAAACTTCGATGCTATTGATACAAAGTGTACTAAGCTTTAAAGATCAATCGGATAAACAAGTTAGATGTTATCAATACATGTAATCCACCCATTTTAAGTAACCAACATTGGTAAAACTGCACAAAATTCATTCTATACCCCAGGCATCGCTTTGCCACATCGGTCTCTTACTGATGCTTTAATATCGACAGTATCTGGCTATTGCTATAACGTGACTTACTTAGAAAAACTCTATTCATTTAGGCTAGTGTAATTTTATACAGATAACTGCTCTGGTTTTCGTGGAGATTACATACACAGTAGTTGATGCCACCTGTATTCAGGTCCTCAACGTCTATGCAAATATATATCAAACCGGCCTACCGAAATCTCAAGGAAAAATTATAAGTCGCTTACAACTATAGCCACCATAGTGGCTTAAAATAAAAAAGCCTTATGCGATTCTTATGACAAAAATGAGAGCTTGGCGATCGACTGTCGCCCAGGGTTACAAGACCAAGATATAATGTCCTGCAGATCTCATATCTGGTTACTGCATCAACAACCAAATAATCTGTACTTGCCAAAACTTATGGATGACATGCCAGCTTCTGGCTTTCTTGTTTTCTAACGTATTAGAACCAGACACTATTATTGATGGTGCAGGTGCAACTGTTTTACCACATTTACTGCACTACTCTGGTGAATCAGTCAGCACCTTTACCGGTGATTGTATGCCTAAACTGGCATAACTTAATTTCTGATGCGAGTATGCTGGAAAATGGCTAACCTCTTCCTAATAGAGGCAACGTGATTCTCACCACATCACTTGTGCCTAACTGCCAACAAGCAGTAAATGATGTACTGGGTGGTGAACGTGAGGTACGGTTAAAATTGAAATTATAACGTTATACTGTACGCGCTAAAACTGTCTTTAACGATAGCCAGATCTGCCTGAATTTAGGTTAGAGTGTTTGAGTAGGCTTACGAGAAAAAATATCCGGCATAAAAAGCACTATATCAAAACTAAAATTAATAACATGATTCCATTGTTTTATAAGATATTATAGTAGATAAGTATTACTTTTTATGATTGAATTTAAGTTATTTTATTGTAACATTTGATTACGTCATAAATTTCTGGAGTTTAAATGTTTGATAAAAAATCATATTTGGTGCAAATACCCCTATTAAATTAAGTCAGCGCTTATTATTAAAATTCGCAACACTATCCCCACTAACATGGATGCCTATTTATACAGAACATACAATCGCCAACACTAATGTTGAGATAACAAAGAAAACTATGTGGCTATTCTGGATATATTAATTCCAGGGGATATATCGCCAAGTGCTACGGATGTAAAAATCGATTCAATCTTATTACATGTATCATCTAAAATAGATAATTATCCTGATTTAATTAAACAAGGAACGACTTGGTTCAACATTACAGCGATGAAATCATTTAACCAGGCCTATATTGAGCTGTCCACCGATCTTAAAACGAAGATCATTGAGGTGGCTTTTAAACAAGCCAATATGACTTTGCCTAAAGTATTTATTGAGTGCATCAGAGATGATGCAATGACTGCCTACTACCAAATAGAGGCATCCTGGTCAGGCATGTTACTTGCACAACCTATTCAAACTCAGGGCTATCCACAATATGACAAACCCACTTAAACATTTTAATCCTGATGTTGTCGTTATCGGATCAGGCCCCGGTGGTGCAGCAGCATGGCGTTTAATTCAACACGGATATAAGGTCATTATTTTAGAAGCAGATCCAAAATATGTGCCTGCAGAATATTATCGGCTGTCATATTCTAATTGGGAACAACCGTTTCCCAAAAAAGAAGGTTCAATAGCACCCTATGAAGTATCTGGACTACAAAATATAGCGAAACTCGACAATCAGCTGCGTTCATGGAATCAAAACAAAGGCTACCTCTTCTCTAAAGTACGTCGTACCAGTATAGGTTACCATCATGTAAGAGGCGTAGGGGGTAGCTCATTGCATTTTACTGGAGAGGCCCATCGCTTAAGCTATAAAGAATTAGAGCCTTACTATCAGATTGCTGAACAACTTGTAGGCGTTGCCGGGCCTGATATTGATCAACGTTCTCCTCGTTCATTACCTTATTCACAACCTGCTCACACCAACAGTTATGCTGCCCAAATGCTTGCAGAAGCAGCAATAAAACCAGGCCACCATCTACAGGCAAACTCATTAGCAATCCTTAGCAAACCATATGATGGAAGACCGGCTTGTAATTATTGTGGTGGCTGACAAAGAGGATGCCAACCTTCAGATAAAGGCAGCATTGATGTTACTTATTTGAAGCATGCATTAAAAAGCAAGCGGTGCTTTATGCTAACGGAAGAAGAAGTACTCAAAATTGGCACTAACAAAAATACAGTGACTGATATCCTGTTCTCTTATCAAAGCACTATGCATAAACTGTCGGTTAAGCTATTAGTACTTTCAGCAGATGCCATCTAGTCACCTAAATTATTGCTTAATTCTTTTAATGTGCACCACAACACCGGTTTAGCCAATAGCAGCAGGCAGGTTGGCAAAAATTTTATGGAAACCTTATTAACAACTGTGTCAGCACTTCACCCAGAATAATTAGGAAGCCACAGAGGCTTGCCTGTAAACTGGGTGAGTTGGCGTGATAATTATCCTGAAGCTATTCCAGGTGTAATTGGGGGCTGCCGCTTTGGGCCTTCAATAGCTGAAAGTGATCTAGTAGGTTCAGTGGCATACGCCAATCGAGTTGTACCAGGCTAGGGATTGGCACATAAATCAACCATCCGAAACACATTTGGCCGAGTACTATCCATGACCGCAATAGGTGAAAGTCTGCCTCATCCAAATAGTTATGTGGATTTACCTGAAAAGGTTGATCAATTCAGTTTGCCATTACCAGGGCTTCGTCCATATTTAAATAAGAATGCTATATCCCGACTAAAATATATGCGCACAGAATGTGAGAAAATCCTTAATGTAGCAGGTTGTGCTTTACCATTTGAAGTATTTAGTTCTGCAGATGCATTTTCTTCAACTCATGTTTTTGGAACATGCAGAATGGGGTTAGATCCAATGACTAGTGTTTGTAATGCTTATGGTCAGGCTCATGATCTGAATAATCTATATTGTTGTGACGCTAGTGTATTTCCGTCTTCAGGGGGTGGAGAATCACCAGGCCTGACCATTCAGGCATTGGCGATTCGCGCTGCCGATCATATCAAAGGCTTGGTTTAGTCATTATGTTTAAATCATTACAACCAAATAGCAACCCAAGCCTGTTTGGCTTTTGGGCTGACTTTTGGCTAACTTCAGGTATTTCTATCATTGTTATTAGCTTATTGCTGGTATTTAACCTGACCAGTAGTGCTACTTTCACAACACCAAATAATCTTATATCAATAACACTATTATTTCAGTTATTGATTAACTGGCCCCATTTCATGGTTTCATATAGATTACTTTATAGCCAGCCACATGTATTTAAACGCCACAAGTCAGCAGCAATCGTCGTCCCTTTAATGTTGCTAGGAATTGTGGCAACAATATTTTTTTTAAGTAAAGGAGATGAAAAACAACTAGGATGGTCCCTCTTGTTGGGATATATTTTTTGGCTGATCGCATCTTTCTATTTAGCGTGGCACTATGTGGGACAAGCATGGGGATGTTTCATAACATTTTCACTGCTTGTAAACCATGATTGGGATAATCAGAAGAAATTAATTTTATACTGGAGTTTTAGAAGCTTAATTGCCTGGCATCTTGTTTGGGCGGCACAGTTATTACCTGACATTTCATTATTTGCATGGCTTCAGTCTGATTTACTATATTACGGAGTAGCCACCACTGCTGTTGTGGGATGTCTGGCCTCTGGTTCAGTCGTAATTATGGCTTGGAGAGCCAAACAAATAGATATTCGATCATTAGGCATATTGTTTAGTATCTATTTCTGGTACTTAGCAATCTTTTTTGACAACAAATTTATTCTTTGGGTTCAGCTAGCCCATGCCCTACAGTACTTGGTTTTTGCCGCCAGAGTAGAGTTAAACCACGCCTCACTAGCAGATAACAAAATTATTTCTAAAAAAAACGCGAACCCTTTTTATATATTTTTGTGCTACATTTTTAGGGTGGTTAATTTTTTGGCAAGCTGAACTTAGCACAAGTTTAGGCAGTGAAACGCCTACAATAATTGGCTTAGTCGCTATCGCAATTAATATTCACCATTACTATGTAGATAGTAACATCTGGAAACTACGGAGCAACTCAACCAAAAGAAAATTATTTAGTCATCTCCATTGACGCACTATTACAGTGCCTCTAAAAATGTAATTAAATGTCCTTTCTCTTGTTCAGTTAAACTCAGGGGTTGTAATTCTGAAAGAGATTGTTGATTGATTAATTTACCATGTGTACCAATAGGTGGCGCATTATAGTGTTCTATCATTGCTTTTAAAGAACTAAATTGCCCAGCATGTCCAAACCTAGTTTTGTTATTAATACCTCTTAATGTGGGTGTTTTGAACGCTCCAAAATTTTCTTCAATACGCTTATTAAGATACTTTAAATGCAAACAATCATCTTTGCCTGCATCAGAGTAGATACTGTGACAACCAAATTCCAAATCCTGGATTTCAGGTAAAACCCTATATCGGCCAACCTCTATGCCTAAAACTGAAACAGTAGGCATGGCCGTGTTGTGGAATGAAAAGTCAGTAAATAAAGGACCATCATGACAGGCCGAACAGCGGCCCTTACCTTTAAAAATATTAAAGCCTTGCCATATTTTCTCTTGTATGAGTGTTAGAGGCTGATTATTTATTTTTGCAATAGCAACCTCATCCCACATGGTCCGATCTATCGGTAAACTGGCTTGATAAGCTGCCAGGCACTTTCCAATGAGTGCAAAGACATGGTTTATTGACTCAATAGGCAGTGATTGGTTTTGACTGGTCAACCAATGATGAACCAACATTAAATGTTTTTGATATCCGTCTGATTGGGCCATTAATGTATCAAGGTCTTTAGCATATTTGTTTACAACGTACTTAACTGCTTCATGGCGTTGGAGATTATGTTCATCCGGATGCTCTATAGGCTCAAGCGCTTGCGCCCAAAGGCTGTCTATACGCCCATCCCAAAAATAGAAGCGATTATATGCAGCCCCCGTGATTTGCATGACCATTCTAAAATTGCGGGATTGACCTGCAGGAATGGATTCGTTCGCTATAAATCGTGAATTTGTAAAATGACACGAGGCGCAGGAAACATCCCCGGAAAAGCTAAAATCTGTATCAAAAAAGAGTTTACCTCCAAAACGAATTGCATCAGGATTCTGTTGAAAGTAATTTGACTTGTCTACCGGAAACGGTGGCAAACCTCTTAATGAGAAGTAGATGGCATCTTCAATATCTCCAGCTTTTATAGAGATACTTGACAATACCGATATAAACAATACGCTTAAAAAACGAGCAATTTTTTTCATAATGATACATTAAGCACCAATGTAAATTGATCATCTGTATATTCACCCGACACGACTTTTAATATCAAAAGCCATTGCCCACGCATAGAATATTTCATGCCATTTAAAGTATATATGCCTGAACCCTGTTCTGTAATAAAAGGAGCCGTTGGTAAACCGTGTCCATGTCCAGGCATACCACCTTCAACTGTGAAGCCCAAACCAGCAACAGGATTATCATCGATAGTGGTGATGGTAAAGCCAATGTTTGAAATGTTATGTAACCCAATCCCATCAACTGGATTATCAAAAGTGATAATTAATGCTTCATTGTCCGAGACCAATTTATTGGCCAACACATTGCAGGAAAGACAAAATGTAATTATTAAAATATATAGTTTATTACTCATTACCTTACTTGTATCTATGAATAGCATTATCTATAAAAATATGTTTGTGGGGACGATCATGATTATCATTGAACCATTTTTTAGCACGCAACTTAACACTCTGTATTTGCTCAGTGGTTAGAGAATCAGTCGCCAAGGCACGAATGTGATGTGATTCAAATACCCCTGCACTGGCAGCAATATCAAGCCAGAAATAGGCTTTTTCCATATCCTGATCAATGGCCTTACCTTCGTAGTACATTAACCCAAGCAGATATTGGCATCGCTCATCCCAGGCATATGCTGCTATCTCAGCTGTTCGAAAAGCCTCGTTTAGCGAATCCGGGTCTAAAGAACCCTGATTGTAAAGCAGAAAAGCTAAAGAATAACTAGCTGACTTAACGCCCTCACTGAGTGCTTGCCTGTACATAACCTTGGCTTGCTGGATATCGGCTTCTTCCAGTTCTGCAAACAAATACATCTCTGCAATGGTGGCAAGTGCTTCTGTATATCCACCATTAGCTGCTTGTTGATAATATTCAATAGCCTGTGCCGGATCCAGATTAACAAAGGTTCCTGTACGATAGAATTCTCCCATTGTAGCAAGTGCAGGGGGAAAACCCTTTTGTGCAGCTTGATAAATGTTTTTAACCGCACTTGTTATTTCAACTTCTGTTATTTTTCTACTTAATACAAGTTTTGAGTGTAAATATAATCCCTCCATACTGTCTTGACTGGCAGCTTCTTTAAAATATTCTTCAGCAGTTGCTGTATCCACTTCACCACCCAGACCATGCATCAGAAGATGTCCGTATGCTAGTAGTGATGAAAGATCCACCGTTGCCCCATGTTTCAGATACGTTCGAGCCTTAACATAATCAGGTGAACCCAATGACCCCGATAAGTACAAGGCACCCAACTTAGCGCTAGCATGAGCATCACCGTCTAAACTTTGTTGAGTCCATTGTTTTCGTGCTTGAACCAGTTGCTCAAGGGTTGGTTTAGTGGTGTCTGTTTCCGCACGTGCTATTGCGTGCTGTAAAACCAGTAAACAAATCAATCCTATAATACTTAGATATTGCAAAAATTTATGTTTCATATAAGTTATTAAAACCTGCATCAATATAACTACGAACTGATACTCATTGCATGTCACCACAGTTAAACATTTTTGGGAAATTTGAATATTGAGAAAAAACTGTTTTATCTCGATGCCCTTTTGCGCTGCATTTCGGTAAGAAACTTCTTACGCAATCGAATACTTTTTGGAGTCACCTCGACCAGCTCGTCATCCTCAATAAATGCCAGCGCTTCTTCCAGTGTTTGTTTTATTGGTGGCACGAGAGTCAGTGCTTCATCAGTACCCGAAGCACGCACATTTGTGAGTTGCTTGCCTTTAATGGGATTGACCACTAAATCATTAGCTCGAGAGTGAATGCCGACAATTTGTCCCTCGTATACGTCTACACCCTGCTCTAAAAATAGACGACCACGGTTTTGAATATTGAATAGTGAGTAAGCTGTCGTTTTTCCTTTAATCATGCTAATCAGTGCACCGTTCTTTCGGCAATGGGTCTTGCCCTCTTTAACTGCCCCATAGTGATCAAAGATGCTGTTCATAATACCTGATCCTGAAGTCAGATTCATAAGGGTCCCTCGAAAACCAATAAGACCACGCGAGAGTACAATAAACTCAAGACGTACCCTACCCTTACCATCAGGTTCTATATTAGTAAGTTCAGCTTTGCGCATACCTAACTCTTCCATGACTGATCCCTGATACTTCACTTCCACATCAATTACCACTTGCTCATAGGGCTCTAGAATATTTCCATCCATGATTTTTTGAACCGCTTCCGGACGCGAAATACTCATCTCAAATCCTTCTCGACGCATGGTTTCTATCAATACTGACAAGTGTAGTTCACCACGACCTGAAACAACAAATTTATCAGGCGTATTGCCTTGAGAAACACGTAGCGCCACATTGTGGACAATTTCTTGTTCGAGCCGATCTTTAAGATTTCGGGAGGTAACAAACTTGCCTTCCAGCCCGGCAAATGGTGAATTGTTAACACTAAATGTCATACTTATAGTTGGGTCATCGACATTAAGCGGTGGCAGAGCTTCGACATGATTTGGATCACAGAGAGTATCGGAAATACTCAAGTTATCAATACCATTAATGCATACGATATCTCCTGCACTGGCAGAATCCGTTTCAACCTTATCTAGTCCTAAATGGCCCTTCAAATTAAGAATTTTACCTTTTCTTTCTTGCTCATCAGCACCCTTGATCACGACCTGCTGGCCAGGTTTGAGCACGCCGCGAGTGATTCGTCCAATGCCAATTACACCCACGTAACTATCATAACTCAAAGCTGAAATCTGCATTTGAAATGGTCCCTCAGTATCCACTTTGGGAGCAGGCACCCGTTTGGATATAATTTCAAATAATGGCGTCATATCCTCAGCCATATTGTTGATATCGTAGCCGGCAGTGCCATTGAGAGAAGAGGCATAGATCACTGGAAAGTCCAATTGTTCATCGGTAGCGCCGAGATTATCAAATAGATCAAAGACCTGGTCTATTACCCAATCTGGTCTGGCACCGGCAAGGTCAATCTTATTGATCACCACAATAGGTCTCAGGCCCTGCTTAAACGCTTTTGATGTAACGAAGCGGGTTTGCGGCATAGGACCATCAACCGCATCGACTAATAGCAGAACTGAATCCACCATAGACAATACTCTTTCCACTTCGCCGCCAAAGTCAGCATGCCCGGGGGTATCCACGATATTAATGCGATATTGATGCCAACTGATGGCTGTATTTTTGGCAAGGATAGTAATCCCGCGTTCTTTCTCCTGATCATTGGAATCCATCAGTCTTTCAGAGTGAACATCTTTTCGATCCAGTGTGCCTGATTGACTCAGGAGTTTATCGACCAGCGTTGTTTTACCATGATCAACGTGGGCAACAATTGCAATATTTCGCAAGTTTTCTATGGACATTAAGATACCTGACATTAATTGATTAGAAGTATAAAAAGCGCGATTATACGATAAAGTCAGCGATCTGCTATAAAAATTTTTATCAACTGACGGTTTTTCCTGCTGTATCTATGAGATACAGAGATACAAAACATAGGCTAAAAACCCGATATTTCACCATTAATTTCATTAAAAGGCCGTAATTGTCAATTAAAACCAGAAACCATGCATGCATCGAGACTTAGTCGAAATTTTTGAATTAAGTGCGTCTGCCTCTGGAAATGCCTAAACAATTACAAAACTAAAGTGCATAACCTACAAGAAAAAATACGTAAACTGTGCCAATAAAACCAGAAATTTTAATTGAATTTATTGAGTCTAATCACTCATATTATGAGTGTATGGAATATTATGTATACACAAGCGCTTCTTAAGCATATTACTACATTGGCTAAAATAGCCCAAAAAATATCGCAAGATATTTATCTCCACTCCTGAAATTAGAACATGTCAATTTTATTAGATAACATCTGTTTATTTTAGCCACTACGTTTCATTTGTGGGATGTGTTAAAGTTGCTGAATGTTTAGTTATGTATATTGATTATTCAGTGCATCACTTTCACTTTTTGATGAAACTGGTAGTATGGCAGTCTCATCAAAAAGCTGTATGGCACACTTGTTTACACAAATTTAAGGGGTATATATGTTTAAAAAATTAATTTTACTGGTAGGTATTTTTGGTTTATCGGGTTGTACACTTGCTACATTGCCAGTTACTATCACTGACACTGCTGCCAGTATTGTGAAAATGCCAATCTCAGCAATTGGTAAAGTGGTTGATGCTGTTAGTAATGATTCAGATGAGGATTCAGGCGAGGAATAAGGATTAGGTCTTAGTGACCCTGATTATTATTTTTCCTCTAATTGCAATGGTTCATCTTCCATCGACAAATGACAATTAGAAATGTCTGACATAGTCCTGTGGGGCTCCCGGTTACTTTAGGCAAGGCCGATTAACTCAAGCATCTGTTTTAATAGTCGCCGGTAGCCTGTCTATGCAGGGCAACACTAATCATGACTGTTAGCCCTGATATTCTGCCCAAGCCCATGATATTAAGAATATTCACTTCGTTAAATTCTAGAAGCCAATGTAAAGCTAATCAATTGCCACAATAAATCCTGGCTTTATCTTGTCTAGCCAAGGTAGGCCCGCAATAGAAAAGAGTAGCAAGATACCTAGTATCATCATAAAAACCATATGGAAAATGGAAATTGTGTATCTCTTCATCAGGATATGACGCGATGCCTCTCTGTACCTATCAGTAGATAATTACATTAAAATAAAAGCAAGGTGTTTTTTATAACCGAATTTTGCACCATAGACAGTCAATTACCAACTTAAACAATCAGCAAAGCATAAACATGCTAGCTCCAGGCTGACAAAAAACATGATTTAACTGTAGCTTTACTCGTGTTGATCCAAATTTTTGGAAACTGGAAACTCAAGAAATATCTATAATCAGTGTTTTAGTCAGCTAAAAAGAACAACATATTACGACTCAGCACAACAGAAATATTCCAGAGCTTCGACAGAATTCTTT
This sequence comes from uncultured Pseudomonadales bacterium, assembly GCA_943787595.1. GTDB lineage: Bacteria > Pseudomonadota > Gammaproteobacteria > Pseudomonadales > Balneatricaceae > CALSNA01. The sequence goes on from CALSNA010000005.1 coordinate 301,655, forward strand.
GTGCATTGTGTATCGTAGTGTGTGGAGTTGCCAACTGACACGATTGGTACTTTTATTGTTTAATAACTGAATATCGTGCAGTTAAATAATATATTATGTAACGCCAGAATATACTTGCCCAATCTAGCGTTTTGAGCAAAATCATATGAATTTCTTAACTCCAGACACATAATTTATATTTTAAACTATTTAATGAAAACACCTAATTCAAACATCAGATCTTGTATATCTATGCAACGGGAAAATTTTAACTTCAACCGTTGTCGGCAGTAAATCTACAACTTGACCCGCCAGTAACCTGACTTGTACTTGATAATCTCGCCTACTTTTAACCAAGCCCATCCGCTGCAATTGTGGCACCGGCGTGTCCGCTAAAAAGTAATGTGCCAAAGGTCTTATTTCCGTAGCCAAAACCATTAAACTGGCCGGTCTTTGCTGCAACCACTGTAAAGCTCGTCGTAATCCATATAGGGGGCCAGAGAAACCAGCTTTGGCAACGGCAAAGGCACGTAACAAAGGTACTAAGTCAACCACAACATTTTGATTGTCCTGCATACTGCCCAAAACAGGCCACAAGCATTGATCCAGATGAGCCAGAAATCGCTGGCGACTATAGGCAAGGTAACTGTAAAAATGAGGTTGCTGGTTTGCAGCCATAGCCCTGGCAGCGGTGCTCATGGGTTTGATTAGCTGTATTGCAGTTAATCCACTGGATGAATCAGGCCGGACTGACAACCAGACGGGCTGGTAATCAGCAGCAAGCCAAAACCGTAACAACTCGTTAGACACACCAAAACTGGTGCCTAAATAGTCTACCCCATCATGGAGTGCAGCCTGTTGACACAGGCATTGCAACATACGCTGGCCTAAACCAGAACGTTGTAAATCTGGTCGCACAACAATCCTGACAATGCGCCAACAGGTCAGTGTTAGTGCTGTGCTGCAATGACCCTGCTGGGCAAGTATTTGAGGCAGTAAATGGCCATTAATGCGCCGATCTCCTGTGGTTATTGCCGCTGCTAGCGCTGCATCTAGCCCACCTTCCTGGCTGATCCAGAGTGCACCAACTACTTCAGAATCTTGAGCTGATGAACGACGCAATAGAAACAGCAACATACCCTGATGATCCAGCAGTAAACGTAAATCCTGTGGCTTAGTCTGATAATGGGCTAACATCAACAATCCATATACCTGTTGTAATAGAGATTGATCGTGAATTAGGTCATCGATGGGCATAAGTTGCCAACAACAATGCCGTAATAGCAAATCAGGACCTGTTGTAATATCAACGTCTGGTGCTTCCTGAGCACATAGAAAACTGTGTTTAATAAAACTTTCCAGAGGATCATTAGCGTTATAGCGCAAAGGGTAAGTTAATTGTATTTCCCGCCAAGGCCGTTGTAATTGTTGCAGTAAGTGGGGCAATTTTAGACGGTAGCCCTGCCCACTACCTTCATAGCCATGGCGTGTAGAGGCCATAACAATTCTGGGATAATAAGCCAGCAATTGCTGCAAGGTAGCCAATGGTATGGCGGCAGCTTCGTCAATTATTAATAGGCGTGCAGGGGTTAGCTGACGCTGCAATATATCTACAGCAACAAAATGAATGGGCCATGAACTCACAGCAATCATAGCTGCAATTGCAGTACGGGCCGGGGCTGTAACAACAACATCACCGGCATTGTAGCCACAGGAAGCCAGTGCGTTTAATCCCAGCCCAAGGGTTGTCGATTTACCACGGCCACGCTCAGCATGAACCAGCAATACCTGAGGTTTCGTTTGTAAACCACACTCCACCATTGCCTCAATAAGCACCACTTGCTCAGTTGTAAGCTGATCAGAAATATCCAGAGACTGCTTCTGATGATGCACCATGTTGAGCAGTTGCTTGCCTGGCATAGGACTGTATGATGGTGCACCACCATCCACAACTTGTGGTAAAACATAAATATGCTTAAACTGCTTCCATTGCTGAAGCCACCACCATTTAAAACGACTGTAAGTTACATTATGGCCATTAAATGCACACCATTGTTGATCAGCCGTGCTAATCCACTGTTGTTCTGGTGGCATCAGTAGAACCAATATACCACCTCCCATCACAGTCCCTGCCAATGCGCATAAGGAGCTGGCATTGAATTCTTGCTGCGCCTCATAGAGCGCATAGCCTACCTGACACCCTAAAATCTGCCTACTTTGCTGAGACTGAATGCACCTTAGACTGGCCACTGATGCTGCCCATGGATGTTGTTTACCCAATGGCGATACTAATATTCCACTAGTATCTTCTGGCAAACAAGGGGCAAAGTGCGTCTGCCATTGCTGGCGAGCCCAGTCTAAATCGCCCATCAACACTATGAAAGGTCGGTGATTAAACACTTGCAGGCTATGCCAGACAGGATAAAACTCAGTTGGAGATTTTAGTAAATTCAACGTTGCAGATTTACGGGAAGGCAAATTTGGGCTGAGCAGGATAGTCATTTAACATACCAATACGCTGTTTTATTGGAATAAGAAACTTGAACCCGATAAAAATAGCAACAAGGCGGCTACCAGGTCTGATACACAATCACTGGCTCAAACATATAAAAAATCCAGCGGGTTATGTGAGATAAGGAATACAGAAATTTAATATCACCTTTTAAGCCATCTTTCTATGCATCCAAATACCTCGATACTAAAGATAAAAATGTAACAGCTCCTAAAACCGGGTCTATTGTAGAAATAAGCCAGAAATATTTAATAACAGCATCAATTGTGATGCTAATGCCAGATTAACTCAAGGGGATTACCTGTTGTATCCAGTAAACGTGCCATTGCCATGGCTAATTTAGCCTTTCACAAATGACTTGAGGTAATGGATACGATCTAGCAACATAACTGTAGATTAGGTTTTTTTCACCTTAATTGCTCTAGTTAAATAATATTGATAAAAGATAAACTGGCGCAAAAGCACTTCGCAGCACCACATCAATAATTTGGTACAGATACATTATTGTCTAACGTATCACAACTGGATATCTGTTTTGCCCCATTATATCATCAAGATAGTTTTTGCAAATTAAGCCATAACTTTAAGAAAGGTGGTCAAAATGACTTGGAATTGTTATTTGGCGGGGGTTGTCAGAGGTATCTATTAATCAGTCAGTGTTGACATACAATAGTTTTTTAAAAGAAATATATTAATTACAGTTATTTAACAATAAATACATCTGGTTTAAAGTGTGTTTTTAGTACCTTTAGTACCTTAAATGCACCTGATATCTAGGTTTAAAAAAGACAAAGCTGTTGCAGAGACTCACGCTTCTTAAGCTTTAAACCTAACCCTAACAGTCGTGCTCCTGCGAGTTGCTGATTTTGGCTGCCACTGACATAGGCCTGATTCAGTAAACACAAATAACTTTGCATATGTATGTTTTTACCAGACTTTTCCCGTGTTAATTTCATAAAATCTGTAAACTTCAACTTTACCACCAGGCCACTGATAACATAGTGTGGCTCCAGTTTCTGCCAACGTATTTGCAGTTTTTTCAGCAATCGTGGCAGATGAATCTGGCCAATTCGCTGCAGACTAATATCACTGCTAAAGGTTGTTTCCACTGATACAGATTTGCGCACTCTACAGGTTTGTACCGGTCTGTCATCCAGACCATAACGTCGTTTTGCCAGACTTTGTCCTAACCAGCCGAACATCTGCGATAACTGATCTTCACTATATAGCCGCAAATCAGCACAGGTTTTAATGTCCAAAGCCGCCATGCGCTTTGTACTAACCGGCCCAACGCCAGGTATTTTTGATACTGGCAAAGCTGCCGCAAAAGTATCCAATGTATCCGGTTTAACAACAACAAGGCTATTAGGCTTACGCCAGTCACTGGCCACCTTGGCCATAAACTTATTAGGCGCAATTCCAACTGACACAGTAATGCCTATTTCTTTGGCAACTGCATTCCGGATACACTCAGCAATGGTGGTCGCACTGCCAAATGCCAAAGCTGCATCAGTCACATCCAAATAAGCTTCGTCCAGTGACAGCGGTTCTATCAAGTCCGTATAACGCCGAAAAATAACCATAATTTGAGCTGAAACTTCCCGATAGAACACCATACGCCCTGGGATAATTATCAACTTGGGACACAAACGCACTGCACGGCTAGAAGGCATAGCTGAGTGCACACCAAATTCTCTAGCCAAATAATTACAGGTAGCAATAACACCTCGACTATCGGCAGAGCCACCAACCGCAATAGGTATGCCTCTGTAGCCCGGATTATCCCGCATTTCTACTGCGGCATAAAAACAATCACAATCGACATGAATAATCTTGCGGTTCATCATGGCTCAGGATTCCAGACCAGACCGGAATAAGCATTTGAAGTCCAGTCTAGTGGTAAGGTTTCGTACACTAAGATTCAATTGTCTGATACATCATAATGCAGGCGATACCGGTTCCTGGCTTAGACGGCTACCTATGATATAGAAAGAATTACCTATTATTCTATTAACGTAGCCTTTCAGTCATGCTATTTAGAGTGCTTTTACACAACGTCTCGTAAAGGTGCATTCTGGTTATTCAAAGGCACTATAAGTTTATCTGGATAAGGAAGACATGCCCTGTTCAAGACCACAGAGTGTGAGTGGAAACATATTCTTGTTTACCAAATCTTTTAATATAAAGGTCGAAGGCATATATTGCCAATATCCCTCATCTATAGGATTGATCCAAATTAATTTTTCGTAAGCGTCGGTCATCCGCCGCATCCACACTGATCCTGCCTCTTCATTATAATATTCGATACTGCCACCAGAGCTGGTGATTTCGTAGGGAGACATAGAGGCGTCACCAACGAAAATAACCTTATAATCTGAGGAATACTTATTCAGGATATCGTAGGTAGCAATTCGTTCATTGTGGCGCCGATGGTTATTTTTCCAGACATAATCATACAGGCAGTTATGAAAATAAAAATACTCTAAATATTTGAATTCAGTTTTGGCCGCAGAAAATAATTCCTCACATAGACGTACATAAGGTTCCATAGAACCACCTACATCGAAAAAGATCAGTACTTTGACTGCATTATGTCGCTCCGAGACCATCTTGATATCAAGCAGGCCGGCATTACGTGCTGTACTCCGAATCGTGTTAGCCAGATCTAACTGATCAGCTGTACCCTCACGAGCAAATTTGCGCAGTCCTCGCAGTGCTACTTTGATATTCCGGGTGCCAATTTCTACGGAATCGTCCAAGTTGCGGTACTGGCGTTTTTCCCAAACTTTTACAGCCCGACTCTTGCCTCCGGGACCACCTATTCGAATGCCTTCTGGGTTGTAGCCGCCGTGTCCGTAAGGAGAGGTGCCATTAGTTCCGATCCATTTATTACCTCCCTGATGACGCTTTTGCTGTTCTTCAAGGCGTTTCTTGAATTCCTCTATTAATTTTTCAAGACCACCTAAGCTATCTATTTTTTTCTTTTCTTCTTGGGTGAAATGCTTTTCAAATTCTCTGCGCAACCAATCCTCTGGAATAAGGGCTTCGATAGCCCTTTCAATATTTTCAAGGTTCTTAAAATAGGCCCCAAAGGCCCTATCAAACCGATCATAATACTTTTCATCTTTAATCATGCAGGTGCGTGCCAGCAGGTAAAAATGATCTATGGATCCAAAAGCAAGGTTTTGTTCCATAGCTCCAAGTAAATCCAAAAGCTCTCTTATGGAAACAGGCACTTTGGCACGCTTCAGGGTGTAAAAAAAGTTTATTAGCATGATACTAGTTAGTCTATTTAGGTGCTCTGTCTGCGAGACATAAAGGCTAAACGCTCTAGTAAATGCATATCTTGTTCATTTTTTAGTAACGCACCGTACAGAGGCGGAATAGCTTTGGTTGGGTCGCGGTTGGCAAGTATATCTTCGGGAATATCATCGGACATAACTAATTTTAGCCAATCCACCAACTCTGATGTAGAGGGTTTTTTCTTGAGACCTGGCACATTGCGTATATCAAAAAAAATGTCCAAGGCATCACCTGCTAATTTCTTTTTAATGTCAGGAAAATGCACCTCTACAATGCGTTGCATGGCATCTCGATCTGGGAACTGAATAAAGTGAAAAAAACAGCGCCGCAAGAATGCATCTGGCAATTCTTTTTCATTATTACTCGTAATAATAACGATTGGACGCTGTTGCGCCTTAACTGTTTCACCAGTTTCGTAGACATAAAACTCCATACGGTCTAATTCAAGCAGTAGATCATTAGGGAATTCAATATCAGCCTTGTCAATCTCGTCGATCAAAAGCACAACCTGCTCATCAGCGGTAAAAGCCTGCCAAAGTTTACCCTTATCAATATAGTTGCTAATATCCCTTACTTTCTCATCGCCCAATTGTGAATCACGCAGACGTGAGACCGCATCGTATTCATAGAGACCTTGCTGGGCTTTCGTAGTTGACTTAATATGCCAAGATATCAAAGGCTTGCCCAGAGCTTTTGATACCTCTTCAGCCAACAGGGTTTTTCCTGTACCTGGCTCACCTTTTATTAATAGTGGGCGTTGCAGGGCTACTGCCGCATTGACCGCCATCTGCAAGTCTTTACTAGCTACGTAATGTTCTGTACCGGTAAATTTCACTTTTTATACCTTAATTTCTATTTGGCCTAATGACCTGATCCCTAGAATGACCGTCAACTTTTTATACATCAAAAAATATACGATAACAAAAATCACTTGTAGAGATGGAATCCTGGCTCGCATTAACAGGACTAAAAGATAAAAAAACGGCCATGATAATGACTAAAGTATGATGATAAATCCATAGACTTAATAAATTTTAACACCAGACAGTGTAGCAGATAGAGGCAGAATCGATAACTGTATTTTTAAGAAATGCTGACAAACAGGCAAAGGTTTAAAATTCAGTAACAGCCAGACTTTGGTAATCATTTATGCTTTGAGTGCCATTATCTGTAAATACGGTCTAAGCGTTTTTATATGTACCACAGGAAAAAAACAAGAGCTGCTCCTAAGCACATGTTTACGATTTTTTGGTCGAGTCACGTTCTGGATAATTAACCAACGGACTGAAGATTAAAAACAGGATATTTAAAAAACAAATATCTAACCTAGATATTCTGAATATGGTGCGGCCATAAAATTTATATAATTCAATTATTTATACTCCTGTATATTCGGAAAAACTGATCCTGCTTTTTCCGAATATTGCAGCGTGCATAGTCGTAGCTAATCCATTCAGATTCTGTGCTACTTAGCAAGAAATCAGTTGAAAGAAGTTTTTAATCAGAAAAATTAACCTGAGAGGAAAGAATATGGCAGGTAACGATATTAATGTCAGTTCTTTTATTAAAGACTTTAGCGTTTGACAAGTAACACTGTAACTTCAAACGAGCAATATCGTCATCCGAAATGGGGTTTTTAGCGTACATTTTTTTGTGCTGCGGTTTTCAGTGGTGACGTACTTACAGAATTGAGGTGGTGATTTTTACCCACCCCAGTCTATGAGTTGCTAGATAACTGTATGAACAAGGGTGCGCTACAAGATACATAGCAAGCCTTAAACGCCATACGCAGTGAGATAGAGCGTACGGATGATGAGACAAAGTGGGTAGCACTTGAGTTGATGCTTGGCACAAGTTCAAGTGTGGTAGCACGTGCAAAAAAGATGGCAAAACCAGAAACAGGGACTGTGACACGCACTGTAGTAGTACCTAAGACACAGATAGTCAGACAAGAACCACAATAGCAGAATTAGCATGTAATGAATCAGCAAAAAATACCATTACCTACATTACTCTGCCCCAGAAGCCATCTTTGAAAAAAAATTAAACCCCCGCGAAGATAGTTTATTAATGTACACCAGTATAACTATGCTATGGGCCTTTAGATTTCAATGTGGCAGAAAGAGAAGCGACATGGGATTCGAGTTCACTTATCTTCTTCTGCAATTCAGCTTTGCTTGGCTCACCATCTCTGGCAGCAATTTTTGCTTGAGCATGTTCTTCTTCCATTACGCTGACGACAATTCCAATTACTATATTGAGAAAGGCAAAGGCAGTAAAGAAAATAAAGGTCAGGCAGAAAATCCAGCTAGATGGATAAACCTCCATGGTTTCATACTGAATATCCGTCCAGTCTTCAAAAGTCATGATACGGAAGAGCGTAAGCATAGAAATAGCTATGTTTTCCCATAAAACCAGGTTGATTTCTGCAAATAAGAAACTACCTATGGCGGCATAAATATAGAAGATTATAAACATCAGCAGCACGACATAGCCCAGCTGCGGGAGTGCTTTAATCAAGGAATTAATGAGAATCCTTAACTCTGGAAAAGCCGATACCATTCGAGGCACCCTAAAAATACGAACCAAGCGAGCGAGCAAGGCTATCTCTGAGTTTTGTATAGGTATCAGGCTAATAACAACAACGAGTGTGTCGAAGAAATTCCAGCCATTTTTAAAGAAATGTTTCTTATTTTCATAGGCAATAAAGCGGACTAAAATTTCAAAGAGAAAGAACAGCGTTATAAATACATCCAGGTATTTAGTGACACTTATGACCTCTGCGGGGAGGTCATAAGTCTTCATACCAATCTCAAGGGCCAAAATAATGATTACTGCTATTACGAAAAGCTCGAAAAGCTTATTTTTTTAAGGAGACCAAGGAGTCTTTAATCATTGTAAGGTTCGGTAGCAAGTTAAATTTCAGTGCCATAATCTGCGAGGCGCATAGATCCTGAATACATGGGAGGTTCTATACCTCACTAAGGCTCTAATGTACAAAAAAACACTAACCAGAGGCCAGTCTGGCCACTATTGGCAGGGTATCTTAAGAGTCAATGTAGCCAAGGTAAACCTAATTCATATCTTATTTTTTCAATTTTTTGAGATCAATCCCACCTACTGGCTGCTGCATAACAAGTTGTTCTTTATTTAATGTAAATTTATCCTGTGATGTAACTGTATTTTGTTGCATGGCCGTATTCCTTATTTATATTAGTTTAATATGGATGGTCGCCTGTAAATTAAAAAGATATTTTTCAATGGGCGGCAGATATCCCGAAAAATAACGATTTCAGGTTATTTTGACTACTACAGCAGTGCAAATAATTTACATATCGTGCAGTAACAAGATAGTGGCTAATTTGTATAATTTGGTAGTCAATCGCCCTGCTGGGGTTTGTGCTTTATCTCACTGCCCCATTGCACGAGCTGTGCATCTGCACAAAAATCACAGGCGTGGCAGGAATCGTTTTTTGTGGATAAAAATTTTTGATCGATTGAACATATTTAAAATCATAAGATGAGCGATAAAAAATCTTTAGGTAATAAAGCAAAGTTAGATTGTAGTGAAATACAGGCTTTAGTCGGCCCATTATATAAAAAATAGAAGAAGTAAAAGCTGATATACACAGTTCCCTACCAGTTTAAATAAAATCTGTTAAGATTTTATTCGACGCTCGGTTCATTAAGAAAAGAACCTTAAAAAATTAAATAAAAGACTTTGAAGATCAAACAAATGAACTAAATAAAGAAAGAGATATAAGATTAAAAAAAGCAAAAATAATAAAAAATAATTATAAAAATCAATACCACAAGCAGAAGAAGCCATTGTATGACGGCAAGAAGAACATACTTTTAGAGCAATAACCTTACTTATAACTGGACTTGTTGCTGGATGTATTTTTGGATGGTTCGTAGATTAGCCAGTAACTAAAGTTTTAGCAAAAAAACTATGGAATCTTTTAAAAACATCGATTGATTTAGGAAAAATTAGATAATAGTTCCCTGTCAAGAGGAAATCTTACCTAGACCCCAGCATTCGGCTACGAGCTACAGCCGCATCAGCATGGTCGGGCTGGTTACACACCAGCCCTGGTTTAGGTGGCTGCCATCACGCCCACATTGGCCAGCAATAAAGCAAATCTTTAAGCACCTCATCAGTAAAGCAAAATTCTTTACAAAAACACTTTACTTCTTTGAGTGCATTCGCAAATTTATTCTTATTATCTTCAACCATCTGCTGTTGGGTTGCTTTTATTTCAGATTTCAAATCACCATAAGATTTTATCTCATACCTCCGTTGATGAAGTGCTGGTCTTATTTTATAGATTTAAAATGCAGTTGAAAAACACGTTGTTTCTATGTTTTCTTCAACGTGTTCTAAGTAGAGAAGAGTATGTGCAGAACGTCTCACTATGCAAGTCAGCCAAAGTGCTAAAAACCGTGAAATTTTGACTTATTTTTAACATTTCTCTCTGTAGTCTTATCGGTTTGGTAACTGTGGTTGTGAGCGAATAGGTGTGAAGTATCTTCGTTCTGCATCTTGTGGTGCCTTTTGTTGAGTTAGTTATTGTTTGACCATCTTTGTCTTAAGTACCGCCACAGTGAGTGTCACAGTCTTTGCTACCTTCTTGGCAAGTGTCACTGAAATACTGCTTATGTCTAATATCAACTCAAATAGTTTTAGTCCAGTAAATGGTTGTTCTTGAATACTTCTATTTTTTATTCACCAGAAGTTCAGAATTTTTTGCCCAGTCATTATATGTCATTATAAAATTTGATATCATTTAATAAAAATAGAAATAAAGTTTTTGAGTTAGTACGTCTATAACCTCACTCATGCGATAAAAAAACGGTATGTTTGCATGTCTTTGTTGGTAACCAACGATGAGGCTGAATAATTTTTCAATTGAATACTGTTTTATCTAATTAACTAAAATAATCGCCTAGTCGTGTGAATTATATTTTGAAAAAATTTTCACAGCAAATCGTTATTTGTAAATTTTAATATCTTCCTTATATGTTCGCTGGTTATAAAAACCCTATTCCAAAGGTGAATAACCAAATTTTTTTATTTATTTTAATTCAGAAAAATGAGTTAAAGCATAGTCACCTTTTTGGGATAGATTACTTCTATCATGCCCTAAGGTGCTCTGCGTATCAAAAATCTCTAAACCTTTCTTATTGAGTGTCTTAATAGCTGTAGAAAAACCTTCCACACTGAATTTAATCATCATAATTTTTATAGTGTAGGAAATCAGTTTAATGCCTCCAATAGTGACTCATTTATTATCTTTTTGGCGAACTAAATAAATCAAAAATTTTCAAAAATCAAGCTTTTGGAATTTTTATTAAATTGATTTACTGTAAAATTACCATCATAAATTTAATTTATATTTCGCACAGGTGATTTCTTACTGAGTGGGAATAAATGTGCATATTTTTTAAAATTAATAACATGTGATACTGTGAAAAATTTTGCGTAAATTTTTCTGAAACTGGCGAATAATTTTTTTGAATTTCTCAATAATCGTGTTTGTTTTCTTATTTTATTCATGTGAAGTTAGTTTTTTTAAAATATTACTAACAGTTAACTATAACTTTATATTTTTTGTACGAATCCTAATGCAAATAAATTAAGTTTCACTTCCAGCAGGAACCATCTTCCCATTACCTTTGATATAAAATGACGACAACAGACTAGACTTTAAGGCAGTCCAAACATAGGTGTAAGTCAGAATTAGACGTTTGGATTCCCCCACATGTTTACAAGGGAAAGTCTGTGTATGCGTTTTATACTAAAGATGGACGTTGTATTCGGCTGGCTCCATTAGCGGCCAATAAGATACAGGTCATTCGCCGCCATGATAAAGAAGTAAAAAATCTGCAGGTAAGGTCAGGCTCGCTTGAACAGCTGGTTATGGATTATATGACATCATATGAATATCAGAAACTTGCACCAAAAACACAATGAGACTACACAAGCTATGCTCTATATTTAATATCTGTATTTGGCAAAATAGATCATAGCCGCATCACACCTATAGACATTCATGATGTATATGGATATACGTGGTGTAGGCTCAAGGACTAGCGCTAATTGAGAACATGGATTTATGTGTACTTTGTTTTTGTGGGGAATACAGCGTAAACCAGATATTACAGATAACCTGTGTAAAAAAGTTAAAACGTTTACAGAAAAGCCCCACACTTGATCCATCACTGATACAAAATATTAGGCAGTATTGGCACACGCAAAGCCCTTTCTGCAAGACGCTATAGAGATTAGCTATTGCTGTACAGCATAAAAAAAGGATGTGCTGGAGATACGTCGCCAGAATTTACATAAAAAAATTTACATTAAGCAGGGCCAAACCGGCAAGGAGCAGATTAAACACTGGACAATATGCTTGCCATGCTTGCGACGAGCTGTTGATCTTGCACTAGCTCAACAGAAGGGTATTAAATCGGTCATCTGGGTATTTGCAAACCGAAGTGGCTGTATATGCAGTAGCACCTTGGATAACAGGTTTATCAAAGCGAAAAAGGAAGCCTAGGTGACTAGCCTGAACATGAAATTTAACTGCACATTTTACGATGCTAAGACCAGGGGTATTTATAGTTTTGAATCATGATATATTACAAGCCTGTTTCAGAAACCAATAAAAAATGTAGTTTAGATAAACTGATTCCAAATACAACTTTTTAGTTTATACCCAATGAAGATATCAATTAATTTATTACACAGAATCATTTAGTGCGCTAATAGAAGTAACAAATGACAATAGGATATAAATTTAATGGCATACGATATTTTTTATTAATTTTCTATTATGATAATATCAGTTACCATACTTGCTATTACTTAACCATTAATCTGATTTTTAAATACATGCTGCATAAGCATTATTTATAAATTTAAATTACTGTACATTACAATCTGTTAACGCTAAGCAAGTGCAATACCTTGCGATCATTACCCAGGCATTCATCCGGGTTTATTTCAGGGATAGCGCACCCGCCAGGCCTATCTAGATCAACACTAGATTAACTGTATTTTTCATAGCAGCGTATTTGGTTTAAAGCTATTCAATCATGCACATTAAGAAGATCAACAATTTTACGATGGCTGGAGCCTTTTTAAAGCATTCGTATCAGTTGAACCCAGTTGTATGAATCAATTTTAAAGCCCAACTTTAAAAATTTAATATTTTTTATTGGGGGTATCTTAGCCTCTTTTATATTTTAAAATTAGGTTAATAGGTGACGGCTTGGCAAGGTATACTATAAATAATTTTATACTGTTATTTCAAATATATTCACAAATGAAGTTAATATGAATACCGATGTAAACGGTAACAGCTATCCAGATTACTCATTAATTAAGCATACAAAACCAGAGACAGATAAAAATATTCCCAGAACGGAATTATTTGATTCGATTGTAGCATTAAATCAAACGGATCAATTGGACCATTTTTCTGATTATATCAAACCGACGTCACTAGCTGTAGATATTATTAATCAATGTAATTTAACCTGCGAGCATTGTTTTTGGGTTAAGCAAAAAGATAGCGTACTTAATACCCGAAATAATAAAATCCTTGATTCTGTACGTCAGGCAATAGAAAAATATCCCAGTATCAATAATATCTTATGGTATGGTGGTGAGCCATTAATGGCCAAGCACTTACTGCTCGAAAGGTTTAAAATACTAGGTAAAAACAACACGGCAATTACCAATGGCACCATACCATTACCTAGCTGGCATGACCAATATAACGTGCACTTCGGTGTTTCTATAGATGGTACTGAATTATTACATAATCAAATACGTGGGGAAGGATCATATCAAAAAACAAAGCTAAATGTATCCTTTGCACTAAAAAATCAGATTCCTATTTTCCTAATATACTGTATCAATGCAAAAAATATTAAAGCCATTAAGCCATTCTTGAAAGAATGGTCAGATACAGGTGTAAAAAATATCCAATAATAAATAACAGTGATAAAATGATAGAATTAATTAGTCCAGAATATGGACAATTATTTGTTGAGTATTGTCCAATGAATATTTTTCACAATAATTCTAAAAAAAATGTCACAGGCAATTGCATACATATGCTAAATAATGGTAATTTGAGAATACCTTGTAGTTTTGGGAAATCAGCTAATTGTTATAAATGTAGATCTGTAACTATGGTTGAATTATACTCAGCAATAAAATTAAATGATAAGGCTTCATTAAACTCTCCATTTAATGCATATTATCCTAGAGTAAAAAAAGATAGAGTTTAATATGAATATTAAATTCAAGAATAGAAAGAAGCATATCATATGCTCAGTTTAACATAAGAATAACAGGTATTTTAGGAACTATTAGTTTCCCTTTATATTGGTTCATTTGGACGTATATATTTCCCCAACCATTTGATAATATTTTATTTCGGATACTGTTAGAATTTCTCTGTATTGGCTTCATATATCATGAATCGTGGCCAAGTTGTATGAAAAAGTACTTTGATTTTTCTGGCATATTGTAATTACATGTGCTTCACCCTTTTTCCATACCTATTTATTATTGAAGAATTATTTCTCAAATACTTCCTCAACTGCTTATGCAATTTTTGCTTTTTTGTTACTAATATTAGTATCCGATGTCTTGCTGACAGTAGACTTGTTTATAACTGGCTCATTACTCGGATTGCTACTATTTATGATTACTGAATCATCATTTGTCATCAATGTGGATCGTGCTCAATTTTACCTTCCCCTAACAGCCTTTATGTTTTTGGGTGGAACCCTGCTGATTAACGGGCTGCGCAAAGGCAATATTTTTTTAGAACAACAGGTCAACCAGCAAAGACAAAATGCAATACGCAGCTTAGCCGGCTCTATTGCACACGAAATACGCAATCCACTGGGCCAGCTACGCCATAGTCTCAATAACATGCAACACCAGTTGCCCCCGTATCAGCCCAGCCATACTCAGGTTCAGCTTCCCACAACATCACTAAATCAGCTCTATCAGGGCATGGCACAGAGCCAAATGGCCGTTAAGAGGGGTATTCAGGTGATTGATCTCATTATGGATCAGGTCTATGAAAAACCCATCGATGCTACTACCTTTGTCTACCTGGACGCCTACCAAAGTACGCAAAAAGCCCTAAACGAATATGGCTATGACTGCGATAGTGAACGCCAACGGGTTAGCTTATCAACCACCAGATCATTTGACTTTCGTGTTGATGAAACCCTGTATCTGTTTGTCCTGTTTAATTTGCTGAAAAATGCCCTCTATTACCTCAGAGCCTATCCTGATGCCCATGTTGACCTGCGCCTGGGAGTCTGCCCCGATAGCAACCGAGTCTATGTTCGAGATACAGGACCAGGCATTGCCGCGGAACAATTGCCCTATTTATTTGACAGATTCCATACCCAGGGCAAAGAAGACGGCACTGGCCTGGGCTTAACCTATTGCCAACGGGTTATGCGGGCCTTTGGTGGTGACATCACGTGCCACTCTGTAGTGGATGATTTTACAGAATTTACTTTGTCTTTCCCCCCCGTAACCGAGCAAGATCTGGCCGATTATCAAGAGCAGGTACTGGCTGATGCCAGGCCAGACCTGCAAGGTAAACGCATTCTGGTGGTGGATGATGACCAGCTGTATCGAGAGCAGGTAAAACAGTATCTGATCCCTCTTAATATGATCCTGGATGAAGCAACAAACGGTGTCAATGCCATACAAAAAGCCAGTGTTCACGACTACGGTTTGGTGATCATGGATCTAAATATGCCCCAATTAGATGGCTATCAAGCCACGGAACTACTACGCCGCGGTGAAGCTGGGCTGGCTGCAGCCCAGCTCCGGATTGTCGCTTATACCACGGAACCAGACTACATTGCCCAACTTAGGGTAACCAAGGCTGGTATGCAGGGTTTATTGAACAAGCCTTGCAACCAGATTAAGCTGGTTCAGGGAATTCAGGCTGTGTTACGAGGGCCGCGACCTCAGCTTCAAGACCAGCCTGATCCATTGCAGGATTGCCGTGTGCTGTTGGTGGATGATACCGCCACTATCCGTTCGATCATTGAAGCTTTATTGGCCAGTGTCGGCTGCCGGGTCACTACAGCAACCAACGGTAAAGAGGCTGTGCAACTATTGACACAACAGCACTTTGATCTGCTGGTTACAGATATCCGGATGCCAGTGATGGATGGCCTGGAACTGACCCGTGCAGTATGGGAGCATTTCTCACTGGTGCAACTGCCGATTATCGGGCTGAGCGGTAACATAGGCGATACTCAAGCGCTTACAGCCATGTCTGCGGCCGGGATGGATGATTATCAGAGCAAGGCCGATGCCACTACACAATTATTGCAGACCCTGCGTGGAGTGCTGCGGGCAACGGACAATAGCAGAGGCAATGCCATATTGATTGAGACACCGATGCCCAGCCAGAGCAACGCCTTGACCAGTGATCAGGGTCCCTGGCCCAGTCTCCTTGATCTGGATGATACAGCAACCCGACTGGGCTTGTCTGTAGTCGATGTAGTGGCCTGTTTTAAGTGCTTCCAGCAGGACTACAGCCACAATCCAGGCGCCTTTCAACAAGCCCTGGCAGCCGATGACCGGCTTAGTTTGCAACAGTTAGCCCATAAATTGCAAGGCAGTGCCGCACTGTTGGGCATGCAGTCGCTGCAACAGGTTGCGCTGGAACTGGAGCAGACCAGTGCACAAGCAACTAGCGCAGAACTGGATGCCTTGGTGCAACATCTCGTTTAGCTGCTACAGCCACTGCTAGATCAAACCATCCATGAAACATCACAGGCAAACTGATTGCCATACAACAAAATCTCAATTCCAGCGTGAATAACAGGGCTAGATATTCACTCATAAAATCTGATTATATTAAATAATGCTGCACAGCCATTCCAGAGGCACAACGCTGTTTCCAACTGATCTCTTTTGCTTGAGTCCATTTAAGTTCACTAGATGCTGTATCAGACCTGCTAACTCGTTCTAAAGGCTTGCGAAAACCTTTATATCTGTATTGTGGTTTCCTTAACAGCCTGTCCCTGGACAAGAGTTAGATAAAGGAGGCTATTCCCTCCTTGCATAAAGGCAAATCACAATGGCGCTTTACTGCCGATTTTGTGCTCAAGAACAGCACCGCTAGGGAGATTCAACAACGC
The DNA here is from genome assembly GCA_943787595.1 of uncultured Pseudomonadales bacterium. Lineage (GTDB taxonomy): Bacteria > Pseudomonadota > Gammaproteobacteria > Pseudomonadales > Balneatricaceae > CALSNA01. Next base: position 318,648 of record CALSNA010000005.1, read on the forward strand.
GGTCATGTAAGCAGGTTTAATCTAATCTGTTTTGATCAAATGCAATTCGACAGCAAAAGCCATCAACCATTTAACAAACAAAAACACTGGCAGCGTGACATCCGCACCGAGGTCGCACACTTTGCCTTTGATGAGCCGGTTATCAACCTTAATATTTTGGCAGAGGAACTGACTCTAGGCACCTTTATGGCAGTCATTCCCTGGCACTTGCCCGGCTTTACCGATCAATTTGCCGAGGACCAGGAACACCCACAACACTATATCCAATCTATTATTAACCGTGTTAAAGCATCTGGAGTGCAGGACAGCATTGCTTATAAACAGGGTTTTGTTGAACGACATGATCTGGGAACTGAATTACACCTGAAATTTAGCGGTGAGGAACTCAATGAATACCACGACATGGAAACCAGTACCGATACTTTTTTCATTACAGGCCAGCAGGCCAATTGTGAAACACAAGATATGGCCGACCACATGATTCTTGATGCTATGTTCAACTATACACGGTTTTATTCCCTCAATAAATTTGGCTCAGCAAGAGGCTATAAGGAGAAAATACCATGGCGAAAAAACCATGAAGCTAACAGATAATCTCAGTATCAGCGGCCACCTGACTGCCACTCTTCACCACCGTGTCGGCAAGGTGGTAGATACCCGCCACGTCAGCAACAGCATTACTTTAGGCGGGCGTGATCTGGTGATGCACTTATATAACGGCGACCCCAATTTAAAAGACACAGTCAATAGGGTAACCCAGATGCGTCTGGGTACAGGAAAGACAGCATTTGCCGCCAATCAAAACGCTTTGGCCACGCAACTGGAACAAGGTATCTCTATTGAAATCTACGAATCGTCAGCCATTGATGCACAATCCAAGACGCCACGTAAGCAATTACGACTAACAGCCACCCTGAATGAAAACCAGTGTAACGGCGAATTACAAGAAGAGGGACTATTTACCAGTGACGATGTTATGTATAACCGGGTGGTATTTGCTCCCATTAACAAATCAGATTAGTTTAAGCTAACGCTGGTTTGGGAGATTATTTTTTGAAGCCAGATGCACCAATCTTAATCTGAAGACTAGAATAGCATGGGTGAAGCACTTCAATCCGTCTATGAAGGTAATGCTGATCTGAATCGTCTGCGGGTCATTCAGAATACCACCGTAGGCGGTGCCTTAAGTGTTATGGGTGATGTCGGCATTGGCACCAACAGCCCTACGGAAAAGCTGGAGGTAAACGGCAATCTAAAGCTTAATGCAGGTGCTGCCGTTGGTGAGTTTTCTACCGATGGTACCTTGGCAGATAACAGTGATACAGCCGTGCCCAAGGAAAAAGCGGTTAAAGCTTATGCCGATACAAAAGCCAGCCTGGCAGGTGATGCTGCGCAGGACTTTAACGTAAGAAATCTAAGTGCCAGTGGTGATAGAGTCCGATTGACCAATAACGGTGTAAGGTTGTGTTTGGGTGATGCAGAACACGCTTATATCGCGGAAGAAGGAGCAAATGATTCAGATAAATTGTTGTTGTATGGGCGCCACTCGATTATTGCTGAGGTTAGTGGTCATAGAGTTAAGCTTAAAAATTATAGCATTGCTTTTATCCCTGGTCGACACAATTACGGAGCTTTAAGAACTAGTAGCAAAGATTGGGATGATGCTTATATAACCTAATTTTGGGGAGATCGTCAGGGTTCTGTTTCTGATGCACGACTTAAGGAAGAAGTTGTTGGTATAGATTCAGCACTGCATAACGTTATGCAAATGCGAGGTGTTTACTACAAATGGAAGGATATTAACAAATACAAGGATCAAATTAAAAAAAGAGAAATTGGGGTAATTACCTAGGAAATTGGGAATTTTTATCCAGAGTTATTGATGACGGATAATGATGGTTATCACCACATGCAATATGATCGATTATCACCTGTATTGCTTGAATCCATTAAAGAATTGAAACAAGAGGTGGACTTAATATCAGCACGCTTAGCGAGTCTTGAGGAAAAAAATGCAATTAAAAAAGTACCTGACATCACTGTCTGATCTTCTCATTAACGTGGAAAGTAGCCAATAATGTGATTGATAAAAGCATACATTAACCATTTTGGTTATCTTTAGGATACTTGCCCTATTTCAATAATCAACAAAAAAGAAAGGTAATAATATGAGCCAAGAGAATATTACCCAACGTCTGGAAACATTGCGTAACGAATATCAGGAGGGCCAGAAAATCAAACAGGAATTAGTACAAAAATTAAATAACATGTAGACAACCTTATTGCGTATCAGTTGTGCCATTCAAGTACTGGAAGAGTTGAGCGATACTGCTTCAAAAGGCGCAGGCACTGATGCCGCTGTGTCTTCCAAAGGAATTAACGAGACTTAGCCATGTTGGATATGGTGGTGGTTAATGGTGATCAGGTGCTGTTCCAGCCGGCGTTTGGTCCGGCCATGGTAGTGGTTAAACCGGGAAAAATCAGTGGCAGTGCCAGAAAAACCCTAATCAAAAATAAGGCTGTCTGCCTAGCAGGGGATGAAAGCAAGGTGGAAGTGCCCGGTTGCTCCTATACTAACGCTGCTTTTGTGGGCGGTATGGGCACCTTAAAAATTCAGGCCCTGGCGCCCAATCAGAAAAGCATCACCACCACCGTAGAAGGTAATCCGGTGATCCTTAAGGGTGCCAACTTTATTGCTATCTTTGAAGTCACCATCCCAGCCAAAATGCCCGCCCCACCTGGCACTCCCATAAATGACCCAATGCCCAAATACCCGGGTACGGGTTCCTTTGTTACCAGCAATATGACTATAACGGCGAGCTAATTATGTTATTCACCTTGGCCGAAAAATTAAAATCCATACTACAAGAGACCATTCAACCAACACCACAAGTATTATTAATATCAGGGCCTACCGGCACCAGAACCAGTGTTGAAAAGGGAACCCCAGTGATCGAAATTGAATGGCTATCCCGTGACTGGCAGGGTGACATAACAGCAGGTACCCCCGGACAGCTTTATTTCAAACAACGTTGACAGGTGTCTCTGATATTAAACGACGTGGTGGAGTATCAACCCCTCACCCATCAGATAACGGCACTGCTGCTCGCCCGCTAGCAAGAGCCGATAGCGGCGGTGCCCGCTCAAGCCCAAGCCTATGGTCAATATACAGTGCAGGAAATGATCGAAAACGTGCTCTTGCAAACTACGGGCCGATCCAGCCCATCTGTTGTACTGTCCACCAAACAGCAAAGCGATGGCGATGGCGACCATCAGCCTGTAAAACTGTATTGGCAACTACAGGTCACTGGCATATACAACGCAGAATTTCAGCGGCAGGCAGACCCATCCTATAAGATTAGCCAGGTTGATATTGATGTTGCGGACATCAAGTAAGCCGACCCTGAATAGACAGGGTATCGGCTTTTTCTAAATCCGTTACAGCGAGATATGCTGATCGTAATAACTGCTTACACGGACATCATCAGACATGGCACAAAACCTGGCCAGTGGTGCTCAATAAGCATGGCAGAACGCGATCTAAAGACATAAACTAAGGCAGTTGGCAGCACCCTTACACATTACTAATGGGTTATATGTCAATAGCCCCAGTGCCGGGAAAATCGGGCAGTAACGTATCTTTAAGTACACATTGGATTAGACATTGTAGAGGCTAATCCTCAATGCCAATAACGACCTTGCAAATGATCCAGGCCACGTCTGAGCCATTGTTCAGCCTGATGCGCAACACCCAGACTCATTTTTTGCATTAGGTTCTTTTTCTCAATATAGCTGACCCGGAATAAATCATGGTCATGACTGGCCAACTGTAAATATTCATCGGAAGTGGTCAATTCATCCACCAGTTGCAACGCGATTGCCTGCTGTCCGTACCAGACATCACCATTTGCAACCTGATCCATATCCAGTTGTGGCCGCTGCCGAGCGACAAAATCCCGGAACAGAACATGGGTTTGCTCAAGGTCATGGATAAACTTATCCCTGCCTTTACGGGTATTTTCACCCAGCATGGTCAGGCTACGTTTATGCTCTCCAGCCGTCAGCACTTCCATATCAATATCGTATTTTTTTAACAGGCGGTGAAAATTTGGTACCTGGGCTACCACCCCAATGGAGCCAATCACCGCAAACGGTGCAGCAAGTATACGGTTGGCCATACACGCCATCATGTAGCCACCACTGGCCGCCACTTTATCAACACAAACCGTCAGGGGGATATCATGTTCCCGCAGACGTTGCAACTGGGATGCAGCCAAGCCATAAGCATGCACCATACCACCACCACTGTCCAGTCGCAGCACTACCTCATCACAAGGTTTGGCAACCGTTAATATCGCACTGATGGCATGGCGCAAATGAGTGACTGCAGACGCCCTGACGTCACCATCAAAATCGATGACAAACATGCGTTTAGGGGCGACTTTTTTATCCTGCAACGGCTCAGAACCCTTAACACTGGATGCATTTTCAATTGCGGTGTCTTCCTGGGAGATGTGTTGGCTGGCTTTTTTAGCGGCCTGTTTAGCCTGTTTGGCAGCTTTCCTAGCCTGCTTTTGTTTGTGCTTTTTTCGCTGTTTTAATTCATAGGGGTCAAGCAGAGCCTGTTCCAGAGCCTGCTCCATATCATCCAGCAGGGTATTAATTTTTTTAACTTCAATGCGCCCTTCAGGGCCATGCTGACGCTGTTGACGACTAACCACTGCAAACCCTGCCAATACCAGAACCACAATGCCAAAAGTTAAAACCTTAGCAAGAAAAAGACCATAATCAAGCAAAAATTCCGCCACTTGGTATCACCTTTAATGCAACTCAATTTAAACAACATCAAAATAAACAGCCGCATCATACTTACAATAATAATCGGTTAGCTGTTTTAGGTTTAGCTACTCACTTTACACTATCTGAGTGATTATAAAATCTATTTTATTAGGTTCATGGTAATGAGTATACACCGAATATGTAATAAACGTTTATGAATCCAGTCAGTTTTCTTTTGTCACAATGGCTGCTTAAGTGTTCTGCCCTATTGCTCTGGTTCGTTGCCATGACCACCGGATTTTATGACAGGCCGTTGATATAACCATGCACTAAAAGCCAATCTCCTAATTTTTACGTGATCACTACAACTCAACACGGGTACTCCAGAGATGAAATTGACCACAGATCCTGATAAGCCCTGGCTACTGAGATAACCTCAGAATAACCATCCATTAAGAGGCGGTTAAGTCACAATACCTTTCATTATTTGTTCTGCACGTATCGCATCCATACTACAATAAAAATGGCTGGTATCGCATTTAATCACCACCCAGGACAGGGATACAGAAACCGTTAATATGCGCTTATGTTACATCTGGGCACACCATCAGTGAATACATGATTTTTAATGTATGGATCAGTATATTGTGCTATGTTTGACACTGAGTTTTACTGATCAGAGTCCTGGCCAATGTCTGGTTTACCTGTCTCATGATGGCAACAACATCAGCCCAATTTCTGGAGCAGGCATCAGCTATTCCGGCTCGTGTTGAACACTTGAGGGACGTACAGGAAAGTGACTTTGGTCTGATCGCATGTACCACTGACTTCAATGGCGGTCATATGTAAAGTCCAAGTGATCTGTCAACCAGCCCACATAGCCATAAACTGAAGCATTCTAACCCACTTTTGCATCACACTAGAACCGGCACACAAGCGTATTAAAGCTCAAGCGAAAGCGCACCATATGAGTTGGTTGTGCCACTACCCTGAGCAATTTCCAATTTATTGGAACTCCTAAAGCAACGGTAGTGATGCAATAACATTGAGCTTTGACCAATATTATAGTTAAATGGAAAATTAACCGCAGGATGTACACAGGGTTATCTCATATTCGTTATGGGTGCAGTTATTATGATAATAGGAATGGCACAGACCGCATACTGAACTAGCGATGCTGGGTACGTCCGTTGACCAATCAACGATACGATTAGCCAGTGGTTTCAGGTAATGCACATAATAATTATTTAGTGAGTAAGAACCAGATGGCTAAACAAATCCCTCCACAAACCACACCTAAACCTCACCCAGGCTCAAGTCGCAGAAAGTCACGCACGCACACCCGTGGGCGGCAGGTAGATCAGCATGCGCTAAGCGAAGTGCGTGAGTTACTGGTACAACAGCCAAAACAGCGTGATTTGCTAATTGAATTTCTCCATCTTATTCAGGATCGGTTTGGTTGCCTTTCGACAGCACATTTGGCAGCTTTAGCCGAAGAAATGAATCTACCCATGGCTGAGGTATATGAAACTGCTACTTTTTACGCGCATTTTGATGTAGTTAAGGAAGGTGAGTTGCCACCCCCTGCTCTAACGATCAGGGTCTGTGACAGCCTGAGTTGTCAACTGGCCGGGTCTGAACAACTGCACGCTGCTCTGGTTGAAGGCACAGATGCCTCTCAAGTGCGTATTGTCAGCGCACCATGTATGGGCCGCTGCGACACAGCACCAGTGGCTGAAGTGGGCCACCATCACGTCGATCATGCTGATATCGACCAAGTACAGGAAGTCATTAACACGCAAAATTTTCATCCTCATATACCGGATTATATTGGTTATGATGATTATCTGGCCAACGGAGGCTACGAGCTACTAAAGCACTGCCTGGAAGGCCAATATGACTGGCAGGATTTACAAAAAATACTGGCTGATGCAGGTCTAAGGGGTTTAGGTGGTGCTGGCTTTCCAACCGCTACCAAATGGAAATTTGTGCGCCAAGAACCACAGCCACGTTATCTTACCATTAATGGTGATGAAGGCGAGCCTGGCACTTTTAAGGATCGCTTCTATCTGGAGTCAGATCCGCACCGCTTTCTTGAAGGCGTATTGATCAGTGCCTGGGCCGTAGAAGCAGAAGCAGCCTACATTTATTTACGTGATGAGTATCCAGCAGCACGGGAAATTCTTACGGTAGAAATTAGCAAGGTGGTCCATGCAGGCCTGGCACCACCCGGTGGCATTCATTTACGCCGAGGGGCTGGAGCCTACATTTGTGGCGAAGAATCAGCCATGATTGAAAGCCTTGAAGGCAAACCGGGTATGCCCAGACACCGTCCCCCCTTTGTGGCACAGGTTGGTTTGTTTAACCGCCCTACCCTGGTTAATAATATCGAAACTGTATTTTGGATTCGCACCCTATTTGATAAAGGTAGCAACTGGTTTAGCACCCATGGGCGCCATGGGCGCAAAGGATTGCGCAGTTTTTCTGTTTCTGGCCGAATTAGTCAGCCAGGGGTAAAGCTAGCCCCAGCGGGTATTACCATGCAAGAACTAATTGATGAATACTGCGGTGGCATGGCCACTGGACATACCTTCAAGGGGTATCTTCCCGGCGGTGCATCTGGCGGTATTTTACCGGCCAGCATGGCCGATATTCCTATGGATTTTGATACCTTACAAGACTATGGCTGTTTCATTGGTTCTGCTGCCATTGTGGTACTGTCGAATCAGGATAACATACGCACTGTGGCGATTAATCTGGTGGAGTTTTTTAAAGCCGAGAGCTGTGGCCAGTGCACGCCCTGCCGCGTAGGTACTGAAAAAATGGTTCAACTGCTGCAACAACCGGATTGGGATCAAGAACTGATCCGTGAATTAAGTGATGTTATGGCAGACGCATCCATTTGCGGTTTAGGTCAAGCAGCCAGTAATCCGGTAAACTCAATATTACAACACTTTAGTCCCAAATTAATTGCCACAGATCTAGCCAATTCAGTTACTTTAGACCAGAGGGATAAATTATGATAACCGAATCAATCCTCTTCACTCTAGATGGTCAATCAGTTATCTCCAAACCGGGGGAGACGATTTGGCACGTTGCAAAACGTCACCATGAACACATTCCGCACCTGTGCTATACACCTGAACCAGGCTATCGTGCGGATGGCAATTGCCGTGCCTGCATGGTAGAAATAGATGGCGAACGCGTGCTGGCAGCTTCCTGCATGCGCCAGCCAACTGCTGGCATGGTCGTTAAAAGTTCACAGTCGAAACGGGCTGTAAAGGCACGAAAAATGGTGCTTGAACTGCTGATTACAGACCAGCCAGAACGACCGCAGGCAGCAGACAAAAATGCTCATTTCTGGGATATGGCAGATCAGCTGGCAGTTGATGCAACGGCATCTAGATTCCAGCCAGCTGCCAAGCCAGTTGCAGATAATAGCCACCCGGCTATTCGGGTCAACCTGCAATCCTGCATCAACTGTAACCTGTGTGTACGGGCCTGCCGCGAAGTTCAGGTTAATGATGTCATCGGCATGGCTAACCGTGGTAGCGAATTTAAGATTGCATTTGATTTTGATGATGATCTGGCTGCATCTACTTGTGTATCCTGCGGTGAGTGTGTGCAGGCTTGCCCAACCGGGGCACTGATGCCAGCTTCAGTAACCAGCATTGATGGTGTAGGCGACAGCTTAAACTATGACCGCAAAGTGGCTAGCGTCTGCCAGTATTGTGGTGTGGGTTGTCAAGTTAATTATTTTGTCAAGGATGAACGCATCATCTACGTAGAAGGCCGTAACGGGCCAGCCAATCAAAACCGACTATGCGTCAAAGGTCGTTTTGGCGCTGATTACATTCACCATGGTGACCGCATAACCCGGCCATTGATTCGCTTGACCGGAGCTCCCAAGGGAGTAGATACTGGTTTTGATTTGACCAAGCCGCAAACACATTTTCGTGAAGCCAGTTGGGAAGAAGCATTAGACTATGCAGCGGATGGCCTGCGTCAAATACGTGATCGACAAGGACGTTATGCCTTGGCTGGATTTGGTTCTGCCAAAGGGTCCAATGAAGAAGCCTATTTATTTCAAAAACTGATACGAACCGGATTTGGCAGTAATAATGTGGATCACTGTACCCGCTTATGCCATGCTTCTTCCGTTATGGCACTGTTAGAATGCTTAGGGTCTGGTGGTGTATCTGCATCCTTTATGCAGGCTGTCAATGCCGATGTGGTGGTGGTAACTGGCAGCAATCCCACTACTAACCATCCAGTAGCCGCAACGTTTTTCAAACAAGCGGCTAAACAGGGAACCAAACTGATTATTTTAGATCCATGCGGTATTGCCCTGAAAAAATACGCGACTCATATGATCCAGTGTAAGCCAGGAAGTGATGTTAGCTTCTGGAACGCAGTGATGCATGTGGTCATTGAGGAACGGCTTTATAACCAGGCTTACATTGAGGCCATGACTGACGGCTTTGAAGGCATTAAAGCTCACGTTAAGCATTATAGCCCCGAAGCCATGTCTCTCATTTGTGAGGTATCACCTGATTTAATTCGACAGGTGGCCAGAGAGTATGCGACGGCAGAAAAAGCAATGATTTTCTGGGGCATGGGGGTTTCTCAGCACATCCACGGCACCAATAATGTCCGCGCGATCATTTCCCTGGCATTAATGACTGGACAAATAGGTCGTGAAGGAACCGGGTTACATCCACTGCGTGGACAAAACAATGTCCAGGGAGCTTCAGATGCAGGACTGATCCCAATGATGTATCCAGATTACAAAAAAGTTAGCCAGCCTGATATCAAGTCAGTTTTTGAAGCACTTTGGGAAACTGAACTGGATAATCAGCCAGGGCTTACTGTGGTTGAAATAATGGATGCCATCCATTCAGGTACCATTCATGGCATGTATATAGAGGGCGAAAACCCTGCCATGTCAGACCCTGACTTGGCACACGCCCGCGCAGCACTGGCTAAATTAAAGCATCTGGTAGTACAGGATTTATACATTACTGAAACGGCCATGTATGCAGATGTGGTGTTACCGGCGTCTGCCTGGCCAGAGAAATCAGGTACTGTATCCAATACTAATCGTACCGTGCAGATGGGACGCCAAGCGGTCAAGCCTCCTGGTGACGCCCGCCAAGATTGGTGGATTATTCAACAGATCGCCAAACGTATGGGACTGGATTGGAACTACCAGCATCCCCGTGAAGTTTTTGCTGAAATGAAACAAGCCATGACAAGTCTGGACCATATTAGCTGGGAACGCCTGGAACAGGAACATGCAGTAACCTACCCATGCCCGGCTGATGATCTTCCAGGTCATGATGTCGTGTTTGGAGACCGCTTCCCCAGTATTTCTGGCAAGGGGCTCTTTGTACCGGCAGATATTGTTGCGCCAGATGAACAGCCAGATGATCAATATCCAACGATTCTAATCACTGGCAGACAGTTAGAACATTGGCATACTGGTTCTATGACTCGTCGGGCATCCGTGCTGGATGATTTAGAACCCGCTGCTATAGCCACTTTAAACCAACAAGAGCTGGAACGCATCGGTGCACGGGCTGGAGACACGATTCGGATTAGTACCCGACGTGGCAGCATAGAACTGATGGCTCGAGAAGATGCTGGCGTTCCGGCAGGGGTGATTTTTATGCCCTTCTGTTATGGCGAAGCAGCAGCTAACCAGCTAACCAATCCAGCCCTAGATCCGGTTGGTAAAATACCAGAATTCAAATTCTGTGCAGCTCGTATTGAAAATACAATGCCTTGATCAATTAAAACATTGCAATCACTAAACAACATCAACCTGTGGAAGCTCAAAAAGACACATATGACGCACTTATTGTGTGTGAGATAGCTATAATCTCCTTTAGTGTAATAATACCGATACGTGTTGAGCGGCTTTAAATTAGGCAATAAAACGCCAGTACAATGCAAATTTAAATCAAACACCTGATATTGTATTGACCATTTGATACAACGACTTGAGCCTGGATATTGCGCCAACCAAATCAATACATAAAGTAAGCATCAATTGCACCTAAATCTATTCAATATTGCAAGAAACAGGATTAATAATGGTGTTGAGAAGATGGATATAATAGCTATCCTGTCATCAATTATTATCTACAGCTGTTTTTTGTATGTTAAATCATCGATGACTGTATTAATTTGGTAGTTTGTGCAGGCAGTTCAATGGAAAGTATTTGTTTTATGTATTTATTAAGGCCTTAGTCTTGCAATATTTACATGATAATCAGATACATATCTGGTATCTAAAAACAGATGAATTTAATCAAGAGACAAGTGTTATTCAATATCTGGCGATATTAGCTGATGAAGAGAAAAAACGCCGGTCTCGGTTTTATTTTAAAAAAGACCAGCACCGGTATTTGTTAACCAGATACTTTGTCAGATGTATTCTATCGATCTATTTTCCTTATATTGCCCCTGCTGAATGGGTATTTAAAACCAATAAATTTGGTCGCCCAGAGATATCTGAAGCATCCATACTACCTGATTTTAGTTTCAACTTATCACACACACAAAATATCATTGTATGTGCAGTTACTAAATCAGGTACGTTAGGTATTGACGTTGAACATGTTCTCAAAGAAAAACCATTACAACGCCTCTCAGACCGGTTTTTTTCTTACCAGGAAGCCAACTTCTTAAATAATCTTAATAAGATAGAAAGAACCACTTACTTTTATAAGATATGGACATTAAAAGAAGCATTTATTAAAGCAGAAGGTAAAGGATTATCTATAGCTTTAGACTCATTTTGGTTCAGAATGAGAAACAACACTATTCAGTTTGAATTCAATTCGCAACTAAATATTAGACAAAAAAAATACTACTTTTTTCAGACATACTTTGCAAACGACATGATTGATACATGTTGCGAACTAGCCCTGGCTGTCCATATCAAGAGTGAAAATGTAGAATCCCTGATAACCCGACTATTCAAGTTTAGCCCATCGGGAGATCATCAAAGTGAACTATTTAGTTTCAACTATCACAACAAATTATAATACATTGTTTGGTTTATTGCCGGGAAAGACCGTGGGACACAACGGCTTTATTCTGATATGACTAGCTAATTCTGCTTCACGTAATAGCACATACTGACAAAGCTTACTTTATCCTCGGTGTTTCCTGTATTTTTGGAGACTAGGATATCACCACCTGCCATCGTACAAAAACTGGACCAATCATACTGAAAGCCATGGGCACTGAACCAATTTTGGTTTTGGCATAATCAGACTAAAAATTTTCTATGGACTACTGTTTTAAAAGTTAGAGCGACTAAATCGTTTTAGCCTGAGGCAAAAGGGGTCATTCAGTAATGGGTTCAGTAGTATGTATTACGATGAGAAAAGCGTTAATGATGGTATAGATGAGGGCAGACAGCTTTAGTCTGACGATATGGTTCTATTTTATTCAGTTAAGTAACCCTGGCTAATCTCTGTAATACCTGACTGGATAACCGCATATGTCATTGACTTGGCATAACGCAATGACTTCATTAACACAACAGGTTAGGCTACTGCTGGTGTTGTGCAGCAGCCTTGAGTTTACAACGAATAAAATCGCCGTGCGAGACATGAATTAACTCGGTGATTTTACGGATCAGGTAATCCTCATATTTATCCAGTTCGCCATCGGAAAAGGCGATATGCCACATGGGTTCAACCAATTGATCAAGCTCACACTGCGAAAGTGAAAACTGCCGCTGTAAAGCGTTAATAACTGCCTGTTGTTCAACAGGCAGCCATATTAAAATCTGCCCGGCATACTTCAACCAGTAGCGCCGCCGTAGCTAGTGTTATCGTTTTTGTCCGTTCGGTAGCTGAAGTAGCGCTAGCAGCATTCAGATTGGCGCAAAAAAAACTGGGTAATTTGTTGCAACATATTAACTAGGGATCAGATAGCTGATTTAACATTATTTAACAGTGCATATAAAATAAGTCGCTCCTACATTATTGACCTGATTATGTTGAACCAGTTTTTACTTTTTCTGTAGTATGAGCAAGATTTTTTTCAAGGATTTTTCAGGATAGATCGGAAGATTACAACCCAGGTTCAGGACCAACCTACCCTTGTAATTTCACTGGTCCAATCTAGACCCGTAAGTTTTTCTCTTTTTCCCGCAATCTTATCAGCTGAGCCTTACCGGCCAAATAAGGTAATGGCCAGTATTGTTGATTATCACTCAACTCAGCGGCCGCATTTAAGGTCCAGTAGGGATCGCTCAAATGAGGTCGTCCCAAGCAAACAAGATCAGCTCGTCCAGCCATCAAGATCGAATTGACATGATCAGGTTCATAAATATTACCCACTGCCATTGTCTTTAGCCCGGCTTCGTGACGAATGCGGTCCGATAGAGGGGTTTGGAACATGCGACCATATACTGGTTTAGCATTAATAGTTGTCTGGCCAGCCGATACGTCAATAATATCAGCTCCACTTTGAGCAAATGCATGGGCTATTGCCACTGCTTCCTGCGGGGTGACACCCTGTTCACCCATCCAGTCAGTGGCCGATATACGCACCGACATTGGTTTGGACGCAGGCCATACAGCCCGCATAGCCTCGAATACCCGTATAGGAAAGCGCAAGCGATTTTCTAAGCTACCGCCATATTCATCATCACGCTGATTAGAAACAGGAGAGATAAAGCAGGGATAACAAGTAGCCATGGGCAGCATGTAATTCAATCATGTCAAATCCAGCTCTCGCAGGCCATCTTGGCAGACTGTACAAATTGCTCAGTTATCCGATCCATATCAAGGGAATCCATGACCTTTGGCACAGCGTTTTCACTGGACCAAGGTAAGGCAGAGGCGGCCATGAGAGGCCAATTGCCCTGCTGTAAGGGTTTATCCATTATTTCCCAGCCTAATTGCGTAGACCCCTTAGGGCCAGCATGACCAATCTGGCAACATATTTTAGCCTTGGTTTGGGTATGTATAAACCCGGTAACCCTATGCCAGGCTGCCTCATGTTCCGGCTGATAAAGGGCCTGTACAACCAGGGGTAATACGTCCTTCAGCACTAACACAAGTCATCTCAGTATATACTAGTCCAGCACCACCTTTAGCTCGCTCACCATAGTGCACTAAATGCCAGTCATTGGGGCAACCATCAGTTGCCTTGTACTGGGCCATGGGTGAAACCACGATCCGATTTTCCAAGGCCATGTCACGCAACTTAAAAGGGGCAAACATGGGGGCACGACTGCTGTCTACACCCGCCTTCTTATTGAACCATCGTTCAGCATTTTCGAGCCACTTAGCATCGCGTAAACGCAGATTTTCATGGCTAATGCGTTGCGACCCGGGTCAACAGTGAATAAGTAAACTGAATCGGGGTCCAAATCCATATAACGCTCCACATCCTCAAACCACTCCAGAGAATTACGAGCCGACGATTGCAAGCGCAGCACTTCCAGACGTCGCTCTTCCTGATAGCGGTGAAAAGCTGCTGCCATGGAGACTTCACTGTGTAGATAATTGGCCAGAGAAATGGCGCTGTCGAATGCTAAACGGGTACCTGAACCAATGGAAAAATGGCTGGTTGCCGCCGCATCGCCCATCAGCACAATATTTTTATGGTGCCATCGATCACAGATAACCCGTGGGAAGTTCATCCACACTGCAGAACCACGCAAATGATCAGCATTCGACATCAGTCGATGGCCATCTAGATGATCACGGAAGATATGCTCGCAAGTAGCAATAATTTCTTCCTTCGACATCTTTTCAAAGCCAAATTTATGCCAGGTTTCATTGGTACATTCGACAATAACTGTAGCAGTATCTGCATCAAACTGATAAGCGTGGATCCACATCCAGCCGTGCTCTGTGGCTTCAAAAATAAACGTAAAGGCGTCGTTAAATTTTTGATGGGTGCCCAGCCAAACAAACTTGCATTGACGTATATCAATATTGGGTTTGAAAACATCTTCATACTGCTTGCGTACCCAAGAACTGATACCATCGGCAGCAACCACCAAATCATACTGATCTGATAATGCATCGAGGTCAGAGAATTTAGTGGAAAACTGCATCTCCACACCTAATTCCTGTGCGCGCTGTTGCAGGATAACTAGCATTTGACGACGCCCAATGCCAGTAAATCCATGTCCTCCAGAGACCATCCGATGACCTTTATAGGAAACAGAGATATCATCCCAATAGGCAAAGTTATTTTTCATGGCATTGGCAGTTTTTATATCGTTGACGCGCAGGTTTTCCATGGCATCATCGGATAGCACCACGCCCCAGCCAAAAGTATCATCGGGCTTATTGCGCTCAATAACTGTTACCTGGTGATTTGGATCTCTGAGCTTCATGCTGATAGCAAAGTAGAGTCCGGCCGGCCCACCACCAAGACATACAATCTTTTTCATGAATACAACTCCTTACGAATAGTTTGATTCGCATTGCATGATTGGCGCTCATGCCCCATCTGATATTCCGGTCAGCATAGTCAGTCTGCCCATTTATTTCAAGCTTAAAATATTTATCAACATGCAAATGAGGCGTTAATTAATATCTGAATGAACTTCAGTCACCCATCATTGACATGGATTTAAGCAGTTACCGTACACTAGATATTGTGTTCAAAATAACTGGCCCTAGTCTTAAAGACCGGTTTTTAACATTAATAGAGGCTGCAGGTAATTGAAATTTAAAATAGTTATACAAGTCTAGAGATATATTTAGTTCAGCCTATAACATTTATCTGATGAGTAAAATTATAATCAGGTTTTACTATTTTTGGTATCCTAGCGTGCATCCAAGCGCATAAATGAAAGCTGTATCTAATTCGATAAAATAAACTGAATATGCCCATCTAAACCATCGGACCATAGGCTCTAATAACAAAGATTTGCTTTATACTTGGAATAAGTATATGTTTATTTTTAATCAAAATTAAGTCGATCTGTTTTTTAAAAACGGTCAATAATTGGGCTGTGAGCAATCCGGTTAACCATATGAATATACGCAACAATCATGTTCTCGTTACCGGTGCTGGTAGCGGTATCGGAGTCAGCATTGCCACTGCCTTAAGTCAGGCAGGTGCTAAAGTCACCATAACCGGGCGTCGACAAGCCCTCCTTGATACTGTAGCCCAGCAATTACGCCAGCAACACGGCCAAGTACAAGCCATCAGCAGTGACGTGACCAAACGAGATACCATAGAAAGGATGCTTGATCAGGCGCGCATTAAATTTGGTCCAGTTAGTATTGCCATAGCCAATGCTGGCGCTGCCTATAGCTGTCCATTTTACAAATTGAGCGCAGCTGCTTTTGAACAAACCCTAGCTGTTAATCTAGTTGGCTGTTTCCATACTTTTCAAGCTTGCATTGCAGATATGCTGGACGCAGGCCAAGGCTGCATGATTGCCATTGCATCGACTGCTGCACAACGCGGCTTTGCCTATGTATCAGACTACAGTGCTGCTAAACATGGCGTTGTCGGTCTGGTACGCAGCCTAGCGCTAGAACTGGACAACCGCAGTATCGGTGTACACGCCATTTGCCCAGGCTATACTGAAACACCCATGTTGCAGGAGACTATAGATAAAATTAAGGCTAAAACTAATTGCAACACCTTACAGGCCCGGCAAAAAATATTACAAAGCAGTCAACAACAACGCTTCTTGCAACCCGGGGAAATTGCTGAAGCCGTTATTTCTCTGTGTCAGACACAATCTAGCAACGGTAAAATTATCACTCTGGATGGATCAGCGACTTAAATGGCCAATCAGTATGATCCGCACACTCATCAAAACTTGTGGCTCTGGCTGAAATTATTCAAGGTCAGTAGCGCTATCGAAGTAACCTTACAGGAGCGCCTGCGTCATCAATGTAAGACGACCCTACCCCGCTTTGATGTTATGGCTGCCCTGGATCATCATCCCAGGGGACTGCGTATGAATGAGTTGTCCCGCTACCTTAGAGTATCCAATAGCAATGTAACCGGCATCATTGAGCGTTTGGTACAGGACAATTTGGTTGAGCGTATACGAGTTAACAAGGATCGACGCGCCACCCAAGCTCGCCTGACTCACGAAGGATTTGCAAATTTTGCTGCCACAGCTTACCACCATGCCGTATGGGTGGATGAACTGTTAGGCTCACTTAATGAGAATGAGGCTAACCCGATGGTGTCATTGTTGCAAAAAATTGAACCCAATAATATAGGGAACTAATTATGGTGTCATTGACTGATTATCAAGCGTGCCACTTTCATTGGCATCTTAACGACAACATTGGCCGTATCAATCTACAACGACCACAACGGAAAAACCCATTGACCTTTGACAGCTATGCCGAATTACGAGATATATTCCGGCAACTGGCGACAGCAGAGGATGTCAAGACTGTCGTCTTGCTGCCCAATCAAGGTAATTTCTGCTCCGGCGGTGATGTACATGATATTATCGGGGCATTACTTGAAATGGACACCCGCGACTTACTGCAATTTACCCGCATGACTGGTGACCTGGTGAAAGCCATGTTAAATTGTGGCAAGCCGATTATTGCTGCAGTTGACGGCATAGCTGTTGGCGCTGGAGCGATCCTGGCCATGGCAGCCGACATGCGTATTGCCACACCCGAAGCTAAAACGGCTTTCCTGTTTACCCGGGTTGGATTAGCCGGTTGTGACATGGGCGCCTGTGCCCTGTTACCGCGTATTATTGGTCAGACTCGTGCAGCTGAATTACTCTATACAGGCCGCAGCATGAGTGCATTAGAGGGTGAGCGCTGGGGCTTCTACAGCCGTTTGGTAACGGCTGACAAACTAGAGGAAACGGCCCTAAACATGGCATACAGAATTGCATGTGGCCCAAGTTTTGCCCATATGATTACCAAAACTCAACTCAACCAAGAGTGGAATATGACACCTGATCAAGCCATTGAAGCAGAGGCTCAAGCCCAGGCTTTATGTATGCATACACAAGATTTTAAGCGCGCATATGAAGCTTTTGTTTCGAAAGAAAAACCAATTTTCAAAGCCAATTGACATGTATCATGATAAAACGTTCCTAGACTGGCCCTGGTTTACTGATCAACATCGACAACTGGCTGAGCAACTAGAGTCATGGTGTCAACAAAATCTACCTGTAGATCATACCGATGTCGATCAAGCCTGCAGGGCACTGGTTGCACAATTAGGACAGGATCAATGGCTGCTACATAGCGCTATTGATCCGCATCAATCCAAAAACCTGGACGTACGCACCCTGTGCCTTATTCGAGAAACCCTGGCACGCCACGATAGTTTGGCCGATTTCGCTTTTGCCATGCAGGGCCTGGGCACCGGTGCCATCAGTTTATTTGGCAGCCAATCCCAGAAACAGTGGCTACTCCAGACCCGTGCTGGCAAGGCGGTGGCTGCCTTTGCGCTCACAGAGCCCCAATCCGGTTCAGATGTAGCTAATACTGCTATGACTGCAACACCCTACTCTGATGGATATATTCTGGATGGTGAAAAAGTCTGGATCTCCAACGGTGGTATTGCAGATGGTTATTGTGTATTTGCCCGCACCGGTGAAGCGCCGGGAGCCAGGGGTTTATCGGTATTCTTTGTGGCCGCCAATAGTCCGGGGCTGGAAGTCACCGAACGAATACAGTGCATTGCACCGCATCCACTGGCACGACTACGGTTTCACCAGGTTCGGGTCAATCAAAATGACTTGATCGGCACTGCGGGTAGTGGCTTTAAAATAGCCATGTCGGTATTGGACATTTTTCGTCCCAGTGTTGGTGCTGCCGCACTGGGCATGGCCCGCCGGGCCCTAGCTGAAGCACACCAGCGAGTTACTGAACGACAATTATTTGGAGCACCTCTCGCTGACTTGCAAATGGTTCAAGGACATCTGGCTGATATGGCCACCTCGGTGGATGCTGCAGCACTACTGATTTATCGAGCTGCCTGGACCAAGGATCAAGGTGCCAGCCGCATTTCACGAGAAGCTGCTATGGCTAAGCTGTTCGCCACCGAAACAGCCCAGCAGGTAATTGACCAGGCCCTTCAGTTACACGGTGGCGAAGGCGTCCGCAGTGGAACCGTGGTAGAAGGTCTGTATCGCGAAATACGCGCCCTGCGCATCTATGAAGGCGCCAGTGATGTACAAAAGATAGTTATTGCAAAACAGCTATTGCCATGAATATTGACAATAATAAGCAACAGGAATAAGTAATCATGGATTTACCTAATCTAAAAACTTCCGCACATATTGATAACTTTGCACGTGATCGCCTGCCACCTGCCAACCAGTGGCCACGCATTAATACCGACCAATATTCCTATCCCGACCAAGTTAATGTGGCTGTTGAACTGACAGACCGCATGGTGGAACTAGGCTTTGGTGATAACATTGCCCTGATTGGCAAAGGGCGCCAGCGTACCTACAAAGAACTGGCAGACTGGAGTAATCGCCTAGCCCACGCACTAGTAGATGAGTTTGAAGTTGAGCCTGGTCAGCGCATTCTAATTCGCTCAGCCAATAATCCAGCTCTAGTGGCCTGTTGGCTAGCTGCAACCAAAGTTGGAGCTGTTGTCATTAATACCATGCCGATGTTGCGTGCCAGTGAACTAAGCAAAATAGTTAATAAAGCACAAGTCAAGCTATCACTATGCGATACCCGTTTAATGGACGAACTGGTTATCTGCGCCAAAGAAAGTGGCTATTTGGAACAGGTCATTGGGTTTGATGGAACCGCCAATGTTGATGCACAATTAGATCGTATAGCACTGAATAAACCTGTTCACTTTGATGCCGTAGCTACCAGTGTTGACGATGTTGCCTTATTGGGCTTTACCTCCGGCACTACGGGCGAGCCCAAAGCAACCATGCACTTCCACCGCGATATCCTAGCAGTAGCTGATGGCTACGCTCAAGAAGTATTAAAGGTAACACCCGCTGATATATTTGTCGGTTCACCACCCTTAGCATTTACTTTTGGTTTAGGTGGACTAGCCGTATTCCCCCTGCGCTTTGGCGCCACAGCAACCTTATTAGAATCAGCTCCGCCAGCAGAGCTAGTGAAAATCATTGAAACTTATAAAGCCACCATCTGCTTTACCGCACCAACTGCCTATCGCGCCATGCTGGCAGCCATGGAGGAAGGCGCTGATTTATCATCTTTACGAGTGGCTGTGTCTGCGGGTGAGACACTACCTGCACCAGTATTTGAGGCTTGGCAACACAAAACTGGCAAACCGATGATTGATGGTATCGGTGCCACCGAAATGCTACATATATTTATTTCCAATCGGCTAGACGATGCACAACCAGCATCTACAGGCAAACCTGTCACAGGTTATACGGCTAAGATTGTCGATAATCAAATGCAAGAAGTAGCACGCGGAACCCCAGGAAAACTGGCTGTTATCGGGCCTACTGGATGTCGTTATCTTGATGATGATCGGCAAACTAAATATGTACAGGACGGCTGGAACCTAACTGGCGATACCTTTATTGAAGATGAAAATGGCTATTTTCATTTCGTTGCCCGGAATGACGATATGATTATCTCATCAGGCTATAATATTGCTGCACCAGAAGTAGAGTCCAGCCTGCTAATGCACGAGCAAGTGGCTGAATGTGCAGTGGTTGGCATTCCAGATAATGAACGTGGTCAGGTCGTATGCGCCTACATCGTGTTAACTGAATCCTCTGTGGCTGACGAAAAGATGATTGAGCAGTTGCAAAACCATGTGAAAGCCACTATTGCGCCCTACAAGTATCCGCGACAAATTCGCTTTATCACTAGCCTGCCAAAAACCCAAACTGGTAAAATTCAACGTTTCAAACTCAAGGAGATAACTTGAGCATTGTTTTTAAGTACCAACAGAAAGTATTGTTTCAGCACTGTGACCCAGCTGGCATTGTCTTTTATCCACGTTATTTTGAGATGATCAATGCTACTGTGGAAGCATGGTTTGCCAATATTGGGCTGAGTTTTGGCGAATTACATGGTAAACGTTTTCTGGGAGTACCCACTGCCAGTATACAATCACGTTTTGTAGCCCCAAGCCGCCTGGAAGACGAACTCGAATGGCAACTAGCCATTAACCAGACTGGGCGCTCTAGCCTTGAGCTACAAATCCATGCGAACTGCAATGGTCAACCACGCGTACGCACCACATTAACCCTAGTTCTAGTTGATACCAACAGTGGTCGTCCCACACACTGGAAAGATCATCTAACAGCTCAACAAATGCAACTGTTACACGCAAAGGAATAATTATGCACATGCAAACACTCCATCCTGACAACTGGAAAGCGGCTAAAGGATACGCTAACGGCGTGATTACATCTGGCCGACAAATCTTTGTAGCTGGACAGATCGGCTGGAATAGTCAACAGATATTTGAAAGCAACGACTTTATTGGGCAATTTCAGCAAACACTGGAAAATATCTTAGCTGTATTGGCACAAGCTGACGCCAAGCCAGAACACATTGCCCGTATGACTTGGTATATTACTGACAGACAAGCTTATCTTGACTGCCAAAAAGAACTGGGACGAGTGTATAAAAAATTTATGGGACTCCATTTCCCTGCCATGAGCGTGGTGCAAGTAGCTGGCCTGATTGAAGCACAAGCACTGCTGGAAATTGAAGTAACTGCTGTAATCCCTTGATCACGGCCCTGCCCCAATAAATACATGCAATGACCCAGGAAACAAGACACCAAGTTGCTGTATTAAGGTTTAATAGTTTTATAATGTATTTAAAAATCTAATAAACATGGTGTTCTGCTACTAAATAAAAAATGCGTAAAGCTAGAACAGCAACATATAGTGATACGTATTTGCTGATGCAACGTCAAGCATAGGCGCAAGATTGATCTTTAGGGCTAACCGATGTGAGTTAAATCTGACATTTGCCTGATCGCAGCATGACCCAAGACATTTTCTATGTGTTACCTAACCTAACATTTGATGGGCAACAGGGGAATTCAGGATGACCGAAGCCAACTTGCTACTGGAACAACAAAAGGATGCAGTATTAACCCTGCAACTAAACCGGCCTGAAGCACACAATGCCTTAAATACTCAGCTATTAATTAATCTAGCCCAGCGCCTGCGCCAGGCAGATGCAGATCATCACATCAAGGCAGTGGTTATTACTGGTAACTTAAAGTCTTTTGCTGCAGGGGCTGATATCAAGGAAATGGCTCAGCAGAATGCCATTACTCTGCATCAAGATGCCCGGGTAAGAGCCTGGTCTGACATTAGCGCATTCAGTAAACCAATGCTAGCGGCTGTAAACGGCTTTTGTCTTGGCGGTGGCTGTGAACTAGCCATGTGCGCTGACTACATTATTGCGGGCAATAATGCCAAATTTGGCCAGCCAGAAATCAAACTAGGCATTATTCCTGGCGCTGGTGGTACCCAGAGACTGGTGCGTTATGTGGGTCAAGCACGTGCCATGCAAATGGTGCTTACCGGCAATATTATCAACGCCGATCAGGCAGAAAGTTACGGTTTGGTTACCCAAATCTGTGAACCACAACAAACCTTAATTGAAGCCCAAGCGCAGGCAGCAAAAATAGCTGCACATGCTCCCCTCGCAGTCCGTATGGCAAAGGACTGTGTGAAACGTGCTAATGACCTGCAGCTATCGCAGGGACTGACGTTTGAACGACGCAGTTATTGTCTAGTTAGTGCCAGTGATGATCGTAATGAAGGCATTAATGCTTTTCTGGAGAAACGTAAGCCAAACTATACTGGAAATTGAACAAAGCCATTTGTCTTGTACATAAAAATTGTCACAGATAAACAGGTGTGATTAACAGCCACGTACAATAACTATATGATCAGTCTATTTATACTCGACAAAATCATTAAATCGCGTGCGACTAGCCAGTATATCGACCACTCGGCCAATGATGCTATCGGCATCCAAACCGTGTTGCATTACCGCATACCAATCAATTGATAAACCCTCTGCGGTAATAGGTCGTACTGCAAATTGATGGCGGATTGAGTGGGTGTTTATTGTCCATCCTGGCATCATGGTTAAGCCACGGCCACTGGCTATAAACGCTAGCACTGCTTCCGTCACACCAGCACGTAAAACTTTGGGTGGCAGCATATTGAAACGGCTAAATACCTGATCATATTCACGTCCCTGTTCTGGATTAGTATGATAGGCAATATAGGGATAAGTAGCAAAATCTGTCGCCTCCAGCCACTCCTGTTGGGCCAGTACATGGCCATGAGGCAACACAGCTAATAGCTGATCAGTACCCAGCTTGACTTGTTTCAGGTCAGTCGACAAGTTAATACCGGATACCACGGCTAGATCAATATTACTGCGACGCAGGGCTATCAGTGGATCCAGTGATACACCAGACATAACTTCCAGGCCAATCCCAGGGTGTAAGGCTGTCAATTCAGCTTCAAATTTTGGTAACCATTGGACACCACAGTAAACTTCTAGACCTATGCGAACAGTATGGGTCACACCTTCAGATAACTGAGCAATATCCTGCTCTGCTCGCTCCAGTTCCCATAGTATCCGCCGTGCTGCATGCTGTATCCTCTTACCAGCGTTGGTGGGCAACAAAGTTCTATTTTGGCGCAAAAATAATGTTGTTGATAGCAGTCGCTCAGCTTCGCGAATGCGGTGACTCAATGCTGATTGAGAGACGTTGAGCTTCACAGCAGCTTTGGAAACACTGCCAGTCTGCTCTAGCACGGTAATCATTTGTAACTGACGGATACTGAGTCGAGTTGCCATATTTATTTGCTAAATAGTTGGTTGTAACATACTTAGTATGTATTTTTTTCATATTTTTAACAAAAATTATACGTTTTACATCATACATGGAGACAGTTAAAATTATTGTGTATTTATAGTTTAATCTTAAGTTCTAGATACACAGTTCAATAATCAATACCCTAATCAGGAGTCGTATGATGACTAAGGAAAAGCAGCTATCAATTGACATCAGTAATGAAAAAAATTCATTGGCAGCAGGATATGAGTTATAGCCATTACTTAGCACTGGACACCTTACTTGAACTACAAAATCGACGTTCAGATCAGCACGATGAGATGTTGTTTATTATTATCCATCAAACTTCAGAATTGTGGATACAATTGTGCCTGCATGAGCTACATGCTGCAATGGACTTAATTAAGGCAGATAAGCTAAGAACAGCCTTTTAAAATGCTCAGCCGTATTGTACGTATCCAGGAACAATTGATCAGTTCATGGCACATACTAGCAACCATGACACCGACCGACTATGCCAATTTTAGACCGCATCTAGGACAAAGCTCTGGCTTTCAATCCCACCAATACCGAGAACTCGAATTTTTGTTAGGCAACAAAAACTCTAAACTGGTTGATCTCCATGCCGATAACCCAGCTCACTTCGAGCATTTACAAAAAATCGTACAACAACCCAGCATTTACGATGCCTGCCTGAAGCTACTGAGCGATCGTGGCTTTAATATTCCGTCAAGTCACCTGCAAAGGAACTGGAGCCAAGCTTATAGTCCAAGTATTGAGGTAGAAAAAGCCTGGACTACTATTTATAAAGATACTGATACTCATTGGGAGCTGTATGAACTGGCCTGAGAAGCTAGTTGATTTAGAATACAAGTTCCAACAATGGCGCTTTAACCATATGAAAACAGTTGAACGGATCATTGGTTACAAGAGAGGCACCGGTGGTACCCAGGGAGTCAATTACCTGCAAAAAGCCCTGGATATACAATTTTTTCCAGAACTCTGGGTCTGTCCGCACCACAATCTAAATTTGGCCCAAATATCATGACTCACCTTACTCGCTCCTACTTTGTAAAATTAGATGAACAAGACCAGCTAGCACACTTCAGGAACCGTTTCCAGCTAGCCGATGATTTAATCTACCTGAATGGCAATTCACTCGGCCCCTTACCTAAAGCTGTACCAAGACGAATTGAACAGTTGATCAACCAGGAATGGGGACAAGATCTAATTCGCAGTTGGAATAAGCATCAATGGATAGACAAACCAACGACGATTGGAGATAAAATTGCCAGGACTCATCGGTGCTGGACCCGATGAAGTGTTAGTGACAGATACGACTTCAGTCAATATTTTTAAGCTAGCTGCAGGTGCAATCGCCATGCGACCAGAGCGGCGCAAAATCGTTACTGAACTAGGCAACTTTGCCACAGACCTATATCTGCTGCAAGGTCTTGAATCCCTGTTGGGTGAAGCAGTGGAAGTCTGTGCAGTACCACGGGATGAGGTTATTTCACACATTGATGACCGTACAGCATTGGTGTTACTGACACATGTTCATTTCAAAAGCGGTGCGATGTGGAATATGACTGACATAACCCAGCTTACCCACCAACATGGTGCCTTAATGCTATGGGATCTCAGTCATTCAACCGGCGCGATGGTAGTCGAACTGAATCAATGCAACGTTGATCTAGCAGTTGGCTGTACCTACAAATACCTCAATGGTGGCCCTGGCTCACCAGCATTTATGTATGTATCCAAATGTCATCAAAACCAATTTAAACAGCCACTAACCGGTTGGATCGGCCATGCTCGACCCTTTGACTTTGACGACCAATACCAGCCAGCCGCAGGTATTAAGCAAGGCCTTTGTGGTACACCAGCGGTAGTGGCCAACGCTGCCTTGGAAGTATCAGTTGACCTACTGCTGGAAGCTGATCTGCTGCAAGTGCGCAAAAAATCAGTAGCTATGGGCAATTTATTTATTGATTTAATTCAACAACATGGCAATTGGTTTAATATTAGCTCACCTGTAAATGGTCAAGTTCGGGGCAGTCAAGTGTCGATCATCCACCCGGCAGGCTATGCAATTATGCAAGCACTGATTGCACGCAATATCATCGGTGATTTTCGTGCCCCAGATCATTTGAGATTTGGTTTTGCTCCCCTGTATCTGCGCTATGTCGATTTATGGGATACAGTCGAGGCCTTAGCAGACATCATGACTCACCACATCTGGGATTGTGATCAGTTCAAACAACATCAGGCAGTAACCTAAAATACAAGAGTTAAAAGCAGCCAGGGCGGTTGGACTGTTCATGAATTTGCGAATTGCAACAGAACATTTACCTGAAATCAATGATTTTTAGACGCCCAGATGGCAAGTTTATGTCTAATAGTCTGTTGTGATACCTGATGCTCTGGAATAGGCTGAATCACCTTATCATGCACTAGAAGGCGATAGATATAGTGCATCTTATCACTGGACGAATCCGTTGGTTCAAACTCTACCACGCCACGGGCTTCAGCATATTTTACACCGTCTATAATGGCTTGCTTAAATAATGCTTTCTCATTTTTCAATTTTTTCATCCATTTTTTCCTTAAACTTACATGACACAACATACATGGTGATATAAAACATAATACCTTGCAAGATAGTAAAAATTATGTGGTTTACTCAACATATCAGACACCGCATGATCACAGTATGCCAGGCTTTATCTAACCAAGGGTTTATTGACAACGGCCCGATAAAAGTAAGATGGTATAGAAGTTTGATGCCGGAAATACAATCCCAACATATGAGTTAAACTGGTTGATTTAATCTGCACCAAACAACCGACACTGATATCGGCAGGTGTAGTAAAGACCAGCTTTGAACTTAATGAGCACACACCGAAATAGCAGGAAATATTACAGTAATGATAGTGGTAACCCGCAGTTTCTGAGTTTGGCACATGCGAATATAGGCTGGGAAAATCATGCTTTTACCACTTCAATACAGCGTATTACATTAGTCAATACCCTAAGCATGCTTGTGCAGTTCTTTGCTTGTTACCGGCGCTATTGATCGTTAAGTTAACACAGCTAATTCTGGGTGGCCATCAAGGTCTCTCAGAATCGTCTGAGCCTAGACTGAAACATACTTTTGATTTTATCCAGCGAGTAACGATATGTTTTGGTATTTCATTGCATGGGTATCGGTCATGTCACGATAAGCATGATTCAATTGTAATGTACAATACCTCTTTGTAATTGTACATAGCTCAATCATTCCATACTATTTGATGTAAATACCAATGCAGCTGCGTTGCTGCATCAACAAGACTAACAAAACTGCTATTGCTTAAAGCCAAACGAACAGGCATGATTGACACATAATTTTAATCATTACTCAAACATAAAAAAACATCATTATTATGTTTCAATCATTTTTCCCCAAGCCTCTCTGGTTTTTTCTTACCGTAGTGTTGTGGGCTATTTTAGCCACGTCCGTTTGGTACGGCTGGGGTAATACTCTGGGCCATTTATTGGGAATTGCATTACCCGCTGAAGATGCCACACCAAGTATTGGTCTGGGGCATTTCTTAACCCCTGACTTTTTATGGTTTTATTTATACTATGCTATCTCAGTTGCTCTGTTTGCTGCAATCTGGATGGTTTTATCCCCCCATAAGTGGCAATGGTGGTCAATATTGGGTTCAGCTCTGATCCTATTTGCCACCTACTTTTCAGTACAGGTATCAGTAGCCATTAACAATTGGCGGCGTCCTTTTTTTGATGGGATACAAGATGCTTTGAGTGAAGCTGGCAAAGTCAATGCGGATCAGTTGTATGCTTTGCTGGTGATCTTTGCTCAGATAGCCTTTCTGGCAGTTATTGTATTTGTGCTAAACCGCTTCTTTATTAGTCATTATATCTTCCGTTGGCGCACAGCCATGAATGATTTTTATACCAACCAATGGCCACGATTGCGGCAAGTGGAAGGAGCTGCCCAGCGAGTACAGGAAGATACGATGCGTTTTGCCAGTATTATGGAAAATCTGGGCGTCGCACTGATTGATGCAATTATGACCCTGGTAGCATTTTTACCACTACTATGGTCACTATCAAGTTATGTGACCGAACTACCACTGGTCAGCACGATTAATTCACCCCTATTCTATGCAGCTATCTTCTGGTCTATCTTTGGCACTCTGTTGCTCGCGCTGGTCGGCATCAAGCTACCGGGCCTAGAATTTAAGAACCAGCGTGTGGAAGCTGCTTACCGCAAAGAACTAGTATATGGTGAAGATGACCCACAACGTGGTCGTGCCATGACTTTAAGGGGATTATTCAGCCATGTGCGCCGCAATTATTTCCGGCTCTACTTCCACTATATGTATTTTAATGTAGCACGCAGTTTCTACCTGCAAGCCGACAACATCTTTGCCTATCTAATTCTAATTCCAACTATTATTACTGGAGCCATTACCTTTGGTATCCTGCAGCAAATTCTGACGGCATTTGGTCAGGTTAGCAACTCATTCCAATATCTGATTAACTCGTGGCCCACTCTTGTAGAGCTATTGTCTGTTTATAAACGTTTGCAATCATTTGAACGTTCTCTTCAGGACGAAGCATTAGTGGACCTGGATCAGCAATTTGCTAAACATGGTGAAGTGTAGACCAAGCTATCGTTGTAATTAGAGATCCACACATTAATTATTACCTGCTAGCATGTTGAGAAACACTTTGAATTTTTACTGAGCTTCAATACATGATGATTATATGTGTGTTCAACTACGAATACTGATGACCAATACATTGCGTACCAAACTCATGTAAACCATCCAGTACACTGATAATTATTGTGCAGCCATACATCTCAGACTAAATAAAAAAACATGGAAAACCAGAGACTATTAGCCATTAAGGTGAATTTTGTATCAATTACCAATACGGCGTTAGTATGTATAGTAAGTTTCTATAGTTTATCTAGCCATATAGCACCATATAGGTGCACATAAATTAATGACCACTGAGCTAAGTCAATCCACGACCATCACTGCGATACCAGAAAAATATGTGGCGCATACACCCATGATGCAGCAATACTTAGGTATCAAGAGCCAACATCCCGATGAATTGGTGTTTTATCGTATGGGTGATTTCTATGAGTTGTTCTTTGATGATGCCAAGCAGGCATCTGAACTTCTAGATATTTCCCTTACCAGTCGTGGCCATTCAGCTGGTCAACCTATTCCTATGGCTGGCGTACCCTACCATGCAGCGGAAAATTACATTGCCAAAATTGTCCAAGCTGGCCGAGCGGTTGCTATCTGTGAACAAATTGGCGATCCTGCTGCTAGCAAAGGTCCGGTGAAACGCCAGGTAGTTAAGGTAGTTACGCCAGGAACACTAACGGACGAAGGACTGCTTGAAGCTCATCAAGAGTGTTTGCTGAGCGCCATATGCCACTATCAACAGAGCTATGGCATAGCCAGCCTTGATATGAGTAGCGGTCGTTTTATGTTATTACAGGTGGATACTAAAGCACAGTTACAGCAGCATCTGCAACGTATACAGCCAGCTGAAATCTTGTTTGATGAAAGTAGTAATATGGATTCTCTGCTGCAAGAATGGCCCTGCTGCCGATGCCAACCCCCCTGGAATTTTGCCCTTGATACTGCCCAACGCCTACTATGCGATCAATTTAAGACCCGTGATCTTAGTGGCTTTGGTTGCGCTGATATGCCTGCAGCAGTGGCTGCAGCAGGCTGTTTACTGAACTATGCACGGGAAACCCAGCGTGGTGATTTACCTCATCTACGTGGTTTACAAGTCGAACTACCTCAACAAAATCTAATGCTGGATAGTATCAGTCGCCGCAATCTGGAAATTGATCAGAATCTACAAGGGCAACAGAACCATACCCTGGCCCAAGTTATGGATACAACAGCTACAGCTATGGGGAGCCGATTACTGCGGCGCTGGCTCAACAATCCACTTCGAGACCTAGACCAGTTACAACAACGGCAAGACCTTATCACTGAACTCATTGCTCAGGACTTATCTGAACCTTTATTAGCCAGCCTGAAACCCATTGGCGATATGGAACGCATTCTGACCAGAATAGGCTTACGTTCAGCCCGCCCACGGGATCTATCGCGTTTGGGGCTTGCACTGATATGTCTACCTGCTTTACAACAACAAATGGCAAGGCTACAACATAGCCTTGCACACCGTCTAACCAAAGGTATTAATACCTTTCCCGAACTAGACTCACTGCTAAAACGAGCCATTGTTGCCAACCCACCAGTGATCATTAGAGATGGTGGTGTCATTGCTAAAGGTTACGACACCGAACTGGATGAATTAAGGGCCATGAGTCAGAATGCTGGTCAGTTCTTAGTTGATCTTGAAGCTCGGGAACGTGAGCGTACTGGTCTATCAACCTTAAAAGTAGGTTATAACCGTGTTCATGGCTATTATATTGAAATTAGTCGTATCCAATCTCAGCAGGCTCCCACAGAATACTTACGCCGACAAACCTTGAAAAATGCTGAACGCTTCATCACACCAGAACTAAAATTATTTGAAGACAAAGCCTTAAGTAGTAAAAGCCGCGCCCTAAGCCGCGAAAAAGCACTCTATGCTGACATCATTGACCAACTGGCTAACCACTTACCTGGCCTGCAAACCAGTGCCGATGCCCTATGCCAACTGGATGCACTAAGTTGCTTGTCAGAGCGGGCGGTGCAACTGGAATTGCAACCACCCGAACTTCAACATCAACGGGGTATAAAGATTATTGGTGGACGCCATTTAGTGGTTGAAAAACTAATAGATACTCCCTTTGTAGCTAATGACATTGAATTAGCCGAACAAACTTCAATGCTGGTCATTACGGGTCCCAATATGGGCGGCAAGTCAACGTATATGCGGCAAGTGGCATTGATTGTTCTATTGGCTCAAATTGGTAGCTATGTGCCAGCTAACAGCGCGGTTATTGGGCTTACTGACCGTATCTTCACTCGTATGGGTTCTGCCGATGATGTAGCTGGCGGCCGTTCAACCTTTATGGTGGAAATGACTGAAACAGCCAATATTATTCACAATGCCAGCCCTCGCAGCCTCGTAATGATGGATGAAGTAGGTCGTGGCACCAGTACGTTTGATGGTTTATCCCTGGCTTGGGCATGTGCCAGTTACCTAGCCAGTCAGGTGGGTTCCTTAACCTTATTTGCTACACATTATTTTGAAATGACTCAATTAGCAGAACAACTATCCCAGGTTGCTAATGTTCATCTTGATGCCACTGAATATAATGACAAGATTATTTTTATGCATAAAGTTCTGGCTGGTGCAGCCAGCCAAAGCTATGGTTTACAGGTAGCTAAGCTGGCCGGAGTGCCAGAAGCTGTTATTTACCAAGCTCAACAAAAATTACAACAACTCGAATCCACCGGCCAGTCCAGACAAACAGTTACATGTGATAAAAAACCGGCAACACATGTGACAGATTTAAAGTCTGATCTGCTCATCCAGCAAGGTGAATTATTCACCAGTCTTAGTCACCCAGTTACAACTCTGTTACAAGCACAAAGTGCCGATGACCTAACTCCTAAACAGGCTTTGCAGTTAATTTACCAGTTACAGGAATTATTGGAGAAAAACCAATAACGCCGGTAAACACAGGCATAGCCATCCGCAGCTGATATAGGTCTAAGATTAAGTTCACTTACTTAGCCCAGGTAATTCATAATACTAACCGAAAAACCAATAAAACCACCAAATACACCACCCCAAACCACCAACCAGCCTAGATGTTTTCGAATTATATTCTGCACTATATGTTTAACTTGATCCGGTGTGAGCTCCAGCAGACGGTTGTCAATGACTTGTTCAACCTGACCGATCAACACTGATCCAAAATCATTATCACTACTTTCTTTGGGCTCAATAGCACCTAACTCTACAATAATTTCTTGTAGTTTCGTTATTGTTGGTTCTCTAAGGGGCTCTAGTGCTGCTTGTCCACCAATGATACTGAGCATACTACCCATTGGAGAGGTTTTGATAACTGAAATCAAATCCTCAAACACTTGGTCAAAGTTGATTCTATCGCTGATAGCTGTAACAGATGCATGCATACTTTGTCTTAAAAACTTTGCAACATGCTCAGGAGTAAAGAACTCTTTCATGACCAGTTGTTTGATACTAAATCTAAATTCTTCAAATCTATTGGGAATAATACCTGAACCATACAATAAGGGTATTTTTTCAAACAGCATATGAATAGCAAGCCAGTTTGTCATGCCACCCGATAAAGCAAACAATCCTGTCATTAAGATAACGTCACCATAAACCGGTACAAAATATCCACCGGCCACCATGGCCAGTGCAACTAGATTGGTCATAACGCTCTTGTTCATTGCAATCCTCTTTACTAAGTTACCCATAATATATCAACTAAATTAAAACGCACAGTGGTACAAAATGTACATTATAGCCTGTAATAAACCCGCAATATGACAAATAAAACACTTGTATTTACTAACATTAAACACTTTTAGTTTTTATTACATATATTTGACGGTAAGTGCAAACACTGCGTTTAGCTTTAACGCTACTGGTTTAATAACAAATATGAATGGCAATATTGAAAAACTGTATTCTATAGCCCTTGCAAATTGCAACATTGACCTTGAGAATTGACACACTCATTTAATTTTTTATCAAGGCCTAATCGTACTATCATACGTTTTTTTTCATACTAGATAAACTGGCCGTCTTATGATTGTGCTCAGTAAGGTTTTAATAATGATGTGAGTGATTTAGACAACATCTACGGAGCAATTAAGCACCCTGATATGGAGGCAAACAGATATTTAAATGCACATGGATTATTGATAAACTACAGTTAAATTTGGATTCTGGAACAATGAAATTTTAGGGCTAAGTTTAGGTTCAACCTTCAGATTATAGATGAGGTTAATCAAATATATGTACCAAGATAACATAAACCGATACGCCTCTATTCTAGTTATGCTATTTGGCCTTACGCACCTAACCCTGGGGTTTGCCATAACCACGCGTCATGATATGGATGATGCGAACTATATTGTTGCAGCCGCTAACTACCCCGCACTAGTAACATTATTTGAGCCACACGACTGTACCGCAATACTTGTTCATCCATCACACTTATTAACTGTGGCACATTGCACCAATGACCTAAACATTAGTGATCAGCTCACAATTAATGAAAGACACCACCGTATTACTAGAGTAATCAAACATCCTAATTGGAAATCGTGGCGCGATGAGTTCGATATTGCATTGATCCGACTGGCCCAGCCTGTCAAGGATGTTAAACCACTGCCAATTTATCGAGACAACAACGAACTTGGTTCACTGATTACCCTGGTTGGTCATGGCATGCACGCCAGCGGTCTGCAAGGAGAATCCAAGGCTGACAACGATGGTCAATTGCGTCGAGCAACCAATCGGGTCTCTGCCGTCAATGATCACTTTATAGAGATTATCTTTGAGCATCCTGGCGAATCTGGAATCACCAGCCTTGAAGGGATTGGTATCGCAGGTGACAGTGGCTGTCCCGCCTTTATTGATATCAATAACGTGCCACATATTGCAGGCTTGAATGCTTATGGTGAAGAAAGTGATGATGCCATCATAGGACAATATGGCACTCGAGATTACCAGACTCGGATTTCTCAATATCTTGGCTGGCTGGACAGCTTGATCAACCTACCCACACCTCACTAAAGGAAAGCTACAACATAGTCCAACAAAATATCTGATACACTACTTTGCTCAATTTTCTTGGTCACAAGTAGTGATAAATGTCTGTCATAATTCAAGCAAGCTATGCTTAATTATTGTAATTTTTAGTTATGCAGAAGATGCTGATAATCAGTCGAAAAATACCGCAATAAATTCTGTTTCAAATCCGTTTTGTAACAATTTAAAGCTTAAAAAACTTTCTTTTATTAATTAAATGTGTTTTATTATATTTTTGTTGCCAATAAATCAGTATGTCATAATAGTTTCATAAATAAAGATGAAATTACACGATAATACCTATCCTTATTAACTAATAATTACAAGGAATCGACTATGCAATTGAATATTACTGCCCGACATAATACTAAAGCGTCAGATTCTGTTAAGCAACGTATCACCAATAAGCTAAAGAAAAACGAAAGTCACTTCAGCCACATCACTAATATTCAAGTCACTATTGATAAAAATAATAATTCAGAAACTGCCGAAGCTACTTTACACTTAGACACAGGTAGAGAAATATTTGCCAAAGCTAGTGGCGGTAATTTATACGCTGCCATTGATTCACTTAGCAACAAAATTAACCGTCAATTACAAAAAGCCAAGTCAAAAATCAAGACCCGACCATCTGATTCAGCTAAACGAAGTCAATCCATGCTGGATGATGAAGCGTTTGCCTAATTAATAAAGTTCAGTCAAAAGGCCGCAATTATGCGGCCTTTTTTTTAGTTAGCACTGAGCCAAAAAAAATCTTTTGTATCTATTATGTATTGATGATGTACAAAAAAATCAATGTTATATCATCGGCCGATTTGAGTAACTTAACGCACAGCATCATACACGTAAAGCACGTTTAGATACAGTGACAAACGATACGCGTATAGCTTACTCAATGATGTGCTTTAGGTTGTCTTACAGACCAGCATTAACGTCCTGCCCACGTAAGTCAATTGCATGCTTTTAACTGCAGGAAATTACTGAATAATTGATGGCCATGCTCACTGAGAACAGATTCAGGATGAAACTGAACCCCCTCAATATCCATATAGCGATGGCGTACCCCCATAATAGCCTCCATGTTGCCCTGGTTGTCTTGAGTCCAGGCAGTAACTTCCAGGGTCTTGGGTAGGCTAGCAGGATCAAGTACCAAAGAATGATAACGAGTAGCCTGAAAAGGTTGTTGTAAGCCCCGAAAAATGCCTTGATTGTTATGCTGAACCAAAGAAACCTTGCCATGCATGACCTGATTGGCGCGCATCACTCGGGCACCAAATAGCTGACCAATGGCCTGGTGACCGAGACAGATTCCCAATATTGGTAGATGACCAGCAAAGTACTCAATGGTATCCAGGGAAATACCTGCTTTGTGAGGATCACAAGGGCCAGGAGAAATCACCAAATGTGAGGGACATAAGGCCATAATGCCATCTAAATCAATGGCATCATTGCGGTAAATTTTCACCTCAGCACCCAATTCACTCAGATACATGGCTACATTGTGAGTAAAGGAATCGTAATTATCGATTATCAACAGCATTTTAATCTTGGCCCTACTGCGTTAAGCATTGATGGTTTAACACCAAAACCAGCCGTGTTTTGCTACTAAAAATTGCATTCATAATCAAACTAATCATTATCTAGACTACCACCAATAGGTATTGCTGGGCAATTATCTTACATGATGGCAAGTATTCCTAACGCCTCTCAACCACTATAGATAAATCAATAGCATTCGACATACTTGTAATTATAAAATATGATTGTAATTATACTCACCTGCAAATTGGTCCAATATTTATGAAACATCTTTACTAGCCAGTATGGCCATTTGCATCGTCTGCATTTCCCATCTAAATCAAACCCTGTATAATCTACTACAAAAGATGGTCTGCAATGTTTCTAGACGAAAAACCAATAACCCATAGCTGAAATAAGCGAGAGTCAAAATCAATCTCAAAAATCATCCATCAACCAACCGAATTACTCCAACTGTGCAACCTGTATCCCAGGCCACCCCATCTTAATAGCCTGCGGGTCTATACAGGACTGATTTATGATTAAAGTGGATTCAGTAAACAAGTACTTCGGTGGTGTTCAAGCCGTTAATAACGTTTCTATTGAAGTAACACAAGGCTCAATTACCGGCCTCATCGGGCCTAATGGTGCCGGCAAAACGACTTTGTTTAATATGATCGCCGGTAATATTACACCTTCATCGGGCAACATATATCTTGACAATGAAGATATTACCGGCCTGCCGCCCCATGAGCTATTCCACAAGGGCCTATTGCGCACTTTCCAGATCGCCCATGAATTTGAGACCTTGACAGTTTTGGAAAATTTAATGATGGTACCTGGTAACCAGTCTGGTGAACACCTAACGGGGGCCTGGTTCCGTCCCACACAAGTACGACAGGAAGAAGCTCGTATCCGTCAAAAAGCAATGGAAGTGATTGAGTTTCTCAATTTAAAGCATATTGCCCAAGAGTTAGCTGGCAACCTGTCTGGTGGGCAAAAGAAACTACTGGAATTAGGGCGTACGATGATGGTCGATGCTAAAGTCGTATTGCTGGATGAAGTTGGTGCTGGTGTTAATCGTTCGTTACTAAAAGAAATAGGCAATGCTATCGTGCGCCTTAATCAGGAAAAAAACTATACATTCTGCATGATTGAGCATGATATGGACTTCATTGGCCGACTGTGTGATCCAGTTATCGTGATGGCAGAAGGTAAATTAATGACTCAGGGGACTGCTATGCAGGTAACTCAAAACGAAGCAGTTATTGATGCCTACCTTGGCCGTGGTTTAAAAAATCAGGTGGACGTCACTACATGATTTATCTAACAGCTGAAAACATGACCGGGGGCTATGGCGCCACTGATATACTTAATGGCTGCTCCATCAGTGTGGATCGGGGTGAAATAGCAGTTATTGTAGGCCCCAACGGTGCTGGCAAGTCCACCGCAATGAAAGCCATGCTGGGGATGTTAAAACTGCGAAAAGGCCAGATCACGCTGGATAACCGAGATATTACGGCATTATCTCCCCAGGCCCGAGTTAGTGTAGGTATCGCATTTGTTCCCCAAACTAATAATGTTTTTACCGGTATGACGGTAGAAGAAAACTTAGAAATGGGAGCCTACCTGCGTCACGATCACAATATTCACCAAACCATTGAAGAAATCTACCAGCTTTTCCCCATTTTGGGAAAAAAAAGGCGCCAAAATGCAGGTGAGTTATCTGGGGGGCAACGACAACAAGTTGCCGTTGGGAGAGCTATGATGACTCAGCCCAGTGTATTGATGCTGGATGAACCCACGGCCGGAGTGTCCCCTATTGTTATGGATGAACTGTTTGACCGTATCCTGGAAGTTAAGCAAACTGGCGTAGCTATCCTGATGGTTGAGCAAAATGCTGCGCAAGCACTAAATATTGCCGACAAGGGTTATGTACTTGTTAACGGTACTAACAAGCATACAGGTAATGGCGAAGAACTACTGGCTAATCCGGTAGTGCGCCGTACCTTTCTGGGAGGTTGAGTTAATGCTTGAATTAACTGATATCATCAACGCATTAGTGCTACTTTCTAACTTTGTACTCATTCCAGCTTTATCCTACGGTTCCCAATTAGCTATGGGGGCATTGGGAATTACTCTGGTATATGGTGTGCTGCGTTTCTCCAATTTTGCCCATGGGGATTTGATGGCTTTCGGCACTATGTTGACTATTCTGTTGACATGGTGGCTACAGTCTATAGGAATTTCACTGGGTGCTTTTCCTACTGCCCTTTTAGCACTACCATTTGCCATTTTAGGTGCGATCGCCTTAAGCCTAATCTTTGACAAATCAGTCTACCAGTTCTACCGAAACCAAAAAAGCTCACCAGTCATCTTTGTCATCGTCTCTACCGGTGTGATGTTCATGATGAATGCCATTGTGCGATTGATCATTGGCCCCAATGATCAACGGTTCTTCGATGGTACTAAATTCATTATTCATCCTAGGGAATTTAAAGACTTTACTGGCCTGAGTGAAGGACTAGCCATAAAGTCTACGCAACTGCTGACTGTGGTAATTACACTGGTTACTGTAATCGCCCTGTTCTGGTTTCTGCAAAAAACCCGTACCGGCAAGTCCATGCGCGCTTATTCTGATAATGAAGATCTAGCACTGCTATCAGGTATCAACCCCAATAAGGTAATCTGGATCACTTGGATCATTGTAGCAGCTCTAGCAACCACCGCTGGTACCCTATACGGACTCGACAAGAGTTTTAAACCTTTTACTTACTTTATGTTGCTATTGCCCATGTTTGCGTCTGCTATCCTAGGTGGTATCGGTAATCCAATTGGTGCTGTAGTGGGTGGTTATGTAATTGCCTTTTCAGAAGTACTCGTAACTTACGCCTATAAAAAGTTTCTAATTTACTTGCTACCAGAGTTCATGGAACCCCGCGGTCTGGCTCAGTTTCTCTCCACAGATTATAAATTTGCAGTCTCGTTCATTATTCTGGTGGTGGTATTGTTAATCCGGCCTACCGGCATTTTCAAAGGGAAAACAATACGATGAAGAACTTGTTAAACGAGAATATCCGCGCTCCTTTGGCATTTGCCATGATGGCTTTACTGTTACTGTTCGTAGGTGTTAGCCAATCATGGTCAGTAGCACTATCGATCTTCAATTTGTGTCTAATCTCCGCCATTATGTCATTGGGCGTCAATATTCAGTGGGGTTATGCTGGCCTGTTAAATCTGGGAGTCATGGGGTTTACTGCGTTAGGTGGAGTAGCTGCAGTTTTAATTTCTCAAGCACCCGTAGCCGAGGCATGGACTGCTGGCGGGCAAAATATTCTGATTAGCTTAGCTCTAGCTATTGTGACAATAGTTATCTGCTTACAGGTTAAACGCCGCGTCACTAACATTTGGTTCCGCAGATCGGCATTAGGAATCACCTTAATAATCGGTTATCTAGCCATTAATCATTTTTATGCTCCTGGAGTTAAAGCAATTGAAGCTGTAGAGCCAGCGACTAAAGGGTTTTTAGGCGGTTTTGGTCTGCCTATTATATTGTCTTGGGCCGTAGGTGGAATGCTAGCCGCTGCCATAGCCCTAGTGGTCGGGAAAATCACCTTGGGTTTAAGAGCTGACTACCTGGCCATTGCTACATTGGGAATTTCAGAAATTATTATTGCTGTCCTTAAAAATGAAGACTGGTTAACACGCGGAGTTAAAAATGTAGCTGGTTTAGTTCGACCAGTACCCTACGAGCTTGACTTACAAAGAAGTGCTTGGTTTTCGGATGGCGTACGCTGGATATATAGCACCAAGTTGGACAAGCTGTCCGAGATTGGACAAGAAAAACTGCTACATGATCTAGTTATCCAGAATTCCAGCATATTTGTCAAACTTTGTTACTCTGGTTTATTTACCTCAGTGCTTTTAATCTTGCTTATACTCAGTATCAAGGCTCTAAACTCCCCTTGGGGACGTATGATGCGTGCTATTCGTGATAACGAGGAAGCTGCTAACGCCATGGGTAAAAATATAGTAAAGCAACATCTGCAAGTATTTATTCTAGGCAGTGCAGTAGTGGGCATTGCGGGGGCCATGCTAGTTACCTTGGATGGTCAGTTTACACCTGCAAGTTATCAACCGTTAAGATTCACCTTCCTAATCTGGCTCATGGTCATCATTGGCGGTAGTGGTAATAACCTAGGCGCTGTATTTGGTGGTTTTTTTATCTGGTTTATGTGGGTTGAATTAGAGCCTTTATCTATCTTCTTGATGAACCTAATAACAGCCAATATGGATGGAGTCAGTGTTATAAAAACCCACCTGATTAACAGTGCACCTCATTTGAGGTTATTTATGATGGGGTTGGTTCTATTACTTACCATGCGCTTTATGCCTAAAGGCTTTATTCCAGAAAAGACCCGATTGCATTCAATCTCATAAATATCTAGATTAGCGGAAAAATACACCGTATGAATTTTTTTATTATCTAAATTACTTTACCAAATAACTAAAGTGTCAGAACTCTAATTATAACGTTTTTAGTATTAATTTAACTGATCAGTTCAACAAGCTAGAGAACAAATTTTAATAAAGAACTGGCAGTGTTTTAAAGTGATAACTCTAGAGCCATGTTGAATGAATGAACTTATTTCGTAGAACAAATAGATGCCGGTGAACTAGCAACTTAAGTATTTCCATAGGACAGACTCTAATTTACATGATTACCAAAATGGAAAGTATACAAGTACCAGCTGCTCATTCTAGCTTATCCACGACAATTAAATATTAAAATCAATGTCAAATCATGTCAGCAAATTACTACTGCAGATGCACATTTAATTATTTTTACTCTAATAAATAATAATTTAAAAAAATGAGCTGATGACTAGCTTCGCTCTTCAATAAAAATTTATCTCTTGTGGTTTAAATTACATAATTATCATAAAAATTATGGGTGTTCCGGGCATAGTGTCTTGTAGTTCTAAGTGGTTCCAACATAACTGACTCATTTACCTGTTAAGTCACATCGTGGCCACGTCACCTCGGAAACCATATACTTTTTTCTAGCTAAAATGAGCTATTTCACTGTAAATTCAGAATTCTTGTTATTATCCATGATCCGTATTCAGCAATGATGCTGAAATAAATCATAAACAAACATCATGAATATGTTAAATATCTCAAGAAAAATTTAGCCTCAATGAATTATTATTGATACTCTAAAACAGGTGATTTTTATAGTTATAACAAGCAGGATTAGGGTAAAATATGTATTTGATATATGAAAATAAATTACTGACACGTAAGTATTAAAATCATGTTCAGCAAAATAGAGTGACTGAATTCATACTTAAGCGAACTCCACTATGGCAAAAATTATTGAAGGCAAGCGGTGTGCATCTAACCTGAAGATAAAAATCACTAGGCAGGCTAACTACTTGCAAGAAAAACACGGCATTATCCCGGGACTAGCGGTCGTATTGGTAGGGCAAGATCCCGCTAGCCAAGTTTACGTGCGCAACAAGGGGAAACAGGCTAAAGAATGCGGCATTACCTCTATAGAGCATAAGCTGGACACAAATACCAGCGATCAGGAACTGCTGGAATTAATTGCCAAGCTAAACCAAGATCCAGTTGTTAACGGCATACTGGTGCAACTGCCTCTACCCAACCATATTGACAGCGCCAAGGTTCTCAAGGCCATCGACTCAACCAAAGATGTGGATGGTTTTCATCCTGTAAATGTAGGCTTACTGTCCATCGGTGATAAAGGTATGATTCCCTGCACACCCTTAGGCAGCCTAATGTTGCTACAAGAACATCTGGGAGATTTAAGTGGTAAGCATGCGGTGATTATTGGTCGTTCTAATATTGTAGGCAAGCCCATGTTTAATTTGTTACTACAGCACAACTGTACTGTTACGGTAGCTCATTCTCGTACCTGCAACCTTGAATATACGATCCAATCCGCGGATATCGTGGTTGCAGCAGTTGGTGTACCTCAACTTATTAAAGGCAGTTGGCTCAAGCCTGGCGCAGTGGTTATTGATGTAGGAATCAACCGAATTAAAACTGCTCTAGGTACAACCAAGCTTGTGGGTGATGTTGACTTTGACAGTGCAATAGATATTGCAAGTGCCATCACACCTGTACCAGGAGGTGTAGGTCCGATGACCATTGCCTGCCTGCTCTACAATACTCTGATAGCTACCTGTCGCCAGCACCAAATCGAGATGTTAACAACATAACTTATTTCATGATCCCCTTATAAGCTTAGATTAAAATGATCAAGTGTAATTGTTAAACTAAGCTCAATCAAAGCCAGCATAAACATTCAAGCTAATGTTCATGCTGGCCCTGTCTCTTTTTGCCTGAAACACTCTGTGGATATGCCATAAACTGCTTTACTGGCACTGTTACAGCTAGCTTTCCAGTCTTCTCAAAATGTAGTACCAGGAGGCATGTGTCACCCACCATTAACGGCTCCTTTAAATCCATAAACATCATATGAATAGTGCCAGAGGACAATTTGACAACCCCAGCAGGAGGTATAACTAGTCCATTGCTCAAGGGTCGCATAGACATTACTTCATCAACTATGAGTGTAGAATGCAGTTCAACCGTGACAGCAAGATCTGTCTCAATAGCAATCAGTCGGTCAGACAATACGCCTTTATTCATAATAGTCATAAAACCGGCTGACATTGACGTGCCAGGTCTAGAGGATTCAATCCATGCATTATCGATATAGAATTGATTTTCAGCTTGCACTGAGCTTGCAATTAACAATAACCATATTAAGCTTGCTGGCAATTTTCGTAACATATGAGTCTTATACCCCCTTCAATCCACACAATATCAGTGATATTAAGGTAGTGAATAACATAAACAATTTATATTTACAATAACCATAAATTTACGCTGTTTAAAACAAAGCCTATAGTGATCAACCCAGCTTTAATAAGATCAATTATCAGCAATAACCAATGGCAATTTTTTTATACTGTTCAGAGCAATTTGGTTTATAGTATGTATAATTATATGCCATGCTAATTCAGAACTATATTGAAAGCTTAAGTTTATCGGCTACAGGCTTGGACTTGGACTTGGACTTGGAAGAATTATGCCAGTGTTGGTGAGTGAACTTTAATTTTAATGAATCTATAAGTAATAACTGAGCAACATTTAACTATAAAATAAATTCAGTCAGGTAGCTATTTCTTTAAGTAAAGGACTCTCTTCTAAATAATATTTTAATAAATAATACTTTGTTTTATTAAAAATTTTATGAAATAAGAAATAAACAGGAATGACCAGTCAATTTGACTACATCAATATATTGATATGAAATCTAGACCCTAGTTTTCCAAAATACCACTGACACGCACATAAACACCATTGTGAGTATAGTCCAGGTCACCCAGATCATCATCAAAACCAGCCCAATTCAAACCAATTGCTGCTTCAACAGCATCATTGAAACGTTCTACCAATTCTAATACTGTGCCTGCTTTGTTATCCCGAAGTTCGATATCGTTTAAGAGTCGGTACTCTAGGTTGATCAAGCTACTTGGACGGACTCGGTAACCTAAACGACTCGCTACTAGCAAGAGATGACGATTGGCCCAAGGCATATCAGTGATTTTTTCCTTACCCCAGCGCCAAGCCAATCGACTGCCGAGATTAAATTGTGAATTTAAGTCATACAAAAAATCAACTGCAACCACCTGAGCTTTTTCCTGTTCTAAACCTGTAATGCCACTCTGATTTAATGGCTGCTGATCATCTAGCCAGGTATATTTAACAATCATATTGAGTTGATCATTCAACACTGGGCGATAAGCAAAACCAAGGTCAAAACGGTTATTACGCAGATCTACCAAACCGGTGGCACGATTAATTCCCTCACTCCAGTTCAAGTTGGTAAACCAGGTAGTGTCCCCGCTAGACTGGCTCTTCAGCTCTAATTGAATTCGTTGCTGATCACGCAAACTCTGACCACGATCCTCTTGACGCTCATAACCCAAACGGCCTTCTAAGGGAAGGCCTTCGGTCATATCACGCTGACTGTAAGAAACTCCCAGGGCCAAGTTGTTGCGACGATCTGTGCCACTACTATCCAGGCGATATACATAACCCTGTCCTAGGTTGAAAAAAACTGCCCAACGGTTGTTCAAATCCATCCCTAGACCTACTTCATGACCTGTACCTTGATTATCAGAAGCCTCGGATGCATAACGGCTGACGGATGCATAGGCGCTTTGACCATTATCAAGTTTATGGATTACCTTACCATCTATGCCGACACGCCGATCTGCTCCACCCAAGCTCAAACTTGCTCCTGTTGCTACAGTCGTGGCTGGATCAATATGATGGCTAACCCCTAGAGCAACTGACTGGCTGGCTGCATCAGAACCTGTACCTTGTTGCCATGATAGTTTATATTCAGTATCATCATTGGGATTATAACCAGCGCCCACATCACTAACTGTCTGACCACTATCAGACTGACTCAGGTTTGCATTCAGAGATACCCTATTTGCTTTGTAGCCTACACCAGCACTAGCAAACTGCTGGCCAACCATATCTTGTTTCATACCTGCGCTTAGAGCCAATTTTTCATTCACTGCATAGCGACTATCAACTTTGTAACTATTTCCTTGCCGGTCATGACTAAACTGGCTTCCGACCAACAATTTGGGAGTCAACTGATGCTTAATACTCGCCTGAGTTAGGTTGTTATCAGAGTCACTAAAAGCAGTCTGCTGAGAAAAAGTCACAGAAGTATCTGAATTGATCTGGAAATTTCCTGATACCGCCAGTTTATCAGTAACCGTGGCACTTGCAGCCATATCTTCACGTTGATGCGTGAACTCACCGCTGACGTTCAATCGATCATCCACCTGATAGTTAGTCTGAAGCACTTGAGTACTACTATTCAATGCCACACTGCGGATTTGTGGATTTTCTGCCAATTGAATTTGGCGATCATGGCTAAATCTTACTGACAAGTCATCATCATATTGATGATGCCAGGACACACCACTGGCTTTCTGCCCACGTTGATGAGCAGTGGCATTAGAAGAAAAGTGCTCTGATATTTGACGTCTATAATAATTCAATAGTGTGCGCTGATTAGGTAAACGGATTTCTCCCTGAATACTAATCGCATTCCCTGCCTTACTCTGATCACTTTGTGTAATATCAGCTTCATCAATCGCCCAGTTTAAGCCACCATCCGTAGAAACATAGTGTGGGTTGACCCTTGATTGACTACGAGCTGCTTCAATGTGCACACGGTGGTTTTTAGTCAGCTGGATATCGCTATCAATGCCTTGTAATTGATAGCGACTATCCTGCTGATCAGCTTGTACATTAGTGACACCCAATACTATGCTATCATTGAGTTGTTGCTGGATACGACCACCACGGGTTCCTTTACTCCAATCTCCAGCAACACTATAACTGTAATCAGCTACCAAAAAGGTTTCAATATTCGTGGATGTATTAGTCAATAGATTTTGGGGCGGTTGCCAGAAGGTAATACGACCAGCGGCTGCATTAAACTCATAGTCCTTATTAAGCTTGAGCATCTGACTTGAGGTAACTGTGCCAGTGGACTTGTTACGTTGTTCTAGCTTCAAGCTCAAGCTATCGATTAAACTTTGTTGGTGCTTCAGGTAATACAGGCTACTGCCGGTGACCAGAAATTCATTATGAGCTGTCTTCAACTTTGTTTTGCCCATAAAC
The DNA here is from genome assembly GCA_943787595.1 of uncultured Pseudomonadales bacterium. Classification (GTDB taxonomy): domain Bacteria; phylum Pseudomonadota; class Gammaproteobacteria; order Pseudomonadales; family Balneatricaceae; genus CALSNA01. The sequence continues at coordinate 363,273 of CALSNA010000005.1, forward strand.
ACATCTGCCTTAGTCACCGTTTTATCTACAGATGCTGATTGTTGTAACTCGTAATGCACCTGTGCACCCTGTAGATTACTCTGATAGCGAGCTAATTCGGTCTTATCGAAGGCTGCCTGTACTTGGCCCCACTTGGCCCAAGAAGCATCCTTCTCAATCAACAGGTAAAGTACACCATAGGCTTCCTCACCCAAATTCGTCACCTTGGCATTATCTCCATACACGGCATAACTGGCATTGGGATCTAGATTATTGAATAAATCGTCTGAATTTCGGTCAGTATTTATATTGGCAGTAACCAGATATTGCCCTTCTACAGTACCCTTAAAGTAGAGCTGTACCTCACCATCTTTCCAGATACGCTCCCTGTAACGTTTACTACCAGAATTAGCCAACTGCAGGTTACCGTTAATCGTACTATAACCTATTTCAGCATCAATAATGCCTACCAGAAAATGATCACTAGGTGTATCAGCAGAATCCATTGCCCCCACATCAATTTGTTGCTCAAAAACCGGTCGACTTGGTTGTTCGACTTGGATCTGTTGAGCCAAAGCCTCATGGATATCATCCAGCGTACGAATCTGGGGCTCTTGTACACGCAATTCCAGTGGTAATTGTTTTATTGCTTTCCGAGCGGCTAAATAATGAGAATAAATTCCTTTAACCAGAGCATAGTGCGGCTTACCATTTAACAGCGTGGAGAACAAAGCCAAGTCTGCTTCATCTAGCTGATGCTGTGCTATGAAGTTTGCTAAATCCTTATGGTCAAAGGTTGAAAATAGTTGAATTGTATAGCCTGACCCTGGCTGTTGCTGCAGCCAGGTATTGTTATATCGAGTAAGCCCTTGAATTGATGGAACTACATCTGCACCATAAGCTTTCGGAACTAGAAATTCAATCAACCGATCAACCAATGAGTACTCACGCTCAATAACTGTATGGTTAGCCTGGCCTGAATCAATGGACCTGTCTTGTAACACTTGAAGCTTCATTTTACCACGAGGCAAAATCAGTTCGATACTTGAGGCTGAATCATCATCTAACCCACTTCCCTCTAGCAGAGCACCAGCACTTTTACCATGGCTGCAGTAACAGGGCACTTCAACCAGTACTGTGTCAGACTGGCTAATGCGTACTTTACTAAACACATCACCAGAAATTCGCACAGTTTTGCCTTTAAGTTGGATACCTCGCCTATCGGTCAGGTCTTCCTGAGCTAACTGGTAAAGCCACTGATGATAACGAGCTAAAGGAGACTCTGACAATAATGATGGATCATCCGATGACCATAGTCGAACTGGCAATTCCTGCTCCAGAGTGTTGTCCTGAAGCCCTGAAGCACTGGCTACATTCATTCGGATTACATAATCAGTAGATGTATCCATAACCGTGCCAGAATCCATAACCCCATTCCAATAGATAGGCTTAAACAAGTCGTTACGATCTCCTGTAAAGGTGTGTACTACCTGATTTTCAACAGCTGCCACAACTTCCACCTGCCAACGCTCGATAAAGGTGGGATAATTACTGTACAAGCGAATTTCCAAGGGCTGCATCAGATTACCAGTCACTTGATCGACCACCGCCGGCCCAAAGGCAGCCAAATTCAGGCGTGGTTGTGGCTTGTCCGGAAGTTGCTCAATATTAAATATAGTGGCTGGGCGTGACTGCACAAAATCCGGGAACTGAACTGCAAAGTTAGCCTTAACCGGTAGCCCAGGACGAATATCCACAACAATTGTACTGTGTCCTACCACTACACTGCCAGAAGGCAGATTGCGCTGGTCAAGGCGAATTAACATGCGCCCCGGATACAAATTAGCAAGATGGTAGCGTCCATTCGAATCAGTGGTAATTTGCTGCCCAGTTGATGTGATCAACTTAGCGTAGGGCAAGGGTAAATCACCTGAATCCTGCCAACCATTGCCATTGATATCGTTAAATACCTTGCCCATCAACGTCGCCAGTTCGAATACAGCGTCAGGAACAATATTCACATTAACTGAATTACTGAGCGATATGGTCATATCGTCACTACGGTCAGTACGAGTACCTCTGTCACTCACCGCCACTGCTGTATTAGTGTAGACACCATAATTAACACCGGTGGTTACTCGTAACTGGTAACGTAGTTTATAGTTACCAACAGTGTTTGATGGGACCAAAATATTACCCAGGTAAAATTGCAGCTTGTCACCACTATCAATATTAATGGGCTCAATGGTAACCATAGCAGTAGCATTAGTAGTAGCTTTATCTGCATCGCCATCATGATCCCAACGGGCTGATCCACTGATATACTCAAATCCTGGTGGTAGATCATCAAGAACAGCAATATTGGTTTGGTCTACATCGAGTTTGTTTTGTAACTCAATAGTGTAAGTAATAATATCTCCAGCGTTGGCCTGTTTGCGGTTGGCCAACTTATTCAGTTGAACAGAAGAAGATACATTAGCATTCAGAGGTAATGACATAGACCCTTGCGGCAATGAATTACCTTGTAGATATATCACATTCAAACCCAAGGACAACGTTTTAATATAATCTGTGCAAGTAATGGACCACGGATATTTTCCATTTGCATTCGGACTACTACTTGATTTTATGAGTCCTGTTAAACGTTGTACCTGCCCTTCTTGACCAGCATACAAATAAAATTCAGCACCGGGGTTATCTGTTTCACCGACAAAGCCTGGACAAGAAAGAATGGTTATTGCACTTGTGCTGGTATTATCGATAGATACACCATCTACCTGGGTAAAATAAAGGGAGGTCGAACCCATTGTATTCGTACTGCCATGGTGCCATAAAAATGAGCTGGATCTGGAACCAGCACTGATGCTGGAACTGACGCTGGAACTGACGCTAGAGCTCGAACTATTTTCAATAAAAGAATTACAATTATTGGCATCTACACTAATACCACGATCGATACTAAAGTTTAAATTGTTCTGTGGCATGTTAATAGTACATACATTTCCCGATACGGAAGCCGTGGTATTAGCCAATAATAGTTTCTGTTCACTGGTTAAACTGAGGTTGGGATCAACTCGGGTTTCAGAGTTCAACAAGCCGTTTATATTGGAACTACCAGAGAGGACTTGATCTTCAACATAGACTGTAATTGTCTTAGTCGAAACATTGTTATCATGGAAGTCAATTGATGAACTGGATTGGTCTACAGCCAAGGTAACAGTTGATGTGGATTGATTAATACCGGTAACCATTACTGTCTGTGTCTGATTCCAGTCACCAACTGTAAAGGTTAAGCTGGACCTATCAATATTGATTTGATTGCTATCATGATCTAATTTTAAAACCAAGCTGTCATCAGGTTGAGATCCAAGCGCCACAGTAAAGGTAGTGGTCTGGCTCTCAAATACAAATAAAATGCCGGGTGAAATATTAATTTCAGTTGTATCGTCGTCAATAATAGTCATGGTAGCCGTTTGATCGCCAAGGCTAGCATACTGGGGTGTACTTAACGTTACGGTCACCGATTCATTGCTTTCATTAGCTACTTTATCTGGCTTAAAGTAGATGCTTAGGGTTCCCGTGCTGGCATTTTCTGGAATAGTCACCGTTCCACTAGCCGGAGTATAATCCAATTCACCATTAGCTCCCGCCACCGTATAATTTACTGCCAACGCTTCTATGGTGCGCACATAATCCTGCAACTTAACAGTAAAGTTAGCGGTCTCACCTTCTCTGGCAGAAGTTACCAGAGCACTGATAGAGATGGTCTTGCCAAGCTTGGCAGAGGGAGCATAACGTATCTCAGCCTTATCACCCAAATACACAGTGCCTGTATTACTAAAGTCACCTGTTACTGTGATGGTGGTGGTTTGATTATCTTTGTCACAAGAGGGGAGTTTCAGGTTACCCTGGTTAGTCAGGGTGCCGTCAACATAGAATTGTTCGCAGAAAGCAAGGGTGACAGTATCTGGAGCGTCAGTAGTTAAATTAGCATAAGTTTTAGGAGCAATCAGTACCAAAATGAGCAAATAAAATAAAAAGCAGAAAGCCAATAAAACTACATGGCCACCAGGTTGCAATATGGCAACTAAATTTGTTGACATACCGTCGGAGTGCCGCCAATGACTTAAAGCTTGACTTTGTTTACTGTTACTAATTAGCCTTGAATGTAGGTTATCCATACCTAGACCTAATATACTCTGACTAAACCAATTCTTTTACTGACTGCAGTTGCACATTACAACTTGAATTTGTCTTAACCAAATACAATTCATGAACCTCTGCAAAATCTCGTGAGCAAAGCTGGCACCAAATAGATTTATTGGCACAATACCTGAAAGCATGATAGGCCTAAAGTCTACAAATGATATATATGTATTTACCCTCGATCATCTTATTTGATACGAAAGTAATAATGTTTGCTTGCCCATTGCTATCTTATAATTTAGTTTTCTGAAAAACAGGACATATTAGGTATCGGCACGATAAAATTATACACTAAACTGTTAATTTTGTTGTTTGTTAAATAGATTTTAGCTATACGGCCATAATAAATAGTGGACATATTAAATAAAGAAGATTTTGGCCTGTGGCAATTTTGTGAATGTGGTCATTTTTATCAGTTACTGCAACATAACGAAATTCTGTCATAACGATCAGACATGTTACTCAGATAAATAGAATGATGCAATCATAAGCTATGTTAATGCAATCAAATTAGATTAGAATCACCTAAAACTCCATCATTATTCGTAAAGCCTTTATTTATATCAATATCAAAAGTGGTATGGAAAGTATTGTTCATTAATTGACAAATAGAAAATTGAAATTCATCCATCATGTATACGTAAAGACCCAGCCTAAGCTGGGTCTTTACATATATTGCGAAGTTAGTATTAGTGATATTTAACAGTATTGAACTGGCCATCACCAATTTCTAATTCTTTGTAGGCACCGTTAGTGTCACCATTTTCATCAAACTCAATTATGGTAGCACCTTCATAGTTAACAGAACCTCCACTGGCAAGGATTTCCAGTCCTTTAGCCAACTCACCAGGTAAAATCACTGTGCCGGGAGTATTGGCCACCTTAGCAAGGTTAGCAACAATTGAGGCGCGCTCAGTTGAGCCACCCGCCTGAATTGCTAAAGCGATCAGTGCTGCTGCATCGTAAGAATGAGCAACGAACATGCCTGTACCATCTAAGCCTGCATCACTGGCTAGTGTATTAAATATTTCAGCGCCTGAAGACTGAGAACCTGGCCCTGTACCAAAAGAACCACTCAAATCACCATCTATTGTCAGCAATGAATTACCAATCATGCCATCGGCTAGAATAAAGCGGTCAAAAGCATCTGTATCAAGAGAGCTTTGAATGATACCACGACCACCTTGATCTACATAACCAAACACAGCTAGCGCTTTAGCTCCAGAGGCTGATAAAGCGCCTACTTCTGCCGAATAATCAGCTTTGCCATCCTCATGAGCAGCTGAAATGGATACTTGGCCATCTAGCGCCTCAAATGCATTGATAAAGCTTTCGGCCAAGGGCTTACCGTAATCATTGTTAGTATAGGTTACAGCGACCATATCAATACCGCGGGCTTTAACAATTTTAGCCAATAACTGTCCTTGACGAGCATCGGATGGCGCTGTGCGGAAGAATACGCCATTATCATCAATAGTTGATAAACCTGGCGAAGTCGATGACGGAGAAACCATGGGTACCCCATTAGGAGCACTTACATTTTTTGCGATAGCGCCGGATACACCAGAGCAGTCAGCCCCCATAATAGCTACAACTTTATCGGAGTTGACCAACCGTTCCGCTGCTGCAGTGGCAGCGGCGGCATCGATACAAGTAGAATCCGCACGCATGGGTAAAATGGCGTGCCCACCCAGTAGCTTACCTGAGTCGGAAACCTCTTTAAATGCCATCTCTGCACCACCTGCCATAGCCGGAGTCAGCGATTCAAGCGGACCAGTGAAGCCCAGAATCACGCCCACTTTGATATCATCAGCATGAACCGAACCAGCAATTATTGTTGCTGCAACGGTAGCAAAGACAGTTTTTTTGAACGTTTTTTGCATTAATACAATCCTCCGTGGAATTATACTCACATTGTTATCTTTAATGTAATTGATGGCAGTTTCCCAAGGAAACTTCTACGCCTTTTTCAGGCTACATTAATCCATAAGCTATGTCTATATTTAGCAAGCTTCTCAAATGTTTATTTACCAAGTATTTGTGTGCCACTGGACAAGCTGTTTTGGGATAGCTATGCTTTTGTTGGTCAACACAATCCCATTTAGTTTCAGGTTTATCCATGCCCATCAAGCTACCCGACACCCTTCCTGCTACTCGCATATTGCGAAATGAAAATGTCTTTGTGATGACAGAAACTCGGGCTGTACATCAAGATATACGCCCACTTAAGGTATTGATATTGAACTTGATGCCAAAAAAGATTGAAACTGAAAATCAGTTGATGCGCCTGTTATCTAACTCAGCTTTGCAAGTGAATATTGAGTTGTTGCGTATCCACACTAGGGCCAGTAAAAATACACCAACTGAGCATTTGAACAGCTTTTATCGTAATTTTGAACAAGTCCAAGAAAAAAATTATGATGGTTTGGTGATAACTGGAGCACCATTGGGATTGGTAGCCTTTGAAGATGTGCTCTACTGGAACCAAGTTGAAGAAATCATTCATTGGTCACAGGCCCATGTAACCTCTACCCTGTTTCTCTGCTGGGCGGTACAAGCAGGTCTGAAAGTTATCTATGACCTGCCTAAACGCACTCGAAGATCAAAGCTTTCCGGTATTTATCGTTACCGTATCTGCAAACAGCACGAGCCTCTGACACGAGGTTTTGATGATGAATTTATGGCACCTCAGTCCCGCAATGCCGATTTTCCAGTGGACTTTATTAGTCAGAATACCGACCTTGAAATTCTGGCAGATTCAGAAGTTACCGGAGTTTATTTGATGGCAAGCAAAGACCGGCGTCAGGTTTATCTCAGCGGACATCCAGAGTACGATGCTGATACTTTGGCTAATGAATATCAACGTGACCAGCATGAAGGACTAGAACCAGAAGTACCCGCAAACTATTTCCCGGACAATAATCCTGCTAATACACCAGCCACCACTTGGCGCAGTCATGGCACCTTATTTTTTGCCAATTGGCTCAACTATTGTGTGTATCAGATAACGCCTTATGATTTAGCTAGGTTAGCGCCTGAGAAAAACAAGTAATTCCTTAAATACAGGATTGTTAGCTACTAAAAGCAACATTATAAATACTAAAGCTGCCCCCCGCATTGTTGGTGCCATCTTTAATTTAGTTTGACGTTTGGTCTTTTTGAGCAGCCATCGTCCCCAGTGTTTCAGGCATTTGCACAAGACAATGGTCAGATATCCGTTATTTCAAAAGCATTGATCGGCGCACAAGATGTGGTTTTATTTGGGCAACCATGCAACGCAGGTGCCACCCTATTGGCTTCGTTGCAGGAAACCCTGCAATGTTTTTGGTGATCTTACAGTGATATTTCCAAGGCTTCAATCGATATGATCCAGAACAGACCTTTGGTTATATTAGGATCAAAGGAATACGTGGCTGAAATTCTGTCTAATTTGCGGGAGGGCACCAGCCCTTCGATGATCTATCTATCCGATGATAGCCTGAGCGCTGCCAAAGCCATGCAGGGCTGGATAGCCGCAGCTCAAGATGAAAGCGAAGAGATCGAACAAATTTATACCCATTTTCCTAAACGCGCGTCTGTCGAGTACAAGCTATGATAGATTCTAATTTGACTGATCAATTTGGGTTTTTATTATTATCTTTTTTAGCATACATTATGGGTACGTCCAGCCCCGGCCCAAAAATATTGGCAAGATTGGCCACGTCGATATCATACGGAAAAGATCAGCGGTTACTCTTGCAACTGGTATCGTGACTGGCTCAGTTTTTTGGGGCATTTTCTCGATATTTGGGATAACTTTTCTTTTACTACAGTTCTCATCAGCATTGTTTGTGCTTCAAATCTGTGGAGCTTTATATTTAATTTACCTGTCCTATAAGTCATTTAAGTCATTTAAGTCATTTAAGTCTGCGCTTAGCTCCAATTTCAATGTTTTGGAAAGAGACATACGCTCAACCTTAGCCCAAAGATATCTAGAAGGATTACTTTTTCAAGTAACCAACCCGAAATCAGCTATTACATGGCTTGTCGTATATTCTATTGCTCTAACAGAAACGGCAAGCTTGAACATCGCATTAACCGTTGTACTGGGTAATTTGTTTTTATCTCTCGTCATCCACATTGGATACGCAACACTTTTCTCTGGAAATATCGTTCGTGCTTTTTGTTAAAACAAGGTGATGTAGGGATCAAAGTATATGATCAAAGCCAAATACCCAATATCGATGATTAACTCTGACGTTTTTTTGCATGGCTAATCCAGACTTTGTTACCTAAAGATCCCATAGGTTATGTCATTGTTATGGATAATGCGAGTGTCCATAAGCGCCAGGATAAGCTCATAGTCATCAATAAGTCTGGATGTGTAGTGGAATTTCCATCACCTTACTAGTCCTGAATTAAATCTAATCGTGTATAAGCAGTCTCAAATCAAGGCCATTACAAAGCGATTTCGTTGCAACGTTGATGAGTTGTTTTCTAAGCATATGCAATATATCAGTTCATAATTGAACAGCCGTAGCCTGACACGCCATTGCATACCAGCTTTAGCACCAAAATACCAGCATGTTTTATTGAGCCAATACATAACCCAAACGTTATGCTAACGCTGGTTATGGGAGTTATCCACATTAGCTTCGTTAGTTAATATCAATACATTACATATAATCAAGCTGTTAAAAATCAACCATTGATCAACAACATTGCTGGAAGAACACCCTTATTAAGAGCAGTAAATCGATTACAGTGCTAAATAAACTCAGTATAGGGCATGTTTTTAGTGTTCAGATAACCAGCCCTACTTAGGGGTTCATTGGGACTGACCAGACAATCACATAGTAAACTCAAATCAAGATGGCAAACTGAATAATTTAGATCGATCAATATCATAATACCTAGAAACTGTTTACTCATTACCATGAGACTATGCTTGTATTTAAAGCTTATCCGCCCGAAAGTTATCAACTAACGTCGCTTTGGCCACCATCCGCATTTCCCGCCACGAGATGTAAAAGCCACTCAAACTAACTACCAGCACACCAACCCATACTTCTATGGTCGGCCAATATCCAAAGACCAAGTAACTGATCACAACAGCGCCTATGATCTCAAAATAATTAAACGGACTCAGCTGAGAGGCAGTGGCATATTCGCAGGCCTGAATAATCATAAAATGACCAACAGCCGCAAAAAAGCCCATGGCAGCCATCATTACCACAGCTTGCAGGTCAGGCTTTACCCAGACGCTGACAGCTAAAGGAGACAAGATAAGAAAACCAACTACAGCAGTATAAAATATACGTTAGCAAGGGTGCTACAGAGTGACTAAGTTTGCGAGTTATCATGATATAGCAGGCATAGCTGATACCAGCCACAAGGGCTGGTAAAAGGCTGTACTGGAACTGGTTTGTGGTGGGTTGTAACACTAGCAAAATACCCAAAAAACCACACAGAACTGCGATACCTCGCTGCCAGTCGAAGGATTCACCGAGCCAAAAAGGCGCCACCATAGCCACGACCAAAGGTGATACAAACAATAATGTTAGCGCATTGGGAATTGGATTATCCCTGATGGCAATAAAAAATGACAAGGTTGTTACAATTAACAATAAACTACGTATCAACTGGTAACCAAGCTTTACTGGTAAACACCACCAACGCAACCGCTGCCAGAGTAACAATGGCAATAGCCATAGAGTATGAAAGGCAAACCGTGCCCAGGTAACCTGTAATACCGGATAATCATGGGACAGCAATTTAGCAAACAGATCCAGTAGAGGTACCATCATCATGGCCACCAACATCAACATTATTCCTAATAACGGCTTATCTTGATCAACGGACACAATCTGCTTTCCTAAAACAAATAATAGGGAGAATAGATATTATTCCCAAAGTACACACTTGTGTGCTCATATATTTTTATATGTATTGAAATATAGTAAAAAATTAATAATTTTTTATGCGTTCAACTGAGCCTATCAGGGCAGGATTCAAGCATTGTCTATGTATTAGCTGTCTATACGCATCCTTTACCAAGGTTTTGATGATCACTAGTTCAGTGCCTAAAACTAAGAAATATTTTAACATAAAGTAAACACGGCTGGGGACAAGCAAAAATTGTCATCATAAGCAGAGCGTTTGCAACGCACATGAAACAGGCTCAACCGGCTTAATACAATTAACTTATGCAAATTTTGCGCCGGGTTGTTTAACAATGTATGATCGAACATAATCATCTTGTAGCAATTACAAGCTTGAGGGTGTTGTTATGATACCAGACCATCACCGGAGATGATTTAATGCCACTGATTACAATTGATATGTTTCCTGGCCGAACTGAAGAGCAAAAGCGCCAGCTTGCTAGGGAACTCACGATGACATTCTGTACTATTGCCAATATCAAACCGGATGCAGTACATATTATTTTTCGTGATGTCCGCAAAAGTGATTGGTCTTTTGGGGGTAAATTATGCAGCGACCTGTTCCCAGACTAGGCCGCCTATTAAAAACATTTTGTGGAAATCTGAAAATCAGGTTAAAGATTGGTCCAGTACCCAAGTACTGGGTTAAAATAACAACATCTACTATTAATATCAGTTAATGTATCATGTTAATGTCTTACGTTCATTTTCTGTTCACCGGTTTAATGTCGGTATCAATTTTATTTTCTGCTGTTGCTAGCGCTACTGATTCATTCAATATTCTGATGTACCACCATGTCAGCTCTGAAACGCCAAGGGCAACCTCGCTCACTAAGCAAGAGTTTCATGACCATTTGAAGTTTCTACAGCATAATAACTACCATGTATTGCCACTAAGACAAGCCCTAGATGCTGTGCAACAAGGTCACGCATTACCAGATCAAGCGGTTGTTATTACCTTTGACGATGCAATGATCAGTATTTATAACAATGCTTTCCCGCTGCTGAAACAGTTCAAATATCCTTTCACGGTATTTGTCAATACTGATCCTGTTGATCAAGGGCGCAAGTACGCCATGAATTGGGACATGCTCAGGGAGCTAACTCGTCATAGGGGTAGCCTAGGAAACCATAGCAAAGATCATGGCTATCTAGTGCGAAAACCCAGCTACAATGAAAAATGGTTAACCACAACTTTGGCCAATATTGACTATGCCCAACAACGACTGGAAACAGAAGCCGGACCGCAGCCAAAGTGGCTGGCTTATCCGTTCGGAGAATATAACCTGACCTTACAGCAAGCACTCAAAAAGCGTGGCTATATTGCCTTTGGCCAACAATCTGGAGGTGTTGGCCCACACTCTGACTGGCAGGCCCTGCCCCGATTTGCTGTTACAGGCAACTATGCCACACTGGAATCGTTAGCAGTTAAACTGGCTTCTAAGCCCCTACCCGTTCACTATAATCAGCTGGGTGATCCTGTACTAAGACCAGATCAACAACAGGACAATCCACCACTACTGCGGGTCAACCTCGCACAACCATTACATGATACCAGCCGGAAACGCCTAAACTGCTTTATCATGGGACAAACTTATCTACCTCAATGGCAAGATGAGTTGCACTTTATCGTACAACCAAATCGACCATTACCTGCAGGACGTACTCGGTATAACTGCACAGCACCTATCTGGGGACAAGATAACTACTTTTGGTTTTCTCACCAGTGGCTGAATTATCAGCCTAAACCAAGCGCCAACTAACGCCAGCACCGATAATGTAATTTAGGTCAAAATATTTAGTTAACCTAAATGTACCGTCATACACCCACAAGATACCAGAGGCATCAAGCAATTCATCATAGCTACCAATTTAACTATTACAGCTGCAAATAACCAAATAAATCCATAAACACTTGGCAAAAAAACGATAGGGAAACTACATAATTACCTACAAAGCATGCTTTGATGCCGATAATGCTATAACACTGGGAACAACTTGATCTTATGGACACAATTAATAATCGGTGATTATCACGATATGATCAATATGCTGACTTGACTAACCTTAAACTGGAAATTGCTGATTTATGACGTTGCTTAATTGGTTTACATTAGCAGGACTTTGTTTTCTGGGTGCCTTAACACCAGGACCTAGTTTGTTGGTTATTGCCCGACATACGATAACCAATGGTCGCTACTATGGCTTGGTTGCTAGTGCCAGCCACGCCTTAGGCGTGGGGATTTTTGCTATGCTAGCTTTAGTGGGCATAAACACAGTATTGCATCTTTCACCCCTGATATTTAAGCTATTAACATTGTTTGGTGCCTTTTACCTTGGCTGGTTGGGTTACCAGATTTTCCGGAGTAAACAAACCTCAGTTAGCCACCAAACAGACCAAGGAAAACACGAATCATTGCTGAGCGCAATCCTAGACGGCCTGCTCATTGTATTGTTTAATCCTAAGATTGCTCTGTTTTTCCTAGCACTGCTAAGCCAGTTTATCAGTCCTGGCCTGAGTTGGTTAGACTGGGGACTGCTATGGGCCATGATCAGCCTTATAACAGTCAAAACACCATTTTTGGCACCTGCCTGACCGCCAGAAACAGGTGCATCCATAAAATCTACGCCCAGTTTGTTAGCAATCAATGCTAGTTTCCGAGCCCCTTTGGCTGATGCCGTTGTATGATCTATCAATAAGCTGCCAGGAGCCATAGCAGCCAGTATGCCCTTGTGCCTAAAGCGATACTGTCCAAATCATTATCATTACCGACACAGCAAAAAACAATGTCCGCATCTGCCACGGCTGCTGCAGGCGTATTTTCCCAAGCCCCACCATAATGGGCATGCCACTGTACTGCCTTAGCCTGGGTACGGTTATATACACAAACAGCTAAGCCATCATTTGCCAGATGACCAGCCATAGGGTAACCCATAACTCCCAAACCAATGAACGCCACTTTACTAATCATATTACGATCCTATTTATCAACTTTGCAATTTACTGCGATACCATCATGTAGCATCAGATAATACCTTGACAGGCGATAAATAATTACCGAGACTGATCATTAATCTAATATAATTAGCCTTGACATAACAACGCCGATAAAACCTTGAATGACGTATTTGCAACATGCTGTGATGCAGTAATAAATTAGTTAGCAGAACAGAGCCGTTATGCTTGGTTTGTCATTACTATTGCTGTATTTAGTGCCAAATAGAGAACCTTGCCATGCCGTTACGGCTCGGAATAGACACTGGTGGAACCTATACTGATGCCGTACTGATTGATGCACAAAATCAAGTGCGGTTGGCTTTGAAAAGCCTCACTACTCGCCATAACCTAGCCCTAGGCATTGCTGAAGCCTTGCAGCAAATTCCACCAGAGCAAGTACGTAATATTGAACTGGTTTCACTATCCACCACATTGACTACAAATGCGGTAGTAGAAGGGAACGGAGCACCTGTATGCGTTCTATTGGCTGGTTTTACCGAAATGCAGGTAGTAAAAAGCAGATTACAGGATATTGTTGCAAAACCTTGCATTGTAAGTCTCAATGGTGGACATGATGCCACTGGACAGGAGCTGCAACCGCTAGATATAGACCAAGCCCAGGCATCAATCCTTGGTCTGCAAGAACAAGTTTCAGCATTTGCTATTGCAAGCCAGTTTAGCGTTCGCAATCCCAGTCATGAGCTACGACTACAAAGTTTGGTGAAACAATTGACCAGAATGCCCGTTACTTGCGGTCATGAGCTAACCACTCATCTAGGCGCACCCAGACGAGCCTTAACTGCTTGCTTAAATGCACGCATGATCCCATTTATTCAGCAATTAATTGAAGCAGTAAGGAGCATACTGGGTAATATTGGCATTACAGCGCCACTGATGATTGTTAAAGGTGACGGTTCCATCGTTAACGCCGATACCGCACTACAATGCCCAGTAACTACAATCCTATCTGGTCCTGCAGCCAGTGTTATCGGCGGCTATGCTCTGTCTGGCTGTCACAATGCCATTATTGCCGATATGGGAGGCACTACTACCGACATTGCTATCATGACTGATGGTGAGCCAGAGCTAGCCTCTGCCGGTGCTCAGGTGGGGGATTGGCAGCCTATGGTGGAGACTGTCAAAGTGTATTCCATCGGTCTAGGTGGAGATAGTGAAGTACACTTTCATGGAGGCAATATTTCGCTTGGGCCACGGCGTGTCATTCCTCTCAGTTTATTGGCACAACAATACCCTCAACTCATATCACGCCTGGAAACTCAACTTGCAAGTACACCCAGTCCTCGCCATAACCGTTTTATTACACGATTGGAATACAACCAAGCACTGATAAATCAACTTAATACAACTGAACTTAAGGCTTGGGAAATGCTTGAACAAGGGCCTGTGGAAATGGAGACACTGGCTTTCAATGATCAGCCACTGGCCAAAGCGATGGCTCGCCTGGAACGCCTAGGCATAGCAATTTATTCTGGCTTTACGCCTTCCGATGCAGCTCATGTATTAGGTAAAAGTAATCATTGGAACCAACCTGCAGCAATCTTGGCCGCCAGTATATGGGCACAACAAATGCGCTACCTTTACGGCTATGACAGTTGGGCAGCAACAGATATCCAGACAGCCAGTAATCAAGTATTGCAGTTGATGCACCACCATATTTGTCAAGCTTTAATAGAAGCAGGCCTACATCAGGAAGACTTGCTGAATCAAACCAAAGTACATGATCTAGCAGTCTTAATGAGTGACTTAATCTTGAAGTACGACCAGGCAGGCCAATCACAAAACGCCCTATTTGGAATTCACTTCTGCAAAAGTCATACACTTGTAGCTGTTGGAGCAGCTGCAGCTACTTACTATCCTGACGTTGCTAACAGCCTTGGCCTAGAACTAAAGCTACCAGAATATGGACATGTTGCCAATGCTGTCGGTGCGGTTATGGGATGCATTGTACAGCGCGCTGAAATTACCATTAACCAGCCAAGGGCAGGCGTTTTTCGGGTATTTAACCGAGCCATGCCATTTGACTGCAATAATCTTACAGAGGCCTTTAGTAAAGCTGAGGCTATTGTGCTCGCAGAAGCAACTACCCTGGCCAAATCTGCTGGCGCTGAACGCATCAGTGCACATACAAGACAACATAATAAACACGTGCAATCGGAGCTCAGTGGAGAACTGTTTGTAGAGTCAAAGATTATTGCTGTAGCAACGGGTAAACCCAAAATCCGTCTAGTGGACCATACATGAATAACAATTTAACAATATGCACGGTGCTAATCGGTGTAATAGCCACTGATTGCCTTGATTTCCTGAAAATCATGGATGCCATAAGCACCATATTCACGCCCGTTGCCAGATTGCTTATAGCCACCAAATGGTGTGGTATACGCTAGGGTAGCACCATTGATATGCACAGTGCCTGCTTTCAGTTGTCGGGCAACACGATGACCACGCTGTAAATCACCAGTGTAAAGGTATGCGCCCAAACCATAGGGGGTATCATTAGCAATGGCAATGGCTTCCTCTTCTGTGGCAAACGGAATCAAGACTAGCACTGGACCAAAAATTTCTTCCTGTGCAATTTTCATTTGGTTATTTACATTGCCAAATAAGGTCGGCTTAGCATAGTAACCAATGTTCAGCCCGTCTGGTTTGCCAGTACCTCCGGCTAGCAATACTGCACCTTCATCAATACCTATCTGAATCAATCGCTGTACCTTATCCCATTGCTGTTGAGACACTAGTGGACCCAAATGATCGCCAGACTGACTGGGGGCACCAGTTTTAATGGCCTTGACTGCTAACCGGGCCAGGATCTCAGCTTGGGCATACACACTTTGCTCCACCAACATGCGAGTCGGCGCATCGCAGGACTGGCCCGTATTGAACATGCATTCAGAAACACCATGCCGTATCGCAGCTGACAAGTCAGCATCAGCAAAAATGATATTGGGAGATTTACCTCCAAGTTCCTGAGTAACCCGTTTAACAGTATCCGCTGCTGCCTTGGCCACTGCTACCCCAGCTCGGGTAGAACCAGTAAAAGACACCATATTCACTAATGGATGACTTGCAAGATAAGATCCGATAACCGAACCTGTGCCATGCACCATATTGAATACACCAGCAGGAAATTTAGCAGCAGCCATGAATTCTGCATATAGCTGAGCTGACAACGGGGTCAGCTCACTGGGCTTAAGCACCACTGTGCAACCAGCCAATAACGCCGGCACTACCTTGCAAACAATCTGGTTAACTGGCCAGTTCCAAGGGGTAATCAATACACATACACCTATGGGTTCACGCACCACTTGTACATTATCCTCATGGCGCTGTTCTAGCACCATATTGGCCATAGATTCCAAAAAAGCACGAGTGTGACCTACCCCAGTTTCAGCCTGTATTTCCCGGGCACTATCAATAGGAGATCCCATTTCAGTACTGATGGCTTGCGCCATATCCTCATAATGAGATTCATATTGCTGCAAGAAATGCTCCACTAAGGACATACGCTGTTCAATTGTAGTTTGGCTCCAGCTGTCCAAAGCCAAAGCAGCTGCCTGCACTGCTGCTTCAGCATCATCTATACCTGCCATGCTAACCTTTGCCACAGTCTGTTCCGTAGCTGGATTAGTGACCGCTAATTTAACGGTTTCCATAACTGGAGTGACCCAATGACCGGCAATATAACAACCAAGTTCTCGCATTGTGAGTTAACCTTTATGGAATATAAACATTTAAAGTTCTTAATAATGAACATCGTACCAATCTATGGTACTAAAAGCAGCGTACTAAATAGAGCAGTTTGTTAAACATAACCAACTCAATTACAATTATTCGGTAATAGTAATGAATGTCTTGGGTATTGCATTAACAGCCACTTTATTTAGCCATTGAAGGTAGCTTAAGGCAGTCGCCTAATTGGTTTATTGAACCTGACGCCCTGCAATAACCACTTCGTATCCGGACGCCTCAGGTTCATCATCAGTCATCTGAGCTGGAAAGCCCTGGCTCAATACTATCACGAAACAGATCAATCAGTATGGGAGCCAGTTCTAGCTTTAAGCCAGCTCGTTCAGCCAAACCATAAAATAAACTTACATCCTTTAATACTAAATCCATGGTAAAGCTGATATCACGGCTACCATTTAAAATGACCTGAGATTCGGTTTCATGTACAAATGAATTGCCTGATGAAGCCTTAATAGCTTCATAAGCTACATTCATATCCATACCCAATACTTTAGCTGTGGTCAGAGCTTCGCTGATAGCGGCTAGGAGAGCTGTGGCAAGGAAATCGGTCAACACTTTTAACACAGATGCCGAACCTAATACACCTGTATGCAGAACGCGTCGCCCCAGAGTAGTCAATACTGGAAGAACACGTTCAAAGGCAGTTCGAGTACCACCAGCAAAAATCGAGATGTTGCCAGTATCCGCTCAGTGGCAACCACCAGATACGGGACAGTCGAGAGGTTCAGCACCTATGGCTCGGACCAATACTCCAATACGTGATACTTCAGCAGCATCAGTCGTACTCATTTCCAGCCAGATTTTGCCTTTAGATAATCCATTGATAATGCTTTGCTCACCTTCCATAACCTCAGCACAAGCAGTTGGGGAAGGTAGGCAAGTAATCACTAGATCGCAAATTTCAGCCACAGCTCTGGCACTTTTGGCACTCATTGCACCACGCGCCACAAAATCTGCTTCCAAAGCCGGATTAAGATCGCGCACTATAAGATCATAGCCACTACGTAGCAGAGTCTCTGCCAGTTTCACACCCAAATTGCCCAAACCAATAAAACCAATAAAACCAATTTTCATCGTATTGCAACCAGTTAATTTATTCCTAAATGCACAGCTTAATGTATGATATCTGACTAATCATACCAGTACAGAGTCTGCATCTATGAAAATATAGTCACGAGTTTATTCTGCCCATATAACTGCCAATAGCCACCTAACTGTAAATAGTCTTACTGTTAGATGTTGATTTTGGTCGAGCGATGGCTGCGACCATCCGGTCTAGACAAACGGAACCAACCGCTTTACCGTCCTGTGTTACCACACCTTTCGGGGCAGTCATGGCAGATAACCGAGGTAACGCTTCCTCAATCACCATGTTGATATCAATATCAGGACCATGATCAATCAACTTATCATCCATTACCGAGCTTACCTCAAGTACTCGAGCACGATTAATATCCTTAATAAAGTCATTCACATAGTCATCCGCAGGATGTAAAACAATCTCCTGTGGAGTCCCTTGCTGCACAACCTCTCCATCTCGCAAAATTGCGATATTATCACCAATCCGCAGTGCTTCATCGAGATCGTGGGTAATAAAGATAATGGTTTTATGCAGTTCCTCTTGTAAATCCAGCAGGATATCCTGCATATCAGTCCTGATCAGGGGATCTAGCGCTGAAAAAGCTTCATCCATCAATAGGATTTCAGCATCAGTTGCCAAAGCCCGAGCTAAACCCACGCGCTGTTGCATACCACCAGACAATTGCGCAGGATAATTATATTCAAAGCCAGATAAGCCCACACGGTCAATCCATTTTTGGCTACGCTGGCGCGCTTTTTCTATAGGTATATTCTGAACCTTAAGACCATAGGCAACATTATCCATTACCGTGTAGTGAGGCAGCAAAGCAAATTTCTGGAATACCATGGACAGTGTATGACGCCTAAAATCACGCAGTTCATTAATATTCATTTTCAGCACATTTTTACCATCAACAATGATTTCACCATCAGTGGGTTCAATTAGACGGTTAATATGCCGGATTAAAGTGGACTTACCAGAACCTGATAAACCCATGATTACTTGTACACCGCGAGCAGGCACATTGATATTGACATCTTTCAAACCCAACACATGACGGTACTGGCTCAGCAGTTCTTGCTTACTTATACCATTCTTTACATGGTTCACCATGGCGGTTGGATTAGAACCAAAAATTTTATAGAGGTGCTTAATTTTAACTTTAATATCAGACATCATGACCACCCTGACGGTGTTTTTGTAGACGCTGGCCATATTTTTGTGATACCCGGTCAAAGATAATAGCCAAAACAACAATAGCTAAGCCATTCATCAGGCCTAGCGCGAGATACTGATTTGAAATAGCCCGTAATACTGGAACACCCAGGCTCTTTACGCCAATCATTGAGGCAATTACTACCATCGCTAGCGCCATCATAATAGTCTGATTGACTCCGGCAAAAATATTTGGCAATGCCAGAGGAATTTGAACATCAAATAGTTTCTGCCGATAGCTGGCTCCAAATGATTCAGCCGCTTCCAGCACCTCTTTATCCACTAAGCGAATACCCAAGTTAGTCAACCTTACAATAGGCGGCATCGCATAAATACAGACTGCCAGGAGGCCAGGTACCTTACCGATACCAAGAAGCATGACCACCGGAATCAGGTAGACGAAACTGGGAATGGTTTGCATAACATCCAGTATGGGGGTAACGATTGCCTGCACTCGGTTGGAACGTGCCATCAAGACCCCAAGCGGTATACCGATACCGATACAAGTTAAAGTTGCTACGGAAATGATCGCTACCGTAGCCATCGTATCTTCCCACATACGCAAATAGTAAATTAATGCAAATGAGCAAACAGTACCTAAAACAAGCAATACGCTACGTGATCCGAGCCAAGCTAAGAAGGCAAAAATAAAGACCATAACCTGCCAGGGCGCATTAATCATTAGCTGTTCCAACCAGACCATAAAATACATAAGCGGGTCAAAAAATGCTTCGATCGCATCACCATAGGTACGGGAAAAGTCACGAAAGGCAAAATCGATGCCTTTCTTAAGCTCGCGTAAATCAATTCGATCTATCGGAAAATTCATGTCAAAGCTACTCCATGCCAACAGCTTGTTCTCTACTATTTCATAACCTAAAAAGCCTACTAAACAAGGGTTATAGTAGGCTTTTTACACAAAAATAAATTATTAATTAGAGACTCTTTTTAACTTTGGCAATAATCTCATCACCGACCCATTGAGTCCAAATATCTTCATGCTTAAGCAGGAACTCAATAGCAGCATCGGCACCTCCAGCCTGATTGTCTGTCATATAGACCAACATGCTGTTCATGATTGAACCTGGGAAAACTCGCTGTTTCAGGTATTCAGCAGCACCAGAATCACTGTTCATAAACTTATCTGTGATAACGGTATGTACCTCAGATTTGGTCCATGCGGAAGGCTGTGGATCAGCACAATCTTGCTCTGCCTTAACAATACAGCCATCCCAATTGTCACTGCCAGCAAATGGCACACCAAAATCAACCAACTGCATATCATATTTACCAATCATTGCAGTGGGTGACCAATAGTAGCCGAGCCAGTTCTCACCACGCTCCACTGCTTTGGCCATAGAACCATCCAGACCAGCTGATGAACCTGGATCCACCAGAACCCAACCTTTAGCTGCCATATCAAAAGCCCGGAATAAATTGGCATTAACCAGCTGACAGCCCCAGCCAGCTGGACAACCTATAAATGCACCTTTGGATGGATCTTCCGCATCTGGAAACAAGTCAGGGCGCTCCAAAATGTCCATGACTGTCTTTAACTCAGGATATTTTTCCCGGGTATGCTTGGGAATCCACCAACCTTCTCCCAAGCCCGTAATTGGATTACCATTAACTGAATGCAAGCGGCCCTCATCAAAGGCTTCTGCAAGTGGTTCACGGACTGCATTGATCCATAATTCCCCAGCAACATCTGGCTGACCTTTTTCATTCATGGAAGCAAAGGTGGTCATAGTAGCACCAGGTATCAATTCAACCTTGCAACCAAACCCTTGCTCTAAAATTATTTTATCGACATTGGCCATCAATTCAGCAGATGGCCAGTTCATTTCAGCCATCGTGATAGACTCACAATCAGCATCTATTTGTTTATCAACAGTTAAAAATATAGCTATCTGGCTTAAAGCTACCATGATGACCACTGCTGCAATGATCTTGATACATTTATTCATACTTATATTCATACTTACTTCTCCGTGCTTTATTGTTAACTGTTGATAAACAAATAGACAATGACTGAATAGTGCTTTTTTAACAAGTAATGTTATGGCAACATATAGTAATACAAAGGTCAAGTAATAATGGAATATGTATTTAAGTAATTTATATAATTGAGCAGCTGGTAATTACGGCTATGTTATAGCCCTAGTCTAAAAGATGTATCATGGCCACACTTGCTAATACAGCGATGAATCATCTGGGATTTGCCTTGCCAAGCCATAGCTGCTAACTGTTATGACGATTACTGGCCAGTCCTGCGATGGTCTTGTACTGCGCCCCTAGGCAGATTATTACAGTGCGTGCAGAACCAAATACATTACGCTATTTCTTCTGACCGGCGAGACTAAGTTTGTGCAGATACTTTAGGTCGTGACAAACATGCATCAACTACAGCTAAACCATACTCCGCACTGGCATCTCGCAGCCATAATGTAAAGTAGTCTGAAAAGCTGCGGCATATAATCAAATCAATAGAACCATCTTCACAACGGCAAAGTGTTACTCCTGTTTTAGCAAAGGTGGTCTGTACAACTTTACCGACTGGCAAATGGGTTGGATCACAATCATATACAATGGCCTTCTGTAACAACTCTGGCAACTTGACCCCGGATAAATTAACTAATGCCTGAGCGCTGGAAATATCTACTACTGCACTATGTTGTCCCATCAGCGAGTCACGCAAATCAGCCGCAACCTGCGATTCAGTACCTATGGGCACCATCAATAGCCAGTCACTGGGACCTAACCAGTACACCGAAAACACATCACTGCGTACACTACTACAGGGTATCAGCGGTAAATTCAGAGCCAAAACAGTCTCTATTGAACTAAGAAAAGCCTTATCTGTTGGATTGCCACGTAAATTTAAGTGACCAAATGTGTTTTCACGCATGTAAATACCAGCATTTGTGTCACTAGTTATAGCCAATACGGCATCGCATAAAGGAGTTCTTATCGTTTCAGAGTGGCACTTAATCATGGTGACGTTCCCCATTTGGATCATAGAATACAGGACTACAAATCTCGGCTGCCAAAGTACGACCATCCACCAACGGACAATATACAGTCTCACCCATACGCGAGAAACCTGCCTTGACCGTACCCATGGCAATTCCATGATCTAGGCAGACACTCCAGTAACTAGAGGTGACATGACCAACCATATCCATAGGAATCTGTTGATTGGGGTCCATAACAATCTGTGAACCCTCAGGAATAATGGCTGCTGGATCTTTTGGCTTTAAACCCACCAATTGCTTGCGATCACTACGGGCAGTATCGGAACGGTGGAGGGAACGCTGACCAATAAAGCTGAATGCCTTAGTCTTGCTCACAATCCAGTCCATGCCACAATCTTGTGGTGTCAAGGAACCATCAGTATCCTGCCCAACAATGATATAGCCCTTTTCAGCCCGCAAGATATGCATGCTTTCGGTGCCATAGGGAGTAATGTCATAAGCTTCACCAGCAGCGATGATCTGCTGCCAAACAAAATGGCCCTGGTTGGCTGGCACATTAACCTCAAAGGATAACTCACCCGTAAATGAAATACGACAAATACGGGCTGGAATACCAGCTACCGTACCGGCCTTATAGTCCATAAACTTGAATGCCTCTGCTGACAGATCTACATCATTGCACAGTTGTTCCAGTACTTTACGGCTATTTGGTCCTACTAGAGAATAAGTCACCCAGTGGTCGGTAACGGAGGTAAAATAAACTTCCAACTCTGGCCATTCAGTCTGCTGCCACAACTCTAACCAAGCCAAGACCTCAGCTGCACCACCAGTGGTGGTAGTCATTAGAAAGTGGTTTTCTGACAAACACGTGGTGACGCCATCATCAAATACCATACCATCTTCTTTTAGCATCAAACCGTAACGACACTTACCGGGCTTGAGATTACTCCAATCATTGGTATAGATGCGATTAAGAAATTCCCGAGCATCCGTACCTTGTATATCAATTTTACCCAGAGTAGAAGCATCCATTATCCCAACACTATTGCGTACAGCCAAACATTCACGGTTTAAAGTCTGCTGCATAGTTTCTCCAGCTTTAGGGAAATACCATGGCCGTTTCCATTGACCAACATTTTCAAATTTTGCGCCCTGTGCCACATGCCATTGATGGGTAGCAGTATAGCGAGCCGGGTCAAACAATGATCCCACATCGCGCCCTGCAAGTGCCCCAAAGGTAACGGGAGTATAGGCAGGGCGAAAAATAGTCGTGCCCGTTGCCTGGATCGATTGATGTAGCGCTTTGGCAGCAATTGCCACTCCATTAACATTAGCAGTTTTACCCTGGTCAGTACCAAAGCCCATGGCCGTATAGCGCTTAATATGTTCAATGGACTCATAACCTTCTCGGATAGCTAGTTCAATGCCTGCTGCTGTCACATCATTTTGGAAGTCAACAAACTGTTTTGGAGCACGACTTACAGATTTACTGTGAGGTATCAGGAACAACGCCTGAGCCTGCGCTTCAGTTTCATCACCACAATCAAAATGAATTTCTGGTACTTTAGCACCAGCCGCTTCCGCTCCCACGGCAGCACCACCACTCAGTGCATGAGCCAATGTGTAGTGGCCAACAACCGCACCAGCACAATATTGTTGCTGTACATTAGGACCCGGGACAAAGCCAATAAGCTGCTCATCCCATACTGGACGACTACCCGTATGGCAACTTAAGTGGACCACTGGACTCCAACCACCAGCCATAGCAATCAAATCACAGGATACACTGCGCTGCGCACCGGTGATTTGGTCTCCAGCCTGGTCCAGTGGCGCAATCACAGCACCAGTGACAGAATGACTACCACAGGCTTCAATTACACCGTGGCCAGTGATGACCTCGATACCCGCAGCACGAGCCATTTGCGCGAGGCGACCTTCAGCATGATAGCGGCAATCCACCACAGCAACTACCGTGCGACCGGCGGACTGAATATCCAGAGCGGCTTGGTAACCGCTGTCATTGGAAGTCATGATCAACGCACGCTCACCAGGCACCACGGCATAACGGTTGATGTAAGCTGATACGGACTGTGCCAACATTACACCTGGCAGATCATTGTTACCAAATACCAATGGCCGCTCTATGGCACCGGTGGCCAAGACTACTGCCTTTGCTCGAATACGGTGGAGCCGCTGGCGGGTGCCCTTGACAGCTGTTGGGCCTAAATGGTCTGTACGTTGTTCCAAAGCTGCCAAGAAATTATGGTCGTAATAGCCAAAGACCGTAGTACGAGACAACAGTACCACATTCGCCATGCTGGCTAGTTCCGTAACTGCTGTTCCAAGCCAGTCACTGGCTGATGCACCATTAATATTTTGCTGGCTGGCCAAGAGGGAGCCACCTAATTCACATTGTTCATCCGCTAGTATCACTCGCTTCCCATTACGTCCTGCCTCTAACGCTGCAGAAATTCCAGCTGGCCCCGCACCGATCACCATCACATCACAGTAATGGTTAAGCTTGTCATATATATCTGGATCTGGCTGCTGTGAAATATGGCCAAAACCAGCCGCTTTACGAATAAATTTTTCATAACGCAACCACCATGCCTGAGGAAACATAAAGGTTTTATAATAAAACCCAGGTGGCATGAACGGTCCTCCCAATTTACCCAGCCAGGCCATCAGATCAAATTCAACACTGGGCCAACCATTAGTGCTGGTTGCCACCATACCTGAGTACAACTCTACTTGAGTCGCCTTTGGATTAGGAACGGTGACAGCACCTTGCCCTAGCTGCATTAAGGCATTCGCCTCTTCAGCACCATGTCCCATAATGCCTCGGGGCCGACTGTATTTGAAGCTTCGTCCCACCAAGTTGACACCATTAGCCAACAATGCCGACGCCAGTGTATCTCCTGCATAGCCTTCATAAGAGCGCTTATTAAAGCTGAACTCAATAGGTTTCGAACGATCAATACGCCCACCTACACTAAGTCGGTTTGGCTGGCTCATCGTTTGCCTCCAATATCACAGGTAAGTGCTGGTTGCTGGCCAAGCGGATAGGTTTCGTAAATTTCATAGGTTTGAGTATTGCGGGTTGCATTAAAGTAGCGGCGACAACCTGAAGCGTGATACCACATTTCGTGATGGATTCCACGTGGATTAGTGCGAAAAAACAGGTAATCAGCCCATTGCGCATCAGTCAACTGTTGCGGTTCTAACGGCCGCGCTATATGTGCTTCACCAGAGTAGGAAAATTCTGTTTCCTCACGCAGCTCCTGGCAATAGGGACAATAAATCTGCAACATCTCTATCTTCTCCTCTAATGAGCCACAGCAGCAGCACCATGTTCGTCAATCAAATGCCCTGTGTTGAATCGATCTAAATTAAAAGGTGCAGCTATTGGATGAGCTTGATCTTTGGCAATGGTATGCGCAAACACATGACCTGATCCTGGGGTTGCTTTAAAGCCACCCGTGCCCCAGCCACAATTAAAATAAAGACCTTTAATCATGGTTTTGGAAATAATCGGGCACGCATCTGGAGAAATATCAACAACACCGCCCCAAGACCGGTTCATACGCACCCGACTAAACACAGGAAATAATTCACAAATCGCCGACACGGTATGTTCAATAATCTGGAAACTACCTCGCTGGCCATAACCATTATAAGTATCAATACCGGCACCTATGACTAAATCACCCTTATCGGACTGACTAACATAAGCATGTACAGCGTTGGACATGACCACCGTATCAAGAACGGGCTTAATAGGCTCTGATACCAGCGCTTGCAGTGGATACGACTCCAGCGGCAAACGTATGTCAGCATGGGCTGCCATAACGCCAGAACTACCCGCCACCACGCAAGCAACTTTGGCAGCAGCAATAAAGCCCAGATTTGTCTCAACACCGACTACAGCACCAGCCTGACGACGAATGCCGGTAACTTCACATTGCTGAATCAAATCTACACCTAAGCTATTGGCTGCTCTGGCATAGCCCCAAGCAACTGCATCATGGCGAGCTACGCCACCACTAGCTTGCCAAGAGGCGCCATGAACGGGATAACGAATATTGGGGGAATCATTGATGATAGGCACCAGCTCCTTAACGGCTTTGGTATCCAATACCTCAGCATCAATGCCATTGAGACGGTTGGCATTGACACGCCGTTCAATATCCCGCATATCCTGAAGATTATGACCAACATTCAATACACCACGTTGACTAAACATAACATTGTAATTAAGTTCCTGGCTCAGCCCTTGCCATAAAGAAAGGGAGTGGTCATAAAGTCTAGCGGCTTCGTCCCACAAATAATTAGAACGTACGATGGTGGTATTGCGACCCGTATTACCACCCCCAAGATAGCCTTTTTCTAACACAGCCACACGAGTTATACCATGCTGTTTAGCCAAATAGTAAGCCGTAGCTAATCCATGGCCACCACCGCCTACGATCACGACATCATAAGATGGCTTAGGTGCTGGGCTATGCCAAGCTTTTTGCCAGTTTTCATGATGACTAAAAGCGTGTTTAAAAAGACTAAAACCTGAATATCGTTCCATCTTAACAAGCACCTATGTTATTAGAAATCGAAACTTTCCTGTGACTTAAAAACTCAATATTACGCATGATATCTGGTGAACAACACATCCCAGTAATTGTTATAACTGAAGATGATTTCCCCCAACCAGCCACTACCTCATCAGGCTGGTACTAGCTATTGACTGGGATTATTAATATTGGCTTGAAAAAAGCAATTTGTAACACTGTATCAGAATAACTATGCTTACTAAATGTAGCGTTATCATTAATTGAACAGTACAGGGTTCAACATCTCTTCAGCTTAAGCCAACAGCTTAGCAAGGGCCTTAGTAAACACAATTCAGTATATGCCGGTCAAGTGCTAGATACTGTATTTCTATATTGTAAAATAAAAACAGTCAAACCGGTGTATAGGCACATATCAGTATGCTAGAACATTGTTTTTAAGACCATCTCTACTGACTGATTTTTAGTAACAAATCGACCATACGTTATTTTGACCGATTTGGGCGAATATGCAATCCAAATAGAATCATAGCATCGTTAGTAATGCCTTGCGTAACACAGCAGAGACTGTCAAACTCAGCTAGTTAGGATGTTATTAGGGCTGCCTCTAGAAGAGGCTGGAAACCCAACTGTCACCCTCATACTGAATGATTGGAAACAAATTAATATATGGAAGTATATACTCTTACCAGTCGGTAAATAGGCAAAGTATCTAGATGGCATATGTGATTATTCATTTCAGTATTATGGAACTCACAGTCACAGTGATCGAACAATTCCATTACCAGGCTGTTTGTAGTCAGCTATAGACTGTGACCCACATTATTTAATTCAAGGTAGCATAGTCATGAAGACAGCTGATCTATCCAATTATATGCTGCATCCGCAGCTAGATAACGATGCCCTTACCCGTACTTTATCTGGACAGAATCATGAAGGCCAAGAAATAAGTATTGAAGTAGTTACTGAACGGGATTTGACTCTATATCTGAACAAACAAGAAATTGTCACATTAATGACACTAGGAGACCATCCGCAATATCTGGCAGTGGGTTTTCTCCTGAATCAAAACATGCTCAAGGACGATGATGTAATCCGTGGTATTGATGTTGATGATGAGCTAGGTGTTATAATCGTTCGCACTGCACGACAGACCAATTATGAAGTTCAACTACAGCGTAAGGTGCGTACTTCTGGCTGTGCTCAGGGTACGATCTTCGGTGACCTGATGGAAAAGTTTACTAGCATCAAGTTGACTGACAATATTTACCTTAAAACTAGTTGGTTACATCACCTGCTGAGACAAATTAATACAACTCCCAGTATTTACCAAAAAGCTGGTGCAATTCATGGCTGTGTACTATGCCAACAACACCAACCACTGTTGTACATGGAAGATGTTGGACGTCACAACGCCATTGATAAGATCGCCGGGTATATGCACTTGCATAAAATCACACCACAGGACAAGATTTTTTATACTACCGGGCGCCTGACCAGTGAGATGGTCATTAAGGCAGTGCAAATGGAAATTCCTATCTTAGTATCTAGATCTGGTTTTACAGCCTGGGGAGTGGAACTGGCTCGACAGGCAGGCTTGACCCTAATAGGCCGCGCTAGAGGGCGTCAATTTATGGTGCTTTCTGGTGCCCAGAGACTGATATATGATACTGAAAGCAAAATTGATACAAGGGCAATGTAATGCATGGAACTGGGGAACCATCAGAGATAGTTGCTATTATCCTAGCGGGCGGTCAAGCTCGGCGTATGGGTGGTGGAGACAAAGCCTTGGTACACTTAGGTGGACTCAGCCTTTTGCAGCATATATTGAATCGACTTGAACCCCAAGTGGATACTATCTTGCTCAATGCCAACGGTGATGCCAAACGCTTCAAAGACTATAACCTGCCGGTACAAGCCGACTTGGTAAGCGGCTATGCAGGGCCCCTAGCTGGTGTACTAACCGGTATGGACTGGGTCAGAAAAAACCGACCACTATGCCCATGGTTAATTACAGTGGCGGGCGACACACCATTTTTTCCATTGAATTATGTGGTGCGCATGTGCACCGCAGCAGGACAGCAGGGCACCTTTCTTGCTTGCGCTCAGTATAACACCCGCACCCAACCGGTATTTGGCCTGTGGCCTGTCGCTTTATATGATGCTCTCTATACAGCTCTGGTAGACGAGGGCGTGCGCCGTGTGGATCATTTTACATCCCGATATCCTATCAGTCATATTGGTTTTAACGAGCTTGGCTATAATCCGTTTTTTAATATCAACTGTGTAACAGATTTGCAGGCTGGAAACCGGTTATGGCATCGTTTATCATCCCCAAAAGGATCTCACTAGCGCTCAAGGAACACCCATAGTGCTGAAAGGAATAAAATCTACTTGACTACCTGCAGGTAAACTAGTTGTGGCTTCATCTAGCTCAACCAAACCATCGGCTTGAGTCATAGAAGTCAAGATACCCGAACCTTGAGGAGCGCTTTTTTGCAACACGATCTGGCCACTGTTTAACATTGCACGTTTAACCCGCACCCATTCCCGTCGCCCCAGTTTTTTATGCAGGTCAAAACCAAGAGTCTGACGGTAGCGGGCAGGCAGTCGCCAGCAACCACCAGCCATAGCATTGATCAATGGACCACCAAACATCAAGCAACAGACAGCAGCTGCCACTGGGTTGCCAGGCAACCCCAAAAACAAAGCGGTTCCAACCTCACCAAAAGCCAGGGGTCGGCCAGGTTTAATAGCTAAACGCCAAAAATGGATTTGGCCCTGCTTGGCCAGCACTGCACCCACATGGTCATGGCTACCCGTGGCAGCACCACCGGAAGTAATGATTAAATGGTGTGCGCGACTGGCTTGAGTCAGGGCCTGTTGTATGACGTCTGGATCATCAGCCAGAATACCAAGGTCTGTGACTTGGCAATGATAATTAGCTAATATGCCTCGCAGAATGTAGCGGTTGACATCATGAATTTGATCTGCAGCCAATATTTCACCCGCGTCACGCAATTCGTTACCGGTAGAAAACAAAGCCACCTTAAGTGGTTGGTAGACCGTTAGCTTACAGTATCCGGCTGCTACCGCCAAACCGATGTCTTGAGGCCGCAATACCTGACCTTGTGACAGGATTACGTCTTCCTGTTTAATGTCCTCTCCCCTAGACCGCCAGTTGATATTGGCTTTAACATCCGTTGGAAATACAATCCACTTATCGCGACGAGTTATGGCTTCTTGCATCACCACTGTATCTGCGCCCTGCGGCAGACGGGCACCAGTTAAAATACGGATACACTGACCCGACTGTAGAGCATGGTTAGCTGAACTGCCGGCACTGGCCTCAATATCGGCCAATTGTAAACAATAACCATGTTGAATCAGGTCATTATGATTACAAGCATAGCCGTCTACAGCAGCATTATCAAAGCGGGGACTGTCATTCGTACTGATCAAGTTAACGGCCAAACGTTGGTTATACGCTTCTGTTACGGGCAGCTGCATGGAATCGACCGCTACATTCGCTACCTTACGTAATCGCTCATAAGCGGCTGATACAGATAAAAGGTTTTGCGTTTGATTGAAGCAGTCATCTACTTTATTAGTGTGGCTTTTAATATCATAATCATTCCTAGTACAGTCAGTATCAAGAATAAATTTAGCAATGGCAGCAGTGTCGTTCAGATCCAATTTTGGTACTGTCAAGTGCAAATCGTGCTGATCGGTAGCTACAGCTAACACATGACTCAATCGCCGGTGCAAAAAGCCATCTGATCTGGCTTGTCGGATAACTTCCAGTTTATTATGCCCTTCATTTTTAAAGCCCTCTACCAATACCAAATCACAAGATTGTATTTGATATAATAGTTGTTGCAATGATGGTGCTATATGTCCATGGTGTTCTTGCATTAAAGCCATCCGTTCAGCAGTGGCCAGCACAACCTGGCAGGCTCCAGCCTGACGATATCGGTAACTGTCACGCCCAGGCTGATCGAGATCAACCTGATGATGCGCTCGTTTAATGGCAGAAACGCGCAACCCTTGGGTGCTAAAATGAGCAATTAAACGTTCCATCAAGCTTGTTTTACCTGAGTTTTTCCAACCTACAAGACCA
The DNA here is from genome assembly GCA_943787595.1 of uncultured Pseudomonadales bacterium. Lineage (GTDB taxonomy): Bacteria > Pseudomonadota > Gammaproteobacteria > Pseudomonadales > Balneatricaceae > CALSNA01. Next base: position 394,098 of record CALSNA010000005.1, read on the forward strand.
AAAACCTTCATACTCTAATCTACCTCCAATGGCTCTACTCAAACGTGAAAAACGAGCCACTAACGGCTTTTACTGTGCTCACAACAGAACTTTTGTTACCCATTTAAAAGTAATTAATACACGCCTTGCTAAAATCTTAATCCATTACTACTGACGATAAATAGCTATGATAAAGTCAGAACTGGCATGCGTTCGCCATAGCGGTTTACGATACGCCAGAGTCAATATTTCAAACAGTGATTACATTCTCTTATCGTAAATTTTACACTGCTAACTAAGCTAAATTAGTTCTGGGTAAAAATAAGCCTTTGGTATTAAATTTAAATTATAGCCAGCGTCTCTACAGACAAGTTTTTCTGGACTGTTTGTATAAAAAAAATCCCGACATTCAATGCTACCACATTAAATTAGCCTATCTGAGATTAGTTTCAATGTCGCTTACCAACTGATCAATCAGTTGGCGAGCAATAGAGAACTTAGGTGGCAAAATCGGTAGATTATCAATAGAAAACCAGTTAGCTGCGGTAATTTCTTTGCCATCAACCTGAATGACACCACTCTGGTAAAGGGCGCTAAAACCAAGCATGAGAGAATGAGGGAAAGCCCAAGACTGGCTACCGTGATATTGCAAATCAGTTATTTGAATACCTACTTCTTCATGTACTTCACGATGAACAGCTTGCTCTACACTTTCTCCAGCTTCAATAAAACCAGCAATCGCACTGTAATAACCTGCAGGAAATTTAGTATTGTGGGCCAATAACAAACGATGATCACGCCTTACCAGTACAATCATACATGGTGACAAACGTGGATATTGCTCGTATTCACATTGCTGGCACTGTAGAACCATGCCCGCCTCATTCAGGTAAAGTTGTGCTGCACAACGGCCACAAAAACGATTATTGCGCAGCCAGTGGGATAATTGTAAACCACGTGCCAAGACTGCTGCCTCAGCAGGTTTTGTATCCAGTAACAATTGTCTCGGTCGCCAAAGTTGATAATGCAACATTAATGTTGCATTATCAAGCACCCTAAGGTAAACGTCCTGCTGATCCAAGCTAGCAATATAAAGTGGTTGCAATTCAGCAGAAGATGACACAGGTAACATAATACTAGCCAGCCAATTAGAACTATTTTGTACAATCTGGCCACGCCAGAGATGGAGGTAACGTCGCTCCAGTGGATAAGATATTCGTTCACACTTTGAACGTAAACGGAATAAAGGGAGCGGCATAGCATTGTTCCATGTAATCAGTTAATATGTATTTGGTATTTGCATATCTTTCGATTGTTAACTTATGGCTGTAATCTTGCAACTACAATAAGAGTATACCGATATCCAGCGGGATAAAATCATGTCAAATCAATCTTTACCTCAAGCACTGCTAAAAAACTTTTTAGGCAATTCACCCACTTGGTACAAGCAAGTTATAATTACTTTTTTATTGCTTAATCCATTGATAGTATGGCAAGCAGGCCCAGTAATTGCTAGCTGGATATTAATTTTTGAATTTATCTTTACCCTGGCGCTAGCATTAAAATGTTATCCTCTGCAACCAGGTGGACTGCTCGCACTGGAAGCCATTGTCATCGGGCTGGCTGATCCCCATGGAGTCTACTACGAGGTTAAATCCAATCTTGCGGTTATTTTACTGTTAATGTTTATGGTAGCTGGCATATATTTCATGAAGGATATGCTACTCGATCTGTTTACCCGTATTCTACTGGGAGTAAAATCGAAGCTACTACTGTCAATATTGTTTGTTGTGACAGCTGCATTCTTATCCGCTTTCTTAGACGCTCTGACCGTAACTGCTGTTCTAATAAGTGTCGGTGTTGGTTTTTATACGGTTTATCACCAAACGGTATCAGGTAGTTCATCAACCTATGATCGTAGTAACGATGAGCACGTAAATGAAATTAACAGGGATGATCTAGAGCAATTTCGCGCTTTTCTACGTAACCTGATGATGCATGGTGCAGTAGGCACCGCACTAGGTGGCGTAACCACTCTAGTTGGTGAACCTCAGAATTTGTTGATTGCCGAAAAAGCAGGGTGGAATTTTGTAGAATTTTTCCTGCTAATGGCACCAATAACCATGCCAGTATTTGTTGCTGGCGTAATCACGTGCTGGTTTCTTGAACATTTTAAATGGTTCAGTTATGGTGCCGTGCTGCCGGACAGTGTTCGCGTGATCCTACAGGATTTTTCCGACAGAGAAACTGCCAAACGCAGTCGGCAAGATCAAGTTGCCATAATGGTTCAGGTCATAGTTGCTTTAATGCTGATATTTGCCCTAGCTTTCCACGTAGCAGAAGTGGGCTTAATCGGATTGATGATTATTATCCTATTGACTGCATTCAATGGTGTAACTGAGGAACATGACATTGGCCAAGCATTTAAGGAAGCATTGCCTTTTACTGCCTTACTAGTTGTATTCTTTGCAGTAGTTACAGTAATTCATGAACAACACCTGTTCAGTCCCATAATTAACTGGGTGCTGACTTTGGATATTGACTTGCAACCTCAGGTGTTCTTTGTTGCCAACGGCATTTTATCTGCTATCAGTGATAATGTTTTCGTCGCTACTATCTATATTAATGAGGCCATGAATGCACTAAATTCTGGCATAATAGATCGTGCTCACTTTAATAACCTAGCAATTGCCATTAATACAGGCACCAATATTCCCAGTGTCGCAACACCTAATGGGCAAGCTGCATTCCTGTTCCTACTGACGTCAGCATTGGCTCCACTGATTCGTCTTTCTTATGGAAAAATGGTATTTATGGCCCTGCCTTACACCATTGTTATGAGTTTGGTAGGTTACTCAGCTATAGTATTTATGTTGTAGAAGCAGGTTTGGCAACGTAAACGCAGATTTCCCATATATCGCCATTGATTATAACCTTAACCTTGAACAATACCGTCCAACTGGCAGGCCTGCCAGTTGGACGGTACTTTTATGGCATGGTTTTCAATATCAATTCAATATATTGTATACCTAGAATGCCGTTAACCATTCGCAACGGCCACCTGATATTACCTGAAGTTGCTCCAATTTTCGTTGATGGGCTGCCTGTTCTTCAACAGACGCCCGAATTACTATTCCAACATCTGTTTTAACTGGACGCTGGCCTTGTTCATGTTCAAGCTGGTTAAGACTTGTCACAGATTCTGGCAGTGACTGTAACTTTAGATCAGTCTGGCCACCAGTTATCGCCAGGTAAACATCGGCAAGAATTTTAGCATCCAACAATGCACCATGTAACTCACGGTGAGAATTATTAATGCCGTAGCGCCGACAAAGGGCATCAAGATTATTTTTTTGCCCCGGATGCTTAGCTCGAGCAAGCATAAGGGAATCAGTAATCTGGCAGTGCTGATCCAAGCTGATTTTCTGTTGCCGAGATGATTGAGCCCAAAGAGCCAATTCATGGTCAAGAAAGCCGACATCAAAGGGAGCATTGTGCATCACTAATTCAGCACCAGCAATAAATTGAAGGAGCTCTTGTGCTACCTTGGCAAATATAGGTTTATCGGCCAAAAAAACATCGGTGATACCATGGATAGCCTGAGCCTCCACAGACACGGCACACTGTGGGTTAATATACTGATGATAGGTATGGCCAGTCAGACGACGGTTAAGCAATTCAACACAACCTATTTCAATGATACGATCACCACGTGTATGATCCAGCCCAGTAGTTTCAGTATCGAGCACTACTAATCTCATGGCTTTACACTCCTAGAAAATAAGCAACTCATCTTGGCATATGTTCAACTGCACCCAGATTAGCTAATTCATCAGCTATTTCGTTTTCACGATGGCCACTATGCCCCTTGATCCAGTGCCATTCAATCTCATGTTGTTTTGTGCATTGATCAAGCTGTTGCCATAAATCAGCATTTTTAACCGGTTGCCGAGCTGCATTAAGCCAATTTTTACGCTTCCATTGATTAATCCACTCCATTATGCCTTTGCGAACATATTGGGAATCCGTAGTTAACTTAATCTGGCAAGGACGTTTTAAGCTCGCCAAGCCCTGAATGGCCGCTGTCAACTCCATGCGATTATTAGTGGTCATGAATTCCCCACCGTGTAAGCGTTTCTCATGGCCTTGATAACGCAACAACACTCCCCAGCCACCCGGTCCAGGATTACCTTTACAGGAGCCATCAGTAAATAATTCTACCCATTTTTTCATTAGTTATACTATTTTACCCATCTTTTTTATTTGGCTTCATAATCTGGCGTTGCATTAGCACCAACTAAACTAAACCGTGGCTTACTCATAACAGGTTGCCAACGCGGCCTAAGCAAGTGCACTCGAGTTTGTAATTTGACTGCGGAGAGTACATATCCAGCACCCAGTTGTATACCTCGCTTACTGCAAAATTGCTCCATGACATTATCACTTTGTAACCTGCTTGCACGGCTAATCGGTAAGTTAAAAAAAAATGGACAACATGCTAGCTGCTGAAAGCTGAGCAAATTTAGCCAATCTTGCAGGCGCCTCAGTTGTAAGAAGCGACTGCCCCAGGGGACCCCCATCTTAAATCTTAGCAAACGCCATAATCCCCAACTGCTGAGAGGATTAAAGCCAGCTATGATTACACGCCCTCCAGGAGCTATGATACGGGCTACCTCACGCAGCAACTGATGGGGGTTATGACTTATATCAAGGCCGTGGTGGATAACTACCAAGTCAGTACTACCGTTTGCCAAAGGCAGTTGATCTGGATGAAAAATAACCCGGCGCCAACAGGTATCCAAGTCATACAGGCACATATCTGGCTGTAATGACAAGCTACACTGGAAGTTACCTAACATTTTTGACAAAAATTGTTTACCCGGACCAAGATGCACACTGTAATGACCAAAAGCATGCACTGCTAATGATTCAATAACTTGCTGTTCTCTGGCACAAAACGCTTGGCCCAGGGGTGTTTCAAACCATACTTTAAGCGCCTTGCTTGCATCACTAAAAGCAGTGTCCCAATTAGCCATAACGATATTCCTCAATTAATGACATCATACTGCATGCAGCTATTATTGAGCAAATACTCAGCTTAACTTAGAAAAAAATGCCAATAGGTGAAAAAAATGGCAAAATGTAAACCAATTATACGTAAGCTTTTAAATAGTTAAGTCAAACTGAGAAAATAGCAACGATGACACAATATATACAGATTTATCCCCTTCCTGCCTTTGAGGATAACTATATCTGGTGCTTGCGCCAAGGCGATTTGCCAACAGTTGTCATAGTCGATCCAGGTGATGCAGAGGTAGTCTTGCAGCATCTTGAGAATAAATCATTACAGTTACAAGCCATTTTAGTGACACATCATCATGTGGATCATACACACGGCATTGAACGACTAAAACAAGAATATGGAACAGTGCCAGTTTTTGGTCCTGCCAACAGTCCTTGCAACAGCATTACACAACCCATGAAACATGGGCAAACCATATCCTTGTTAAATCTGAAGCTAAAAATTATTGCAGTTCCCGGACACACTCTGGATCACATTGCTTACTATGCTCAAGAAGATGAGTTTCTTCTTTGTGGCGATACACTTTTCATGGCAGGTTGTGGACGAGTTTTTGAAGGTACGCCAAGCCAGTTACAGAGTTCGTTAAATCAATTGACTAAACTTCCAGGTACAGTAAGGGTATATCCTACCCATGAATATACCCTGGCTAATCTAGCATTTGCTCAGACTGTAGAGCCCTGCAACGAAATGATTGCTACAGTTATACAGCGATGTAAAGCTTTACGTCGCAATGGTCAGCCAACCTTGCCAAGTACTATCGCTCAAGAATTGGTAATCAACCCGTTTTTACGCCTAGATGTCACAGCAGTGTTACAACAGGCAATTGACTACGGGGACAAACATCTTGGCATCAAAGTTAAGGACAAAATATCCTGCTTTACAGTGCTAAGGCAATGGAAAAACAATTTTTAGGATACCCTCAATGCAGTTACAATGGAAAGCTAATTAGATAATAATATCGCCACATTCATTATAGCATTGTAAATTATTCGCTGATCAAAACTGAACTGCTAGCACAGACTTAAAAAACAGCTTGGTAGGTGATAAAATCGATTTTTTACATTACATTAAATTAACCTCTGGTAATGACTTAATTGCATGATCACCAATAACCTCACAAGTAAATTCATTAATAACTTCATAAATAAATTCACCAATAACCTAGTAAACAAGGGTGGTTTAATAAATAAAAATCGATTTCTTACGTCTAATATGAGCTGGATGCTAGTGATCGTATTATGCGGTTGCCAGACAGCACAACAATTGCAAACCAACCAACAAAACTATCAAATCAATCAATTTCAGTCGAATGAAGCCACCGATAATACTGCGGCTATACCCACAGCAGCTTCGACTAAGACAGTTGTTCTATTTAACATGGATGCTAACCCAGCTAATCGAGAAACATCATCAACGGTTACAACGCGTGATGCACACCAGCAGCACAATGCCATTTTAGTGACAAAAGATGATGCTACATTCACCAGCCTAGCGAATCCAGTAGTTCAACAAATATCTAAACCGACTCAGGCTATTGCTAAACGGGTTAATCAGTTACCATTACATACTTGGTCAGCGTCAGATGGGCAAGCATATAAAAAACTGTCAGTAAAATCCCAAACTGCATTTACATTAACAACGCCAGAGGCGCAGTTGGCTGATGCAGTTGCCCTGCCACCTCGGCCTATTACCATGCAACCAAAACCACCCGCCCGTGATTTGTGGGAATTAACCAGAGAGCAATTTCAATTACCAAAACAAACTAATCCCATTGCCTTGCAGAGAATAAAGAAATATTACGATTGGTTAAAGAAAAATCCTAGTTATCTATTAAAAGTAACTAAACGCTCTAAACGCTATTACCACCATATTTTCAATACCATTGTAAAAAATAAATTACCCGGTGAAATCGCTCTGCTACCTATTGTCGAAAGTGGATTTGATCCATTTGCCTATTCCCATAGCCAAGCAGCTGGAATCTGGCAGTTTATTCCTTCTACCGGTCAAATTTATGGCTTGAAGCAAAACTGGTGGTATGATGGCAGGCGTGATCCAATTGCATCAACTCAAGCAGCTATCAATTATCTAGAGCATCTACACGCGATGTTTAAGGGAGACTGGTTGCTAGCACTCGCCTCCTACAATGCCGGACAAGGTACAGTACTCAAGGCTATAAGAAAAAATAAGCGAGCTAACCGCCCAACTAACTTCTGGGCCCTTGATCTACCACGAGAAACCCGACAATACGTACCTAAACTTTTAGCAATATCTCAGTTGGTAAAAGAAACTGCCGGTAGTGATAAGGTCACCTCCATAAGCAATACACCTTATTTTGAAATTGTTAACATCAGATCACAATTAGATCTGGCTCAAGCTGCGAAATTAGCACAAGTCAGTATTTCTGAAATTTATTTACTAAATCCTAGCTTAAATCAGTGGGCTACAGATCCAGACGGTCCACACAGATTGCTGGTACCTCTGGGACATGGTGACATATTGAGTACAGCACTTGAGCAGTTGCCTGCTGAGAAACGCATGATTTGGAAAAGGTATAGCATTAAATCTGGTGATACTTTGTTAGAGCTTGCTCATCGATTCAATACTACTGTGGAAGTATTACGTGATACCAATTCTATTAGTGGAAACCTAATTCGCCAGGGTGAAAAAATCATTATTCCCATAGCTAGTAAGAAAATTGAAGCCTACACACTAAGTGCAGGTCAACGCAATATAAAACTCCAGAAACGTACGCAAAAAGCAGATAAAAGCAGCAAAGTCATTCACCAGATTCAGTCAGGTGATAGTCTATGGGCTATTGCCAAGCGCTACAATGTAACCACTAAAGAATTGGCTAGCTGGAATAACCTCAGTAGTAAAAGCGTGCTGCAGGTCAACAATACGCTAGAAATTTTACCCAAAGTGAACATATCCCAGACAGCGAGTAAGCGCAGCAATGTGCTCAAAAAGGTCAACTACAAAGTACGCCAAGGCGATAATTTATCAATGATCGCTTGGCGCTTTAATGTTAACGTAGCTGATATCCGTATCTGGAATCAATCATTGAAAAAATACCTTCAACCTGAACAGTTGTTAACACTTTATGTCGATGTAACCAAAACTAGACAATAATTCACTGATGCAACTGAATCTAGCTTAATTCATTAATGGCAATTTGGTTTATAATAGTGGATCATTTCTTACTATCACAACAGAAACTATTGGAACAGAAGGATTAACTCATGGGGTTTATGACCGGTAAACGAGTACTTATCGTAGGTATTGCAAGCAATCGTTCCATTGCATATGGCATTGCTGATGCCATGCACAGAGAAGGTGCTGAACTGGCATTCACATACCAAAATGATAAATTGAAAAACCGAGTGGAAAAATTTGCGGCATCATGGAATTCTAAGCTGATATTTCCTTGTGATGTAGCACATGATGATGAAATAGAACATGCTGTTAATGAGCTTGGCCAGCATTGGGACGGTATTGACTGTATTGTCCACTCAGTCGGATTCGCTCCAAGTGATCAACTAGATGGGGATTTTACCTCTGTCACCAACCGTGAAGGTTTCCAGATTGCACATGACATTTCTGCCTATAGCTTTATTGCATTAGCCAAAGCAACCCGCGGTATGATGCAAGGACGTCGTAGTGCACTACTGACGTTAAGTTATCTTGGTTCAATGCGCACCATGCCTAATTACAATGTTATGGGCATGGCCAAAGCCAGCCTTGAAGCTGGAGTACGCTATCTTGCTAGTAGCTTGGGACCTGAGGGAATCCGAGTTAATGGAATTTCCGCCGGACCTATCCGTACACTTGCAGCTTCAGGTATTAAGAGTTTCCGTAACATGCTCGATTACAATGAGAAACGTACGCCTCTGCGCCGCAATGTCACCATTGAAGAAGTTGGTAATATGGCTGCATTCCTTTGTTCTGATCTAGCCAGTGGCATCACTGGTGAAGTTAGTCATGTTGACTGTGGTTTCAATATCACCGCTATGGGCCATATTGATCAGAGATAATAGTGTCTAAGTTATGATCTATATAGGCAATAATAAACGCCACGCGAATAGAACGAATGATTATTCAACCACGGCATTGTAAAACAAACGCACAGCAACGGCCACCAAGAAAATACCCATAGTACGCTCCAGCCAATGACTAAAGCGCCTGTAAGCAATTTTTATCGATGCTTTAGTCAGCAAGGTTGCAACCAGTGCAAACCAAATACTGGTCAAAATAACCACAATCAAGCCGTACAATACCTGAACTTTAACTGGAGTAAGAGGGCTGATTACCAGTGAAAACAACGATATGAAAAAAACCGTTGCCTTGGGATTTAGCAAGTTGGTAAACAAACCGATCCTGAAAGATACCCAGGATGACTGGCTATTATTAATATTAGAAACCTGCTGGCTGTTGTGTGGCACAGAACGAAGACAATCCCAAGCTAGATAAAGCATATAAGCTGCACCCAAGTATTGCAATACATTGAACAACCACCGAGATTGAGCTAACAGCAGACCAATTCCGAACAACGAATAGGTCACATGCACTAGAATACCAACCCCTATGCCCAAGCTAGACCAAAGAGCAGGGACACGACCATAGCCAACTGACTGGCGCACAATAATGGCAAAGTCAGGCCCTGGGCTCATAACTGCTAACATGTGGATCAACACCACCATTGCCAACTCGACCAAATAGGGCTGCATCAATTTCTGATAATTTCAGCATTATCGGTCAAAGCCTGTTTCAATGCTGCTTGATCATAATGGCTATTAATGCGAACTAAGAATTCTGCCAAAACAGCCATGTCTGTGGCAGGCATCAAGTTTGCTATGGGTTCATTAACAGCATTCAATTGCAACAAGGCCATATCTCCGTTCAGCATGGAAGCCATACCATAAACCGATTCTGGATTTGGTCTTGGCAATGCGAACAGGACATCACTAAGCTCGGCACTTACTTCATCACTGCGACGTGAAACACCTAAATGTAACTGCCAAGTTAGCCCTATCTGCTGGGCCACTGACTCGATAGTATTGCCATCTCTTAATGAGGCAAGCAATGTTTCAACCTGCTGCCGTAAATTTTTCACTGCTTCCTGACGCGTTAACTTGGTGGTAATAAGTGCTGATACATCATTAAATTCCTGCGGTAACGGTGGACGATGTTGTAATACCCTAACCACCAGAGCGTGATCACTGCTAAGCTCAATTAATTGGCTGTTATTACCTTGTACTAATACATCATCATTAAAAGCTGCTTTAATGACCTGTGCTTCAGCAGCAATTCCGATACTGCCACCACTACGACTAATCCAATCAGTAGTATTAACTACTAGACCAAGCTCATCAGCAGCATCAGTTAGATCAGGGCTGGAAAACGAAATATCTGATAGAGTCTCACTAGCTGACACAAATAATTCTTCAGATCGATCAGCTAGCAATTCATTTCTTAATTGTTTCTGAAGTTCTTTGAAGGTTGGTAACTGGTTTTTCTGAATTCTGTGTAAATAAATCACATGCACACCAAATTCACTAATGACTGGTTGTGAATATGTCCCAGCCTGTAATGCAAATAAAGTTGTGTCAAAAGCACCACCAAAATCACCCTTCTGGACCAATCCCAGATAACCTCCTTCTGAGGCTGAACCAATGTCCTGAGAGTATTGCTTAGCAACTTTAGTAAAATTCTTTCCCTGTTTTAATGCCTGCAAAACGTCTTCTGCTAGTTGCATTGCTGTTGACTGGTCCTGTTGATTATCAATTCGCAATAGTATATGTGAAGCTTCACGCTCTTCAGTTACGGTAAAGTCAGCAATATACTGTTGGTAGACCGCCTTTAGTTCGTCATCAGTGATTGTAATCTGGTCATGATAATCACTGCTTTTTAATTCTAGGTATTCCAGTCGTACCTGCTCCCGGGTCAAAAATTCTTCCACATGCTCATCAAAATATGACCGCACAGCACCAGTTTCCAGAGTGGTTTTTTGTAGCTGTTGCTCCAATGGTAAAGTCAAATAGGCAAAGTCTCTTTTTTGGTGCTCAAGCCGAGCCAGTTGCTCTACTTCATATGGTAAGCTAAAAGTACTATTGCCCATGCTTCCCAGTAATTGACCAATAATCATCTGCTGTTTTAGCTGTTGTCGATAACTCATTGGTGTTAGGCCAATTTGGCGCACCATAGTCTTGAACAGATCTGGATTAAATTGACCGTCAACCTGGAATTCGGTAGTTTGACGAATAAACTGATCGACACTTGACTCAGCTATAGTCAGTCCCTGTTTGTTTGCATATTGTAGCATCACTGTTTCATCAATCAGCTGATTAAGCGCTGCGTTTTCAATGACCTGCTGATCTAGACTTACTGGATCAAGATCTGGATTAGCAACTAGAATCTGGCGCCGTTGCAATGCTGCATTGCGTAATAGCGCTTGTCTAGATACTTCTTCTCCATTAACTTCTGCTGGAGCATTAGTGCCCTGATTTAATAATACCAACGACTCAGCTCCCCACAGTACAAATGTAAGGGCAATGACACCGACAATAATCTTAACGGCAATACTTTTAGATTTATCTCGAATATTCTGTAACATGTGAGTGTGTTCCAGCAAACTTTACAAGGTACAAGTCAGTTTATAAGACCTGAAGGCTTAGTTGCTTGCAATAGTTAGTTTTCCAGTTTTTATCCAATGTCTTACATTAACTGGACTAGTGTCGTTGTAATTAAAAAACGCATTCAATGGAATGCGTTTTTTAAACCAACGAGTGGTATCAATATATCGACAAAGTTAATGGCATTGTCGGATCTGCCGCCTGTCACTACCTGTGTAGACTTAGTTAACTGATTCTTTTAAGGCTTTACCGGCTTTAAAAGCTGGTACGTTGGCTGCGCTAATCTCGATGGTAGCGCCAGTTTGAGGATTCCTACCAGTACGAGCTGAACGCGCTTTAACGGAAAAAGTCCCGAATCCAATCAGTGCGACTGATTCACCATTTTTCAATGCCCCAGTTACCGCTTCAGTGAATGCTTCCAGAGCACGACCAGAAGCCGCTTTGGAAATGTCTGCTTTTGCCGCAATGGCATCAATCAGTTCTGATTTGTTCACTGTAATTCCCCTTTTTGATATTTGATTAGTAATTTCTTACAGAATAAAGATCAGGCGTAATCAAATTTTTTTGTAATAAATTGTGGCTCTGCAGTCTGTGCATACATGCCAAATGATTTATACCAATATGGTCAAAGTGTTGTCAAGCAAGGCCTGTCATAATTTATATCCAGTAGCTAATGCGTATTAACCAAGTCCTCAGCAGTTAATATTGAGCGTGAATTTTCAGCCAAAACTTGGCTTTCAGGAGCCATTTCTGGTTGATATTGTAAAGCCACATTGAGTACTTCATCAATCCACTTGACTAACTTAATAGTTAAATCCGATTTAATGTTATCTGGAATTTCTGTTAAATCACGTTTGTTTTCCTGAGGAATAATGACAGTTTTTATGCCGCTACGATGGGCAGCTAACAACTTTTCCTTGAGCCCTCCTATGGTCAAGACCTCTCCTCGCAAGGTAATCTCTCCAGTCATGGCCACATCAGCACGTACTGGAATGCCAGTCAATACTGAAACCAGTGCGGTACACATACCAATACCAGCACTAGGCCCATCTTTCGGTGTTGCACCTTCAGGCACATGTATATGAATATCATTTTTTTCATGAAAGTCCTGGCTAATTCCAAAGCCTATCGCTCTGCCTCTGACCACTGTCAATGCAGCCTGGATAGATTCTTGCATAACATCGCCAAGCGACCCAGTCTTTACTAAACGACCTTTACCCGGTACCAGTGCAGATTCTATGGTAAGGATATCACCACCTACTTCAGTCCAAGCTAGCCCAGTTACATGACCAATTCGATCATCTGCATCAACTTGGCCAAAATTGAATCGCCTAACGCCAGAATATGGCTCCAAGTTATGAGTTTGGATTGACTGTTTAACGAATGCTTTACTATCGCGCTGCGTTAATAAGCTCTGCTTTACTACCTTACGACATACCTTAGCAATTTCACGCTCCAGGTTTCGCACACCAGATTCACGCGTGTAATAACGGATCAAATCCCGAATTGCATCGGTTTCAATCGATAATTCATTAGTATTCAAGCCATTGGCAACTAATTGTTTGGGAATGAGGTAACGGTTAGCAATATTAATTTTTTCATCTTCCATATAACCTGGAATACGAATCACTTCCATGCGATCCAACAAAGCACTGGGAATATTCATAGAGTTAGCGGTACAAACAAACATCACTTCCGATAGATCATAGTCTACTTCAAGATAGTGATCGTTAAACGTGTTATTTTGTTCAGGATCAAGCACTTCTAGCAAAGCCGATGCTGGATCACCACGATGATCCATACCCATTTTATCAATTTCATCCAGCAGAAATAACGCATTGCGAGCTCCACACTTAGCAATTTTCTGCATTAATTTACCTGGCAAAGAACCAATATAGGTGCGTCGATGTCCACGGATTTCGGCTTCATCACGAACACCACCAAGTGCCATACGGATATATTTACGCCCAGTAGCTTTGGCAATGGATGCTCCTAATGAGGTTTTACCTACACCAGGTGGCCCTACCAAACAAAGTATGGAACCTTTGAGCCGTTTAACTCGCTGCTGGACCGCAAGATACTCAAGGATACGCTCTTTAACTTCAGATAAGCCATAATGATTCTCATTTAATACGGTCTCGGCATGACCCAAGTTATGCTTCAAACGGCTCTTTTTGCGCCATGGAATGGTTACCATCCAGTCAATATAACTGCGCACCACTGTTGCTTCTGCCGACATCGGCGACATCATTTTTAACTTATTGAATTCATTAATAGTTTTATTACGAGCTTCTTTAGGCATGCCAGCCGCCTCGATCCTCGCCTGCAATTCATTCATATCATTGGGAACTGCCTCATCAATATCGCTCAGTTCTTTCTGGATTGCCTTCATCTGCTCATTCAGGTAATACTCACGCTGGCTTTTTTCCATCTGCTTTTTGACACGGCCTCGTATGCGTTTTTCAACCTTAACCAGATCAATTTCACCTTCTATTCTAACCATCAGGTGCTCAAACCGCAGACTTAGATCAGTCATTTCCAGAATTTTCTGTTTTTCTTCCAGATTTAGGCTAATCTGCCCAGCAATGGTATCAGCAAGGCGACTTGGCTCTTCAATACTGGTTATGGAAGACATGACCTCATCAGATACCTTTTTGCCCAAGGTCACATACTGCTGAAATTGAGCTAACAGTGTGTGTGTCAAAGCTTTACATTCACTCTCATTAAGTTCAACTTCTGCAACACTACGGATGTGTGCCATAGAAAATTTATCATTTTCTTCAACACGATCAATGACTACTCGATCTTTACCTTCGACCAGCACTTTGACTGTCCCGTCAGGTAGTTTAAGCAATTGTAGAATGCGTGCTGAGGTGCCAATAGTAAATATATCCTTAACCTGTGGCTCATCCGTGCCGGCATTTTTTTGAGCTACCAAAACAATTGATTTTTCATTAACCATGGAAAATTCCAGGGCTTCTATGGACTTCTCCCTGCCAACAAATAGGGGGATCACCATATGTGGGTACACAACAACGTCCCGTAAGGGAATAAGAGGCAGTACTGTATGCATAATTGACTCTTGTTAATAGGCGCCTGAACTGGTCTGCTGGTTTATCGTAAGTACTACTAAGGATAAATCTATATCAATGGAATCACAAAATACACAAGGTTCCGCATCAAAATTGTATAATGGCAACTGGCATTTAATTGACCCTTAAAAGTCGTGTTATCTATAACTGTTTAATCAGCACATTATTATATTAATGAAAGAATTTATTCATCTGAAGCGGCTTGTGCGATTCCAGCTTCAGGGTTCTGGTAAATAATCAGCGGCTCACTATTGTCCTTGATATTTCGCTCGTCGACTACAACTTTGGTGGCATGTTTCAAATCAGGTAGTTCATACATGGTTGGCAGCAAAACTGATTCCATGATGGACCGTAAACCCCGAGCTCCAGCTTTACGGTCCATTGCTTTACGAGCCACAGCACTAAGCGCTTCCTTGCGAAAGTCGATTTCCACGCCTTCCATCTCAAATAGCTTAGAATATTGCTTAGTTAGAGAATTTTTTGGCTCTGTAAGAATTTTTACCAAGGCATCTTCATCCAGTTCCTCCAATGTAGCAACTACAGGAAGACGGCCTACAAATTCAGGAATCAAACCGTATTTTACCAAGTCTTCAGCTTCAATGTGCTGCAATAGAACACCGACTGATTTCAGGTTACGTTTACTTATGACCTGAGCAGAAAAACCGATACTGCTTTTCTCGGATCGATCCCGGATTACCTTGTCCAAACCAGCAAATGCACCACCACAAATAAATAAGACTCCTGAAGTATCCACTTGAAGGAATTCTTGTTGGGGGTGTTTACGCCCACCTTGTGGAGGCACTGATGCTACTGTACCTTCAATTAACTTTAACAGCGCTTGCTGAACACCTTCGCCAGAAACATCACGAGTAATAGAAGGGTTATCCGATTTACGGGATATTTTATCAATTTCATCAATGTAAACAATACCTTGTTGTGCTTGCTCAACATCGTAGTCACATTTTTGCAACAATTTCTGGATAATATTTTCAACATCTTCACCAACGTAACCAGCTTCAGTCAGCGTTGTAGCATCAGCAATAGCAAAAGGAACATTTAACAATCTGGCAAGTGTTTCTGCTAGCAGTGTCTTGCCACTGCCAGTTGGTCCAACTAACAGGATATTGCTCTTACCCAGTTCTACATCACCTTTATCACCAGTGTAATTAAGGCGCTTATAGTGATTATAAACAGCCACCGACAAAACCATTTTGGCTTTATCCTGACCAATTACATATTGGTCTAAAACTGACTGAATTTCCCGCGGAGTTGGCAGTTGGCCATCTTGCTGACTTGGTTTGCTCTCTAGTATTTCTTCATGAAGGATATCATTACAGAGATCGACACATTCATCACAAATAAATACTGATGGGCCAGCAATTAACTTGCGGACATCATTTTGGCTCTTGCCACAAAAGGAGCAATGCAATGATTTATCAACCTTATTACCGGAGTCGCTTTGATTTGTGCTCATTCAGATGATCCAAAATCATTAATAAAATGACAGTTCAGACTAATAATAGTACCGGATGCATATAATTCAAGTGATGATATCATTGGATAGCCCAATCATAGGCTCAACTAGAATTAGTGTGGATTTTAGACGGGCCGACTTTCCAATACTGAATCAATTAGCCCATACTGGGTGGCTTCAGAAGCAGTCATAAAGTTATCGCGATCCGTGTCTTGAACTATAGTAGCCAGTTCCTGGCCAGTATGAAGTGCTATCAGTTGGTTAAGTGTTGTACGTATTTTAAGTATCTCACGGGTATGGATCTCGATATCGCTTGCTTGGCCTTGGTATCCACCGAGCGGTTGATGAATCATCATACGGGAGTGAGGCAAGCAATAACGCTTTCCTTTAGCTCCACCAGTCAATAACAGTGCTCCCATACTCGCAGCTTGACCGATACACATAGTGCTTACATCTGGCTTAATAAATTGCATGGTGTCATAAATAGCCATACCGGCAGTGACTGAACCACCTGGTGAATTTATATACAAGTGGATATCTTTTTCCGGGTTTTCCGCTTCAAGGAATAATAACTGTGCTACGACCAGATTAGCCATATGATCTTCGACTTGTCCAATCATAAAAATTACCCGTTCTTTGAGCAAACGCGAGTAAATATCATAGGAACGTTCACCACGCGAAGTCTGTTCAATGACCATGGGAACTAGCGCATTCGTTATATCATTTGTCTTGGGTGATAATAAAATCGGAGAATTCATATATGATCCGCTCTATAAGCCAAAGAAATATCTTTAGTTGGTGAATTACACGCGCAAGTTATGTGAGTGACAGTTGTTGGTACAGTCAATAATTAGGGTAACAGATGCACATTAATTGATTCTGCTTTATTATTCAATTTCCAAAGTTAAACACATCAGGATGTTTAAATTCAAATCACTAGCCATGATCTTGTTTTTCTAACTCAACTGCTGATTGATAATCCACCTCGATATCAGTAATGCTGGCTGCTGACAAAAGGTAACCAAGCACCTGATTTTCCAACACTAAGCTCTCAATCTGGGCCAGTTTTTCCTTGTTACCCATATAGTGGCCAATAAATTCTTGTGGTTCATCGTAGCCTTGAGCCATACTTTCCAGCAGTGCCCTAACCTTTTCAGGTGTAGCTTTGAGGGCATGAATTTTGATAATCTCAGTCACCAGCAAATTCATCTTGACACGATGGATGGCCTGATCAGTGAATATTTCATCCGGCAAATTAGATGTATCCAATTTACCAGCAGAGCCACTAAATTGCTTGCTAGACTCTTGCTTCATGTGTTCTATTTCACTATCAATCAGTGTTTTAGGAGCATCAAATTGGTGTAACTTCAGATAGGCATCCAGAACCTGACGCTTTAGTTTGTTTGTAAGTGTTTGGCTCATTTCCCGAACCATATTGCCTTTAACTTCCTTGCGAAAACCTAGCTCACCTTTCTCCTTAGGGTTAAATAAGGCAAAAAATGCGTCATCCAATTCAGGTGTCTCTGCTTCACTGACCTTATTTACCTTGATTGAGAATCGAGCTTGCTGGCCCTGCAAATGTTCGGCACCGTAATCCTCTGGAAAAACAACCGTTATCTCTTTTTGATCACCAGCTTTCATGCCAATAATCCCTGCCTCAAAGCCTGTGATCATGCTGTTTGTTCCCAGCACTAAATCACGACCTTGGCCGGCCCCACCCTCAAAGGCTTCATCACCAATATAACCAGTAAAATCAATGTTTACTTGATCACCATTAACACTGGATCGATCCACTAAAAACCATTTAACATGTTGCTTTTGCAACAAGGCAACCATATCATCTACGTCAGCATCCTGAACTGTCCCGAGTTGGCGCTCAACGGACAATGCAGCAGGTTCAACCAAGCTAATCTCAGGGTAGACTTCCACTACAGCAACATAACTGAAATCCTGCTCTGCGTCACTCTGATGTGGTTCAATGGATGGCATACTCGCTGGATTGATACCCGCTTCAGCGATCGCTTCAAAATAGCTGGCCTCAATTAACTCACCTATAATCTCTTGGCGAATACTCCCCCCGTAGCGTTTTTTGACCAAGCTAGCTGGCACTTTACCTTTACGAAAACCATCAATACGAATTGTTTTCGCTGTCTGACGAACTTTTTTGTCTACAGCATTGTCAATGCGTTCGGATGGCAAACTTACAGTAACTCGCCGCTCCAAGATGGTAGTTGTTTCAACAGAAACTTGCATTCAATTGCCCCATTGTTAATTACGATTGCGGATCATATCGCAAATGAAAAACATAATTTATGAATTGATAGTGTACAAAGATTAATTAATAAAAAATTAGCTGCAAAATACTTTCTGAATATATTCCAATAACAATATCAGAACAATTTTGCAAAAAAATTTAGGATGAAGCAATGCAGTCTCACATGGCAACCATTCAGAGACGAGTTGAGCATCCAGGTCTCGCATTGCCAGGCCAAAGTTGGCTACTAATAAGTTTAGCCTGGCCATCCTTGGTCGTAAAAATGGGAACATAGCCTCAGTAGCTTACGATAACCTAATGAACGCATATTCCCTGGTGTGGCCCTTTTTGAATTAATAAGGCGGCTCAGAGTTTACACATCACCACAACACAAATGCCAATGCACTGATGTAAAAACTTGCGATCATAGACGTTTAAATCGTTCTAACACTGACACCATACATGATCATTCAACGGACATAAACTACTAAATATATAACCAGAGCACACAAAAAGGCATTCAAAAAATTAACCTTAAATTTTCCGCTATGACCATCAAATAGTCAAGTAATTCGTGGTTAATGCATACATATTTAAGGGAACTCCCACAGGGCAAAGATCTATATGTATATGTAATTTAGCTAGAAGATTCAAAATGGCTGGTTAACCGCGCGACTGTACACAATACAAAAGGTAAGGACACCCCTCTTTGGGCTGGCAACTCTTAAAAACTGTCATTAGCCAGATAGAATAACTTTTAATCACAACAACACTATACACATAAACAGCACACAGCCACCGGTTAGCTAAATATTAACCTTGCCATTGATGTGAGATGTAAACAATTTGCCAACACTAAACCACTTAATGGTCATTCAATCAGAATCTGAAGCATTTTCTCAATTTACTTGAGTCGAGGCAGTGTATCGACACTTATTTTTCAGATAGAATGGTAAGTAATATCGCAGAAATAAAAAATATCAGTATTACTTTAATTACAGTTATGGTAAAAAATTAACTCATTTGAATTTCATTGCACAGTTAAAAATTCTTCAGTGGATATAACTTAAGCAATAATATTAACCTCCCAAATTTAGGTGAATCAATGCTAATCGGCATCCCTAAGGAACCTATGGCTGGCGAAACCCGTGTCGCCGCAACCCCGCAAACTGTTAGTCAACTCATTAAACTAGGCTTTAGTGTCACAGTAGAATCAGGTGCTGGGCTAGCTGCTAGTTTTAGTGACTTAGCTTACGAACAAGCTGGTGCTACAGTCAGTAAAGGGTATCAGTCTGTCTATCAAAGTGAGTTGTTATTAAAGGTTAACCCATTACAGGAACATCTTCGTGCAGGCCAGTCTGAATTACAACTAGTAAACGATGGTGCCGCCATTATCAGCTTTATTGCGCCAGCTCAGCATGAAGCCCAGCTCAAACGCATGGCTGAGCGCCAGCTGACTGTCCTGTCAATGGAATCCGTGCCTCGTATTTCGCGTTCCCAGTCCATGGATGCACTCAGTTCTATGGCCAATATTGCAGGTTACCGTGCAGTCATCGAAGCGGCTCATCACTTTGGCCGTTTTTTTGCTGGCCAGATTACTGCGGCCGGCAAAGTACCACCAGCTAAAGTACTGATTATTGGTGCTGGAGTAGCAGGATTGGCAGCCATTGGCGCTGCCGGCAGCTTAGGTGCTATTGTCAGAGCCTTTGACACTCGCCCTGAGGTAAAAGAACAGATTAATAGCATGGGTGCTGAGTTTCTGGAAGTAGATATTGAAGAGGAAAGTGGAACAGGTGATGGCTATGCAAAAGTAATGAGCAACGCTTTTATTGAAGCTGAAATGGCTTTATTTGCTGAACAGGCAAAAGATGTTGACATTATCATCACTACAGCCATGATACCCGGCAAACCAGCTCCAAAATTAATTACTGCTGACATGGTAGCAAGCATGAAACCCGGCAGCGTAATCGTTGATCTGGCAGCCTTAGGTGGTGGCAACTGTGACCTAACGATTGTTGGCAATGTCAGCACCAGCGACAATGGCGTAACTGTCCTCGGCTACACCGACATGGCAGCTCGTCTGCCTGCCCAGGCTTCCCAGTTATATGGCAACAATTTGGTTAATCTATTGAAACTACTGTGCCCAAATCAAGATGGCACATTAAATATCAATTTTGAAGATCAAATTATCCGTGGAGTGACTGTGACTCATGAAGGTGCAGTAACCTGGCCACCACCGGCCATCCAAGTATCAGCCACCTCGAAAGCCACAGCTAAACCAGCTGAAACAATGGCAAAACCAGCAAAACAAACCATGCCCAAACCAGTCAAGTATGGTCTGGGCCTAGCAGGGATCGCTTTTACTACCTGGATTGCAGTATATGCACCAACAGAGTTTTTAACCCATTTTACAGTCTTCGTGCTGGCTTGTATTATTGGCTATTACGTGGTTTGGAATGTCAATCATGCCCTCCATACTCCCTTAATGAGTATCACCAATGCGATCTCCGGTATCATCGTAGTGGGAGCATTGTTGCAAGTCTCTGATGAAATGAATCTAATTAGTATCATGGCGCTAGTGGCTATATTGATTTCCAGTATTAATATTGCAGGCGGCTTTTCCGTAACTAAACGTATGTTGAAAATGTTCCAAAAATAGGAGGCACATATGCAATATTCAATGGTTACAACAGCCTATATTATCGCTGCTGTGTTGTTTATTATGGCATTGGCTGGGCTAGCTCAACAGGAATCAGCTAAGCGTGGCATATGGCTTGGCATGATTGGCATGATAATTGCCTTGGCTGCCACAATCTTGAGTCCCGAAGTAATCAAATTGAATACTGGACTAGGCTATATCATCGCCACCATGATCATTGGGTCGATAATTGGATTATGGGTAGCTCGACGGGTAGCAATGACAGAAATGCCTGAACTGGTAGCAATACTGCATAGTTTTGTAGGCCTGGCTGCCGTTTGTGTGGGCTATAATAGTTACCTGTATCATCACGATCTAACCGGTATCATGCAACAAATCCATCTGGTGGAAGTGTTCCTTGGCATATTTATCGGTTCTGTAACCTTTACTGGTTCCGTAGTAGCCTTTGCAAAATTACGTGGCTTGATCGCATCCAAACCACTTAATCTACCTCATCGCCATAAACTGAACTTGTTAGCTCTATTAATTAGCACAGTACTGATGGTGAACTTTGTGATGCAAGGTGGTAGTACCAATAACCTGCTAATTATGACTCTAATAGCCTTGGTATTTGGCTGGCATCTGGTTGCTTCCATTGGTGGTGCTGATATGCCGGTAGTGGTTTCCATGCTTAATTCCTATTCTGGCTGGGCCGCTGCTGCAGCAGGTTTCATGTTAGGAAATGACCTGCTAATTATAACCGGAGCACTGGTAGGTTCATCGGGAGCTATCCTTAGCTATATTATGTGCCGCGCCATGAATCGATCGTTCTTTGCGGTTATAGCCGGTGGCTTTGGTAATGATCCAGTCACTACTGAAACCGGGATAGAAGGTGAAATCATCACTACAACTGCTGAAGAAGTCGCTGCTATGCTAAGCAGTTCTAAACAAGTGATTATTACTCCCGGTTATGGGATGGCCGTAGCACAAGCCCAATATCCAGTACATGATATTACCCAAAAGCTGCGCAGTCAGGGAGTCACCGTGCGATTTGGCATCCACCCGGTAGCAGGACGATTACCAGGACACATGAATGTATTGCTGGCAGAAGCAAAGGTCCCTTATGATATCGTTCTGGAAATGGATGAAATCAATGCAGATTTTGCCAGCACCGACACGGTATTGGTGATTGGCGCCAACGATACGGTTAATCCGGCAGCTAAGCAGGCTGGCAGCCCCATCGCTGGCATGCCCGTACTAGAAGTATGGGATGCAAAACGTATTATAGTATTTAAACGTGGTATGGCCTCTGGTTATGCCGGCGTGCAAAACCCACTGTTCTTTATGGAGCATACCCGAATGCTATTTGGCGATGCTAAATCCAGTGTGGAAGAGATTGCCAAGCATCTGCGCTAGCAATACTAACAACGAGTATGGCAAAGGCTTATGATGAGTGTTTTACATATGTCTAAACTTGATCTTGCCGGTCAGCGGGTGCTGATCCGGGAAGACTTAAATGCACCTCTCAAAGATGGGCAGGTAGCCGATGACACTCGACTCTGGGCAGCTTTGCCCACGATCAGTCGAGCCCTGGATAAAGGTGCCAGAGTCATGGTAATGTCCCACCTTGGCAGACCCATAGAAGGACAGTTTACAGAATATTTGTCACTTGCCCCAGTGGTTGCGTGGCTTGATCAACAACTCGACTGTAACGTCCAACTAAAGCACGACTGGTTGACTGGAGTCAATCCAATTGCAGGCGAAGTAGTAGTGCTGGAAAACTGCCGTTTCAATGTAGGTGAAAAGACCAACGATGATGACCTGTCGCGACAAATAGCTAGCTTGTGCGACATTTATGTTAACGATGCCTTTGCCACAGCGCACCGGGCTCATGCCTCGACCCATGGCGTGGCACACTATGCACCTATAGCCTGTGCCGGACCATTAATGATAGCTGAGTTGGAAGCACTAAGCGAAGCCCTTTACAAGCCTGCCAAACCTCTGATAGCAGTGGTAGGAGGAGCCAAGATTTCCACCAAACTGTCTATATTGAAACAGCTTTCTGAACAGGTTGATCAGTTAATTGTGGGCGGTGGTATCGCCAATACTTTTCTGGCTGCCAGTGGCCAGCCAGTGGGGCAATCTCTACATGAACCCAATCTGGTAGATACCGCACGCTCACTTATGCAAAGAACCCATATACCCATTCCCGTTGATGTAGTCACTGCCACTGGGCTAAGTGAAAGTGCTGTAGCCACGATCAAGGACCCTGGCATGGTCACTGACCATGATATGATCCTTGATGTAGGCCCAAAGACAGCACAACAAATAGCGAACCTTATCACTCAGGCAGGCACCATTATCTGGAATGGACCACTGGGCGTATTTGAGTTTGAACAGTTTGGACATGGCACCAAAGCATTGTCCCATGCAATTGCCACCAGCCACGCATTCTCCATAGCGGGTGGTGGTGATACATTGGCAGCAGTAAATCAATACGGTATACGTGACCAAGTGTCCTATATTTGCACCGGTGGTGGGGCTTTCCTCGAATTTATCGAAGGCAAGAAATTACCAGCCATAACGATACTTGAGCAGCGTGCCGCAGTATATTAAGAAAGATGCTTTAAGCACAATTTAAAATGTTATGTATGCGGAGAACCAGAAGATATGGCCTTGATTAGTTTACGACAGTTGCTTGATCATGCAGCTGAATTTAGTTATGGCATTCCAGCATTTAATGTTAACAACCTTGAACAAATACGGGCCATTATGGAAGCGGCTGATCAAACCGATAGCCCAGTGATTGTGCAAGCTTCTGCCGGGGCCAGTAAATATGCCGGTTCCCATTTTCTCAAGCATATGATACTGGCTGCAATTGAAGCATTTCCACATATTCCAGTATGTATGCATCAGGATCATGGCGCCTCCCCAGCTGTTTGCCAAAGATCCATTCAGTTGGGATTTTCTTCGGTGATGATGGATGGTTCCTTACAAGAAGATCAAAAAAACCCAGCCAGCTATGATTATAATGTTAAAGTAACCCGCCGCACCGTTGAAATGGCCCACGCCTGCGGCGTGTCCGTGGAAGGCGAACTCGGCTGCTTGGGATCTCTGGAGACTGGCACTGCCGGTGAGGAAGACGGAGTTGGAGCTGTTGGCAAGTTGAGTCATGAGCAGTTGCTAACAGACCCAGAGGAAGCCGCTGATTTTGTCGCCAAAACCGGTATTGATGCACTGGCCATTGCCTGTGGTACCAGTCACGGCGCTTATAAATTCAGTCGTCCACCCACCGGAGATATACTGTCTATTGATCGAATCAGAGACATACATGCCCGTATTCCGAATACCCACCTAGTTATGCACGGTTCATCTTCAGTACCACAAGACTGGCTAGCAGTAATTAATGAATATGGCGGTGCCATACCACAGACTTATGGTGTCCCTGTTGAACAAATTGTGGCAGGCATTCGCCACGGCGTACGCAAAATCAATGTTGATACTGACCTACGTCTAGCTTCAACAGGAGCAGTAAGGCGTTTCTTATCGCACCACCCAAGTGAATTTGATCCACGCAAATTCCTCAAAGTTACTACAACGGCCATGAAAGCAATCTGCGTGGCCCGCTATGAAGCATTCGGTTCTGCCAGCCATGCCAGTAAAATTAAGCCAATCAGTCTGGAATCCATGGTGAGCCATTATCAGAGTGGTGAGTTCAAAATATAACCTTGAACACTGACAGACCTTATAACAGATTTAGCTTTAGCCATACTGTTCATTTATAGCCTTTGAGAAACAGAACGGGGAGTTTCTATGAGTTCACATAGATAAAATCAATATCTATATTATTTCCATTAACTCGGACTGAATGTCCAATAAATTATGTAACAAAACGAATTAACATCGCCATTCACTCACTTACAGCGTTACGAATAAATAGGGTCTGAACACCAGCGATTGCCAGTTAGTCACGCAGCGATGTTATCAAACAAATACCTAATTATTTTCAGGTCCACAATGTTAAATTGATGTGTTGTTTCCATTGATATGCTATTTTTTTGATCACCTGATAGCCAACGCGACAGAATAATAATTCAGTATTACATACCGTCATTCTGCAGCAATGAATGTAATAAAAAAACTCCCAGATTTTTTTTATCAAGCGCCAGAAAAAAACGCATAAAAAGATAGCCATCCACTGTAATTGTCTTAATTCAGCCCTTTTTCAAGACCAATCCGTGATTTTTGCAACATAGTAGAGCAGATACATCAGCCGTGGTCTGCAAACCAAAATTTATACTGGCTACCGACTTGACACATTGATGGTATTTGTCGTTTCTCCATTGAGGCAGGCACTACATCACCGAGATGAGTAGAAACACTCTGGTAGTCTGGTTGCGACTGTTTATTTCGTTTTGGACAGGTGTTTTAAGCGGCCAGTTGCCCCTGTGTTTATAGTAACTGTACTGCCCATAAGCACGGTGCAACAGATTGAAATAAAGCATACTGAGCCTGATTTTTTTTGGCACGGCAAAGTTAAAGTTAACACCATGGCGAAAAACAGTAGGTATGAATTTATAATGATCCACTGGCGCTTTTGGTATTTTTAGATTGTAAATTTGTTGTTTTAACATTCATAATAAGTTGCTCAGAATTACTTACCTTGACTTTGTGTAGTCCAGGTAAGTAACCGCCATCACAGTATAATACGGTGTGCAGTACCAGACAGTAGTCACTAGTTTTTCACAGATGGTATCGCAGCAAACCAGCCTAAAGGTAATAAAATTACGGGGATACCAACCCGTCAATGTTCAATCAACTTGCTGGCAGCCATACAAGTTGCGTGTTGTCGTTGATAATTTTTAGTGGCACACTGATCGGTGCTAAGCCAAGGCAACACCGTCTGATATTGATTGTCAGCAATGTATGCCTTTAGTCCCAAGTAAGTTAAATGCAGTTATAATGAATCTGAGCAAACGTAAATTATGTAAGTTCATCGTATTACAATATATTATCCATCCTACAGACGTTAAGTAACCACGTTTGAGGGCAAGCGGCTATACCACCAACAATGGAGATATCATGAATTTTGTACTTGCCACTAATGCCAGCACCATGCAGGCAGACACCCTGCTGTTGCCACTGTCCCAAGACAAGCGCCTTGATGACATAGCCCAGTCCGTTGATCAACTAATGGGCGGAGTTATCAGCCGAGCCATTGCAAGTGGTGATCTCAGCGGTGAATTCAAACGACATCACTTATTTCTTAATGATACACCGCAAGGACCACGGCGCATTTTGGTGATCGGCACCGGAGAACCCGGTAAGTTAACTGCTCGCAAATATCGGTTGCTGTTGCAGACAAGTTGGAACCTGATCAAACATCACCGCATCAACAACGTACATAATTGTCTTACGCAGGCACAGTCAGTTCACCTTGGCGATACTGCTAGAATAAGGCTGACAATTGAAACGTTAACCCATGCTAGCTACACATTCAGACAGTATAAAAGTCAACCTGAACCTGAGTATGGTGCCACTGTAACCATGCAACTAAGCAGCACCAGCCAAGATGCACAACAACATCTGGAACTGGGATTTGCCACTGCCCAAGCCATGGATTTATGCCGTAATCTTAGCAACTTGCCTGGCAATATTTGCACCCCCAGTTATCTAGCAGAGCAAGCCCAAAAACTAGCTAAAGAAAGTACCAAAGTCAAAACCGAGGTATTGGATGAAACTGCAATGGCACAGTTAGGCATGCACTGCCTGCTGTCCGTAGGCCAGGGCAGTGCTGAACCATCGCAGCTTATCGTGGTGCATTATCAGGGCAGTGACCAGGCTGAACAGCCCCATGTTCTCGTGGGTAAAGGCATTACCTTTGATTCTGGTGGTATCAGTCTCAAGCCCGGGGCTGGCATGGATGAAATGAAATACGATATGTGTGGTGCAGCCAGCGTGTTAGCCACCATGCAAGCAGTTATTGAACTGGCATTGCCTATTAATGTAATTACAGTAATAGCCAGTGCTGAGAACATGCCGTCTAGCACAGCCTGCAAACCAGGCGATATTGTCACTACCATGTCAGGCCAGACTGTAGAAATACTTAATACGGATGCCGAAGGAAGACTGGTATTATGTGACGCATTGACCTACATAGCACAATTCAATCCAGCCACTGTAGTCGATGTCGCAACCCTTACAGGTGCCTGTATCATTGCCTTAGGGCACCATACCACTGCCCTGTTGAGTAATGATGATACGTTTGCCGAGCACTTACTGGCCGCAAGTCAACAAGCACATGATCCAGCCTGGCGATTGCCCTTGGGTGACGAGTATCAAGAACAGTTAGACAGTAATTTTGCTGACATGGCTAATATCGGTGGTCGGACCGCAGGAACCATCACTGCTGCATGTTTTCTAGCCCGTTTTACACAACAATATACCTGGGCTCATCTGGATATTGCAGGTACAGCTTGGTCCTCAGGCAAACATAAAGGAGCCAGTGGCCGTAGTGTGCCCTTGCTAGTGCAGCATTTGGTTAACCAAGCTAACCCAACTGTGACAGCCAGCCAGGCATGACAGAAATATGTCCGCAGGCAGATTTCTATATTCTCCAGTCTAGCGATCATACTAGCCGTTATCGGCCTCTATGCCGCTTGCTAGTCAAAGCCTGGCCTCAGCATCAAGTTTACATACACTGCCAAGATGCAGACCAGGCTGGCTACCTAGATGATTTTATCTGGCACTGTCTGCCTGACAGTTTCTTGCCTCACAACCGCCTCAGTCATGGCACAGCAACAGCTATTGAGCTGGGTTCAGGACTACAGATGCCAAAACATCGCGACGTATTGGTCAATCTTGCCATACAAACGCCACACTATTATCAGGAGTTCAATCGTATTATTGAATTTGTTACCCAGGATGATCAGATTCTGCGGGCTACTCGAACCCATTATAAATTGTATCGCCAGCAGGGTCTTAAATTACAACGCCATGTTCTTTAAATAAATACTGATGTTCGCCCATCATTACACTAAAGCCGCCGGATTCGTATATAATCATTATTCTTTATATAAAACACGGCCTACAGCCAGCCAAGGGTTGTAGATACATTGACTGAATCTTTGAGCATTGACAGACCGCCAGCTACTATGGATAAAACGTATAACCCTCGAGCCATTGAACAACAGTGGTACCAACACTGGGAAAACAACCACTACTTCACTCCCTCCGGGTCAGGAGTACCCTATAGTATTGTCATTCCACCGCCCAATGTGACTGGCAGCTTGCATATGGGACATGCGTTACAAGACACGATTATGGACGCTTTGATCCGCTACCATCGAATGCAACAGCATGATACCTTGTGGCAAGTGGGCACTGATCATGCCGGTATTGCTACACAAATGCTAGTAGAGCGTAAATTGTTAGCTGATACCGGCCAAAGCCGTTATGAACTGGGCCGGGATGCCTTTCTGAAGCAAATCTGGAAATGGAAAGCCGAATCTGGTAACAGGATTACTAGCCAGTTGCGCCGTATGGGAGCCAGTGTCGACTGGAATCGAGAACGATTCACAATGGATGAAGGTTTCTATGATGCCGTACAAGAAGCCTTTATACGTCTGTATGACGATGGTTTGATCTATCGTGGCAAACGACTGGTGAATTGGGATCCACAATTACATACCGCCATTTCCGATCTGGAGGTTGTTGCTAGCGATGAACCGGGCCATCTTTGGCACTTGCGCTATCCCCTCGCCAACGATGTACATACTGTTGAAGGAATTGATCATATTGTAGTAGCCACCACCCGACCAGAAACTATGTTGGGAGACACGGCAGTGGCAGTGCATCCAGATGACCCACGTTACCAGAACCTGATTGGTCAGCAAATGCACCTACCGCTGACTAATCGGCTAATCCCCATCGTTGCCGATGACTACGTGGATGTAGCCTTCGGTACCGGTTGCGTAAAGATCACCCCCGCCCATGACTTTAACGACTATGCTATGGGCCAACGTCACCAGCTAATGCTAATCAATGTACTCGACCAGAACGCCGCCATATTATCGATACCTGAGGTATACGATTATCAGGGCAATGCCAAAGACGACACCACAGCTGCAATTCCCAAAGCTTATCAAGGTCTGGATCGTTACCAGGCACGCGAGCTTATCATTGCTGACCTAGCACAGGCAGGACTGTTAGATAAAGTGGAAGACCATGCCTTGAAAGTGCCTCGCGGGGATCGTTCTGGTTTGGTAATTGAGCCTTTGCTGACTGATCAATGGTTTGTCAGTACCAAGCCACTGGCTGAATCTGCCATTGCGGCAGTGGCAGACGGCCGCATCAAATTTGTTCCTCAACAATGGCAAAACACCTATTTTTCCTGGATGCATAACATTCAGGACTGGTGTATCTCGCGCCAACTCTGGTGGGGCCACCGGATTCCAGCCTGGTATGACCAAGCTGGACAATACTATGTTGGCCGTAATGAAACTGAAGTACGGACCAAGTACCAGTTGGGTGACCAGCCCTTGCATCAGGATAACGATGTCCTGGACACTTGGTTTTCGTCCAGCCTGTGGACATTTGGCAGCCAAGGTTGGCCTAAGGCCACTACGGCACTGGCACGTTATCATCCCACTGATGTTTTGGTAACTGGTTTTGATATTATCTTTTTCTGGGTGGCACGGATGATCATGATGACCCTGCATCTAGTCAAAGATGAACAGGGTACTCCTCAAATTCCCTTTAAAACCGTTTATGTGACTGGCCTGATTCGTGACGAACGTGGCGATAAGATGTCCAAGTCCAAAGGCAATGTACTGGATCCACTGGACCTGATTGATGGCATCACGTTAGAGGATCTGCTGATCAAACGCACCGGCAATATGATGCAACCTCAATTGGCCAAACAAATTGAACAGCAAACACGTGAACATTTCCCCAACGGCATGGAGGCCTATGGTACTGATGCCTTGCGTTTTACCTTGTGCGCTCTTGCCTCAACAGGCCGTGACATTAAATTTGATCTGGGTCGTATTGCAGGCAACCGGAACTTCTGCAATAAAATCTGGAATGCCGCCAACTATGTGTTGCTACACTGCGAACAGCAAAACTGTGGTCAGTCGGGCGAACCTGTGGAACTGGGACTGGCTGAGCGGTGGATTAATTCGCGTCTGCAAGCCGCCCAACAGAAGGTACAGCACGCTTTGGATCACTACCGCTTTGACCAAGCTGCTGTGGCTCTATATGATTTCATCTGGCATGAATACTGTGACTGGTATCTCGAACTGTCCAAACCTGTACTTTGGGATACTCATTCTTGTGACAAACAGTTACGTGGTACACGTCGTACTCTGGTGTGCGTGCTAGAAACTGTGCTGCGTTTAGCACATCCGCTCATGCCTTATATTACCGAAGCCATCTGGCAGAAGGTGAAAGGTCTGGCTGGCCAGACCGGTGACAGTATCATGCTGCAAACCTATCCAAAACAAAATGCCACTTTAGTGGATGATCAAGCAGAAGCCGACTTAAACTGGGTCCAGGCGGTAGTTGAGGGGATTCGTAACATACGTGGCACCATGAACTTATCACCAGCCAAACCCATACCAGTACTGTTAGCCAAAGGCTCCTCTGAAGACCAAAACCGACTACAAGCCAACCATCAGTTTCTAATCAAACTGGCTAAGCTTGACACGCTTAGCTGGCTTGATGCAACCGCAGCAACGCCACTGTCTGCTACAGCACTGGTAGGAAGAATGGAAGTACTGGTGCCCATGGCTGGGTTAATTGACATAGCAGCAGAACAGCAACGTCTGAATAAAAAAATAGCTAAGTTACAACAAGAAATTAGCCGTCTCGACACGAAGCTGGGCAATGCACGTTTTACTGAAAAAGCACCTGCAGAAGTAGTCGACCGGGAAAAGGCCAAGTTGATCTCGGCACAGCAGGCAATGGCCACCTTACAGAAACAAATGACACAGTTTTAACCAGAACTGTTAACAAAATTGGTTGTATAATCCTAAAAAGGTAGATTTTTATGCACTTTAAATCAGATTAAATTATCAATAAATATATGTAATTAATAGTTTTTAAAAAAACTATTTCATGTCAATATTGACGTGTTAATGGATATCCCTGACAACCCCCGCCAAATAATGATCCTGGGTAATTTTAACCACTACAGCAATGTGGATGACTTGCATATCGTGAATATAGAATAATCGCTAATTTATATAGGTAGTCAAATGTCCTACCCTTACAGATGATAATCCCAATAACATTACGCCACTTGCAGCCGTACTGTTGCCAGCAGTTGCCAAGGCCATTGCAGCTGGTATGCCCGGGATCATTGTTTATGCTGGTATCGGTAATGAAGAAGCCAACATTGCTCAAGGCACAGCTAATGTCACTGCTGGCACGCCCATGCGTACTGACCATATGTTCCGGATTGCCAGTAATTCTAAAACCTATCTTGCAGTGCTCATTGCCCAGCTACATAGTCTGGGAACCTTTTCCCTAGATACACCCATTGCCGAGATATTAAGTGCAGAAGCTATTGCCGGCATTGCCAATGCAAATCAAGTCACTACACGCCAACTACTCAATCACACAAGCGGTGTTTACGATTACTTCGAGAGTGACACCATTTGGCATGCTATGCTAAGAGACCCTACTCATCAATGGACAGCGATGGAAGCCTTGCAATATGCTCGCAATGTACCAGCAAAATTTGCGCCAGGAACCGGGTTTGGCTATTCCAATAGCAATTATCTCCTAGCCAGGCTGGTAGTGGATGCCATCACTGGTATGCATCACCCTGCCAGCATTCAGCGTAATATTCTCAATGCAGCCGATCTCTCACAAACCTACTATGAAGCCCATGGCACACCTATTGGAGAACTCTGTCACGGTTATGGACAATATCAGGGAGATCGTAACATCGATGATAGTTTTGCTTTTAATCAGGGCTACGGTATGGCTGATGGTGGTATGGTTGCTACAGCTCGTGACCTTGCAAGATTTTACATGGCTATTCAAGATGGCACCTTGCTTGATAATGAGGCCAAACATACCCTGTTCGATAATTCCGTACCTGATGGCAACTCACAGGCTGGGCTGGGCATATTTATTGAGACTAAGGACGATAAGGAGGTCTGGCTACACGGTGGCGCTTTGGTAGGCTACCTGAGTGATGTTCTTTATTATCCTGCTACTGGCAATGTATTGGTTTTCTTTGATAATGGCTCCGGGCAAGAGCTCAATGACGTTTACGATACGCTGTCGGAGGAGCTATCAACTGCCTTTAATCAACATTAAGGTCATTACAACCAGATCAGCTGTTACCAATGGAGTTAACTGTTTTCGTGTTTATTTTGGATGTTTCAACCACGCAATCGAGTGAGTCAAAACAATAGCTTGCCATTGGCTTTCAAACCACTTTGACCAAATCATTTAGCGCAGCTTTCCGGTATCCAGTGCAATTTAACTGGCCTGCTGCAGGCAATGAATCAGGTTATTAATCTTATCAAAGGTTTCCTGATATTCATCATTACAATTGGAATCAGCCACAATCCCACCACCAGCCCAGCAGTATATATAACCGACTGGTTGATGATTATATTGCTCGTGGGTAGCCACTAGGGTGCGAATACAGATGTTGGTATCCATACGCCCATGGCTGCTAATGTAACCGATTGAGCCAGTGTAAGCCGTACGTCGATGCGGCTCCAATTGTTCAATAATTTCCATAGCCCGCAACTTTGGCGCGCCGGTTATAGAGCCTCCAGGAAAGGCACCTTTTAGCAAAGATAGCCGCTTATTATCACTAATTCTGCCACGTATGGTAGTAACAAGATGGTGCACATTGCTGTAGCTTTCAATGGCAAACAGGCGCGGCACCTGCACTGTATTTACATCACAGTGCTTGCTGAGATCATTGCGCAATAAATCCACAATCATTAGGTTTTCGGCTCGATCTTTAGGGCTTGCCGCCAACTCATTGTACAGCGCTTTATCCTGTTGTGGCGTTTGTCCCCGCGCTCTGGTGCCTTTGATAGGTTTGGTTTCCACCTGGCCCTGATTAACCTCTAGAAAGCGTTCCGGCGATAAGCTTAATACAGTAGCACCCGTTAACTGCAAATAAGCACTGAACGGGGTGGGTGAGACTGTACGTAAACGAAGATAAGCATCCCAGAGATCACCTTGATAGATAGCACGCAGACGCTGTGCTAAACAAACCTGATAGCAGTCTCCTGCTACAATGTAATCCATAATCTGCTTAAATTTATGCGCATATTGGTCAGGTGTCATATTGGGCTGAAATGCTTCTAACAAGCTAAATGGCTTACGACTATGGCTGAAACTGGTCAGCAAACTGTCACGCAAAGCCAGCGTTAACTGGCTTGACAGGTGACTAACCAAGTAGGTTGTCTGCTGTTGGTAATCACTGATGATAGCCCATAGATAAATGCCAACACTCATATCGGGAATCGCAATATCGTCTATCGCCTGGCTCGGCAATGTTTCAATGCTGCGACCCAAGTCATAACCAAACAAGCCTGCAGCACCACCACAAAAAGGCAATTGTTGCCACTTTGGGCTGATGGAATTGGGTAGTAAACGCGTCATGGTCTGCTCTATCAGAGCGAATGGATCAGCATCACTATTAGTACAGTGGCCAGACTCATGCAAAGTAGTGATACCAGCAGCATGCGTTATCAAGGCTACTGGATCAGCCATGACTAGATCATAACGACCAAAGCGGCTGGCTGGCTGGTTAGAGTCCAACAATAGGGCATGGTCAAGATGACGAACCCGCTCGAAATAGTTGCAGGCATTCTCAGTATAGGGAAGGGAAATTACATGCACTGGCTGGTAATCTGTTGGTTGAAAAACTGACAGTTTACCTTGCCTTAAGTTACAAACCTAGCATAAAGCATCCTGGATGATAAACAATGATTTGCAAGTCTTCCAATTAAATGGCTGATTGCCTCTTAATAATTACAGAAAGTATATTTGCATAATGATCAGATTGACGACCCAAAATAGTGCTCATATAATGAAAAGTAATTAAATTATAAAAAAATAATTTAATTACTTATTTTAAGTCCTGGCTCATCCAATATCAGACGCCATTATCAATAACACCGTGACTGGCGTTATTGCCCAGTGACATAAACTCAATGAGCTGTAGTTAATACGTACTAATAAAACCAGCTACCATGCCATTTAGGACATATAATTAGTCGGTAGTTATTGCTCCTGAACCCAGGTGAACACATCAGACAACATTGAAAACACCTGGCAATTGTGCATATCAATAACCAAGAGGTAATTGAATTACATCAGTGACTGCATATCTGCACAGCACACATTCAGAAAAACAATGTGAATTGCCATTAATGCATTGTCAAGAACGCTTATAAATAAACCATTTTTTTTGGCTACGCCAGAAGACGATTTTTACCCCCTATTGGGAATATATAGTTACTAATTTAGCTTAACCAAGCGGCTGATATGGAGGCATCACAACGATGTACGTACCAATACCATGCCACATACAAACTAATGCGTGTTAACCTCTACGGTAGCCGCCTAATTTGATGGAGATATTGATGAACCAGAGCTTATCCCCCGGAGGAAAATTTCGGGCTGCCATCACGGCTAACCAGCCATTGCAGATCGTAGGCACTGTTAATGCTTATACAGCTATGATGGCGCAAAAGGTTGGCCACCAGGCTATTTACCTTTCCGGAGCCGGGGTTGCAAATGCTTCCTATGGGCTACCCGATTTGGGACTTACCAGCCTGCCTGAAGTATTAACAGACGTCAGCCGTATTACCGCAGTTTCAGATTTGCCACTGTTGGTTGATATTGATACAGGCTGGGGTGGAGCTTTTAACATCGCGCGCACTGTAAAAGCCATAGAGAAAGCTGGTGCAGCAGCTATCCACATTGAAGACCAGGTATCACAGAAGCGTTGTGGCCACAGACCTAATAAAGCTATCGTGAGCAAAGCTGAAATGACCGATCGGGTTAAGGCTGCGGTTGATGCGCGTGCAGAAGAGGATTTTTTTGTTATGGCGCGCACTGATGCCTTTCAAAAAGAAGGCCTGGACGCCGCACTGGATCGAGCACAAGCCTGTGTTGCAGCTGGTGCAGATGCTATTTTTGCCGAAGCAGTACATGAATTAAGCGATTACCATGCCTTCACCCAAGCACTTGAGGTACCCGTGCTAGCTAATATCACTGAATTTGGTGCAACACCCCTATACAACTGCGAAACACTGGCTCAAGTGGGTATTCAACTGGTGCTGTATCCTTTGAGCGCCTTTCGCGCTATGAACAAAGCCGCTCTTAATGTTTATCAGCATCTGCTGGACGATGGGCACCAGCAAGAGGTACTGGATACCATGCAGACCCGTATGGAATTATATGAATTCCTTGACTATCACGCATTCGAAACCAAGCTAGATCAGCTGTTTGCAGCTGGCAAAAATCTGTAGTACGTACTGCATAATAAGAAGGACAATTAAGATGGCTCATAAAAAACTTTCTGGTGCTGGCCTGCGTGGTCAGTCTGCTGGTTCTACTGCCCTTTGCACTGTAGGCAAAACCGGCACTGGCTTGAGTTACCGTGGTTATGATATTACTGAATTAGCCGCTAAGGCGCGATTCGAAGAGGTAGCCCACTTATTGCTTAAGGGCCACTTGCCCAGCCAAGGGGAACTGGATGCCTATATCAGCAAGCTGGTGGCACTGCGCAGTTTACCTGAAGCCTTAAAAGCGGTCCTGGAACAGATTCCTGCGGATGCCCATCCCATGGATGTAATTCGTACGGGCTGTTCTATGCTGGGAAATCTGGAAATGGAGCAAAGCTTTGCCTATCAACAGACAGTAACAGATCGAATGCTCGGCCTATTCCCTGCCATAATATGTTACTGGTATCGCTTCAGCCATGATGGCGTTCGTATCAATACCGCAACTGATGATACCTCCATTGGAGCCTACTTCCTGCATCTACTGCATGATCGTAAGCCCAGTAACTTGCACGAGCAAGTCATGCATGTATCCTTGATACTGTACGCTGAACATGAGTTTAACGCCTCAACCTTCGCGGCTCGAGTTTGTGGCTCAACCCTGTCTGACATGCATTCTTGTATAACTGCCGCTATCGGTACCCTTAGAGGCCCCCTGCACGGTGGTGCCAATGAAGCCGCCATGGAAATGATTGCAAAATGGAATACACCTGATGAAGCTGAAGCAGCCATTATGGCAATGTTGGCTCGCAAGGAAAAAATCATGGGTTTTGGTCATGCCATCTATCGTGAATCCGACCCACGCAGTATTATTATCAAGCAATGGGCTGAAAAATTGGCAGATGCAGCAGGTGATACCAAGCTTTATCCTGTATCAGTGCGTTGTGAAGAAGTCATGTGGCGGGAAAAGAAATTATTCTGCAATGCAGACTTTTTTCACGCTGCTACATATAACTTTATGGGCATTCCTACCAAGCTGTTCACGCCTATTTTTGTTATGTCACGCTTGACAGGCTGGGCAAGCCACGTCATGGAACAGCGTCAAAATAACCGCATTATCCGTCCCAGTGCTGATTACATCGGACTGGATACAGCACATTGGGTTGATATTGAAGACCGTGTATAGAACCGATATAAACATTTTTGCAGGATTTATTACCACTGTATTCTCAGACGGGATGCTCAAATACTATGAATAGCAATTATAAAACCGATCTGCCCAATACAAAACTGAAGTATTTTGATACTCGCGCCGCCATTGATTCAATCCAGCCAGGTGCCTATGCAACGCTACCATACACTGCCAAAATACTTGCTGAACAACTGGTGCGATGCTGTGATTCAACTGTACTGACCGCAAGCTTACAGCAGATCATTACACGCCAGCGTGAGTTAGATTTTCCCTGGTATCCAGCCCGAGTAGTATGCCATGATATACTTGGCCAAACTGCACTGGTTGACTTGGCTGGCTTGCGCGACGCCATTGCCAAACAAGGAGGCGATCCAGCCCAGGTGAATCCAGTTGTACCCACTCAGTTAATCGTCGACCATTCCCTGGCGGTTGAACATGGTGGTGATGACCCAAATGCGTTTGCCAAGAACCGTGCCATTGAAGATCGTCGCAATGACGACCGGTTTCACTTTATTGAATGGACTAAGACTGCTTTCAAGAACGTACATGTAATTCCAGCTGGCAATGGCATTATGCACCAGATTAACTTGGAAAAAATGTCGCCGGTAATTCAACAGCGAGGCGCATTGGCATTTCCCGATACCTGCATTGGCACCGATAGTCATACGCCCCATGTGAATGCTTTGGGTGTGATTGCCATTGGTGTCGGGGGTTTGGAAGCTGAAAATGTTATGCTGGGACGAGCATCCATGATGCGCTTGCCAAATATCATCGGAGTCGAACTGACTGGACAACGACAGTTGGGTATTACGGCTACTGATATTGTCTTGGCTCTAACTGAGTTTCTGAGACAACAACAAGTGGTATCAGCCTATCTGGAATTCTTTGGCACAGGTGCCCGCGCACTGAGTATTGGCGACCGTGCAACCATCGCTAATATGACCCCTGAATTTGGTGCTTCTGCCGGGATGTTCTATATTGATGAAGCAACCATCGACTATTTAAAACTAACAGGTCGTGCGCCAGAGCAAGTGGCACTGGTAGAAAATTACGCCAGGACTGCTGGATTATGGAGTGACGCGATGGTGAGCGCTGAATACGAACGGGTATTGACCTTTAATCTATCTACAGTGGGCCGTAATATGGCTGGCCCTTCCCATCCTCACCGACGACTGCCAACAGCTGAGCTGAAAAGCCGTGGCGTGGCTGGAGACTGGCAACAGCAAGCTGGCCAAATACCCGATGGCGCAGTGATTATTGCCGCCATTACTAGTTGTACCAATACCAGTAATCCACGTAATGTAGTGGCCGCAGGTTTACTGGCCCGTAATGCCAACCGGCTGGGCCTGGTGCGCAAACCCTGGGTAAAAACATCCTTTGCACCAGGATCAAAGGTAGCCAAACTGTATTTGGAACAGTGTAAATTACTAGCTGAATTGGAACAATTGGGATTTGGGATTGTGGGTTATGCATGTACCACCTGTAACGGCATGAGCGGCGCTCTAGATCCTGCGATCGAGCAAGAAGTGATTGAGCACGATATCCATACCACTGCCGTGCTATCTGGCAATCGTAATTTTGATGGCCGCATCCACCCCTATGCCAAGCAAGCTTTTCTGGCTTCACCACCATTAGTGGTAGCCTATGCTATTGCCGGCACGATACGCGTTGATATTGAACGAGATGCACTGGGACAAGATGCACAGGGTAATGCTGTAACTCTGCAAGACATCTGGCCTGATGACGATGAAATTGATGCCATAGTTGCCAGCAGTGTCAAGCCTGAGCAGTTTAACCAAATTTATATTCCCATGTTTGATCTCGAGACCATAACCCCCGCTGCGAGCCCATTATATGAATGGCGCCCACAAAGTACCTACATAAGGCGCCCTCCCTATTGGGACGGTGCCTTAACCAAGGTGCGCAGTCTTAAAGGCATGCGTCCACTTGCTATCTTGGGCGACAATATCACTACTGATCATCTGTCACCTTCTAACGCTATTTTGGCTGACAGTGCAGCTGGTGAATACCTGACCAAGATGGGTCTGCCAGAAGTAGACTTTAATTCTTATGCCACTCACCGTGGTGACCACCTAACCGCCCAGCGAGCAACCTTAGCCAACCCCAAACTGATTAATGAAATGTGTTGTGATGACCAGGGCCGGGTTATGCAAGGTTCGCTGGCACGTATCGAACCGGAAGGACAACAGACACGTATGTGGGAAGCCATAGAAACCTACATGGCACGCCAACAGCCATTGATTGTTGTTGCAGGGGCAGATTATGGCCAGGGCTCATCACGTGACTGGGCGGCCAAGGGCGTGCGGCTAGCCGGAGTAGAAGCCATTGTTGCTGAAGGATTTGAACGCATACACCGCACTAATCTAGTGGGTATGGGTATACTGCCACTAGAATTCAAACACGGAACCGATCGCCATACCTATCAGATCAATGGTACCGAAACTTTTGACGTAATTGGTCAGCCAATGCCACAAGCCGATCTGACTCTGGTCATTCATCGAACTGACAGTGCACCTATCGAAGTCCCAGTAACCTGTCGTCTGGATACCGCTGAAGAGGTCACCGTCTACACTGCTGGTGGCATATTACAGCGTTTTGCCCAAGACTTTCTGGAAACCACATTAGAGCAATAAACCAATGGACTTGACACCACAAATCCGGGTACCAGCAACCTACATGCGTGGCGGTACCAGCAAGGGGATTTTTTTCCATCTAGACGACTTGCCATTGACCTGCCAAGTACCAGGTCCAGACCGTGATGCCTTACTACTGCGGGTAATGGGCAGCCCTGATCCCTACGGAAAACAGATTGATGGCATGGGGGGCGCTACCTCAAGTACCAGTAAAGCTGCTATCATCTCCAGAAGCGAACGATCTGGGCATGATATCGACTACCTGTTTGGCCAAGTTGCCATTGACAAAGCCCTGGTGGACTGGAGTGGTAATTGTGGTAATTTGAGTGCTGCAGTGGGTGCCTTTTCGATCTACAGTGGTCTGATTGATAATGATCGTATACCCACCAATGGTTTAGTACACATACGCATCTGGCAAGCCAATATTGGTAAAACTATTATAGTGCAGGTACCCATTACTGACGGTCAAGTTCAGGAAACAGGCGATTTTATACTGGATGGCGTTACCTTTCCTGCTGCTGAATTGGAGGTAACGTTTATGGATCCGGCCAGTGGCAATGCCTTATTTCCTACTGGTAATCTAGTGGATCAACTGACAGTTCCTGGACTGGGTATTATTAATGCCACTCTCATTGATGCTGGGATCCCCACCATATTTATCAATGCCCAAGACATTGACTACAACGGTACTGAATTACAGGACGAAATTAATCGCGATAGCAAAGCCCTGGAAAAGTTTGAAGCTATTCGTGCTCATGGCGCTGTCACTATGGGATTAATCAAGCATATATCTGAAGCCAGCTACCGCCAGCATATACCTAAGATTGCTTTTGTTGCTCCACCAGCTGCATATATTGCTTCAAATGGTCAATTGGTTGCGCAAAGTGAAGTGGAACTACTGGTTAGGGCTCTATCTATGGGCCAGCTTCACCATGCAATGATGGGTACTGCAGCCGTTGCTATTGCCACTGCGGCCACTATTCCCGGCACCTTGGTTAATCAGGCTGCCAGCGGCGACAGCCTCAACAGTGTGTGTTTTGGACACCCATCGGGCACCCTGAAAGTGGGCGCTGAAACCCATTTTATGAATGGTCGATGGCAAGTCCATCGGGTTGTAATGAGCCGTAGCGCACGAATTTTGATGGAAGGCTGGGTCAGGGTGGCCTCAAATACACAATTACATTAAATGACCGTGTCTTGCCAGATAAACCATATAGCGTGTCATTTGACTATCATATTTTCCCAAGATTTCTGCAATATGTCCCTAACTGGCACAAAAAATAAAGCTATGGCCTAGCAATGCGGGCAGTTGGCCAGTACTGACAACGGTATTTGACCTCAATAGCCCAATTGGCTACAGTGGGCATAATCGTATTGAGTAAATTCATTCAGTCTTGAAACAAACACTGGGCCAGTTCAAAGCAATGGCAAAAGTCATCTGAAACACGTTAAGCAACCTAGCATTTGGTTTGCTGAACCTAAGCAGGCCAGTTGCTGTAACTACCCAGCCAAGGCTGGCAGTATGAATTAATATCTACCAATGACCAACTGAGCGATGCACACCGTTTTCGTTAAATGACACATGTACAAGGCGATCAATATCTTTTGAGCCTGATTCATTGTGAGATATACACGAACATATTGTCTCTCAACAATGCAGCCAATCAATAATCACGTGCCTCTTGTAACAAAGCAGCAATAAGTGCCATAACCAATGCCGTGCATAAAGCAACAGTGTCATTACATACCCGTACCATACTACTATTGTGTAGTCTTACTGGGAAAAGAACGATGTCAACCCCTTTATGGAAACCTGATACAACGCGTATTACAACCAGCAACATGTGGCAGTTTATGCTCTCCACAAACCAAAAACATCACTTAGAGTTACAAAATTACGCAGACCTACATGACTGGAGCGTCACCTGCCCAGAGATATTTTGGAGTGATTGGTGGGACTACGCAGGCATTATTGCACATGGTAAGGGCGATACGATACTGGAAAATGGGCACCTCATGCCTGGTGCACGCTGGTTTCCAAATAGCCACCTGAATTACGCTGAAAATCTGTTGCAGTACCGTGATCAGCACACCGCATTGGTATTTTGCGGCGAAGACGGGGTACGCAATAGTATCAGTTATGCGGATCTCTATATCCGGGTAGCACAGTGTACTGCTGGCTTACAACGCCTGCAGTTAAAGCCTGGCGAACGGGTGACTGGATTTATGCCCAATATTATTGATACGGTAGTTGCCATGCTCGCCACCACAAGCCAGGGTGGCGTCTGGAGTTCGTGCTCCCCGGACTTTGGTATTCAAGGGGTACTGGATCGATTCGGCCAAATCAGACCCAGAGTGCTGTTTACCACCGACGGATATCGCTATAACGGTAAGCAGTTCAATTCTCTAAAACGGGTTGCCAAAATTACCGAACAAATCGATTCCATTGACATGGTTGTGGTGTGCGACTACTTAAATCATCAAGCTGATCTGACTGAATTACAGCAACACATTGGTAATCGGGCACAGGCCTTCGCTGATTTTATAGATCCGTCAGCCCACCACATAGAGTTTGCAGTCATGGAGTTTGCAGACCCACTTTACATTATGTATTCATCAGGCACCACTGGAACCCCCAAATGCATTGTCCACAGTATTGGTGGCACCCTGCTACAACACACCAAGGAACACAGCCTGCATACAAATATCAATCGATATGACACCCTGTTTTTCTACACCACCTGTGGCTGGATGATGTGGAACTGGCTGGTTAGCGGTCTGGCTCAAGGCTGTACACTTGTCCTATATGACGGTTCTCCTTTTATTACCCCAGCCATTATGATGGATATGATCGTACAGGAACAAATCAGTGTATTTGGGACGAGCACCAAATATATTGCTGCCTTGCAAAAAAAAGGGGTAAAACCAGCCCTTAGCCACGATCTAACCTCATTACACACCTTGCTCACCACAGGCTCACCATTGGCCCATGAAAGTTATGATTATGTTTACCGTGAAATAAAAGCTGATCTACTGTTAGCATCTATCTCAGGTGGCACTGATATTATTTCCTGCTTCGCCCTGGGATGCCCACTGCTGCCAGTATATCAAGGCCAATTGCAATGTGCTGGCCTTGGCATGGCAGTTACTGTATTTGATGATGCAGGCCAATCAGTGATCCATAGTAAAGGGGAACTGGTCTGCACACATCCCTTCCCTTCAATGCCGATCTATTTTTGGGACGATATCGATAATTGCAAATATCAGGACGCCTATTTTAATCAATATGACCATGTCTGGTCCCACGGCGATTATGCTGAAGTCACAGCACAGCAAGGTATCATCATTCATGGCCGCTCTGATGCTGTGTTAAACCCGGGTGGTGTACGTATCGGCACAGCAGAGATTTACCGCCAAGTGGAACAAATTACCAAAGTTATGGAGAGTATCGTGGTGAGCCAAAAATGGGCTGGAGATGAGCGCATTATTCTGTTTGTGGTGCTAGAACAGGGCCAGGCTTTGGACGCTGGGCTAACCAACACGATCAAACAGAGTATCCGTCATAATACAACCCCTCGCCAC
Organism: uncultured Pseudomonadales bacterium; assembly: GCA_943787595.1. Classification (GTDB taxonomy): domain Bacteria; phylum Pseudomonadota; class Gammaproteobacteria; order Pseudomonadales; family Balneatricaceae; genus CALSNA01. The sequence continues at coordinate 437,164 of CALSNA010000005.1, forward strand.
GTCCCGGCTAAAGTGCTTCAAGTGGCAGATATTCCACGTACAATCAGTGGCAAGGTCGTGGAGTTGGCGGTGCGCAAGGTAATTCATGGTGAAGTTGTAACCAACAGGGATGCATTGGCTAATCCAGCTGCGTTGGAGTTATTTGTCAATCTACCCGCATTACAGACTTGAACCTAAAATACAGTAATATGGATAACCACACCAGTATCTATTCGTAATAGGCTGAATAAACCCCTTGCGGCAACTCTGGATCAACTGGCATCTGATCTAAATAACAAGCTCGAATCAGGAATACCACAGTAGCCACGATACCCCAGGACAAGCCAACCACAACACCAGCATCAATAATGGGACGCCAGGGTTGCGGCAAGTTTACCGCAATAGTGACAAACCCAATAACCATCACCAATAGCGCCAAAGTAGTAAGGAATCTGCGACGACTGGAATAAACCAGGCCAATAGCATAGATGGGTGCTAAAATGACCAGCCACAGACAAGGATTATGTTTAAGCCAGATTAAACGTGCTGCAACGCGAGGAGAAAAGGCTCGCTGAAATCCTTTGTAGCCTTCCATATAGGCCATAAGCCCTAACCATACTATCAGTATTATCCAATGCATGAGAGTCGCCGGGAAATCAAAAAATTCCTGAGCAACGAGACTCAGACGCAAAGTAGAATAAACCAGTAGACCAATACTACCAATGGCACCCCATAAAAAACCGATCCATCCCACAATAACAAGCCTCAATAAACCTCTCCTACTTAAAAGGCGTGATTGTATCATACCAGAACATATGCCTGAAACAGATTCAAGGGATGGCTCAATTACATCAACAGTTAACATGATCGATTAGCAAATCACCTGATATCAGCATTTCACAGCCGTCTGTTGTGGTCGTTAATTATCTTCATATATCAGAGGTGACCTATCAAGTTTGAGTGTACTACTTTTAGCTGTAAACGTGGAAACTACACTATCTTGATACATGCCTCAAAGCAATACATACGATTACAGCGTCCTCCATTACAAGATTCGGATAACATTGCATAGCATCGGCAAGTAATTTTCACTGCAATAGAGATTAAGATAGTTTTAGCAAGTTGGTGCTGATCGTGGCCCTGATGATTATCCAGTTCAGTACTTTATAAAACCACTTGCATTTAATGCCAAAATAAGATAAGTATCAACTACACTCATTCAACCAGACCAGTCAACAAGCTATAAACAGTCACCGTTAACTGGTAGCAAATACCTGGCGACATGAGAATGGCATGGAAAAGCCAGAAATCTCTGCTAAAATGTATATTTTTTAAAGTTAGCATTGCCCATTTATATGAATATGCAGTGCATCACATTACGTAATATAATTACATCTGATGTTCAATAATATAGGAAATCAGTCAATGCGCCACACTCATACACAGACAAAACCATGTTGGCAAACTAATACTGTAGCCAGAAAATACCCGTTCAAGCAACTATTTAACGTCACTGTGCTGACAACAATTGCATTATTAATGATGACTGCCAGTGCATTTGGGCTTAATTTAGAAGGCAATGCTAGTTTTGGTCAAATTAGCAATCAAGTAACTGTAACAGTCAAAGGTAAATTGGATTTAAAAACTGAGTTGCCCGGCAGTACACAAAGGATTTGCATGCTGGATCGGTCGACAAGCCCAGCTGTAAATGTAACGATCACAGCCGCAAATAATTATAGCACCTGTCAGTACAACTCTATGAGAACATCAGCATTAAAGCAAAACTGGCACTTCGTATTGTTCACAATAACGTCCATATCCGGCAGTGCAACTACAGATACCACTACAACCACCATACTGTTGCCTACGGCATTGATAAGGGAAAATGAGTTTTATGAAATGGCACTCTACGATAAGAGGCATGTACAAATTAAATGGGCGACAGCTACCAGTAGTATCCCTGAAGAATTTATAGCTCAAGGTGCCGAAAATATTAAGGCAGATGTCGAAGTAAAGGTATCAAAAATAAGAATAGACGGTCTATTTAGTAAGCAGGAAATATTATAGTCCATCTCATAATAACCAATGGCCCTGCTCCAGGGCATCTACTGATATTAGACAGTACACCTCTGTAAATGTCAGACAGCAGAGACACGATTTCCTGAAAGTGTTAACAAGGTCTTTGCAAGAACCTTGAGCAAAGGCTGCATTACTTTGCCCCTGGGGCATGAATGGGGCAGTTTTTTTATTTTTCATGCCGATAAGTCTTAGTGTTGCTATATTGATAAACTTATCATACCTCCATTTTATCCCAGAAGGGTAGTCCCCTAAACCGATCTGTTAAAAAATCAATAAATTGTCTACAGCGCTCTCGTAAAAAACGGTTTCCTGGATAGACGACATAAGCACTCATTTCAGGTAACTGATAATTATTTAACAGAGCAACTAGTTTTCCATCTGCGAGCTCCTGATAAGTTAGGAAGGTGGGTAATATGTTAAACCATGGCCTTTTAAAGCCATTTTTTTAAGAAAATCTCCATTATTGGCGGCTACTTTTGGTGTCATTCAATAACCCATACTCTAAAAACGCGCGATTCATGAGTTCTGAAGGAATTTTAGGTGTGCCAAACTGATTCAAATAATCAGGACTCGCGCAAAAGACATGGCGAATAGACGTAAGCCTCTTAGCCTGTAAACTGGAGTCGGGTAGATTTCCGATACGAATAGCAAGCTCAAACCCCTCTGCAAACAAGTCAACATGGCTATCAGTAAAATCGACTTGAAAGCTAAGGTCACTGTGCTTTTTAGCATATTCACTGATTAATGGGCTTAAATGCATTAATCCAAACGACAGTGGCGCAGATATCTTTAGTGTGCCTTCTGTTCGCGCCTTATTGCCAGAAGTCTGTTCATTGAGTTCACAAACTTCGTCCAGAATATTTTGGGTGCGTTTGTAATAGAGCAAGCCTGCTTCGGTAAGGCTTGAGGTACGGGTGGTGCGATGGAGTAATTGAGTCCCGAGTCTCTTTTCAAGATCCATTAAACGTCTACTGACTGCTGATTTAGCCATGTCGAGTTGTTCAGCGGCCTTGCTGATTCCCCCTCCTGCCTCTACGATGCGCACGAACATCGCCATATCTTCTAGCTGGCCCATTATAGTTCTCTACATAAGAACTATGATTTTCGATCATCCATGTTTATTCTCCTGAAAGCAATCTTTATTATTCTAGTCACAATCTAATCATTGAGGAAAATAATCATGAATCAAATACACACTTTTGCAGCACCAGTAGGCCGCTTACTGCTAGCAACGATGTTCATTATGGCGGGATTAAACAAGATTGGGGGTTATGCCGGAACACAGGGTTATATGGAAGCTATGGGGGTTCCAGGAGTTCTGCTGCCGCTAGTCATCGCATTACAGGTTTTGGGTGGACTAGCCGTACTTGTCGGTTATCAAGCTAGATTGACAGCCCTGGGGTTAACTGGCTTTTGTGTTTTATCGGCTGTGCTTTTCCACAATGACTTTTCTGACCAAATGCAAATGATGAGCTTTATGAAAAACATCACGATTGCAGGTGGTTTCTTAATCATTGTTGCACACGGTGCTGGTGGCTTTTCGCTTGATAAGCTTCGTGCAAAATAAGTCTGGATACCAGGAAGAAGTTAATAACGATTTTAATTATAGTATCGTCTAATTCACATCGAACATTGAGGTATTGAGCATGGGCTTACTAATTAAAGGTTGCTGGTATACGGATTAGTATGACACTGAATCAACTGACGGTAAATTTGTCCGTGAAGGGTCGCACTTCCGTAACTGGGGCGCTATTATTTATATGTTTCTCTGGCATGCCTCTGGGACCACCACACCCTGATCTTCAGAGCAGTCAAGGGTCTGCAAGATATAATCACAGTATCGGTTGTGAATGCATTGATGAGTGACGAAGGCTGGACGTTCGAGCCTGGGGATGGCGTGATTGAAGACTCGGTTAACCATAAAACCCGACTGCATGAAATCTATACGATTGCTGATCCTGAATATACAGGCCGAGTCACTGTGCCCATACTCTGGGACAAAAAGCGCAATACTATTGTGAGCAATGAGTCTGCATAAATCATCCGCATGCTCAATAGCGCATTTGATCATCTTGGCGCTAAAACAGGAGACTACTATCCTGAAAGCAGGCACAAAGAAATAGATGAACTTAATGCACTGATTTATAACAGCATCAACAATTTTGTTTGCAACGACTCAATCGGCATACGATGAAGCAGTAAAAGACATGTTCGGTGTGTTAGACAGGCTTGAACAGCGGTTGGCTAAACAGCGTTATTTGAGTGGTAGCAACATCACTGAAGCCGATTGGTGTTTGTTTACAACGCTAATCCGTTTTGATGCTATTTATGTGGTCCATTTCAAATGTAACCTAAAATGTCTACGGGACTACCCTGCGTTGACTGATTACCTGCGCGTCTGTATCAGCAACCGGGTATCGCCGACACGGTAAACATCAGCTATATCAAGGTTCACTAGTACCAGTCACACACCAGTATTAACCCGACACAGATTGTTCCAGCAGGACCAGAGCTGAATTTTAGAGGCCAACATAACCGAAACCATCTTATTTAGGGTTAGGAAATAAAGAAGAATAAATTAAATACCCCGTTACTCCAAGAAAGGCGTGCTAATGAAACGTATGTATTGCTAATACCCTTTAGTACTGAAGAATAGTCATTATCTCGGTACTTGGGGTAAAGCTATGCAAGTATTTTAATCTTCTTTAAGGTGTCAAGATCAATGGATAATCCAACAGCATTAAAGCCAAAATGGTTACTGCCTGCTTTAAGGCGGAAGATGATGCGGTGCTATCGTTAGATTGGTCAATCCATAGGGTCGATATGGATATAAAAAAATAGACCGGCTACTTCGCTTCAAAAGCTGGTGGGCCAATCACACCCAAGTTGAGCGTCTACGACGTGATCAAGAAGAGCCGCCTCTACAACGTCATAACCAATACAACTTCAATTAGACAGTAGGGCATGCATTGCCTAACAAACGATAATACTCTATAAACGACTTCAAGACACATTCATGGCGTCAACAAGTGCTGAGTCTTCTTATTTGTCTCCAGAAATTATTCTGTGCCCTGCTTGCAGGGTTGCTAAAGCACTATCGATAACGGGTATTTTCAGGCTTTTACTCAAGTCATCTGCAACACCCGCGCCCTTCAAATTTGTGCACATAATCATGATCACATCCGGGGCATTTTTAGCCAAGCTTCTGACTGTCTCCTCAATTACATCGGGAGAAATCGATGCGAAGTCATTACTCACTGTTTTACCCAGGTTTAGGCCCACCGGTCTTGGAAAACCCAATTTTACATAGTTATCAAGAATGCGGTTGTGAACATCATCTGTATATGGCGTCAAAATTGCAATCCGTCTGGCATCTAAATCGGTCATCTTTCGGTTCATTTCGAGCATGCAGGTTGTGGTAGGGATAGCCGTTTCCTGCTCAACCAGTTTGCAATAAGTCTCATCGCGTTCGAGCCCAAGCCAACCAGCAGAAGTGCCACCCCATACAATCGCATCTACTCGTGCATCGCAGAGCTTCTGCGCAGCAATTAGTTGCTCCCGAATCTCAAACTGCTCCAAAGACTTCGCATCAAGCTTGATTTCACTGACACTCAAGCGTGAGAAATGCACGGTATAATTTAAATCCCTAAAACGCTGCGCCACTAAAGGTTCAATCACAACATTTGAAGACGGGATTACGATTCCAATACGCCTAACTGCATACATACTCAGATGATCGATCGGCGCGAGGCGATACCGCCGTCCACCGTAACAATGGTTCCAGAGATGTAACCTGAACGATAGGAGCATAAAAACGCGATAACATCAGAGACTTCACGTTTGTGGGCAGGACGTGCAAGTGGATAGTTTTTCTGCAGCTTTCCAGCATGACTCTCGTCACCCATATCTTTGATCGCACGTTTCTTCAACATGTTATAAATGCGGTCAGTGTCAACTGGACCAGGATTGACTCCAACCACACGAATATTATCGTCAAGACTAAATGCACCAAGTGCGCGTGTAAAACCCATGAGACTGGCATTGCCTGATGAACCAGCGATATATTTTGGATCCAGTACTTCTCCACCATTGCCAATGTTGTTGATAATAACACCACCTCCTGCATGCTGCATTTTGGTATAAAATTCGCGGCACATGCCAATATAGCCGTAGACTTTCAAATCCCAGCCATTCCGCCAACTTTCCTGATCCAAGTCCCATAAATCTCCGCCAGGAATGGCGCCTGCATTATTGATGAGTATGTCAACTTGTTTAATTGCTGAGCTAAGCTGCTCAATAGCACCATCAGCGGTCAAATCCAACGGATGGAGGGTTACGCTCACATCGCTGATTTTAGCAATACGGGCTTTCAAAGCCTCCAGTTTATCCCTGCTACGCGCTGTCAAATGCAAGTTTACGCCTTCGTCAGCAAAAGTTTCAGCAAGATGTTCACCAATACCCATAGAGGCGCCAGTGATGATTGCGGTCTTACCGCTCAGATTAAGTTCCAATTCATTCTCCTACCGTAAGTCTAATACTGTGCGGCCTTCAACTCGACCTTCCATAAGACAGGCAAGTGCATCATTGATTTTTTCAAAGCACATTGTGTTGATCATACCCTTCACGTTTCCCCTGGCGGCAAGCGCCAAAAGTTCGTTCATCTCTTGCCGGTTAGAAGCGGAGCTGCCAACAACCTTAAGCCCACGTTCGACCAACTCATAGGTATAGAATGCCAGTTGATCCGCAGGCACAGCTGTTAGAACAATCGTTGCGCGAGGGTTACAAGCCGCTAACATCAATGGCCAGGTCGCACCAACTGGCGCAAAGTTTACGCACCCTTGCGCACCACCCAATGCCTGGATTACAGCACCAGCGTTCTTGTCTGCCACTACAACCTCATCAGCACCCAATGCCTTGGCTGTAGCCAGCTTCTCCTCACTGATATCTACTGCGATCACTCGAACACCCGACAGCTTGGCAATTTGAATTGCATATTGTCCTAACCCTCCCAGACCAAAGATAGCTAATGTTTCTCCAGTTTGAACACCTGTTTTCTTGTAAGACGCATAAGCAGCCGCACCAGCGCACATAAGTGGTGCAGCCTCGACTGGGCTGATACATTCAGGAATACGATTGAGCCACTCCTTACGCATACATACATATTCTGCAAAACAGCCACTAACGGAAAACCCGGTGGCATCAAAATCAGGGCAATAGTTTTCCCCACCAGTCAGACAATCGCGACAATGACCACAAGCTCCAAATACATAACCGATTCCTACGCTATCCCCAATCCCAAGCATCCCGCCTTCAGAACCAAGCGCCACAACGCGCCCTACCCCTTCATGTCCCATAATCAAAGGCAATGGATTGGGGGAGGCGTGTTCCCCTTTCAAGATATGTACATCAGTGAAGCAAACTCCACTGGCTTCAATCTTAACAAGAACTTCATCTGACTTCGGGATAGGCCGTGGGACATCGGCAATTTTTAACGGTTTGCCATATTCCATCAGCAATGCGGCTTTCATAGTAAGTGGATTGGTCAAGATATCTCTCCTTTTCTTTAGGTATCGCAAAGTTCTAGCATCTTGTACAAGTCAGGAAATTTCTAACCGTTTAATTCTACTTTTAGTTTAAATATAATGGTACTGTGGCAAACTTTGTATGAAAATCAAACTACATGGTATCATCAAGTTATTGAATTTTGCCAGACTGGGTTTCTTACTTAAGCTATGGTTTTTCGATGGTTTGAAGCGGGTTAGGTGCTGAAACCCAAATTTTGGGTCTAGTGGTGCTGTTTGCGGATAGTAAGCACCATTGCTCCTTTTCTTCTGGTCAAAAGCAAACTCAACCCATGAGTTTACAACAGACTGTGTCGCATTGACTCGCTGGAATATGTGTGGACATTAGTTTGGCTTTAGCCTTTCTTTGGCAGATATGAGAACAGTACCTATTGACTCTGAGCCAAACCCCATAAGCTCGTATGACATACACCGTGTCAGCCCAGACTGTCTGCAAGGAATTATATTTATCAGCATCCTTCTGCCTCATTATTGGCCTTTTTGACTTTGCTATACTTGACTATCCAGTATGCATCCATATCTTTTTGAGCTACTTTGGCAGGTCTTCATGCCAGATTTTAGCTTCACCGGCCTTGGCCAAGCATTTCTTCCCTGGTCATCTGTTGCCCAGAGGCAGCAATCAATAAGATATCCACGCGTTGAACTACCACAGAAAGGTATTCTCTATCCTTTAGAATGCTTCAAATAAAGTGAATAGCTGCTTTAGGACACCTGCCTGTTTCAGGCTCTCTCCAAATAACCAGATGGGCTTGGCTTCAGGCGATGATCATTCATATCAGCCTGAAGCATCTCCAGATCAATCGTCAATCACTACTACATACCCAACTCTGCTTGATAGCGATGAATCAAGTTACTACACAAAATAATGGATTTTAGAAGTGATTATCCTGTCTAAAAAATTCTAGGGTTACCTCAGTTTTGCGTCCATTGTGCTGGGTTAGATACATCTTGGTAAGCTGTCCAAATCACTTCAGATTCAAACTTCAATCAAAATATGAAATATTTGTGAAAAAACTACAATAATTACCCAATAAAGTATGGATGTTTGCAATTTATACTTGCATATTGTCAATTATTCCTTCTAGTATACCGAAACAAATTCTGGAGGCACCAATGACAACATTGAGCGATGAATTTCTGATCCCTGGTACAAATAAAGGTATTTTCTATGGAGGTAAGTTCCAGAAACCTAACCATAGCGCCGTGATTAAAGTCTTGAATCCAGCCAAGGCACAACTCTTTACTACCGTTCCTGATGCTACAGCCGATGACGTGCAAGCCGCTGTAAGCGCAGCCCGTTCAGCCTTTGCCAGTTGGTCAGAGCTTGATTCTCTGGACCGCTCGAGATATCTGCATAAATTTGCCAATGTACTTCGAACCAATATAGCTTCACTGGCTCTACTAGAATCTACAATCACTGGCCGTTCCATCCGAGAAATGAATGCCCAAATGGCACGAATTCCAGAATGGCTGGAATACTTTGCCAGTATCGCTATCGGGTTAGAGGGAGAATCTAATGTCGTCAAAGGTGGCTATGTTACGATGACTCACTACGAGTCTCTTGGCCCTGTTGCGTTGTTGACACCCTGGAACCATCCTGTTCTGATTTTGGTTAAAAAGTTGGCTGCGGCGCTGGCAGCTGGTAATACATGTGTTATCAAACCTTCGGAATTAGCACCAGTCTCACCTCTCGTTCTCGCTGCTCTAGCAACAGAAGCGGGACTGCCAGATGGGGTTGTCAATGTGGTCACTGGAGGGCCAGCAACCGGAGCAGCACTGTGTGCAGCTGATGACATTCACTACATTGACCTTACCGGTGGTACTGAAACTGGGCGTAAGGTAGCCGGTGTTGCCGGAGAGCGCCTGATCCGTACGACTATGGAATTAGGTGGAAAAACGCCTATCATCGTTTGCGAAGATGCCGATATTGAAGCCACAATTGCTGGCACATTATTCTCTGCATTTGTTGCTTCCGGGCAAACATGTGTATCTGGTGCTCGCTTTCTTGTGCACGACAAAATATATGATCATTTTGTCGAAGGACTTGCTGGACGCGCTGAACAGATCAGGATCGGCGATCCTCTGGATAAAGCCACTCAGATGGGCCCAGTAATTTCCCAGAGATCCAAAGAACGGTGCTTAAGCATGATCGCACAAGCTAAAACAGAAGGTGCTAAAATGGTTGCGGGTGCAGGTCCTCTAGATCTGCCTAAAGAGTTTACCAATGGCTTTTATGTACGTCCAACTGTGTTCAAGGATGTCGAACCACACTGTAAACTGTTCTTAGAGGAAGTATTTGGCCCAGTTATTTCGATCACTCGATTCCACAATGACGATGAGGCGATAGTAATGGCCAACACCGGCACTTTTGGTCTCGGTGTTTCGATCTGGTCACGTGATATTACTCAGGCTCATCGGCTTTCACTCAAAGTGCGTGGTGGCGTAGTTTGGCTAAATGATCATCACCGCAATGACCCGCGCTCAGTCTGGGGTGGCGTTCGAGATAGCGGTTTTGGCAAAGAGAATGGATGGGACGCTTTGCGGGCATATTTAACCAAAAAGTCAGTTATTGTCCGTACTGCAGCCGGTCATGATGATTGGTTCAAAGGCTCAGCCAGATACGGGTGAATATATGAACCTGCCCTTGTCTACTGAAACCAGGTTAATACATTCTGTGTGCGGCAGCTTACCGACTACCAAGTCCGTGTTTTAATGCTGGCTCGTTCCGTTGTGTTTCACACGCCGGGGAGTATTCGGGTTGAGATTGCGAATCACTGTACGTGTACGATAACAGCCAATCACATAGCCTTCTTTGCAAAGCTGCATGGTGTTGTGACTCACCTTTAACAATCCTTGTAGCTGGCCGATAACACTGTAGCTATTTAGCAGGCCGTTTGTACCAAACATAGTAGACTGAGTACTTGCATCGCAATTTCATTGAGTTTATCTGACAGGGTCTGGAAATCAATTGTTTTCCCTGGGTGCTGATTGAACTTTTTAGCGAGTTTGCCTGATTCTGCCTGCGAGTATATGGACAGATCTGTTTTTTCGGAAAATACTGGCGCAAGAGTCAATACCTATTTTCATTCGCCCTCCCCTGCCAAGGATTCCCAAAATCACAAAAGTAGATCCAGGTGCTAATCGCCATCGTGAAAGCTTTATGGTTCACACAGCACAAGCATAAATCACGTGTTAACGTCTGACGCAACTACACAAGTATCGTAAATCACGATTGTTGTTCTACCAGTGTCACCATATAAGTACTGGACGAACCAGCAATGAAATTGCTCTCCCAGCGTTCTGAAATGACACGATCCTCTATCCCTGGTGAGTGATCCCTGATTAATATACCATCAATATTTAACCACTCTGAATACCACGGTTACTGGGCTGCCTGGATTGAGGGAACGGCCGTTTGGCCGGCAGTGGCTTCTGAAACCATTTTTTCAATACACCTTATGACTAGATAAACAGGCTTTTATAGGTGGCCATGTGTAATCCCCCCAAAACGTCGGAGCAGTTATAAGTAGAAAATTCCACTAAAATGAACGAAAGGAGTTTTCTATGAGAAAGTCACGTTATAGCGATAGCCAAATACTGGCGATATTGAAACAAAATGAGCAAGGCATCGGTGTGCCAGAGCTGTGCCGGGAACACGGCATGAGTTCTGCCCGGTTTTACAAATAGCGGTCGACGTTTGGTGGTATGGATGTGTTAATGATGAAGCGTCTTAAGGAACTGGAAGACGAGAACCGTAGACTCAAAAAAATGTGTGCTGAAGAAAAGATCAAGGCAGATATTGCTCGGGAGGCCATTGAAAAAAAGTGGTAAAGCCATCACGTCGCAAGCAGATGGCACAAAGCGCTTATGCGCATTATGGAACCAGTATCAGGCTGGTGTGTTCGGTGTTTGGTATCAGTGAAAGCGGTTATCACTATCAGGCGCCGCTGGCCACGGAGAATGCGGGAATAGCCGATTGGTTGCTCCAGTTAACGACGGAAAATATGCGTTGAGGATTTGGTTTGTGTTGCCTCTATCTGCGTAACGTCAAAGGCTTTGTTTGGAACCACAAGCGGGTTTATCGTGTCGATACCTTGTTGAAGTTAAACGTACAACGCAAAGCTAAACGGCCTTTCCCTGATCCTAACCCTTTACCAATAAAGGTGCCTGACCAAGCCAATATCTGTTGGTCAATGGTCTTTATGAGTGACACCCTGGCTCAGGGTCATCAACACCGTACATTTAATGTCCTAAATGACATTAAATCAGGCATTCAGGCGAAACGGGTTACCTATTTCCACGGTATAAAAGGGAGCGGCATTTGTGGTAGATATATCGCTCATCAACGGCATTGCCATGCTTGCTTAAACGGAATTGTACACCAGCTTGTCAATATTCACACTGCGTGCTTGCTACCTTTCCTTAATTTTTTTCACCTACCACCGCCCTAACCAAACATATTCATATCACAGAAAAAGTGGCAATTTAATATTGCAGCTAACCATGAAACAGATTATGAAATTAGAGCAAATCCAGTTAACACATTAAAGCTGTTTATAAACTAACCGTATTCGATCAATGCCTGCCTCAGTCAAGCCGATAGAGTTACATATCTGGCAATAGCTAATATGGTGCAGATGCCCTAATCAGTCCGTACATCATTCTTTTTGATCTCCTCAATACAATTTATGTTGTTCTTCAGGTTGTCATGCATGGTGACTCATTTCACTACCTGACTGCCTGCTAAACAGCCAATGTGTAATGGCCAATTTTTTGATCAAGGAGATCATCTATGTTTAATTTTATTATTAAGTCGGGTTTAGTGTGGTGTCTGGCAACCATGGCCCTGGCACATCAATCCATTAGTTTTTCTCAAGCTAAAAGGCATCTGCTACAAATCTATCAGGATCATCCAACGACTTTTTATTGCAACTGTAATTATAGTCTTAAAGATAGCAAACCCGCACCTAATTGGAATAGTTGTGGATTCACTCCACGTAAACAGGCGAAACGCGCTGCCCGCATTGAATGGGAGCATGTGATGCCAGCCTATCAATTTAGAAACCAGATGCCATGCTGGAAAGAAGGAGGCCGCAAAGCGTGTCACAAGGATGAAGCCTTTCGTATGATGGAGGGTGATATGCATAATCTGGTACCGACCATTGGTGAAGTGAATGGTGATCGGTCCAATTACCAGTATGCGCTCATTGAAGGAGAGGATCGGGTGTATGGTGCCTGTGATGCTGAAGTTAATTTTCAATTTAAACAGTTTGAACCGACGCCAAACGTTCGAGGCAATATTGCAAGAATTTACTTTTATATGGCTGACCAGTATTTAGTCGAATTGGATGTATCACAACGTATTATGTTTGAGCAGTGGGCTCTGGAAGATCCAGTTGATGATTGGGAGATTGAGCTTAATCATCGCATTGCTGCCATCCAGGGCAACTTGAATCCTTACGTACGTGAGTAAAAAAGTGCTGGAAAATTATGGGTAATATTACATGGCAGTTTAGATACAAGCTAAAAAAACTGCCTTGTAAAACAGAATATATTAACCATGTTGCCTGGCAAGCAACTGAATTTAGCTGACCAGTTAGGTTATCTCTTTACAGCCTGAGAAATGATGGGAGTATCCTGAGATACAGGTTATGACTCTAAAGAAGCTGTTAATGACGGTAGTTTTATCTTGTCCTGTGAAAAAATTCGTCGCGGGCCCAATCCAAAAGCTCGAATTTGACTCAACCCCGAATTGTCAGTTACCCAGAATACTATTCATGAACCAGCATGACTTTCGATGCAAGACCTGTGGTGATATTGACAAGTTTTATCCTGAAAAGTATTTTTCTAATAACGGGTCAATGGTCAAACTAGGCTGTAGTATTCATATTAGGGTCAAATGCACTCTTTCTGAGTTTAATTAGCCATCAGGTGCAGTATCCATAAATTTATACCCATTATAACCCAACTTAAAAGTTCTGGTTAATGGACTTAACGACTGTTTTGGAGCAACTGCCAATAGCGCTATTAGAGAGCAATTGGTGATAAGGCCATAGCCACTGGATAACATTATTCTGAACGTCTGCAATGGACTAAAAGTTATGATAATTCAGGCAAGCATAGCGCACCGTAAGGTGGTAACGTTCAATTTAAGCGTTTTTTTACGGCCAATGCAGCTGTATATATTGCAGCGCAATATCATGTTTGCCTGCTTCACTGTCAGCGGCTTACACCTGATATATGAGCGCCCATGATTATGGCTTATTTTCTAAATTTTAATATTATAGTAAAACATTTAATATGATACGCATATCCCTTCTGTGAGAAGAGTGTTAACTAGACAACCTCAATGGCCAAATTATCATCATTGTAGCTATCAATGATACTTAACAAGCAATGACTGTATCTATTAGCGGATTTGTACCATGTATCCCAGATAATTTGCTGGCTGTGAGCCAGTTGTTCAGTGCCATCGTTCACCACAATTTGCTTTACCTGTTGCCTCATCTATTTACTGTTTATACTATGTGTTCTGTAGCGTTCACTACTCAAGGGCTTCATACCACCAGCTTCTGAATTGCGATAGTACGTATCGTGAGAGATAAAGCCAGATACAAGTTCAGCTAGTGGATTCATTACGACCATGATTGCCTTCCACCCCATGAACCAAGCATAACCAGTTTCGTATTATACATACACCAATGGTATCAGCATGCAAAAATTACTGTTTCAGTATAGCTTTATTATGGCTTCCAGATTGCCATTGACCTGGTTGTTGAGTGGTGTTTTTTCCATGCATGCCAAATGCTTACACACAGCTATTTTTTTAATTGTGATCAACATTAGTTAATTTAATATGGATTACAATGGGTATAGTTAGCAATCAGATATTGTTTTGGCAAACGTTGATATTCAGGATATTCAGGCCTTTACAGCGATATTTATGGGCACTGATTATCAAGGGATTAAAGACTAATCAGCCTTGGCTCTAATTACAATTGGCTTAATGCAGCTTTATTCAAGAGTGTAGCCTGCTTGTGGCTGGCCTATAGTTTGGCTGATATAAAGGCTAGGCCTAGCATCTTTTGGCAGGCTTATTTGCTAGAGAGCACCCTGTTAAGTCCCTGAGACTGTTTTAGTGCCACTGGCCTTAAATCTAGCATTGGACTGATAGTGGGTTGATAGCCTGGCCTGGGTAATATTGCAATGGCTGTATTAGGTGCTGGCGATGGTGTTTTAACCTCATGTAAGGAAGGCTAGGCTAGCCAGTTTTTTGCTGCTGCTTTAAACTGGTTTTACTTTCTTGTATAGAACTAAAGAACTAAATTGGATTACCCTGAATGTTTCATATAGGCTTGGTATATAAAGGAAAAAATAATTACACGCATTGTGTATTAGCAGAATAAATCATGCATACAAATGGAATGAACCAGCCCGATACTTTTAATATTGATGATTATCTGCAGCAGTTGCCTCAGCGGCCTGGGGTATATCAAATGCTGGGAACAGATGATGAAGTGCTGTATGTTGGTAAGGCAGTTAACCTGAAAAATCGGGTTAGCAGTTATTTCCGTGGTAAATCTCACAACGCAAAAACCCATCTTATGGTTGGCCGCATTGTGCGAATTGAGATTACCATCACCCACAGTGAAGTAGAAGCACTGCTGCTAGAAAACACTTTGATCAAGCGCATTAAACCACGCTTTAATATTGCACTACGGGATGATAAGTCCTATCCGTTTATCTACATTTCAGTAGCTGATCAATATCCAGCATTACAATACATGCGTGGCAAGCAGTGCCGTAAGGGACAATACTTTGGGCCTTATCCTAATGCTAATGCAGTCAGGGAAAGTCTTAATCTGTTACAAAAAATTTTCTTGTTACGCCAATGTGATAACAGTTTTTTTCAAAACCGCAGCCGGCCTTGCCTGCAATATCAAATAAAGCGCTGTAGTGCACCTTGCACCGGTTTAATTACCCCACAACAATACCGTAATGATCTCCACCATGCACAATTGTTTTTGCAAGGTAAAAGCCAGCAATTATTACACGAACTCAGGGAAGCAATGCATCAGGCTGCAGAGCAACTTGATTTTGAAACAGCAGCCCGTAAGCGTGACCAGTTAAGCCATTTGCGGCAGGTTCAAGAACAACAACATGTCATATCCAGTCGTGGCGACTTAGATATCTTGGCGATTGCCATGCTGGGAGCAGTTCACTGTACTCATCATTTAATGGTTCGTGGTGGACGGGTTGTCGGCAACAAGAACTACTTTCCAAAAATTCGGCTTGAAAACAAGCCCAGTACAGTGATGAATGCCTTTCTTGGCCAGTTCTATCTGGTGGGTAAGCAACACGCTATTCCAGATGAAATCATTGTGAATGTAATGGATACCGACACAACTGCCATTGCTAAAGCAATCCAGTTTCAAGGTCACAAAAATCTGCGGATTACCAGTAATGTCAGAGGCCAACGAGCCAACTGGCTTAAATTGGCGATGACCAATGCAGAACAAGCACTAGTTGTGCATCAAGCCAGCCGGGAGAGTTATATGACCCGTTTGCGGTCATTACAGATACTGCTGGACATGGATCAGCTACCAGAGCGACTTGAGTGCTTTGATATCAGTCATAACCGTGGTGAAGCTACAGTCGCTTCCTGTGTGGTGTTTGATCAAAGTGGCCCCAGAAAAGTGGATTACCGTCTATTCAATATCAAGGGAATTACACCAGGAGATGACTATGCAGCCATGGAACAGGCAATTAAGCGGCGTTATACTAAAGTAAAACAAGGTCAGGGAAGCCTGCCTGACCTTTTGGTTATTGATGGAGGCCAGGGTCAACTGGGACGTGTGATGCGGACTATGGCTGAACTGCAATTACAGGATCTTGTTGTATTAGGCATAGCCAAAGGAGATACCCGTAAGGCAGGTTTCGAGCGTATTTTCAATGCCTGGAGCGGTGCTGAGATAACCTTGCCAGCAGACTCATCTGTATTGCATCTGATACAACATATACGCGATGAGAGTCATCGTTTTGCCATTTCAGGTCATCGCCAACAACGTGCACGAAAATGCACTCAGTCGAAATTGCAACAGATTGAAGGGATCGGGCCACAACGCCGACGAGCGCTATTGCAATATTTTGGTAGTGTGGCCGCAGTTAGCAAAGCCAGCATTGATGAATTAACTAAAGTCAAAGGATTTAGCCGCTCGTTAGCTCAACATGTCTATGCAACGATGCGGGGTGAGTTGTGACAGGTTGATCAGAAAAAATACAGCCATAGCATATGGATGCTTGCCTCTGATGTGACATTTAATCTTGAGAAAAAAATCTGGGCCATTCTGGTTAAGGACTTGACCCTTAACTCAAAACTAAAAGTTAACGCTCATAATTTATATGCACAATCGGCTTATTTAAACATACAGCCAATTCATCTAATTTTGCAGAAGCCCCCTGTGGAACATACTGGAATTCTGCACGATTATGGGCGCATACCACGACCAGGAACTGGTCAAGGGCAATGGTATAAACCAGCTGACTGGCAAGTGTCGTAACCTGATTAGTTGCAAAAATTGAACAGATAGAATGGTATTACGAGCTGTGCTGAATAAGACCACCTGCCCACAACCAGCAACATACTACAATAACGCATTGCGTAAATTGGGTATCTTCTTATCCAGTAACTGGTGTGTGATCAATCTGGCTACGTTATAATCTAGTCTTTGCAAAAACTCTTAAATACGCTTATAACAAAGTATTTGGCCACATAATGATGTTAATTGACGAAATATTACTTGCTGTAACCACTGTCACGGGAACACCTACAGTGGTTTCGCCAAACCATGTTTTTCGGCAGGCACTATAGCTAACAGTCCAGACAAATGGATGACACAATGTTTATTATTGAAACCCATAACAAGTGGATAAATTGCCAGATTAAGGCCATGTATCTACATCATTATGTAGTAAATTACATTTCATGGATTTAGTATATGTCATTAACCCATTGATTTGATTTGTGAATTTATTTGTAATGCACTGAATGCCATTATTCTAACAAACTGACCTATGTATGCTTGTTCACAGGCAATTCAGCCATTAGCATAGTGTTAGATAACTACAACCACCAGGATCAATAATCATCTGGATTATTAATGAATATTCCCAATTCATTAACACTATTGCGTATATTCCTGCTACCAGTCATTGTGCTGGTTTACTACCTGCCTTTGGATTCCAGTTATACTTGGGCTGCTGGTCTGTTCCTAATGGCCGCCCTAACTGATTGGCTAGATGGTTATTTGGCCCGGCGGCTGCATCAAGCAACTAGACTTGGGGCTTTTCTAGACCCAGTTGCTGACAAGCTTACAGTCAGTTTGACATTGTTATTACTAGTGGATGAATATGATGCAATATGGATGACTTTGCCCGCCATGGTTATTGTCGGTAGGGAAATTGTCATTTCAGCACTGCGTGAATGGATGGCTCAAATGGGCCAGCGCTCATCAGTGGCAGTCTCATATATTGGTAAATTTAAAACTGCAGTGCAGATGGTGTCTATAGTGTTACTTTTATCTACTCCACCAGATACTCATGTTGCCATTGTGGGAATCACATTACTTTACATAGCTACTGTGCTTACCTTGTGGTCTATGTCATTGTACTTATACGTTGCCTGGCAGCAGTTGCGGCAGTTAAATTAATTAAGCTGGGAAATCCATCTGACAAGCATAAAAATCCAGGCCACTTGAAACCTGTAAATTCTTACACGGGAACATGTGTTTCTTGCACTAGAATAATTTATGTAGTGGCCAACTGATTCAACACCGATTCTGTCTTTCTAACGCCTATACAGATTCCATTGTGCCAACAATATTCATTCACGCTGGCTTATATCGGGGTGTATCCGTTAGTAGCACAGTCTTTGGATAAAATTTACCGCTGGCCTACGCCAGGTAGCGTTAGAATGAAACTACACCTGAGGCCTGCTATCTGCTTGATCAGCCTTATCCATGACTTTAACAGATCAGTTAAAGCCTGGGTCATCAGCATGCATCTGGCATTACCTGACAATATATAGATAACACCACGAGTAACCTGAAACTAGGATGTCTTAAACCGGAACATTCTTTTAACATATTTCTGTTGATGTAGAATTGATCCCTGAATGCGTTACAGAAGATTTACCATATAGCGGTTTAACTTACTACATAGCTTATCTACAATCATCAGTATTATGGCAGTCGCACACTAATTTTGTAATATCTATACTAATCCGTATAATTTTGATTTCTGCTTGGCTATTGAAACATTTTTTACTGGCTATTCTAAAGTAAAGACTTCAATTAGGCAGTTGGAGGCACTTGCATTAAATATTTCTACGATATGCATGTTTGATGCACAATCACCTGCTAATGCCATACTTATTTGGTGCTATAATTTGGTTTAGTTGATATACGCCACTAATACTACAGGAAACAGACACATGATATATATCAATAAAACATCATTAAAATCGTGGTTCACAACTGGCGGTGAAACCAGACAAACCCAATTTCTGAAATCATGCCTGATAGTGCCTTTACTAACAGTGGTCACATTGCTGCTAACCGCAAATGCCCAGGGAAATCTTAGCACCGATCAAGACGCTAATTTAGGAACAGCTGAAAATACAGTAACCGTGACGGTGAATGGTAATTTGAATGCGACTGGTATGATTTCTGGATTACCACTACCATCAGGCACAGGACTACAGTCAGTCGTTATAGAAGAACTGGTAAACGTACCATCTTCAGGATTAACCGTAGAGCAATGGCTGGCAAACGATGGAAGCTATGTGTATGATTATACGGAGTATGATGTAACCGTTAACCTGAATTTAGACACAGTAAAGGAAAATTGGTATTTTTTACTCATTTCTGTTGATACTGAAGGCACTGTAATACAAAACCGGAAACCTACTCTCACTGGAAGTGACTTTAATACTACAACTATGATAATTCCTACAGACACCATAATTGCAGGTCACAAACATGAAATGGCAAAGCACCATGCAAGATTTGCAGAATTTTTTTGGATTGTCCCGAATTCAAATTCACTACCTGATTCAATGCAGTTTGATTTCGATCATTGTGCACCAACAAGAATAAATGTTTATGGCGTATTAAGAAAGAAATAGGTAGTTTATTAACCAACAACATAGTGCTGAACACACACAATTTCACATTGTCTTATATCATAATACAATTTATTACACACGATTCAGCCAATTGATTCTGGTTAGTGACAACTGGGTTGTAAAAGATTATGGAAATAGAGAAATGACTAACACCAGTAAAATACAAAAAAAATTACAGCTTGAAATTGGCTACTTAGTGAGTCAATTTCAGCAACTGAAGCAGCAATGTATCTATTGCCTAGTAACAATAGTGATGTTACTAATAACACCTATGGGATGGTCACTAGAACTGGAATCCAGTCAAGAAGCAATTTTTGGAAAACCCAATGATTCAGTGACTTTTACAGTGAATGGCGAACTGCAAACGCAGTCACTCGTTGTTTTTGACGAATTTATTTCAAAAGAAAATACAAATAACTCTTTAATAGCCAACAGCATTGGTCATTACGTTAACACTGTCACCGTTAACGACAGTTCTATTTCCATAAGTAATTTGCAAAATAGCTGGCATTTTTTAATAATCTTGATTAAAACGAGTGTAAAGGACAGGCATCACTTAAATAGCTTACCAGCACCACACACTAATTCTACAGTTATATCCACGGCAGAAATAGAGGTAGGTAGATATTATGAAGTGGGGCAATACGAAAAAAGACGCCTTTTATTTCAGTGGCCCAACCAGAGTACGCTCGAATTTAAAGATTCTACCCCAGACCTGGCCGATAAATTATATATAACTAATATAAATATAACGGGATTCTTAAGGAAATAATGCTAGTATCTATGTAATTAAATTCTATCTCAAAATAGAATCTAATTACGTTTTAATCTGTAAAAATTTACAGCTGGTTTTAAAACTACTAATTCGTTGTTAGTATCAGTTTTTGTAATTTTGAGAGAGATGCTTCTGTGCCCAAATTGATTTATTACATCATAACGCATTTGTTTTAGACGTCCAGATTAAGCACAATATAATCATTGAAAGATTTAAGGACTATGCTCCTAGAAATGTAATTATTGGACGTTATTCAATACTGGAAATATTTTTGGGGTTTGCACTAGATAGTGTCGTAAAAATATTCAACTCCAGATAGCCAAGCAGCGAATTTTCATATATCCAGCCTGATAAACTGTAATCACCCACCGATTATCGAAATAGTTATTCGTAGAAAACGATTTAAACTACTGTTGCCATATTGGAGGAATATTTCCTGTCGCAGTATTTAACTCATCATTTATAAAATGTGACTGGCTTATTTCATGTTCCCTGAAAAGATTGAGCACATATGTATCAGCTTCAGTTTTTTTTAAAATGGCCATAATTTTACATATCTGAATATGTTGACCCTTTTATGCAGAATCTCCTATGCTTATGTTACGAAAAATTTCTACTTTTAGTTTAAGTTAATTTTCGGAGGGATTACCCCAGATAATGCTTGTCGTAGCATAAGTGTTTATCAGGCTCAGCAACCAAGGGTACTTCAGTGGGAAGTTTTTTGAACAAATAACTGAATTCACTGAGGTCTTTCTCAGACTTCATGGATATTTTGGGCTTTTTAATTGATAGGAATTATATCCCGTTAGAATTAATTATAAAAAATACACAAACTAGTTCACAGTCTGCTTTGAGGCGTTTTTTAAGCCGTTCATATAAAAAACGGTTTCTGTCTCTTACCTGGATTTCTTACTATATATTACCCTTTTACTTCTATTTTTTTCGGTAACACAATAATAGAGTATAACTATATTTGCCATAAAATAAAGAGAATTAGCAATAATAATGGGAATTTCTTTCAGAGAAAAACCATAAGCTATCCACAACAAACTAGAAGTTACGTGTAAAGAGATGGATATTATTGAAACACCTTCTGTTTTCTTATTTTTTACAGTTAAATAAGCTTGGGGCAAATTTAATATGGATACTAGGAATGCAGCACTATATCCAACAATTATATGAATAATATCTTCCATTTTATGGACTAATAATCATAATTTTTATTAAGAAAGCTAATTTTTTTTAATTTAAGGCACGCCAGGTTTTCTCTCAACCTTAAAAAGGTTAGTTTTTCTAATTGGGACATAGCAATAAAAAATTCAGTTTCAAATGAATTTGATATTCTTTTCTCGAAAATGGACAGGATTTCTTTACTATTTAATCCTGAAACAACGCATAAAAATATAAAGTTAAATTTGGCTTTATAGGCTAAATTTAAATATTTGAACCTATTATGGTATTCATCTGATAAATTATTTAGTCCAGATGATCTATGCTCATGTTTAGCATATTTATTTCGTTCTGTTATTCCAGCGACTATGCCTAGTTCATCTTGATTTTTTAAAATTTTTAATTGGTCAATATGTGGTAATCTTTTAATTTGTAATAGAATTTCTTGGTAAATTTGTATCCCATTTAAAAATGGTCGTTTTTTTTCTACTTCATCTATGAATGAGAGGGTGTGAGCAGGACTATTAAAAAATTGATACATTAATTCGATAAATTCTTCTTTTTCTATCTTATTGATAGAATCAATCTCAAGGCAGTTCATCATTATTTTAATTAAACCAATTTTTTATAAAAATATATTTTCTAACCACCTCAATAGGTGGTATGCATATTGGGATACGCTAATTAAAGGGTATGGTTATTTTTATGATTAGTATCAAAAAAGCTATTTTACTAGATAATTTTGGCTCTGCTAACGTATTATTTCGAAAAATGAAAATGATCATTAACTAGGAAATCCAGTTCATATGTACGAACATTTATCACAAATAATAGTTTATTGTTCACTTGATATCAAACTAAAAAAGATAGTTTTTTCTGGGGCTCAATCGCCCTTCCCATCATCTCAACGTCATAACAGGTGAGAAACCCGTAAATTATAGAATTATAGGCTTTTTTTAAATGCTGTGTAAGCATTATTAATGCGGGGCATATTACACCACCTGTTAATATCAATAATATAAATTATTTTTTATGCTGTACCACACCCAATAATCCACCATAAAGAGTGGTGACAGCCAGAAAAAGCAAGAAGCTAACCGCTACTTTTCAACTCCACTTGTAACTATCCCCTAAACTAATACACATCACTCGTAGAATTTTTTATAAGATATCCCAGAGCAGTTTTACGATGAGCAAACGCATGACCGAAAGCCAAATAGTGGCAATTTTGAAAGAAGCTGACGCTGGTATGGCAATAAAAGATATCTGCCGTAAATATAGCGTAGCCAATTCAACTGTTTATAAATGGCGAGAAAAGTATGGCGGCAT
>CALSNA010000006.1 GCA_943787595.1 uncultured Pseudomonadales bacterium
AATCATATACCAGTATTTCTAGGCGAAATAGAGCTCAAACAAAAATGCTAGTATTATATGAGCTTAAGTGATCATGGTATTTCGTACTCTGGCGGTGTTTAATCAAGCCAACCTATTCATCTTCACCGAAACGATCATTAATTAGCTGAACCAACTCATTAAAAGCTATTTCAGCGTCCTCACCCTCTATTTCGAAGTTGAGTACCGTTCCCCGGGTTGCCGCCAGTAACATAACGGCCATAATACTTTTGGCATCCACCCTACTGGATTCCAGACCAATTTGTATATCACAAGCATATCTACTTGATAAATCCACTAGCTTGGCT
Organism: uncultured Pseudomonadales bacterium; assembly: GCA_943787595.1. GTDB lineage: Bacteria > Pseudomonadota > Gammaproteobacteria > Pseudomonadales > Balneatricaceae > CALSNA01. The sequence continues at coordinate 327 of CALSNA010000006.1, forward strand.
GCCGCTCGGGCATGTAGACCAAGTTTATTGATAATGGTGACTTGTCCGGTAATCATGCTAGATCCTGATAGGCATTATATTCAGAATAATTCACGATGAGCATCTTGTATATAACCAATTTTAACAACACAGCGATTTTAAACCCATGCCCAGTTTTTAGGAATGATGGTAACGGCATAATTCTAGTAGAGTTCCATCTAATTTTCTAGATCAATACAATAAACAGCGATGACTTTGCAAAGCATTGGTCAGCATATACTTTTTACCATTGTTATATGACGGTTTAACCAAAAATAAACATGGCATTTGTGACTCTTTTTTACACCACTGCCCAAAAGTTAATCAGTGCTACAGCATCAAACTAACTCACAACAACATGTTTTTTTGCAGCTTAGCAGTGTTTTAAATAACCGCGTGGTTGTACACACCATCAGATCGCAGATCTAATTCATACATAGTTCCTTGCTAAAACAAAGTAGTTAGGTAAAAATTAGACTGAAGATTCATATATCTCTGAGGTCAACAATTAGCACGGTTATGGTTCCTTTTACCCATGCTTAGCAAGCCCATTATGCCAATCGTTTACGCTCGTTGGAAGGTGGTATACTCATCTCTTCACGGTACTTAGCAATAGTACGGCGAGCAATCTTAATACCTTGCTGTCCGAGTAAATTAGTTAGTTTATTGTCACTCAAAGGCTTTCTAGGCAGCTCAGCTCCAATTAATTTACGGATAATAGCGCGAATAGCGATGGATGAACGTTCACCACCATTGGCGGTACCTACATGGCTAGAAAAAAAATACTTCAATTCAAAAATCCCACGAGGTGTATGGATATACTTTTGGGTGGTTACTCGAGAAACAGTGGATTCATGCATGTCAATGTGCTCAGCAATATCAGCCAATATCAATGGCTTCATAGACTCTTCACCACTATCGAGAAAACCTTGCTGTATTTTACAAATACACCGAGCTACCCTCAGCAGTGTATCATTACGGCTTTGCAGACTTTTTAAAAACCATCGGGCTTCCTGCAAATGGCTTTTGATAAAGTTGTTGTCCTTATCATTACTAACTTTGCTAAGTACTGCATATTGCTGGTTGATACATATTTTGGGAGCAATTTCAGGGTTAAGTTCCACTCGCCAGATTTGGTTAACTTTGCGAACAATTACATCAGGAATCAAATGTGGCACAGTGGTCGAACTGATTGCATCACCTGGATATGGAGTCAGTGTGGTGATCAGATTGAGTATTTCCTGGAGTTCAGGTTTGCAAAAACCGGTACGACGTTGCAATAGATTGTAATCATGGTTACCCAATAATTCCAGATGATCTCTAACTAAAGTAATAGCATGATCACGTTGAGCTATCTTTGGGCCCAGGTCCCGTAATTGCACCAGTAGGCATTCTCGCAGATCCCAGCAACCAGAGCCCATCGGATCGAATTGTTGAATGTGGTGCCGCACAGCTTCAACTTCATCAATCTCAACTGCATCCTCTGATTCTGTGGCCAAATTAGAGTTAATGCTTTGTACGAGTTCATCTAAGTTTTGAACTAAATAACCACGTTCATCAATTGCATCAATAATGCTAATACCGATAAAACGATCCACATCACTCATGGAAACTAAGTTAAGTTGCCATAATAGATGTCCCTGTAAGCTCTCTTGTACAGTTTCTTGACTTTCAAATTGACCGTTGTGGTATATGCTCGCTGAACTTGCAGACTGAAAAGTGTCTTCCCAGTTTGCATCAATAGCCATTTCCATCGGAATTTGCTCACACCATTGACTATCAGTCTGGTGCTCATCGGCTAAGTGACTACTATCAATGGATTTGGTTGCAGAGGGTGGAGAAAACTGTTTTTCAGACTCAATATCCCTGTCAAAGGCCTCAGGGTACGCTAACTCCTCCTCAAGTTCCAACAATGGATTACTGTCAAGCGCTTTCTGGATTTCTTGTTGCAGGTCTAAGGTTGATAACTGCAGCAATTTAATGGCTTGCTGCAGCTGTGGTGTCATAGCAGTTTGTTGGTTAATTTTTAGCTGCAGTGAAGATTTCATGATCAAATCGCAATGCTTTAGTTTATGACGTAGTGTGATTATATTTAGTCATAATTGCCACAAAATGAGGTGATTTATGATGTAATTAGAGTGTGAATCTATTGCCTAAGTATACCTCTTTTACCTGAGGATTAGCCAAAATATCATTGCTAGAACCAGAAGCCAAAATGTAACCTTCACTAACGATATAGGCTTTGTTACAAATATCTAGCGTATCACGTACATTATGGTCGGTAATCAATACACCAATATCACTGTTCGCCAAATGACGAATAATCTGTTTAATATCACCCACAGCAATGGGATCAATTCCAGCAAAGGGCTCATCTAAGAGTATGAATTTTGGTTCACTAGCCAATGCTCGAGCTATTTCCACTCGACGGCGCTCACCACCAGAAAGACTCATCCCACGGCTATTCTGTATATGCTGCAAACCAAATTCCTCCAACAGTGCGTTTAGCTTGTAGAGCTGCTGCTGGCGGGTTAAATCTTTCCGGTTTTGCAAGATAGCCAGGATATTTTGTTGTACCGTAAGCTTACGAAATACTGACGCTTCTTGAGGTAAATAACCGATGCCTTTTCGAGCTCTGGCATGCATGGGTTGGCAACTCAGGTCATTTGTACCAAGAAATATCTGTCCCTGATCGACTTCAATAAGGCCAGTTATCATATAAAAACAAGTGGTTTTACCAGCACCATTTGGGCCCAACAAGCCAACAATTTCTCCTTGTAGAACACTGAGGCTGATATCTTTAACAACGGAGCGCTGACCGTAAGACTTAGCAAGATTTTTAGCCTGCAGACAAGTCATAATCGCATCTCAAGGTTGCTGCTTAGGGTTAATGATCATCTGTACTCGTTGCTGACCTGATGTATTGGAGAATACGTTGACTTTATCCTGTTGTAGCAGATAAATAATTCGGTCTCCTGAAGTAGTATTACCTTGCTGCTCTAGTTTGGCTGATTTGATGATCTCCAACTGCTCGTTACTCAATTGATAGCGGATATTATCTCCCCATACTTGGGTAAGATCTTCATGATGATTAACCTGTTTCCGGAAATATGCTGGCTTCCCAGTCGCTACGATTAGACTGAGTTCATCATTTACATTATGGATTTCAACCTGATCAGCGTTAATGGTCATACTGCCCTGAGTGACAACTACTGTGCCAGAATAAACAGAAAGCCCCTCATTTTGAGCTATTTCTGCCTGATCAGCACTAATAGATATAGGCTGTTGCTGATCTTCTGGTAGAGCCATTAATACTGAACTGCTAGCGCTGTTAGCTAATATCAATATGGAAAGCAAAATACGTTTTGTGGTGATCATATCAATAACACCTTTAGTTGTTGTGGATACCATTCACATCATCAAGTAGCAACAGTCGCTGATTGATAAACCACATTTTCACACCTCTACCTGTTAACAAACTTTTTTTATCGGTAACAGTTACTTTTTCACTACTCTGTGCATAGTCCTTGTCGGGAAATATTCTAAGACTTTCACCAGATAAACTAAAAGGGTTCATAGACTCCGCAGGGCTATTTATACGAAAGCCTTGCTTCAGTAGTACCAGAGAACCAGAATCACTCATACTACCCTGTGCTGCTCGGGCCTGCCACTGTAACTCACTCAGTCGATGCATGCGCATATACGGTCGTTCAAATTTAGTCAGTTGCAGCTGTGGCCAATGTTGCAACTGGTCAGCCTGGATACTATATTTTAGCTGACCGTTAATGTAGCGACGCGTCAGAGACTGAGTGGCAAAATAATCTAACGCCCCATTGTCTCTGATCTGGCTACTCATTGATGGATGACGACTATTCCAGAGAATAACCGAAGCAACCACTAATGTCGTTACAACTAGGCTGATTTGCAGCCATAGTCGACTTGTAAAACGCATCATGGTAAATCAGATTTTAGGTAGACAGCCAATTGGTCTGACCAAGTATTCTGCGCCTGCATCAATAGTTCACAAACTTCACGAACAGCACCGTCACCACCTTGACGGCGGGTACAGAAAGCCACATGTTGCTTTAGCTCAGGAGAGGCATTAGGAACGGTGATACCGAGTCCAACTTTGCGTATGGCAGGTAAATCAGGTAAATCATCACCCATATAGGCGACTTGGTGCAAATGTAAATCCATCCTGGCAATCATTTCAGATAGCGCAACCAGTTTATCTTCCCGCCCTTGTATCAAAGATTCGATATTCAGGTCTTGGGCTCGTTTAGCCACAATTGATGATTGTCTACCTGTGATAATGGCGACCTTAACACCTGATCGTTGCAACATCTTGATACCTTGGCCATCTAGGCTATTAAAAGCCTTCAGTTCTACACCTTGATCAGTAAAATATAACTTGCCATCGCTCATCACGCCATCAACATCCAATACTAAAAGGCGAATATGGCAAGCAAGTTCAAGATAGTAACTGGGCTCTAACATAATTATTTACTGTACCAAACAATGTGGCATTTACAAAACTCCTGCACGCAGTAGATCATGCATATTGATAGCGCCAACTGGATGATGATTACGATCCACCACCACCAATGCGTTGATTTTTTTCTGCTCCATTATTTTCAGAGCTTTGGCTGCCAGCATGTCAGCCTTAGCTGTCATGGGCTGTAGGGACATCAAATCAACGATGGCCGTCTGTCGTAAATCCAAAGGCTGCTTTAGGCCACGACGCAGATCACCATCGGTATAAATACCCACCAGTTGCCCTTTACTATTGGCCACAGCTGCCATCCCTAATCCTTTTCGGGTCATTTCTAGTAAAGTATCAGCCAAACTGGTTTGCTCTGAAACTAGTGGCAGATCAATTCCCCGATGCATGATATCACCTAGTTGCAGTAGCAGTCGACGCCCCAAGGCGCCGCTCGGATGCGAAAATGCAAAATCTTCAGCAGTGAAACCACGAGCTTCCAGCAAAGCAATAGCAAGAGCATCTCCCATAACCAAGCAAGCTGTGGTACTGGAGGTTGGCGCTAGTCCCAATGGACAAGCCTCAGCGTTGACACGGACATTAAGATTAATGTCCGCATGCTGGGCAAGTGTGGATTTAGTATCACCAGTCATAGCAACTAGAGGAATGCCTTGGCGCTGTAACAGCGGCAACAGGGTTAGGATCTCTGCTGTCGTGCCAGAATAAGACAAAGCCAAGACTACATCAGTAGAGGTAATCATACCTAAGTCACCATGACTGGCTTCTCCAGGATGCATAAAGAAAGCTGGGCTACCAGTACTGGCCAAGGTAGCTGCAATCTTGCCAGCAATGTGACCAGATTTACCCATACCAGTGACAACAATGTGTCCCTTACAATTGAGCAGTAGCTGGCATGCCTGTTCAAAATCATCGTCAATACGGTGTTCAAGATCAGCAATAGCAGACTTCTCTATACTGATAGTCCGTAGGGCAGCTAAGCAAAAGGTATTGGACAATATACTTCCTCTGTCTATAGTAGAGGATTAGCTGTCTGGCTAATCCGTGTTAAGTGAAAATCATCCATGGTATGGCAGACTGTGTGTCTAATTGACATTAGTATAAAGCAAAGCCAAGTAGCCCACATATACTAGCAATAGCAACCCTCCTACGGGTCGATTGATGCTGTTGCCATTGCGGATCCGAAAGTTAGCTATTAAGGCTACGGTTAACAGCAGCAGTAATCCATAATCACGCCACAATGAAGTTATGGCGATAGCTGATGGTTGAATTAGTCCTGGCAACGACATAACCGCGAGCAAATTAAAAATATTAGAACCGACCACATTACCTATAGCCATATCATGCTGGTTTCGTAAGACACTGATAATTGAGGTTGCAAGCTCTGGAATACTAGTTCCAATGGCCACTACAGTCAGACCGATGATTAGTTCACTAACGCCGAGCCGGACCGCTATATCGATAGCTCCCCAGACTAGCAGACGAGAACTGAGTATCAATAATGTTAATCCAGTTACTAGCCAGAATAAGCTGCGCAAGCGCCCCATGGACACAATCTCAGTACTAGGTTGAGATGCATTTTTTGAGGAGCATTTGAAAAGATATAGGCAAATAATCAATCCAGTGAACAGCAATATGCCATCCAACCGCCCCAGATACTGATCTGCCAATAGTATTCCAGCTAAAATTGTGGCGCCGAGTAATATATTTAGTTCTAACTGGATATTAGATCTTTGTGAACACAGTGGCACAATCAGCGCTGTCAAGCCAAGTACTAGAGCAATATTAGCGATGTTAGAGCCCACGGCGTTACCAATGGCTAACGCTGGGGCATCTTGCCAAGCGGCTACACCTGAAATCAATATCTCTGGCGCAGAAGTACCAAAAGCAACAATGGTAAGACCAACCAACATAGGTGACATACCTAAGCTATGGGCAATAGATGCAGCACCATTAACAAAACAACTAGCACTCCAGGTAATCAGGCACAGGCCAATGACAATGGCAATTAAAGCTAACAACATAATAATCGGATTATTTGAGATTAATTGATAAGATCAATACGGAACTTAATAAATAATTAAGTTTAGATAACTGTTACAAACAACGTCATTATAATAATTGTGTTGGAAAACTGCATCATGGATTGTATAAATTTAGAAAGATATTGCATACTCTTAGATTGTGGTTCAATGAGGTGAAATCCTGTGGGTAGATATATGATAATTGCCTTAGTATATGAAAAATGGCATGGACACCAGGCATTGAAAGAATTTAAAACGTTATTAACAATCGGTCGCATTGACAACCCAAGGTAAAATATGTGGTAGCTTTAGACAACAGGTTTTCCATTGCTGCTTTCGAGTGCTACAATTTACTTAAATAAACTAACATCAAACAAGTTTGCCAATGCTAGGAAATATAGTGAGCATGTGTAACACCAATTAAAAGTGTATTCTAGTACGCTACACTGTAATTATCCTGAATCTAATTACAGTCCATTGTTATGGGCCTTGGCTATCCTGTGTCACATTAAACAATACCATTTAACTAGGGATGCTAAAATTAAGGGAATGAGCATGTCCGGAAAAGGTGTGATTGCGCTTGAAAAGCTAACCTATTATAGAGGTCAAAAACTGATATTTGAGCAACTAGACCTAGTAGTTGAAACTGGTAAAATCACTGCCATCATGGGCCCCAGTGGTTGCGGTAAAACCACCCTGCTTCGGTTAATCGGTGGCCAATTGCAGCCATATAGTGGCACGATACACATATTGGGGAAGGATTTACAACAACTTAATCGACGAGAATTAAGTCGTTTGCGCAGCCGTATGGGAGTTCTATTTCAAAGCGGTGCTCTGTTCACTGATCTAAATGTATTTGAAAATGTCGCATTTCCAATGCGAGAACATGGTAACCTGACTGAAGAACAGTTAAGTGAACAGGTACTATTGAAGCTGGATGCGGTCGGTCTGCGTAGTGCTCGCCATCTTTTCCCTGCCCAATTATCTGGCGGTATGGCTCGTCGGATAGCGTTAGCACGAGCGGTGGCTATGAATCCAGAAGTTGTATTCTATGATGAACCCTTTGCTGGTCAAGACCCAATTGCAACGACTGCAGTGATGCGTTTAATTCAATCACTTGCTCAGGCTCAGGGGCATACTAGTGTGTTAGTTTCACATGACCTTGCTGAAACTTGTGCTATAGCTGACCATATTATACTGTTAGGGCATGGTCGGATGTTGGCGCAAGGTACTCCAACACAATTGCTGGCCAGTGAAGACCCCGTGGTTCAGCAGTTTACACGTGGTGAAGTTGATAGCATGATGCCACTTTGTGATCCGATTTAGGCAGTAAGCAAACCATGATTAATCTAGTCTCACAGTCATTGCAGTGGCTTGGTATGATAACCCTGCAGCGATTGACTTTATTGGGACGAGCAGGCTTGATGCTACCCAAAGCGCTATTGGTATGGCCCAGTTCCCAGGCGTTCGAGCGACTGCTGCAACAATTGTATATTGTTGGTGTGCAGTCAATGCTAATTATGTTGGTTTCTTCACTATTTATTGGAGCGGTACTGGGCTTGCAAGGATATACTGTATTGGTAGACTTTGGCTCAGAAGAAGCTGTTGGGCAGTTAGTTGCTCTGACACTAGTACGCGAATTGTCACCTGTGGTGGCCGCACTTTTATTTGTCGGACGAGCAGGATCAGCATTGACCGCTGAAATTGGCTTAATGAAAGTCACCGAACAGCTGGCTAGCTTGGAAATGTTTGGTGTGGATCCGTTGCATCGTATTATTGCACCTCGTTTTCTTGCTGGACTGATAGCTTTACCATTGCTGACCACCATATTTAGTATAATGGGCATATATGGTGGCCATATCATTGCAATTGAATGGCTGGGGGTTTATAGCGGTTCATATTGGGGTAATATGCAACAGAGTGTCAGCTTTGATGCAGACATTATGCAGGGTGTCGTTAAATCTCTGGTATTTGCAGTGGTGGTGACTTGGATTGCACTTTACCAAGGTTACGCTGCTCATCCCACTGCTAAGGGTATCAGTGTTGCCACCACACGTACTGTTGTGTTGGCATCATTAGTGGTGCTAGGCCTTGACTTTTTGATGACAGCATTGATGTTTGGGAGATAGTAAATGAATAAACCCTGGCTTGAGATCAGCGTTGGCACTTTTATTGTTGCAGGCATAGCAGCATTACTGATGCTAGCAGTACAGGTAGGTGGTTATCATTTGAACCGTAGTACAGATACTTATCGACTTACAGCACTGTTTGATAATACCGCAGGGCTTGCCGTGAGAGCACAGGTAACCCTTTCTGGCGTCACTATTGGTAAAGTTGTGGCTATTCGTATTGACAAGAACCAGTTGATGGCAAGGGTTGATATGGATATCAAGGCTGAAATAGATTACCTGAGCTTGGATTCTACGGCTAGTATCTTAACCTCTGGTTTACTGGGTGAAAAGTATATTGGCATTACAGTGGGTGCGGAAGAAGCATCTTTAAAGCATGGTGACCAGATAGCTGATACCCAATCTGCATTGGTACTGGAAGACTTAATTGGTCGGATGCTGGTCAATATGACGCAATAGAAAAAAATTTACTCAGAGAGTAACATCATGACACTGATTATCCATCGTCTAGTAGTATGTACATTACTATCGGCCGCACTTATAGGCCTTAACCGAGCACAAGCTGATGAGTGGGAAGCAGCCAGCCAGATTATTAACCAGGCATCAGTGCAAATGTTGGAACTACTGGGTTCCACGGCCAACAAAACGGAAATTTTTGCGAGTGCTCAATTGATACTGGAACCAGTAATCAGCTTCGAGACTATATCTCGAGGGGTAATGGGTAAGTTTTTCAGACGCGCTAATGATGATCAAAAGAAACGCTTTGAAAATGTGCTCAAGCAAACATTATTACAAACCTATATAGCAGTTTTGTCAACCTACAAAATTGAAGCCTTTACTATTAACCCTAATCCTGTGAATGAAGATAAGGTTAATTATGAGCGGGTTTGGGTCAAAGTAGTGGCTGGTGGTTCAGCATTTGATATCTATTACTCCATGCGCCTAATTGACAGTCAGTGGAAACTGACCAATTTAATTATTGACGGAGTCAATCTTGGCCTGGTATTCCGTACCCAATTTGCTAGCGCTATGAACACACACAATAGCGATATGAACCAGGTTATCGAAAAGTGGCTATCTTCCTAAAGTCTGTTCATTAAATGGGTAGTTTGCTATTATCGGTTAGTTTTTAGAAATTCAATAAATCCACTGCTCAATTCAGCCATAATATAGCCCCGATATGTATTGATGGTCTTTTGCCCCTACTCGGGCTTGATCAACAGGAATGTGATAATGGATGCACAACAGATCAAACAGATAATAGAATCACACTTGCCAGGTAGTGAGGTATTGCCTAGTGGCGAAGGCTGTAACTTTAATGTCACTGTCGTGTCAGAAGTATTTTCTGGGATGCTGCCTGTTAAAAAACAGCAGTTGATCTACGATTGCCTGACCGAATACATCGCTGACGGGAGTATTCATGCTATTGGCATCAAGACTTATACACCACAGCAATGGGAACAAAAAGTCTGAGCCAAACTGACGATGCATCTGTATAACTCCTATTCGATTTAATCTAAATCAAGCGCTTGTATTAAATCTGAGTCTTTTATTGGCAGCAGATTCAAAACATTGACCACAATTTCCCACTAATTTCCTATAAGCTTTAATAAGCAAAAATTGTTAACCAGGACTCCTTCATGGATAAACTAAGCGTTACTGGGGGCAGGCAACTGCATGGTTCAATACGTATTTCCGGCGCTAAGAATGCTGCGTTGCCAATTTTAGCGGCTACCTTATTGGCAGATGATCCGATAACTGTTTGCAACCTACCGCACTTGCACGATGTCACTACCATGGTTGAGCTGCTTGGGCGCATGGGCGTATCTTTGATGATGGGAGATAAGCTGAGTTTAGAGATAGATCCCCGTCCAATTAACCAGTATATCGCACCGTATGAGCTTGTTAAAACGATGCGCGCTTCTATTCTGGTATTAGGCCCCTTACTCACTCACTTTGGTGAAGCAGCAGTATCTTTACCTGGTGGCTGTGCCATCGGCAGTCGACCAGTAGACTTGCATATCCAAGGCTTGGAAGCCATGGGGGCTAGTATCAAAGTAAAGGATGGTTATATTCGGGCTAAAGCAAAAAGTCTTCATGGCGCCCAGATTTCTTTTGATACCGTAACAGTAACGGGTACCGAAAATATAATGATGGCTGCTACCCTAGCTAATGGCCATACTGTAATTGAAAATGCCGCCCGCGAACCGGAAGTAGTTGATTTAGCAGAATGCTTGATAAGCATGGGGGCACGTATTACTGGCCAAGGGACAGATACCATTAATATTGAAGGGGTGAAACGTTTGCACGGCTGTACCTATCATATATTACCTGACCGGATCGAAACTGGTACGTATCTAGTCGCTGCTGCTACCACTGGAGGAAGTATTACAGTCAAAAACACCCGACCTGATATTTTGGAAGCCGTACTGATTAAATTGGAAGAAGCTGGAGCCGAAGTCTCTACTGGTAAAGACTGGATTAGCCTAAATATGCATGGCCGCAAACCTAAGTCTGTGAGTTTAAAGACTGCACCTTATCCAGCTTTCCCGACCGATATGCAGGCCCAATTTTCAGCACTAAATTCAGTTGCTAGAGGTTGTGGTAGAATCACCGAAACTATCTTTGAAAACCGCTTTATGCATATTAATGAAATGGCTCGAATGGGTGCCAAGGTAGTGATTGAAGGTAACACAGTTATACAGGAGGGGGTAGACTGCCTAAAGGCTGCTCCAGTTATGGCTACTGACCTGAGGGCCTCTGCTAGCCTGGTTATTGCTGCACTGGTGGCAGAGGGAGATACCATTATTGATCGAATTTATCATATTGACAGGGGCTATGAATGTATAGAAGAAAAAATGCGTGCACTGGGAGCTTGTATTAAGCGGGTGATCTAGGTCTGAGTAACTTATTAGACTGGCTATGCCTATACCCGTATATTTGAATGAACAAACATCATGACAACCACCTTAACCATTGCCTTGTCAAAAGGCCGTATCCTCAAAGAAACTCTACCTTTGCTGGCCGACGCTGATATTAGACCCAGTGTTGATATAACCAATAGCCGTAAACTGTTGTTTGAAACTAATCACCCACATATCCAGTTATTGGTTATTCGTGCTACTGATGTACCAACCTATGTAGCACACGGAGCCGCTGATATTGGGGTGGCTGGTAAGGATGTTTTGCTGGAGCATGGTAGTGCTGGGCTGTATGAACCTCTGGATTTAAATATCTGTCGCTGTCGGTTGATGACTTGCGCTATGGTAGGCGCTAGACTGGGAAATCAACGTCCGCGGGTTGCAACTAAGTTTGTTAACATCACCCGACGTTATTTTTCTAAACAAAGTCGCCAAGTCGATATTATTAAGCTATATGGTGCTATGGAACTGGCCCCTATCATGGGACTAGCAGATCAAATAGTTGACATTGTTGATACAGGTAATACCCTGCGTGCCAATGGTATGGAGCCACTTGAAACTATCGCTAACATTAGTGCTCGAATGGTGGTGGGGGGAACAGCTATGAAACTAAAACACGCCCGTATCCAGCCTGTTATGGACAGTTTGACAGCAGCAGTAAGCCAAAGACAGCATAACAACTAATATGCAGACCTTACAATTGACTCGCCTGGATGCGTCATCAGTAAATTTTGAGGCCCAGCTAAAGTGCCTACTCAGTTGGGACAGTATCTCGGATCAAGATATCCAGAAAACTGTGGTTGACATTATTAAGCAAATTCGCCAGCACGGCGATGATGCCTTGTTGCAGCTGACTAAACAGTTGGATCGGGTTCATTTTACAGCCATGACTGAACTGGAAATCAGTGCTGATCAGATAGCATTGGCAAAAGTTGATTTACAGCACTGCCAACTGGAAACATTGGAACAAGCAGCAACGCGGATTCGCACTTACCACCAGCACCAACTGCAGAATTCATGGTGTTACCAAGAAACAGACGGCACCTTGCTAGGTCAACAGATTACGCCTATGGATCGAGTGGGAATCTATGTCCCGGGTGGCAAAGCCAGTTATCCATCTTCGGTGTTAATGAGCGCCATTCCTGCCAAAGTAGCGGGCGTTAAGGAGATAATTATGGCGGTGCCTACACCCAACGGTGAAATTAATCCAATGGTATTGGCAGCTGCATCAATAGCTGGTGTAGATCGAGTTTTTGCCATGGGTGGTGCCCAAGCTATCGCAGCTTTGGCTTACGGTACTGTCACTATACCCAAGGTTGACAAAATTGTAGGGCCTGGGAATATCTACGTCACCGCAGCCAAGCGTTCAGTATTTGGCGCCTGTGGCATTGATATGATTGCTGGACCCTCAGAAATTCTGGTGCTTTGTGACGGACAGACTAACCCCGACTGGATTGCGATGGACCTCTTTGCCCAAGCCGAACATGACGAACATGCACAGTCTATATTGATTTGCCCCGATGTTGGTTATCTTGATCAGGTGTACGCCAGTATGGCAAAGCTATTACCAGAGATGGAGCGCCAAGATATTATTGGTACTGCTCTGCGGCAACGCGGTGCTCTGATCGCAGTGACTGATATGCAACAAGGACTCGAACTGATTAATCGGATTGCACCAGAACATCTGGAGCTTTCAGTGGGAGACCCGCAGGCGTTGTTACCCGGCATCCGTCATGCTGGAGCAATTTTTATGGGACGTCATACGGCTGAAGCTTTAGGGGATTATTGTGCTGGGCCCAGCCACGTGCTGCCAACTTCTGGGACCGCTCGTTTTTCATCACCACTGGGTGTGTATGACTTCCAGAAGAGATCTTCACTAATGATGTTTTCTGCGACAGGCGCAGACAGGATGGGTAAAGTAACATCAGTTCTAGCAAGAACAGAGGGTTTGACAGCGCATGCTCGCTCAGCAGAATATCGTATAAAAAAGTCAGATTAACCGGGCTTAATACCAATCGCAATTGCCCGGCGCGGAGCTGGGTAACCTTCTGAGGTCATATTTTTATTATCTGGATGCAAAAATTGTGGCAAAGAATGAAACGGCATCCATTCGGTAGATCTCTGCTCACATATTTGGGTTTGGTTAATGTCTACAATTCTGACATTCACAAGTCCCAAGCGCCGGAGCATATTCTCCAGCGCTATCGGACTTGGCAAGAACCAAACATTAGCCATACTGGCATAACGGTCGCCAGGGATCAATATGGTATCATCGGTGCCCGGCACAACTAGTGTTTCTAACACCAGTTCACCGCCAGGGCGCAAAAAACTAAGTAATTCAGAAATATGGTTAAGAGGGGCACGGCGGTGGTAAAGTACCCCCAGTGAAAAAACACTGTCAAAATAATTAAAAGGAGGCAGGTGTTCGCTACACAGAGGCAACATATGGGCATTGTTGGCTGGAAGTAAATTCTGTATCGCTTGGAATTGATACAAAAATAGACGATTTGGGTCAATGCCCAACGCGGAGGTTGCACCATCTCCAAGCATGCGGTATAGAAAATAGCCATTGCCAGTGCCAACATCCAAAACTCGGCGGCCTTGCAACGGAGTGATATGTAATTGTAAACGGCGCCATTTCCAATCTGACTGCCATTCACTATCAATCCTCACGCCCAGTAGATTCCATGGACCTTTACGCCAAGGTGTCAATGCCTTCAGATTGTATTTGAACGAGTCCAGATCTATTTTTGCTAAAGTGGTCACGCTGATCGAATTTTGGTCAAAGCAATAGTGACTATTGTCCAATTTAGGTAACAGTTCAAGTACATGATTCCACTGTGTAGTTCGACCATGGCTGGATTGCTCGTAATGTTGGGCCAATGCCTGATGTAAAGCAGGATGAAATGTTGCCAAATCAGTGTTTCTGGTAGCTGTAAAAAAGTGTTCCAACTTAATTGGACAATTAGTAAACATATCAACCTAATGCTCTTCGGATGCAGGCATGGCTGCTTCGACTGGTTTAAAGATAGCCATGACATTGGCTATCTGAATATTTAGACTGTTTCATGCCGAATTGGCTGCGTTTATGTTACGAAAAAATCCTACTTTTGGGGTCAATTAAATTTCGGAGGGGATGGCCTATAGGCTGTTACACATTTGAAGGAAAAACTATTATCAATCTGGATAACTCATTGCAATAGTGACAAACATACAGTTATAAGTAGAAAACTACTGTGCTAAGAATTTAGCTTAGTGATAAGCTTTTAACCGTTTAAAAGAATAAATCAACCTTGGGCTAGTAATTCCCGTAAATCGATAATGGCAGCATGGGCGCGCGATATGTAAGAAGCCATGACTAGAGAGTGATTAGCCACGAGTCCAAAACCACTACCATTAAGAATAATTGGACTCCAGATTGCTGTTTGAGTTGTTTCCAGCTCGCGAATAATTTGCCGCAGGCTAACCAAAGCGTTCTTCTTTTGCAGCACATCAGAAAAATCAATTTCGACCGCACGCAGTATTTGGACCAATGCCCAGCTGGCACCGCGAGCTTCATAAAAAACATCATCTATCTGATACCAGGGTGTCTTGATCTCCATCTCAACGGCATTAGCTGTAGTTTGGGTCGCCGCTGTATCGCCTGCTAGGTCAGTATTCAGTCGTTTTTGTCCGACGCTAGCGGTTAAACGCTGGGATAGGCTACCCAAGCGCGTTTCGACATCACCTAACCAATGTGTTAAGTTATCAGCTCGAGCGTAGAATTGAGCTTCTGGACTAGCAGTCTGAGTCAGACGCTCTAAATAACTTTGCAAGGATTTAATGCCTGTGAGGTATTCCCCTTCAGAAGATGGAAGCATCCAACTGGTACTGTCAAAATTAAACTGTGGCTCAGCAGTGGCCAAATCAGAATCTTCAGTGGACTGAGATTGAGAGCGGCTGAAATCCTTACGTAGAGCACGAGCTAAGTCGCGCACCTGAATTAGTACACCAAGTTCCCAGTTTTGCATATTATCTAGCCAGATACCAGGAGGAGCTATGTCATTGCGCAATAGCCCTCCTGGCTTATCTAATAGTGTACTGGCCACCTGTAACAGAGTGGTGGTGATGGTAGTGCCGGTAAATTCTGGTGTTGTCGCTATAGTGGTTGATTCAGGCTCAATACTCCAAGACAGCCCTATTGCAAGAACCAGAAATAAGTAGCCTACAACGATACCTGCCAGCAACCGACTACCCAATTTATATTGCCAATTCGACACTACAGCGCGTTTAAATGCTGTGCAGTATTGCTGAAGCATATTGGAATCCTTGTAAGTTGAACCTTTTTAATCATTGAGGAAGAACTGCAATATAACCACATGCAGTGGTATCACATCAAATACGGGCGCAATATTTGTTATATTGCAGAGCCTCTTTAAGCCACCTGAGACTAAGAATCGAAGATTACTGATATCAGGTTAGCTAGAACATCATAACAGTGGGTCAAACAAGTGCTAGAGACAACTGAATGAAATTTATTGACTAATAAATGTTGTGGGCAACTACGTCAATTGTCTTTAAAATGCAAATATCTCCGTACAACTGGACATGCGCCATAGTTTTCGGCACACTATTCAAAATAATGCTGATTTATCTACCATGGTGTTTAGTAGGGAGCAAGTAACTAGCCTTTGGTTGGTCTGGCATCTTCACATTAAACTTTATGCAGTGGGCAGTGTACGAAGAGTTCAATACAAATTGTATATTTTTGACTTGCATTGAACTACTGATAAGTCTTATAACATTTCACACGTGATTAATAAAGTTTTAAATGGTTCAGCACAAAGCAATTATACAGATTGTGATAACTGATAACCTATTGTTGTTGTCGCGTTAAGTATTATGGTATTGGTCCAGAATTAACTTTATACAGAGAACCAAAATGGATATTCGAAAAGTAAAAAAGCTCATTGAATTACTGGAAGAATCAGATATTCATGAAATTGAAATCAAGGAAGGCGAAGAATCTGTACGTATTAGCCGTGCCTCATCGGTAGCTACCCCTGTAGCAACACCGCCGATTGTAAACAAACCACAGCCAGTGCCGGCAGTCGCTACAACCGTATCACCAGAGTCAAATAAATCACATTCCGGGCACCAATTGTTATCTCCTATGGTTGGAACCTTTTACAGAGCATCTTCGCCCGATGCTACAAACTTCGTTGAAGTAGGTCAGAACGTTAAAATTGGCGATGTGTTATGTATTGTTGAAGCCATGAAGATGATGAACCAAATTGAATCAGACAAAGCCGGTATCATTGAAGCCATATTGATTAAAGATGGCGATGTAGTAGAGTTTGATCAGCCTCTATTTGTGATTGCTTAAATCAGGGACGCCACCATGTTGGAAAAAATTGTCATCGCTAACCGCGGCGAAATTGCCCTGAGAATCCTGCGTGCTTGCAAGGAACTGGGTATTAAAACTGTGGCAGTATATTCTAGGGTAGACCGGGATCTGATGCACGTTCGTCTGGCCGATGAAGCAGTTTGTATTGGTCCCAACCCATCCACTGAGAGCTATCTGAATATACCGCGTATTATTAGTGCTGCCGAGGTTACTGGTGCTTGCGCCATTCATCCTGGCTATGGATTTTTAGCTGAAAATGCAAATTTCGCAGAAATGGTCGAAAATAGTGGCTTCACCTTTATTGGTCCCAGCGCTGATGTGATTCGCACTATGGGAGATAAAGTTGCAGCCATCCAGACTATGCAAAAATCCGGTGTCCCCACAGTACCCGGCTCAAATGGTCCCTTGGATGAAAACCATGAACGTACCCTGCACATTGCTCATGAAATTGGCTATCCAGTGATTATAAAAGCATCAGCCGGTGGAGGTGGGCGTGGCATGCGAGTAGTACACTGTGAGACAGCTTTATTGAGCGCTATTGAAATAACCCAGACTGAAGCGAAAGCAGCATTTGGTGATGGCACAGTGTACATGGAAAAATTCCTACAAAATCCTCGTCATGTCGAAGTCCAGGTGTTAGCTGATGGTCAGGGCCAGGCTATTCATCTGCATGATCGTGATTGTTCCATGCAACGCCGTCACCAAAAAGTGGTTGAGGAAGCACCAGCCCCACATATTGATGCACAAGCACGTGCTAACGTGCTTAAGAGCTGTACTGACGCCTGCCTGTCACTTGGTTACAGAAGTGCAGGTACCTTTGAATTCTTGTATGAGTATGGTCACTTCTACTTTATCGAGATGAATACCAGAGTGCAGGTAGAACACCCAGTAAGCGAAATGATCACCGGTATTGATATCATTAAGCAACAGTTGTTGATTGCCAGCGGCCAGCCTCTAGCTATTATGCAGAATGATGTGCAAATCAGGGGTCACGCATTTGAATGCCGTATCAATGCGGAAGATCCCAAATCGTTCCTGCCTTGCCCCGGCCAGGTCACTCAATTTCATGCTCCTGGAGGTCTTGGCGTACGGGTGGATTCACATCTTTACAGTGGTTATTGTATTCCTCCTTACTACGACTCCATGATTGCCAAACTGATTACTGTAGCAGATACTCGTGAACAAGCTCTAAACCGCATGCGTGTGGCTTTGGATGAAATGATTATTGACGGTATTCGTACCAATATTACCTTGCAAAGGGATATTGTGTGTGATGCTAAATTTGCTGCTGGAGGTGTTAACATTCACTATCTTGAAGAAAAATTAGGAATCTAGTTCAGCTACGCTATTGCTAAAAATCGGCTTGAGCAGCAAACCATGCAATCTTTACACAAAATGAATGCCCACATATACTCAACTTTGTTATTTTTAGATAATTAAACAAATTAGTTGTTCAGCCTCTATATTTCCATTAATATCGCGCTAGTTTATGAGGCAGTTTTGTATGACAATTCATTATGAAAAGAAACAAAGCGGTTTATCCTGGTACTTTTGATCCCATCACCAATGGGCATACTGATCTGATTGAACGTGCTTCTCGTTTGTTTGACGAAGTACTTGTGGCAATTGCCTCAAGCCCCCAAAAGCATCCGTTATTGTCACTGGAAAAACGCGTTGAACTGACTCGATTCATAACCGATCCGCTTGGTAATGTTAAGGTGAAAGGATTCACCGGACTGCTAACTGACCTGCTAAAACAGCAGGGAGGCAATATTATTCTGCGTGGCTTACGTGCTGTATCTGATTTTGAATATGAGTTTCAGTTAGCGAATATGAACCGAGTACTAGCTCCAGAATTTGAAAGCATGTTCCTGACACCAGCCGAGCAGCATGCGTTCATATCCTCAACTCTGGTCAGGGAAATTGCTACGTTGAACGGTGACATATCTCGTTTTGTACACCCTCTGGTTTCCGAAGCTATGGTACGGCAGCTTAATCTGAGATCCCGTGAGCCATAAAGGAGGTTTATGTTATGTCTCTGATGATTACCGATGATTGTATTAATTGTGACGTGTGTGAGCCAGAGTGCCCTAATGAAGCCATCAGTGCCGGTGAAGAAATTTATGAAATTGATCCATCTAAATGCACTGAATGTGTTGGTCACTATGATGAACCACAGTGTGTCGAGGTCTGTCCTGTAGACTGTATTCCTCTTGACCTGAGCAATACAGAAACGCAAGAGCAGTTGATGGAGAAATATATCAGATTGACTGCTGTTGCTTGAAAGCCCAAACGACATCGTTGTTGAAACGTCCAGAAATTTTATTCTAATCACCGTACTACAGCGCT
Organism: uncultured Pseudomonadales bacterium; assembly: GCA_943787595.1. Classification (GTDB taxonomy): domain Bacteria; phylum Pseudomonadota; class Gammaproteobacteria; order Pseudomonadales; family Balneatricaceae; genus CALSNA01. The sequence goes on from CALSNA010000006.1 coordinate 19,652, forward strand.
GTTTTGACAAAGCCACAATAGCTTGAGTTGTTGTCAGCTTGCGTTGGAGCAAAAGTGACACAGATAAGGCTTCCATATCGGTGATTGTATAGTTCAGCCCCTAATGAAAAAGCTGACCTCGATCATTACAAAATATACCGCTTACCAGATAGCCAAAAAATACAAGTATAGTGACACATGGCTTGATCAGTATCCTAGAATACGTAAAGGTATACATGGCACCATGCAACTGCTGAACGTCGCCTTGGTAGCTTAAAGCATGACTGGATTTCACAAGCGCCAAAGCGGACTAGCGAACGTATGCTAAAAGATACCTCCACTTAGATGGGATACGCCAGCGCAGTAAAGTGCTGTTCATGCCACAAACATAGATTCCTTGTTGAATATCAAGATGCCCTAGGCCAAGCCGGCTATATTTGAAAGCTGATAACGGCTCCTATCTTGGCAGAATGATTTCTAATACTAGTTTTTTGTATCTTGAATTGAATCCAGTCCATTGTGAAAATATAAAAATTGATGCATGGATCATTGATTAAATGGAGTCAATCTTTACTATTTATGAGACTACAGTAAGATATCTATGGATCATGTTTGCTACACTGATGCCAACTGCTCTGCAAGTGTTACAGGCTGATAATGTAAGGTCAAGGGGATACACTATTGTGCAGTCGCGGCCTCAGGAGCATGATTATCAGTGGTCTTACATCATTAGAGTTCCTGAGCGTGTTCAGGGTAAGATGCCTGTAGTTTTCTTTCTTCACGGTAACAGTGGCAGCGCAGAAGAAGCATTAAATTCATCTATTGATCGCAACAAGAGCATAGCAGACCGATATATCCTTGTGTTTCCAGATGGATATCAGCATAGCTGGAATATCATCTCTGAGCTGCCCAAAGCAGATGATCGAGGTTTTATTGAAGCAATCATAATACAACCGGCAAGTTATGATAATGTTCAGGATGAACTTGCAGCCAATTTATTCCGTCTAACTCAAACAGAGCTAAAGCTAAAAAACGAATCCATTCAAGGCCAAAGGGCTGCTGAGACCATAGCAAGTAAGGTAGGACAAAGAGTAAGAAAAGCAATGCTTGATATTAGTGGGGTTAAGCCAGAGGACATGCCCTTGCATGAAGATATTAACAAGGTTAAAACTTCACTGAAACAAACACATAGAGGATTAAAGAAGATAGATGATTAATTATGGTAGCTCTCTCTAAAATCAAGTGCAATAGCCACCTTTGTATCGCTGATGTAACCCGCCTGACGCGGGTTTTTTACTGTTGGTGGTTTTACCAGAAAGACAAAAGCAGGTTAAATGATGGGTATGAAAAAAATAATCATCATTCCTTTACTGCTGGCCTCATTGATCACCCCCATTAGTTGGCGGGGCGATTTTGATAAGGGCCTTGCTGCTGCCCTACGTGGTGACTACGCAACTGCCTTAAATGAATGGATGCCTTTAGCTAAGCAAGGTGATGTCAGAGCACAGTTTAATCTGGGTTTGATGTACTATAACGGAACAGGTATTACTCAAAACTATAAGACAGCAATGAAATGGTACACACTCGCTGCTGAACAGGGTCATGCCAGAGCACAGAACAATCTGAGTGTTGTGTACCTCCAAGGAGAGGGTGTTACAGAAAATTATATTAAGGCCCACATGTGGGCAAATATTGCTCGGTATAATGGATCTGAAAATACCAAAGAACTTATAGAAACCTTAGTTGAAAGAATGACTCAAGAACAAATTGCAAAGGCGCAAGACCTTGCTCAAGAATGTGTTGAGAAAGCCTATAAAGGGTGTTGATTACATAGATCAACTCAGCACATTGGCATCTTTCATCACGACCCAGCACAACTCACACTGACCATTCTGGTCGCACTTCCCTCTAATTCCTTATACCCGTTAAACATTACCTGACAGGCTTTTGAGCCTAGACCAGCTGTGCCATTACGCTCGGCCAAAAAAATTTATTGCCTGAAAAAATCACTACTCCTACCCCACCTGCGGTTTGTGTGGGTTATTTTTGTGCAGATGCACGGTCCGTGCAATGGGTCAATGAAATCGATCGCAAAAGCCCAGCAGGGTAGGGTGCCTGGCTATCAAATCATATAAATTAGCGATTATTCTATAACGCACGATATGCACATGATTTGCACTACTTTGGTGGCCAAAATGACCTGTAATTGTTATTTGGCGGGGGTTGTCAGAGGTATCTATTAATCAATCAATGTTGACATAAAGTTGACATTTTTAGAGTTAAAATGCTGTTTGACATTCAGTTGACATAAAATATATTTTTAAAAAAATATATAAATTACAGTTACTTAATAATAACTAAAGCTAGCTTAAAGTTTAATAAATATGTGATTTTAGGATGAACTGTACCTGGTGCCCCAGGCCCGATCGAAATATCTGGCCAGCGCTTTGGCTTTGGTGAGCACCACCTGGCCATTGCCCGGACCCTGGGCTAGGAGATTTTATGCCATCCATTATTAAAACCACCGTCACCGTCAAACTGTATGGTCCTGATGGTACCGTGATCAACCAGCACCGCAACCAGGTGGTCAACACTGGCCAGCACTGGATCGCTACCCGCATCACCGGTGGCGGCAAAGCCGTCAGCCACATCGAAGTGGGCACCGGCACCTCACCCGTGGCCAGCACCGACACCCGGCTGCAGTTACCCCTGCACCGCCAGTCACTCAAGGCCGGCGACTGGTGCAACCTGACCATCGGCTCTCAGGCCGACGGCCACAAGGAGGTGGTTAAATGCACGGCGATTGAGGGCAATACCATCACCGGCCAGGCCCTGCGCCTTGGCTATCGCTCGGGCACCCTAGTGGCCCTGCAGTTCTGTGTCGAGACGGTGCAGGATATCGTGGCCGGAATCCGCCAGGACTGGATCGGCCGTTTCTTCTGGTCCGCCCTTGACGCCAGTGATGAACCCAGCGCCCTGTGTTGCGATGGGGCCGAGTACAGCCGCAGCGAGTACCGCACGATTTACACGATGCACGGCCCGGATGGCACCTACATCCTGGGACCGGGCAATGGTTCTACCACCTTTACCATGTTTGATGCCCAGGGCCGGTATCGCCCCCGATGCCGGCCCTGGCTGGCCATGTTTCCAGACCACAGCAATTCCGGCGATGTGCCCGGGTCCATTGAGGATGACCAGAACCGCCAGCACACCCACACCATCAACAGGGGTTCTACAGAGAACAAAGGCGGGCGCGATCGCCACGGGTATGTCCAGACTGACACCACCGACGTACATACCGCTGATCCCGAACAAGCCAAAGCGGATGCCCTGAGCATCAGCGGTGGTGATGAGGCCCAGCCCAAAAATGTGGCCCTGCGGCTATTTATGTATTACCGGTGACCGGAGTGTAGCCCATGACTTTGACCATCAGCATCAGTGGTGCCACAAACCTGCAACGCCAGTTACAGGCCCTGTGTCTGTCCCGTGCAGATCGGTTGCGCTATCACCGCTATCTGGGGCGTGAGGCGGTCAAACTGATCAGGGCGAAGCTGGCCAGGCCACCCGGTCCCAGGCCAGGGCATTGCTGAATGCTGGCTACCGAAAACCCCACGGGGGGCGGTTCTCCCAGCGCTGGATTATGGATCATATGACCCAAAAACAGGCGGGCCTGATCCTGCGCCTGCTGCGGGACGAACCGGACGGCCGCAAGGGTTAGTGGACCATTGACCTGCCGGCTGGTCATTTTTGGGACTCACCCGGGAGGAACGGCGCCAGGTGGGTCAACAGGTACTTAACAGGATGCAACAGGCTGCACGGCACAGGAGGTAACACCATGGCCATCGGATCAGTCACAATCAATCACAGTAACCGCAACCAGGGCAGTTTTGCCGGGGTGGAAAAGAAGTTTTTATTTACTGGCCCGGGGAGCAACAGCGACAACGACGACCAGGTGCTGTCACTCAATGGTGACAGTGATCTGGATGCCCTGCTCGGAGCCAGTGCATCATTACTTAAAACCCAGCTGCTGGCAGCCCGGGTTAATGCCGGCAATCAGTGGCTGGCCTGGGCCATACCCACCGCCGGCGACTGGGCCGATGCCGTCAATCTGGCCCTGGAAAAGCCCCACGACCTGGAACCGGAGGCGGTGGTGGTCTGCACCCCCGTGACCGAAGCCAGCCAGATCAAGGCCGCACAGGCCAAAATGGTCGACGTCAATCTCAAACACGGCCTGTTTTTAACCGCCCACCTGTGTGTGGCCGGTATTGATGCCGCCAGTGAAAGCTGGGCGCAGGCCCTGGCCCGCATCAGGGGGCTGGTCAGCACCCTGGTGGCCCATCGGGTATCGGTGACCGCCCTGCTGCACGGCAACGATCTGGGCGTGGTCGCTGGACGCCTGTGTCATACGGGCGCAAGAGTAGCCGACACCCCCATGATGAACCGCACCGGGTCGCTGGTTAATCTGGGTGACAGCCCGGTAGACAAGGACCAGCAACCCCTGACCATGGCCCACATCAGTGACCTGGCCACGGCCCGGATCTCGGTGCCCCAGTGGCATGCCGGCCAACCGGGCATGTACTGGGCCGATCACCCCCTACTGGACAAGGCCGGGGGCGACTTTCAGGTGTATGAACACCTGCGCATCCTGGACTATGTGGCCCGGTGGGTGCGGGTGCTGGCCCTGGCCAAAATTGGCGACCGTAGTCTGAACGGTACGCCTAAATCCATGGCGTTCCATACCAGCTATTTTATGCGGCCCCTGCGGGAGGCCAGCCACGAGGTGATCGTGGACGGTGAACCCTTCCCCAGGCGGATTCAATCACCGCAACCGGAGCACCTGATCATCACGTGGGCAACCCGGACGAAGGTGGATATCTATATTAAAGTCCGGCCCCTGAACTGCCCCAAAGACATCGGCATCAACCTGATGCTGGATCTCAACCCAGCCCCTGCAGCGGAGTAACCCAGCCATGACCACCCAGCGACTAAGCAGCCAGGCATTTGACATTACCATCGGTGACATTGCCGTGAATGTGACGAGCCTGACCCTGGACATCACCGACAACACGACCATTGAGGTGTTCGGCTGCAAACTGGTGCTGACCAGTCTGCTGAACATTGACAACAGCAACAGCCCGACCCAGAGCACCGTCAAGGTAGATTTTATGGTGACCGCCAGCGATTTTGTGCGCATCAATGGCATTCCGTATCTGGCGCAGGACAACCTGCCCAGCCTGAACTGAGGACAAAATCATGGCCAAGATCACAGCCCTTTATCTGGAACGCTTTGCCTATACCCCTGAAGGCACCCTGGGCCGGCTGGCCCTGCCTGAGCGAACGATCTACACCCTGAAGCCGCCCTGGCGCGACAATCAGGTGAACATCAGCTGCATACCCGAGGGACCTACACGGTCAAACGCAACACCACCGGCCGCTGGAAATATTACAGGGTGCAACAGGTGCCCGGCCGAACCCACATTATTTTTTGTAACTGGTTCAGCTGCTGGCTGATTTTTTCCAGCTGGTCCTGGCGTTGCTTTTGTTCGGCAATCCATTGCTCCACATGATTCAGCCGCCGGCTGTTGATCTCAATGTCATGCTCGATACCGCTGCTGTACTGGATCACGCCCACGATCATCACGATGATGGTCAGAATAGTGGTGATCCATTTGGGCATAATCCCCAGCCACCTGATTTGATCTGTTTTTCGTAGCCCCATGGCCCGGTCCCTCAATGGTCAGGGACCACACCCCATGTTACACTTGACCTGCCGTAAAAGGCCGGGGGCCTTTGGTCGCATAACAGGATGTGGTCCTGCTTTGACAGCTGGCCGGGGTTTAGGAAGTTTCGGCTAGCTGCCCTCGTTTTTATGTCACTGTATTTTGGGTACCGAGTTATACACTCAACGAATAAATTTAAATTCATTTCAATATTTTATATTGGAATCAAGTGTATCTACCCTTACCGCCATTCCCTATGAACAATGAAGATAGTGTATGACTGACATCGCAGCACAAATCTAGAATGTAACGACAAATTTTAAATTACCTAGGCTAAATGAGAATATGCAACAACTCCAACACCAGGCGCGTAAACGTTTTGGTCAAAACTTTTTACAAGATAGCATTGTCATTCATCAGATACTGATTAGTATTGCAGCTAAACCGGAGCATCATTTAGTTGAAATCGGCCCTGGTTTGGGTGCTATAACCGCACACTTGTTGAAGGCTTGTGACAGACTTGATGTTGTGGAACTGGATCGCGATTTAGTTACTATACTGCAACAACAGTTCAGCGGTTATGAGGCCAAGCTGGCGATCCATCAGGGAGATGCTCTAACTTTTGATTTTGATGCCTTGGCTAAGGATAACCAGCCTATACGTGTGGTTGGCAATTTGCCTTACAATATCGCCACTCCGTTGATTTTTCACCTGTTGGCACAAACTAGAGCCATTGCAGATATGCATTTTATGATGCAAAGGGAGGTAGTACAGCGGCTTGGCGCTGTTCCAGGTCAGAAACACTATGGGCAGTTGAGCATTATGGTTCAATATTACTGCCAGGTTGAAATCTTGTTTGCAGTCCCACCGGAAGCCTTTAAACCTAAACCTAAGGTTAACTCAACTATGGTAAGGCTCATTCCTCACCAAAAACCGCCTTGGCATGCAATGGATTTCAGTTGCTTTACTATGGTCGTCAAAACGGCCTTTACTCAACGTCGCAAAACTTTAGGCAACAATCTGAAGCCACTGCTAGATGCAATGACGCTAAAACATCTAGGTATTGACCCAGAGTTACGGCCAGAATGCCTTTGCGTTGCAAAATATGTACAAATAAGCAATCATTTATCTATGTATTGAATAATGAACAAAAATATTTTATGAGAACGCACTGAATTGCTAAAAAAAATATTATTATAGTGATATTGTGTCGCCTCCTAAAATCGACTTTTAGGTTCAGTTTCTGCGTAAGCTTTATTTTTTGTGACTTTATTTTTTTTAACAATGGCTATATATCTATAGTTGACTACAACACATCAGACACAAATGTCATAATATCGAAATATTTTGTGAAATAACTAAGTTAAGAAATTGCATTGGTGAAGCCATGAATCAAAATCTAGATGACTACAATTTCGCTGTTGAGGTAACCAGCAACTTTTTACCAGAACAATCTGACCCACAGCGCCAGCGTTATGTATTTGCTTACCATATCACCATTACCAATTGTGGCAACCTCAGTGCTCAATTACTCGCTCGCACATGGATTATTACCAATGGCGATGGTAAGGCCCATGAAATATCTGGCGCAGGTGTGGTAGGCCAGCAGCCGTTTATTGGGCCAGGTCAGCACCACCAATATACCAGTGGTGCTGTACTGGAAACTGAGGTGGGTAGTATGCGCGGCTACTATAAAATGAAAGGTGAAGATGGCCAGATGTTTAATGCAGATATCAAGCCATTTACCCTGTCTTGTCCCAATGTATTACACTAGACTTTACTATAGCCAGATCAACAACAGGCTGTGGTATTAATAGCAAAAGTGGTACATAGAGGTAACGTATGGAATTGCTATTATTTGGGTTTTTATCAAGGATTAAGACAGTTACCAGCAAACATTATTCAGCACCTGATTATCCTATTATAATTCGATATATCGTTTAAAGTACGAGAACCAACCCATGCCAACCTATGCTGTAGGCGATATACAGGGCTGTCTACAACCTCTGCAGAAACTGCTTGATCATGTTAGTTTTGGCTCCGGGGATTATCTTTGGATTGCTGGGGACTTGATTAATCGTGGGCCCCAATCATTACAAACTCTTCGTTTTATTTACTCCATCAAAGATCTAGTTCAAATTGTGCTGGGTAACCATGATTTGCATCTATTGGCTCATCATGCTGTTTTTCAGGATGCTCCCCTCAATAAAACCCTACAGCCGATCATGCAAGCCCATGATCGTAATCAATTGATGAATTGGCTACAAAACCAGCCTATACTGCACTATGACCAAGTTCTAGATACCGTTATGACTCATGCGGGTATTCCACCATACTGGGATTTATCCCAGGCTATTCAGCAGGCCATGGAACTAGAGCAGGTTCTCAGAGGAAACCAAGCTGATGAGTTTTTTACTCATATGTATGGTAATCAACCAGATCAATGGGATGAAAGACTACAAAATTTAGACCTCTGGCGTTTTATAGCCAACAGTTTTACCCGCATGCGCTTTTTACATCTTGATGGGCGATTAGAATTCCGTCACAAAGGTGGAATATTTGAGGCACCAAAGCATCTAATACCTTGGTTTAAATTACCTCCCAAGGTCAAGGCTCGCCAGGTATTTGGACATTGGGCCTCATTAAAAGGTGAAACTGGACTGGAGAGTATAGTTAGCCTTGATGGAGGTTGCGTCTGGGGCGGGTGTCTCAAATTAATATGTCTTGAGACTTGCCAAAACTTCAGTGTCGCTTGTGCTTGAATCATCAGCTTTACATTTGGCAAATTTGAGAGTTGCTGTAATCTGGTATAGTGTGGGTATTCTATAAACGACATTTAGTAAGTAGTCTGTCCCAGACTAAGACAATATCGTAATCACGCAACAGAAAAAATATATAGTCTCTTGATACAAACAAAACCAATATTGTCTTTAGGAGAATTTACTGCATGAAAGATACCTTGGCAAGGTAGTTTGTTTCCATGGAACACCTAATCTTAACTCCTTCATTGATTGCCATATTAGAATAGACCCACTATCGTCTTTGTGCTGCCTTGTTCGGCACATCCCACCAATCAGGATCGTCTCATCAATGGTGCCAGAATATGCTTGATTTAACGGCCGGGAAATTGCAATGCTATCTGGTGGGTGGCGCTGTGCGGGATAAATTGTTGGGTCTACCAGTACGTGAACGAGACTGGGTAGTGATAGGCGCAAGACCAAAGCAGATGTTAGCACTTGGATATACTCAGGTAGGAATCGATTTCCCAGTCTTTTTACACCCAAAAACTAAAGAGGAGTATGCCCTAGCACGTACAGAGCGAAAATGTGGTACAGGCCATAATGGCTTCCGTATCCATACTGACTCGAATATTACTTTGGAACAGGATCTGCTGCGCCGTGATCTAACTATCAATGCTATAGCTAGCACTGATACCGGTAAACTGGTGGACCCCTACGGAGGCCAGAGAGATATTCAATTGCGCCAGTTACGTCATGTCTCGTCAGCCTTTAATGAAGACCCATTGCGAGTGCTACGATTAGCACGCTTTGCCGCACATCTGTGGCAATTTAATTTCAGTATTGCTAAACCTACATTGAAGTTAGTACGCCAGATGGTTAGCAGAGGAGAATTACAACAGCTGGTGCCTGAGCGCATTTGGCAAGAAACCCACAAGGCCCTGCAAACTCGCAACCCCGAAGTTTTTTTCTACCGGCTGTATCAATGGGGTGCTCTGAAACAGGTTATGCCTGAATATGGCCAATTTTTTCAGCATACCCGTTCACCAATACAACCTCTAAAAAAAATAAGCCAGTTACATGAAAACCCGGTATTACGACTGGCTAGCTTACTATTTCAGCTTAACCAAAATCAGATTAGGTACCTTGGCAAGCGCTTTCGAATACCAGGCAGCTATCTCCAGCTAGCCATCGCCATCAGCCGTTATCAACGTCAATTACGCCAATACACAGCCCTGAATGCATCACAAAAGCAGCAGCTGTTAAGAGTGACTCGTCTGCTCAAAGAGCCCCACCGGCTAGCAGACCTTATAAGGTTATGCGTTGTTATCAGCCTTTGTGAACAACATAAACCCGGTATTTTAATGGACTCCCAACGCATCATGCAGGATATTCAGACGGTAAATTCTGTGACGGCAGCAGAATTTATGTCCCAGGGTATCACTGGCCAAGCCTTGGGAGATGCCCTACAAAAGGCCCAAGTGCAAGCGCTTGAACTGAGTATTGATAGTTAAGCAAACATGAAATATTGAAAACGGAAATGCACTCCTATAGTAATTTAAACAGTACATCAGAATTATTGTATAAGTCCTGGCCAAACACTGATGCCGGTATCGGCGTATCATATTTAGATCGCCTGATATTCTGCATCACAACGTATGATCACAATAGAACAGGATTATCGATAGAAAGACCTCATTTTTAACTTTAATTATTTCCAAAACATGAGATGATAGGTTAAAAATCCCAGAAGGTAGGTGTTAATGCGCCGTTTTTGACACTTTCTCCTAACATAAGTAAGATCTACGATATATATCGTGAAATAATTGGGCAAAATATTCTGCCCAATTAATTTATTAATTTTTAATTGAAGCAGTGCTAAATCTTATCCTGCGATGACCAGAGTAACACTGGTAAATTCTTACCGTATAGGGATGTATCAAGGTTTGGCATTGATCAAGCCTAAACAGGTGTACTTATGTGTTGCTCATGGAAAATGATTGTATGCTAGAGACATGGTTTGGATTATTAAAATATGATGTTCAGGCATGGGAATTATCACCTTAATCTATCTATTAACGTGATAATTCATTTGATTACAGGATTTGCAGTTGATGTGATGACGCTATTTAAAATATCTATCATCTGTTTTCAGTGGTGTCATTGCGGCTCAAGACTCGCATATAAAAAAGGCATTTAACCAAGTGCAATTAAGCCAAACTTTCTCCGTAATTTTCATGGTCTTTATAACCCATGTGATGTTGACAGTTGATTTGACTCAAGCGCAGTCAGAATCTGAAGATGAGATTGTTGCACAAAATAATCTGGGTCTCGCATATCAAGCTATGGGCCAATATGACCAAGCTATTGAATACTTTAAAATGGCCTTGTCCTCCAATTTGAGTGCCTATGGGGAAAATCACCCTAAAGTGGCCATAGGACGCAATAATCTGGGTGAAGCATATAGTCAACTGGGCCAGTATGATGAAGCCGTTAAATATTTCAAATTAGCTCTACTTTCAAGTATGAACGCTTATAAAGAAGGCCATCCCCATATATCAGTATATGGACATAATCTGGACTCGAATCCTAGCACTTATGATGAAGACCATCCTCATGCAGCGGTATACCTCAATAATCTCGGTTCAACGTATCAAGCCTTAGGTCAGTATGAACTAGCCATTGAACAGTTTGAACTGGCCCTAGCCGAAAATTTAACCATCTATGGTAAAGACCACCCTTATATCGCCATAGATCGCCACAGTCTGGGCTTGACATATGTTTCACTGGAACAGTATGGCAAAGCCATTGAGCACTTTAAATTGGCTTTAGCTTCCAGTTTGCACACTTACGGTGAAGACCATCCCGATATAGCAATATATCGTAATGATTTAGGTTCAGTTTACCAAGCACTGGGACATTATCAGCAAGCTATCAAGCTCTATAAGCTAGCACTGGCCTCGGATTTAAAAAATTATGGTAAAACGCATGCTACTACTGCCAGGGATTACAACAACTTGGGTCTAGCCTATCAGACAATGGGACAATTTGACCTGGCTATCGAATACTTTAAACAGGCGCTGTCGTCAAGTTTGCACATTCTCAGCGAAGCTCACCCTAATGTGGTTCAATATCGCAATAATCTGGGCCTGGTTTATCAGGCACTTGGCAAATATACTCAAGCCATTGATTATTTTGAATTAGCCCTAACTGCAAATTTGAATGCTCATGGTGAAGCACACCCTGATGTAGCCAAAGATCACAACAACTTGGGCTTAACCTATCAAGCGTTAGGACAGTTTGAGTCGGCTATGAAGCATTTTGAACGTGCTTTAGCTGTCAATCAAGATGCTCATGGCGAAAATCATCCTGATGTTGTTAAAGGATATCGCCATTTAGGCTCAACTTATGCAATATTAGGTCAGTATGATCAGGCTATTCATCAATATGAGCTAGCCCTAGCTACCGCTTTGAGGGCTTACAGCGAAGATCATCCCGTGGTGGCATTACAGCGTAATAATCTAGGCCAAACATATCAGGCGCTGGATCAGCATGAAATAGCTATTGATTACTTTAAATTGGCTTTGGCTGCAAACTTGAACAACCATAATGGAAGCACCGCTGATGTTGCTATGGACTATAACAATATGGGCCTATCGTATCAGGCACTGGGCCAATATGACCAAGCTATTCAGTGCTTTTTCAAGGCACTGTCTATCTTGCAAGAAAAATTACCAGCAGGTCATCCTGCAATCAATGTACTCAAGCATAATATCAGCACGATACAGCAGTCATCTCAAGCTAAAATAGTGCAATGAATATAAGCAAAATCTGTTTTAAATACTCCTGAATAGATATGAATTAATTCAATCAAGCCGATTATTTCAGTTAGTTTCTGAAAAAAGTAAACATTGGCAATAAACAGGAATATATTATTCTCATGAACATTCAATGATGGTTTTGGGCCAGCATTAATAACTCTCTGGCAGCTAATTTAGAGACGTAATCGTCATTACTATAATAAGTTAAGTAAGGACTTACTGATCTTCGACTTGGACAATGTAACTCCCTAAACTTGTTAAGAACAAGGTTCTTCCTCCAGTTCGTATATTTTTTGATGCTTATCTAAGTAAGGTCTTTGGATCATTCAACTCTAATATTATATAATTCATGAACTTTGGTATATCCAGTTATTATCTCTTAGATTGAACCACAATATATAAATCCTTACATTGTAGTTGTTCTGGGTTGCCAAGGCTTTTCACAATTACAATTGCGTCCTAGATGTTATTAAACTCGTCTAATATATCTGTTTCATCATAGACTGCGTGAAAAATGTATCTGCCATCTTTATACATATACTGCAGGGGTATCAAACTCATAGGTCTGATTCCAAACTTGAATAGCATCTACCCAATATGGCTTCTGGTCTTTAAAAATGGAACCAAACTGTTCTGCCACCGACTCATTAAGCACTACTTCTACTCCTTGAAACACAATGCCTGCGGAATCAGATAAATAGCCGATGCGCCGATTATCAGACACGAATATAGTACCTGGATCGTGCACGAACTTTTTGGTGCCCTAGCGTTGATGCAATTTATTTTTACTAAAGGTAAGTTTATTTTTCATAAGCTGATACAGCTACACTCGATGAAATAAGCGGTAATCCAGTCATCATAATGAATGGCATCGTATTTAAGGTTATCCTTAGGCCATAAAAATATTTCATGGAGCTGAATTTTATTAGTCAATTTTTACGTAGTGTTCAGACTGAACCAACTGAGCACAAAGGCATGCTGAAACGTTGATATACTTAATTTTTTTGATGATAGGGTACACTGAGTTCGTGGACTGCATCGACAAAAATTTTAGCTTTGTCAGGTTCAACAAATTGATGAATACCATGGCCTAAATTGAATACATGTCCATTGTAAGCACCAAAATCTGCCAAGATACGGCTAACCTCCTGTCGAATCACAGGCTTGTCAGCATACAATAGAGCTGGGTCCATATTTCCTTGCAAGGCAACGCGCTTTCCCACTTGCTGGCGAGCAGCTCCAATGGCTGTCGACCAGTCTAGGCTCAAGGCATCGGCACCAGTAGCAACCATAGCTGATAGCCACTGGCCACCATTTTTGGTAAATAGAATGACTGGTACTGGGCGACCTTCAGACTTTCTCTTCAATTTTTGGACAATCGCGTGCATGTAGTCCAAAGAAAATGCTTGGTAGCATGGCTCGCTGAGCACTCCTCCCCAGGTATCAAAAATTTGTACTGCCTGAACACCATGGTCAATTTGCGCATTCAAGTAATCTGCCACTGTATCAGTGAGTACAGCCAATAACTGATGCATCAATTCTGGACGATTATACATCATGGCCTTAATATGGCGAAAGTCCTTACTAGCACCACCTTCGACCATGTAACAGGCCAGTGTCCATGGACTCCCAGAAAAACCAATCAAGGGCACTGTGCCATTAAGAGCGTTCCGAATGACGCGTACTGCTCGTAACACATAGTCTAGCTCTGTCTCAATTTTTGGTGGTTTAAGCCTCGCCACATCCAACTCAGTACGGACGCATTGACGAAACTTAGGACCTTCTCCTTCAACAAAGTACAGTCCCAGGTCCATGGCATCGGGTATAGTCAGGATATCAGAGAATAAGATAGCTGCATCCAGATCAAAGCGGTGTAATGGCTGTAAGGTAACTTCACAAGCAAACTCAGCGTTCTTGCAGAGGCTGAGAAAATCACCTGCTTTAGCACGAACTGCACGGTATTCAGGCAAATAACGACCAGCCTGTCGCATCATCCAGACGGGCGTACAATCTACTGGTTGGCGCATTAAAGCACGCAAAAATCGATCATTTTTAAGAGTTTTCATAGGGTAATTTTTTTGTAAAAACGCTGAAGTGGACTTTAACAATTAACTGCATGTGATACTTTCCATAAAACTTGCTTATTTTATGAAATATCTAAGCAAAAAGGCCATAGTAACTCGGCTGACCGTAAAAGTCATTTTATGACACAATACTAAGCCTAAATCATACATCGCTAGTAATGCTGTGGCTTAGGGCAAAACTGGTTAGTGCTGTTATGTGAAAGCCAGTTGGCGTTACATTTAATGTATCAGAGATCAAGGTAATCCAATATTCCTTCAGCTGCCTGACGTCCCTCAGCAATTGCGGTAACTACTAAGTCTGAGCCTCACACCATGTCACCACCAGCAAAAACTTTCTGGTTAATAGTTTGAAATGGATAACGCTTGGCTTGGGTATCAGTATTGTCACTTACCTGAACCCGGCCCCAATCATCCAGTGCGATACCTGCCTGAACCATCCAATCGGTCGGGCTGGGATCAAAACCAAACGCCACAATCACAGCATCAGCAGTAATTTCTGTCTCGCTACCCTCAATAATTACAGGACGTTGACGTCCGTCTTCATCCACTTCACCCAAACGAGTGGATACCAGTTTGATACCGATGACTTTGCCATCAGCACCAAGTACTTCAACTGGCTGACAGTTAAAACGAAACTTTACACCTTCTTCTTGAGCATTGACAAATTCTTTATTGGAGCTTGGCATATTGGCTTTATCACGACGATAGACGCAAATCACTTCGCGGGCTTGTTGACGAATTGCGGTACGGGTGCAGTCCATAGCAGTATCGCCACCACCGAGGACCACCACACGCTTGCCCTGCATATTGACTAAGTCAGTGCTATCTTGATCGTGGCCCATATATTGCTTAATATTGGCAATCAGATAAGGCCTTATATACATTTGGTAGGTCTTCACCTGGAAAACCATCGCGAATTGGTGTGTAGGTTCCCATACCCATATCAGTAAATAAGTTACGGCGTTGTAGCATCACCCGCTTTTCTAGCTTGAATTCAGGTATACCAAAGGTCAGCAAGCCACCAATTTCTGAATATCGATCAAACACTACACTTTGTACACCGTTTCGAATCAGCATATCTGCACAAGCCAGGCCTGCAGGACCTGCGCCAATAATTGCGACGGTTCTACCAGTGGGCACTACATCACTCATATCAGGCTGCCAGCCCATTGCTAGAGCCGTATCAGTGATGTATTTTTCTACCGCCCCGATAGTAACTGCACCAAAACCTTCATTAAGGGTACAAGCATATTCGCACAAGCGGTCCTGTGGACAAACCCGACCACAAACTTCGTGTAAGGAATTGGTTTGGTGACACCGTTCAGCTGCGGCTAGAATATTGCCTTCGGCAACTAACTTAAGCCAATTGGGAATATAGTTATGCACTGGGCATTTCCACTCACACTAGGGATTGCCACAATCCAAACAACGGTGAGCTTGGGAAAGTTTAAAAGGCTGATGAATTTCGTCAAATTGGTACTTGCGCTCACGGAGCTTTATTTTATTGGGTTCATTCCGTTGCACGTCAAAAAATTGAAAATGGTTGTTTTGTCGCACCATAATTACCCGACTCCAGTGCAGTCACTTGACTGTAGCAAACTATTTGAAGGTCATGTCCTTATTCAGTTCATGAACGATTATTTTGTAATAATTACTGCAAGTCAGTTGATTTTGGCTTAACAAGCCAGAACTTACTGATGTAATCATCAAAGTGATCACTAAGTTCAAATCTCCAATGGCTACCTTTTACCATTGCAAATTCTTGCATCATAGTTCGTAGGTAACTGCGGTATTCTTCCATCTGTTCACCACGAATGAGGTGAATATCCACTAATTCACGATTAAATTTATCCACAAAGGTACGATTCATATCCAGAACATAGGCAAAACCTCCAGTCATGCCAGCACCAAAGTTATAGCCCGTCTCACCCAGTATGGCCACAACACCACCTGTCATATATTTGCAGCAATGATCACCAGCACCTTCAAACACAGCATATGCACCTTCATTACGTACTGCAAAACGTTCACCAGCTCGGCCTGAAGCAAACAAGACGCCACCTGCGTTCCAAGCCCCAAAGCTAACCCCAGCCACACCCTTGAAATTAGCTATTAGAGGAGTACCAAACATGCCCAAGCTACCATGTTGTTTGACAATGGCACCAGAAACCCGAGCACCTATAGATCCATCACAGTTATTAATATCGAAACTAAAATCACCACCATGCCCAGCAGTAATGAAGGAGCTCATTACATCCAGCATATGTTGGTTCAAAGTAGCTTTATCATACGGCACATTGCGTTCTACTTGGCAAATATGTAGCACATTTGTGGCAATTCCAGCTTGACTGAGCAGAGGCTTGAGATTTAATTTTTGCTGTTTGGCTGTTATTCCAGAATCAGTTTGTAACAGGTCAGTACGTCCAGCCAGATGATCAAGGTTAGATGCACCTAGTTTTGCCATCCATTCATGAGTTTCTTGAGCAATAAAGGTAAATAGGTGTTTAACCATGTCCACTGTACCGGAGAAATGATCTTCTCGCAGTTGCTGGTTCTGGGTGGCTACTCCTGTGGCACAATTATTGAGATGACAGATGCGCAAGTATTTGTAGCCCAGTGCTACCATGAGCAATGTGCCAAAGCTAAAGCTCTCAGCTCCTAAAGGAGCTGCCTTGATGGCATCCAATCCAGTTTTCTGTAGTTTAACTTTGCTTCGCAGGCCATTACCGCGCAAGGTTTGGTGACACTCAGCTAGACCCAGCTCCCACGGTGAACCTGCAGGGCGGATGGAAATTAGAGGACTGGCTGCAGTACCGCCATCATAACCAGATATGGTGATCAAATCAGCGTAAGCCTTAGCTACTCCTGCAGCAATAGTACTCACACCTGGGCGTGATACCAGTTTTACCGACACCAGTGCTGAAGGGTTGACTTGTTTAAGATCAAATATCAATTGTGCTAGGTCTTCAATGGAATAAATATCGTGGTAGGGAGGTGGTGAAATCAAAGTAACCCCAGGCACTGAATAGCGCAATGAGGCAATTATTTCATTGACCTTAGTACCAGGTAACTGGCCTCCTTCACCTGGTTTAGCACCTTGGGCAATCTTAATCTGAATGACTTCAGCATTCACTAGGTAATGCGTTGTCACTCCAAAGCGTCCGGAAGCGACCTGCTTTATCTTAGAGCAACGATTACTACCGTAACGCGCTGGATCTTCGCCACCTTTACCAGAGTTAGAACGGCCACCGAGCAGGTTCATGGCTACTGCCAAATCCTCGTGGGCTTCAGGCGACAATGCCCCCAGTGACATAGCAGCAGTGTCAAAGCGTTGTAATATGGCACTTAATGGTTCAACTTCAGACAGTGGTATAGATTTGACCTCCCGTAACTGCAACAAATCACGTAAAGTGGTGATTGAACGCTGATGGACTAAATTCGCATAGCACTGATAAGCTTTGTGATCACCAGTTCTTACTGCTCGTTGTATAGTCTGTATAACATCTGGATTAAATGCATGGTACTCCTGTGCATGAACATACTTAATTAAACCACTGGGATGAACTGGTTGACGAGGTTTCCAGGCTCTATCGGCAAGCAACTGATGATCTGCTTGGAAGTCTGTAAAGCAAGCTCCGGCAATGCGGTTATTCACCCCAGTAAAACATAGGCTGACCACCGACTGACCAATCCCAACTGCCTCGAATAATTGAGCCCCGCGATAGGACGCAATGGTAGCAATCCCCATCTCGAGAGAATTTTCACAAGGCTCTTGTTAATGCCTTTTCGATAAGCTTTGTGACAGACCTTAGGCTCACCTAGGATGATGCCGCTGATGATCATATCGTTCATGATCCGATAACTGAGGTAAGGATATACAGCAGTGGCACTAAGGCCAATTAAAACAGCAAAGTGATGAGTATCCCGAGCACTGCCAGTATCAATAACCAGATTGGCTTGACAACGCAGTCCAACATTGGCCAAGTGGTGATGTACCGCACCCGTAGCCAGAGCTGCTGGCACTGGCAGCTTTCCTTCCTTAAGATTTTGGTCAGTAAGGATAATGATAATCTTGCTTTTATGTACAGCTGTTTTATCAGCAGTACAAATATCCTTAATAGCCTGTTGTAAACCTGATCTAGGCTCATAGTTTAGATCAATCAATTGGATGGCATATTAGGCATAACATGCCTCAAGGCAGTGAATTTACTGGCTGACATCACAGGCAAACCTAACACGATACGTCGAGCTAATTCAGGACTTTCCTGAAAAATATTGCGCTCATGACCCAAACAGGTTTCTAAAGACATCACCATTGCCTCTCGCAATGGATCAATAGGTGTATTAGTTACTTGGGCAAATTGCTGGCGGAAGTAGTCATATACTGGACGACATTGGCTGGATAATATCGCCATGGGTATATCATCACCCATAGAACCTACTGCTCCACGACTATTTTCGGCTAGGGGGCGGATTACCTGATCACATTCCTCAGTGGTCACTTGAAACATCTTCATGTGTTGTTGGAGCTTAGCATGACTAAAATCTTCAAAGGATTGGCCATCGTCAAATTTTGACTCAAATCGGATAGCTGATTTATGCAGCCATTTTTTATATGGCCGCATTGTTTTGAGACGTTGATCAACATCCTTTGTATGCATCACCTCACCAATATAAGTGTCCACCGCTACAATTTGGCTAGGCCCTACACGTCCCTTGGCAACTACTATTTCAGGAGCATAGGCAAATGTACCAACTTCTGATGCTGCACAAAGATAACCATCCTCGGTAATCATTCAGCGAGAGGGCCGCAAACCATTTCGATCCAGCATACAAATAGCATAACGACCTGTTTTTATGACTACGCCGGCAGGTCCGTCCCAGGCTTCCATATGCATAGAGCTATATTCATAGAATGCACGTAAATCTGGATCCATCAGTTCATCATTTTGCCAAGCTGGTGGCATAACCACACGTATAGCGCGGAATACATCCATACCACCTAGTACTAGCAATTCAATCATGTTGTCTATACTGGAAGAATCTGATCCAGTAGTATTAATCAATCCTTCCAAATCCTGTAATTATGGAATTAATGGTGTGGTTAATAGGGATTGTCTTGCACGAACCCAATTCCGATTTCCGTAAATGGTATTAATTTCGCCATTATGGGCCAAGAATCTAAATGGTTGAGCTAGGTGCCAGCGCGGTTCTGTATTGGTAGAAAAGCGCTGGTGGAATGTGCAAATTGCTGTTGTTAGGTTTGGATTACTCAGGTCCCGATAAAATACCAGCAAGTCAGCTGGCATCATTAGACCTTTATAGGAGAACACACGGTGAGATAAACTACAGATATAAAACGCAGTATCCGTGATTAAGGCATACATGGTTTTTTTCGCGCTACCAGAAGACCTGCTTCCATTACTTCACCACGCATATGGTGGCTGTTAACAAAGACCTGCTCAATACGTGGCATCGTGGCTTTGGCGATGTGGCTGACAAGCTTTATTCACCGGCACATCACGCCAACCGACTACCGTCATACCACTGTTTTCAAGTGCTTGATTAAGAGTATTGCGTGAATGAACTGCCTGGTCATGATTTTGCGAAAAAAATACCATTCCGACAGCAAAACATTCGGTTAACTCAACAGCAAAACTATCATAAGCAGCCTGACACATAAATTGATCTGGCATCTGCAATAACAGGCCACAGCCATCACCAGTTTTGCCATCTGCCGCTATACCACCTCGGTGGGTCATACAAGTCAGGGATTTAATGGCTTCCTGCAATAGACCATAACTGGCATAGCCATGCAGATGGGCAATCAGTCCAAAACCATAGTTATCCTTAAATTCCTTGGGGTTGTATAAGCTGCTGTTCATAGATTTTACTCTCATTACAAGCACATACTGCACAGGGTTTGTTGCAGCGGAATTGACAGTTGTCGCATACTGGCATTTTAGTGATAAAACCCTGGCTGAAATTTCATACAGTAATTCACACCAATAGAAAAACCTTATAATAGTCAAATCATAATTTATATCAACAACATTGTTTTTATCTTAAAAAAAGCGCTATACAGGGAAAAAGATGTTGATTTAAAAAAACTTCTATCGTCGATATAGATTTTTATGTGAATCATCCGACGCTTTAGTCAACGTATTGATAGGACTAGCTACAATAGCAGTAACTTCCCCAATACCATAACTGCACGCATCATGTATTAGGTATATATAGTCAGGATAGTAATTCTCCTGAGGATTAACAGGAGTCAAAAGTAGCATTTTCTTGTAACCTAAACGCAGGAGATTCTGCATGAAAAAGCCCCGATACACCGACAACCAGATTCTGGCGATTTTAAAGCAAGTCAAGAGCGGCATATCTGTCTCAGAATAATGAGTAGCGCCCTATTTTATAAATGGTGCGCAAAATATGGCGGAATGGACGCATCGTTGATGGGTAAGCTTAAAGAGTTGGAGGATGAGAACCATCGCCTCAAAAAGATATCTTTAGAAGGACGCTTGAAGTCAGAACTGCGTAAGGAATCCCACGAAAAAAATATCATCGATGGCTGTTGTTGCGAAGGATTAGCAGTTGAGGCTGGTTTTTCATTGCCGACGTTGAGAGTGACTGGGGTGTTAAACTAGCCCTTGTAGTGGCGGAAAAAGCCGTCTGTAATTTGCGGTGACAACGGAGCTGAGTTTGCCAGCGATGGGTTCATAAGATTGGGCCAAACAACAGGGAATACGAATCGGGTATACCTAATCTGTAAATCCTTAGCACAACGCATATATTAAACGAGCAAATTAGACCATTCGCTACAGCTAGCTCAGCAAACACCTATTTGAAACTCTCGAAGAGGTAAAGGACTATGCCACTGACGGGCTATGGTTTTACAATCACGAACAGCCACATAAAGCTAACGGTGGCAAACCACCGTGGCTGTCTGCATAGTTTCTACTTCTGAACCTCCTTAAAAATAGGAAAATTAACAGATCAGCAGTGATTCTAATAAAAACTTCTTTGCACTGCACCAGTGATCCACCAAGCTAGCTTTTCATAGGTAAATGGTTAACTTGCTTTAGTTCTTATCATCTACAAAAAACTGATTCATCATGTAATCGTACATCATAGTTATATGCACATATTTTAATCTGTATCAGATAATCTAAATGGCATATTACCTTTGAAAACGGTTAGTTGCTCAATTAAGGTTTAGCTATTAGAATACTGCTTAATGCAGTGATGTAAAGAATCTGCCACAGCAATGGCATCTAGTGTATAATAACGCGCCAATTTAATTAATGAGTGATGGCGTGAAAAAAATAGCCGAAGCCCTTACCTTCCAAGGGTTAATATTTACTTTACAACAATTTTGGTCGGAACAGGGTTGTGTCATCATGCAGCCACTGGATATGGAAGTGGGCGCAGGCACTTTTCATCCGGCCACTTTTTTAAAAGCCATTGGCCCTGAAAGCTGGCATGCAGCTTATGTCCAACCTAGCCGAAGGCCCACAGATGGTCGTTATGGAAATAACCCCAATCGTCTACAACATTACTATCAGTTTCAAGTTGTTTTAAAACCATCACCACCAAAATTTCAGGAATTATATCTGAAGTGCCTGAGCTACCTAGGAATTGATACAGGCATTCATGATATCCGCTTTGTTGAAGATAATTGGGAATCCCCAACTCTGGGTGCTTGGGGACTAGGCTGGGAAGTCTGGTTAAATGGTATGGAAGTTTCACAATTTACTTATTTTCAGCAAGTTGGCGGTCTGGAATGCTATCCAGTTATGGGTGAAATCACTATTGGCCTAGAGCGGATTGCTATGTATCTACAGAATATTGATAACGTGTATGAATTAGTATGGACACACACACCAGATGGTCAATCGGTAACTTATGGTGATATCTTTCATCAACAGGAAGTTGAATTATCTACTTATAATTTTGAGCACGCTAATGTTGCTAATCTTTCCAATGATTTTGACCATTATGAAGTCGCCTGTAGAAAGTTAGTTGCTCAAGGGTTGCCCTTACCTGCGTATGAACTGGTGTTGAAAGCATCTCATATTTTTAATTTGCTCGATGCCCGTCATGCTATTTCTGTTACCGAAAGACAACGTTTTATTTTGCGTGTTCGAACCTTAGCGCGCTTGGTAGCAGAAGAGTATTTCCAAGTTCGTAAACGACTTGGATTTCCATTGGCACCAGAACAGTTACGTAAAGAATCTTTGCTGTTACGAGATAATCTGTATGGATAAAGCTGACTTCTTATTTGAGCTGGGTACCGAAGAACTGCCATCTAAATCACTTCTGCAACTAATGAAACGTTTGCAGGAGTCGTTATGTCAACAGCTAACTGAAAAAAACCTGGCTTACGGTGCCGTACAACCCTATGCCACACCGAGACGACTAGCGCTAATAATCTCCGATTTGCAAACTGTACAATCTGACTGTTTAGAAAGTCGTCGCGGGCCTAAAACCAACGCCACTGAACAAGCCATTGCCGGGTTTGCCCGGTCCTGTCAAGT
The DNA here is from genome assembly GCA_943787595.1 of uncultured Pseudomonadales bacterium. Taxonomy (GTDB): domain Bacteria; phylum Pseudomonadota; class Gammaproteobacteria; order Pseudomonadales; family Balneatricaceae; genus CALSNA01. The sequence continues at coordinate 42,534 of CALSNA010000006.1, forward strand.
AACCGTTACTCAGCTCCAAATCATTGATACCAATAAAGGCCACTACTACCAGTTTAAAAAAAGAGTGGAAGGACAGCCCACTGCCAATCTTTTACCACAGATGATAGAAAAAGCCTTAGCCGATTTGCCCATTGCGAAACGCATGCGTTGGGGAAGCTCCCGCGAAGAATTTGTAAGGCCAGTACAATGGTTTATCTTAATGCTAGGTGAACAACTAATTGAGAGTCGCTTGTTTGGGCTTAATAACGACAATACCAGTTTCGGTCATCGTGCTTACGGCGGCAAGAATATTATTATAAATTCACCGTCTACCTATGTGGAGCAACTTCGTAACGAAGGTTTTGTTGTAGTTGATTTTTTTGAGCGCAAGCAGATAATTGAACAACAGCTTCATGAGCAAGCTATTCAGGTAAATGCTGAAGCCGTTATTGATGCAGCTTTATTGGATGAGGTAACCGGATTAGTTGAGTGGCCTGTGTGTTTTAGAGGGCGCTTTGACAAATCATTTTTAAGCATACCAAGTGAAGCACTGGTGTCTTCAATGAAAGTGCACCAAAAATATTTTCATCTAGTCGATCATCAAGGCACGATACTGCCTTATTTTATTACCGTGAGCAATGTGGGGCCGAATAATCCAAATCATATTATTGCTGGTAACGAGCGAGTCATCAGGCCGAGGTTAGCCGATGCAGCGTTTTTTTATGAAAGTGATAAAAAACATAATTTAGCCAGTCGCAATAATGCATTAAGCACAGTTATATTCCAAGAACAGCTAGGTTCAGTCCTAGTTAAAACCGAACGTATAGCAATGCTTGCCCAAAATATTGCCGAACGCGTCGGTAGTGATGGAGCAAAGGCCGCTCGTGCTGGACATCTTTGTAAAGCAGATCTAAACAGTGATATGGTGCTTGAGTTCAGTGAACTTCAAGGCATTATGGGACATCATTATGCCTTGAGTGAAGGTGAGGATCCCTTGGTATCTGCCGCATTGGAACAACATTACTGGCCTAGATTTTCTGGTGATCAATTGCCCCAGAACCCCACTGCAACAGCAGTTGCTCTAGCTGACCGTCTCGATACTCTGGTAGGGCTATTCGGCATTGGCAAGCCACCTACTGGTACTAAAGATCCATTTGCCTTGCGACGTGCCAGCATAGGCGTAATTAGAATTATTATTGAACTTGAACTAGAGCTCGATCTACAGGCATTAATCCAGTTAAGCTACAACCTTCACGCAAAACAAAATGTGTTGCCACTTACATTAAAGCAAGTTAGTGACCAATTACTAACGTTTATTTTCGAACGTCTTCGATCTTATTATGAAGATCAAGATATCAGCGTTGAGGCTTATCTGGCCGTCCTAGCCCAGCGTAATAATTCAGCTCTGGATTTCGATCGTCGAATAAAGGCTGTTAGCGATTTTATGAAACAGCCAGAAGCAGCTGATCTTGCCGCTACTACTAAACGGGTAAGCAGCATACTGTGTAAAAACGCTACAGGACAGGAACAACTTCAGTTGGCTAAGCTACAGGAACCTAGCGAAATTAAATTGGCAGAAGCACTGACAGACCTGCAAAATAAAAGCCAAAGCTGGGTTGTAAACGGAAAATATTCAGAAATGCTGCAAGCATTAGCCAATTTAGCAGAGCCTCTGCAACAGTTTTTTACCAGCACGATGGTTATGGATGAAGATACAAGCATTCGTGATAATCGACTTGCCCTACTAACTTCTCTGCAACAACAACTAAGTTTAATTGCTGACATGAGTCTTTTAGCGGTTGTTCAACAGTAAATATAAGGATAGTAAATTAAGTGTTTTAGTTCAGAATTTTGCTGACAATTACCGGCTTTTGACGAAATGTCTGCAAGTTTAGATTTGAGCTAAGTTTTTTTGCCCAGACCATTTTACTATCTAGTAGGGTTTCTATCAGTATCCTTTCACAAAACATTGTTTCCTGATGGGTTTGATCATCATTGTGGTTAGTCACGCTTTCGTCCAGATCTTTTTGTAAATCAGCGCTATCATTACATAGCTTTTTTCTAAAATCGATCTGATACAATTTGTTGAGAATGGTTTTAGGAAGCATATCTCAGATACCATTCATTTGTACAGATATGGCTTTAGTCCTGGTATGATCAATACGTCCAATAGTTTCTTGAAATTATCTACATAAAGCGCATCTTAAGACCCCAGATAACCGAGGTGAGCCATCTCTATATGCCTAAAAACTTAATCGTTATACGCTTGATTCTTAAAGTTCAGTGAACGATGGATTTTGTTAGTTAAGGAGTTAACACTTCATTCTTTAACCAGTTCCTGATAATAATAGAGTGTATTTCGCGATACACCCATCACCTTACAAACTTTGACTATACTGCTGGTTTCTTGTACTAGGCTCAATAAAGCGGCTTGGTATTTGATAATCAGGTTGTTAATGCTGAACTTAAACCTATGTTTCAGATTTTTGCGAATAATATTTTCTTTCAGTCTGTTGCTTTTTATTACATTATCATTGGTTTTTGAACTGGTTTCTTTATCATGAAAAACAACGGCTCCGAGATATCATTTAACCGATCAAGCACTTCATTCAGAATTGTCATTCCAATTCGATTGGCTGAAAAGGTTGTAACCGACTCAATCAAACCTTTCTCATCTATTGTAAAACTGGCACTGTATCTGTGAATACTCTGTTTATCTTTCTGGACCCAGTTGGGTTACTGATCATCATAATGGTTCACTCCGATTACGCCTTCCTGTGAAGCAAGTATTTTATGAGCACAATGTGCCCTTGTATTTAAAGTTTTATCATTGTTCAAGCATTTTCTGTTAAGAACTTTAAGGCTTTGTGCCTTTAAACAATGATTGATTTACACAAGTAATGTTCCCAATAACCTCACATCAACCAGATACTTGCTAAAGTAACACAGAGTGGAAGAATTAAGCTTCGAATCTGCGAATGTAAAACCGCAAAACTGAATAAAACTCAAATCGTATTTTAGCACTCTCATTATAGATTCATTCTCAGTGGATCATAATCGCCTCGCATGCTTGCCAACAGCTCAGCTATTTAGTTCCAGTCCATCATTGATGCCAAACTGAACTACTCAGTAGAAATGCCATCTAATTAAAACATAGAAATTAATGCAGTAATTTCTTATTAAAGGAATGTGTTTTGGGGTAATGATACGTGAGCTAAAGCGGATTACAATCTGAGCACTATTTGCCTCATGATAAAAGTAAAGTGTTGATAAGGTAGTTAATCACTAGAAATTGAACACACGGGCACATAAAGGAACGTTAGGTTGTATCGAACGGGTTATTTTAGTTCTACAAATACACTATTTAAAAAACTAAGCCAAACTGACACGCATAGTTTAAAAGTGGTGGTTGCTAAAGTGTAACATTAAGCCATATAACCAGCTGAATTATTGCAACACCACATTTTTAAAGCCTTAATAAAACTGAAACATGCATTATACCTATCTTGTTGATTGACAGGCACACCATAATACCCTTTAAAATTGAAGCTATTTTCCTCTGGATAAATTATGATGTTTTTATACACGCGGATCAAATTTATTTAATCAAAAAATTTGATCAATGAACTTCAAACTAGGAGACATTGTGATAAAAGCCAGTGTTTCACGTGAAACAACAAGCTAAGTTCTCAAATATATTTAGAATAGAGTTAACCAAATTTTTTCTACTAAGACAGATAAAAAGAATATAGGTCTAAATATCTAAATTAGCTACCTGCAACGCATGGTTTTCAATAAAGTAACGACGAGGTTCGACATCATCACCCATTAAAGTAGTAAACATTTGATCAGCAGCAATAGCATCGTCAATAGTGACCTGCAACATACGTCTAGCATTAGGATCCATAGTCGTCTCCCAAAGCTGACCTGGATTCATTTCACCAAGCCCTTTATAACGCTGTAATCCCATGCCTCTGTTAGCTTCCTTCAACAACCATTGCAAGGCTTCTGAAAAGCTTCCGGTTACTAGTTTTCGTTCACCACGCTTCACATAGGCATCGTGCTCCATTAATCCTTTCAATGATTGGTTCAAGGCAATGATTGATTGATATTCATTTGAGTTAAAAAACTCATAACTCAGCAGGTGATCAACAGCAATGCCGTGTGTAGTAATCGATATTTTGGGCAAATATCCATCACGGTCGGGATTAACCTCCACTTGACCATCATAGGAACATCCTACACTATCTGACTCCTCCAATAAGACCAATAGATTATCTAGCCATTGCGAAATCATATGTTGGTCGGATAATTGCTGTAATTGTATAGGAGGATGATCTAAATCAACTATCTTTCGCAGCACTTCAGCGGGGATCATTCGTTCTAATCGATTGATGATAGACATTACCTGCTGATATTGACGTGCTAGGGATTCTAAAGCAAAACCAGTAATTGGTGGTGCTGCTTTATGAGTATATAAAGCAGCATTTTCAAGTGCTTCTTGTAATAAGTAGTCTTCTTTAGCAATATCATCTTTAAGATACTGTTCCTGTTTGCCCTTTTTTACTTTATATAAAGGAGGCTGAGCAATAAAAACATGGCCTTGTTCAATAACTTTTGGCAGATGGCGAAAGAAAAAGGTTAACAACAAAGTGCGGATGTGAGCGCCATCTACGTCTGCATCAGTCATGATAATAATGCTATGATAACGCAATTTATTAAGGTTAAACTCATCAAGCCCGATACCACAACCTAGCGCAGTAATTAAGGTGCCCACTTCTACAGAAGAGAGCATCTTGTCAAAGCGAGCCTTTTCTACATTTAATATTTTGCCTTTAAGGGGCAAAATTGCCTGAGTACGACGGTTACGCCCTTGCTTTGCAGAACCACCAGCAGAATCACCTTCGACTAAATAGAGCTCAGATAAAGCAGGATCCTTCTCCTGACAGTCAGCTAGTTTTCCCGGTAATCCAGCGATATCCAGAGCGCCTTTACGGCGAGTCATTTCTCGTGCTTTACGGGCTGCTTCGCGAGCCCGAGCGGCATCAAGCATCTTTGCAACAATGCCTTTGGCATTTTGGGGGTTTTCCTGCAAGTAGTCGGTTAGATGACGCCCCAGCTCTTGTTCCACCGCTAATTTTACCTCTGAAGAAACTAATTTTTCTTTAGTTTGAGATGAAAATTTTGGGTCTGGAACCTTGACAGAAAGAATAGCAGTTAATCCTTCACGAGCATCATCACCAGAAGTAGATACCTTAGACTGTTTTTGGGTGAATTCAGCATCAATATAGTTATTCAGAGTACGAGTTAAAGCCGAGCGGAAACCAGATAAATGAGTACCTCCGTCACGCTGTGGAATATTATTAGTAAAGCAGTGTATGCTTTCCTGAAAAGAATCATTCCATTGCAATGCCACCTCGACCCCTATTCCACCCATATGCATCACGTTAAAATGCAAGCAGTTATTAAGTGTATTTTTATTGCGATTTAAATACTTGACAAAAGCAGCCAGCCCACCATCATAGTTAAACAATTCCTGACGGTTACTACGTTCGTCAATGAGATTAATTACTACTCCAGAGTTAAGAAATGAAAGTTCGCGCAGACGCCTAGCTAAAATATCAAACTGAAAATGAATATTAGAGAAAGTTATTGAAGATGGTTTAAAAGTACAGCTAGTACCTGTTTTATTGGTGCTACCAACTACTGATAGGGGTCCCTTTGGGACTCCATGTTCATAAACTTGTTCATGAGCTTTTTCATCACGCCAAATTTTAAGTTTTAGCTCGCTAGATAATGCATTTACTACACTGACACCAACTCCATGAAGACCGCCAGACACTTTATAAGTATTATCATCAAACTTGCCGCCAGCATGCAGTACAGTCATAATAACTTCGGCTGCAGAGACACACTCCTCAAGATGGATATCTACGGGAATGCCACGTCCATCATCAACTACAGTAACAGATTCATCCATATGAATGACAACATCTATTTGACTACAATAGCCTGCTAAAGCTTCATCAATACTATTGTCCACCAACTCAAATACCATATGATGCAAGCCCGTACCATCATCAGTATCGCCAATATACATACCAGGACGCTTTCGAACAGCATCAAGACCTTTAAGTACCTTGATACTTGAAGAGTCATAATCGATGTCGCTCATTTAATACTCCATTAATTTATTTAGGACAAAAAACATACATCAAGACAAATACGTTAATAATTAATTTTGGATCAATTGGCCATGTTTCACGTGAAACATTTTTACAGAAACTGCTTCAGGCCAACAGTCGGCTAAATCATCATTACTAACACAAGTTACAAAGACTTGGCTCTTTAAAGCAGAAAGCTGTTGGCACACCTTGCGTCTGTAATGTTGATCTAGTTCAGCCGATAAATCATCGACCAAGTATACACAAGGTTTTCCCAACGCTTGAGTTAGTAATATACCTTGTGCTAATTTCATAGCAATAATCACCAGTTTTTGCTGGCCTCTAGATAAAATATCTACTGCATCCTGCCCGTTTACTTGCAAACGCAGGTCCGCTCGATGAGGCCCGTAGTGAGTATGTTTGACAGCCATATCTCGTTGCAAGCTAGACTCTAACACTGCAGCCAAATCTCGTTCCCGGGACCAGCCTCGATAATATGACAGCCCAAAATCAGGCAAAGCTAACAACTCATTTAAAACCTGAGTGAAAACTGGTTCCAGTTGTTGAATATAATTCTGACGTAATTGGTCTACAGCATTGGCCACAGACACAAAACCCTGCTCAAAACTAAGCCTTACGCAATCATCCATTTTACCAAATTTTAAAACTCCGTTTCGCTGTTTCAACAACCTTTGTAGTTGACGCCAATAACTAAGAAAAGAAGGGTAATGATGAAAAGCGCCCCAATCAATGAATCGCCGACGCTTGCTCGGACCACCAACAAACAATTGAAAGCTGGCTGGCTCAATGAGTTGTAATGCAACTGCACCAGCCAGTTGTGCAGCTGTATTCACGGAAACACCATCTATACGCAACTGATGATCACCATTGAGGTTACGTTGCATACCGACAAAAACACAACGATCAGTGATATTTAACTTGGCACAGACAGTCGCATGAGTCTTATCCTGCTGGATAATACGATGCATCTTCTGGCTACGAAATGAACGTGCAATGATAAGTAGATAGATAGCTTCCAGCAAGCTGGTTTTGCCGCTTGCATTAGCTCCATGAAGTACATTAATACCTGGCCCAGGTTTTATAGAAACATCAACCAGGTTGCGCAACTGATCTATCCTAAGCTCTTTTATTGCCACAAGGGTGATGTTACTTCAGTAAAAGGTTTAAAAGTCATCCATAAATAAAATCAATATATTATAGACGGTCTTAACAGAATTTGTGAGTCATGTTCACTAAAGTCGCATTGGCATGATAACGTACTGACTAGTACCACCACCAGCGTCTTGTATTAAGACACTGCTATTGGCATCACTAAGAGTGATTTTTACCTCGTTACTACCCAAGACAGACAGAACATCCAATACATAACCAACATTAAACCCAATTTCAATCTGACTTCCCTGGTAATCAATTAGCAAGGATTCTTCTGCTTCTTCTTGCTCTAAATTGCTAGCGACCACTTTCAGACTACTCTCACTGAAAAGCATACGCACACCTCGATACTTTTCGTTAGAAAGAATAGCAGCACGACTCAATACAGCACGTAATTTAATGCGGTCAATCAAAACAATTTTATTGCCATTACGCGGTATTACTCGTTCATAATCAGGAAACTTGCCATCGACTAATTTAGAGGTAAAAGTAAATTCTTCTGTAAAAACTCGAATATGGTTACTGCCAATAACCAGTTTAACAAGTGTATCCTCTTCAGCAAGCAATTTTGCCAATTCAAGAATTCCTTTGCGAGGCACAATCAACTGCTTACTGACTTGCTCAGGCAAATCGACTATCATGGTGCTAGTTGCCAATCGGTGTCCATCAGTGGCTACAGCACGCAGTTGACTGCCCTTGATTTCCAACAACATGCCATTAAGGTAATAGCGCACATCCTGATGTGCTATGGCAAAACCATTTTGTTCAATTAATTTAAGTAGGCTAGATTGAGATAATTCCAACTCAAACGATTCAGGACTGTCATCAATATTAGGAAAGTCACCAGATGGTAGAGTAGAAAGCTTAAATTTACTACAGGCAGAACGAAGAACCAAATGTTCATTAATCTGTTCGATGTCAACCCTAGCATGATCGGGAAGTGATTTGCAGATATCTAACAATTTACGAGCAGATACCGTAATGATACCGTCGGACTTAATAAGTTCAGGCGCTACCTTACCCATCATTTCAACTTCCAGATCAGTACCTGTAAGTGTCAATTGTTGATTCTCAATGCGAAGAAGTACATTAGACAGTACTGGAAGTGTATGACGTCGCTCAACCACTCCAGCAACGAGAGTTAAAGGCTTCAGCAATGCTTCCCTATTAATGGAGAATTTCATAATTTATCCTGTCTGTATCAATCAAGTTTTTCCTTGAAAAGGTCTTCATCACATGTAAAAAAATTCACCTATTAAAAAGCTAAACAGCATACATATTTATGATCAGCAATTAAATTTATGCCATCTAAAAAATATGGTGTCTGGTGTCTATTTATAGAAGATTGCACCGGAATTTTACATAAACAACCATATCAACTTTGGTTGCAATTTAAAGGTAAATAACACATATAAAAACGTTGTGATCAAAACTTTCCAATATAGGCAACTGAAAAACGGCTTAAACAATTAATTATCTTAAAAAGAACTCAGGCTGATTAGCTTGTCAACGCATGTAATAAGTTACTATAGCCTGTACGAATTTCCCCATCAGTTTTTTGTAGTTCTTTTATCTTACGACAAGCATGTAGCACAGTGGTATGGTCTCGCCCACCAAAAGCATCACCTATTTCTGGTAAGCTATGGTGAGTTAGTTCTTTGGCCAAGGCCATAGCCAACTGACGAGGTCTTGCGACTGAACGACTGCGCCGTTTAGATAGCATGTCTGCCACTTTAATTTTATAATAATCAGCAACTATCTTCTGTATGTTATCAATGCTAACCTGCTTATCCTGTAATGCTAGCAGATCTTTCAAACATTCTTGAATAAAAGGCGTAGTAATTGGTTGACCCGTAAAGTGTGCATTGGCAATAACACGCTTTAATGCTCCTTCAAGCTCACGAACATTGGAGCGAATTTTTTGTGCAATAAAAAAGGCTGCCGCTTCCGGAACGTTGATATCTGCTTCAGCAGCTTTTTTCATCAAAATAGCGACTCTAGTTTCTAATTCTGGTGGTTCCACCGCTACTGTCAAACCCCAACCAAAACGAGATTTTAAGCGTTCTTCAAGGCCAACAATTTCTTTTGGATAACGGTCACAAGTTAGAATCATCTGCTGGCCACTCTCTAACAATGCATTAAAGGTATGAAAAAACTCCTCCTGTGAACGTTCCTTGCCAGCAAAAAATTGGATATCATCAATCAATAACGCATCGACAGAGCGGTAAAATCGCTTGAAGTCATTAATGGCATTCAGTTGTAGCCCTTTGACCATATCAGCCACAAAGCGCTCTGAGTGTAAATAGACAACTTGAGCGCTAGGATTTTGAGACAACATTGCTGCGCCTACTGCTTGCATAAGGTGAGTTTTGCCTAACCCTACACCACCATACAAAAAAAGCGGATTATAGGATCCTCCCGGATTATCGGCGACCTGTTGGGCAGCAGCCAAAGCTAATTGATTCGATTTGCCCTGAACAAAGCTGGCAAAAGTAAAAGCCTTGTTTAGATGGCTTTGATGCTTGACAGAGCCTTCTACTTGTACTTGCTGTCGCTGCTTTGTAAGTGTACGCTGTAAGTTCATTTCAGAGTGATCGTCTGAAGGAACGCGAAGCAACTCACTGGCAACTGATTTGGAAGTAGAATTCAACTGCGATCTGGAAATCGAATTTGAATGCATCTTTCGAGTTGCAGTCACTAGCTCTACAACCAAGGCACCTTGGTCAGAAAACTCAGCTACCAATTGGCGAATTCGGGAAAAGTATTTGTCATTGACCCAATCTTGAACAAATCGGTTTGGAGCAACCAGCTGAATAATATTTTGCTTATCAATAAATTTCAGCGGGCGAATCCAAGTATTATATTGTTGGCTGGATAATTCGTCTTGTAAACATGCCAAACATTGCTGCCATATTACTGTAGACATAGAAGGGTCTAATTCCTTTACTTTTGACATTTAAAACCAATTATCTGCAGAACTGTAGTAAACTAAAAAGTCATCGCCCGATAAAGGGCATAATAGATAAAAGAGTAACTAAACTTATTTTTTTAATGCAATATTACAACAGCATACTAGCATTAAGCTAAGCAAGTTATCCACAGGCTTGCAATGTTTTTTCGCGTATTCTAGTTAAATCGGTCCATGGGGTAATTAACACCATCAGCTATCCTGAATTGACAGAAGCAATAGCACCCAACAAAAAAAACAATAGCAAGCTAAAGATCTAAAAATCCCTTAGGTTATTGCTTGCAAATCAGCTATTGCATATAATTAGCTGCTAAAATTTTTCCTAGTTTAGCCTAAACTAAAACGAGACCAATTATGAAAAGAACCTTTCAACCAAGCGTCCTAAAACGCAAACGTAGTCATGGCTTTCGCGCCCGTATGGCAAATGCTGGAGGACGGGCTATTATAAATGCTCGACGCGCTAAAGGCCGTAAGCGCCTTAGCGTTTGACAAAGTATTGCTTCACCATTGGTGTTTGCATGGGTTCATATCCTTTTACTCAGCAAAAGCGATTGCTTAAAGCCCAAGAGTATCGACAAGTATTTGACCAAGCCTCCTATAAAATTTCTGACCGGCACATGCTAATTCTAGCAACCGCTAACCAGTTCGGCCAGTCTCGTTTGGGTGTGATCATTGCCAAAAAAAATATACGTTTAGCCGTAAATCGAAATAGAATCAAGCGTCTGTTGCGTGAATCATTTCGTCATCAGACGCAGTTTCCTATATCAGTCGATTTAGTTGTAATGGCACGTAGTGGAATTAATGATCTCAGCAACACTGAATTACGTCAATTATTGGAATGCCAATGGCAGAGGCTGATAAAAAGGCTACTGAAAATATCATATCAAACTTAGCAATATGACTATCAAAGAAACAAATGTCCTATAATCCAGCTGTTATTCAGCACCATTTTAGGGGTATTAAATGCTCCTCCAACAGTCCCTTAAAGATGATTTAATTTATGGATATTCAACGTATCATTCTAATCGCTGGTATCACCATCATTTCTTATCTACTCGTTCTACAATGGCAACAAGATTATAGTTCAACTACCTCCACTCCCAAGCCTAATAAGAGTGTTTCAGCTTATCAAGCTGAGCCAATCAAAGCAGACTCTATTACTGAATTTGTCAGTGTTATGCCTGATAACCCCATTGATATAGCACAAGTAGAGACCACAATAACTGGTGATTTAATTGAAGTTATCACCGATACCCTAAAAGTAGTCATTGATCCTCGTGGTGGCGATATAATTCATGTCGACTTACCGAAGTACCTAGCCAATATTGATAATCCAGATATTCCCTTTACCCTGCTGGAACAAAATAGTGAACGCACCTACGTTGCCCAAAGCGGACTGACTGGAAAAAACGGGACAGATATCAAAGCTCGACCCATGTACCAAGCCACTCAAAGCAAATTTGAACTTGAAGATGGCCAAGATCAACTGCAAGTAGTTATGTCGCTGAGTGATGTGACCGGCTCGAAGATAAGAAAAGTTTATACTTTTGACCGCAATAGTTACCTAATTAATCTAACCTATATGGTAGATAATCAAGGTAAATCACCTTGGTCTGCTAATTTATTCGGTCAAATTAAGCGTGATAGATCCGATGATCCCAATAAAACCACCGATATGGGAATGAGTGCTTATCTGGGACCAGCCTTCTCTCTAGCTGAAGACAAGTATCTTCGCTATGATTTTGGTGATATGGAAAATACGAATTTTAAACGCCAAGCGCCTGCCGGTTGGGTAGCAATGCTACAACATTATTTTGTCAGTGCCTGGATTCCTAGCCCTAATGCTACACACACTTATTCAACTCGAATAAGTCAGGGTAACTACATTGCTGGCTTCGTTAGTCCAAGTCTAAATTTAGCACCCGGAGAAAGTGGTAGTGTTAGTGCCAAATTCTACGCTGGGCCTAAAATACAGGACACTCTGAAAGCTATTGCACCAAATCTAAATCTGGTCGTTGATTACGGATGGCTATGGTGGATTGCCCAACCTCTGTTTGTATTAATGAAAGCAATGCATGATTTGGTTAATAATTGGGGGGTTGCTATCTTACTGGTAACCCTGTGTGTTAAAGCCATATTCTTTTATCCGTCCGCGATCAGTTACCGCTCTATGGCTAAAATGCGAGCACTAGCCCCAGAAATAACCAAATTAAAGGAACGCTTTGGCGATGACCGACAAAAAATGTCTCAAGCTGTAATGGAATTATACAAACGTGAGAAAGCCAATCCCATTAGCGGCTGCTTTCCTATCTTAATCCAAATGCCAGTTTTTCTGGGGCTCTACTGGATGCTTATGGAAAGCGTCGAACTGCGCCATGCGCCTTTCTTTCTTTGGATTAATGATCTATCAGTAATGGACCCATACTTTGTGCTCCCACTAATTATGGGTGGTTCCATGTTTGTGCAACAACTGCTGAACCCAACACCACCTGATCCTATGCAAGCCAAGATAATGAAAATGCTACCGGTGGTATTTACGATATTTTTTCTCTGGTTTCCATCTGGTCTAGTGCTTTATTGGGTATGTAACAACATATTATCGATTGCCCAGCAATATGTTATCACTCGCAGAATTGAAGCGGCTATGAACAAATCTAAATACTAGGTTTTAGTACCCATGCAAGCTGAACTAGATACTATTTGTGCCCAAATTACTCCATCGGGATGTGGCGGCGTTGGTATCATTCGTTTATCTGGCCCACAGGCTCTTCCAATCGGTCAGAGCCTAACTCACAACCCTGGATTTGCCAGACAAGCACATTATGGTCCTTTCTATGACACTAAAGGTGAGCAGCTGGACATCGGTATTAGTTTGTACTTCCCAGAGCCCAATTCCTTTACCGGTGAAGATGTATTTGAGCTACAAGGCCATGGCGGTCAAGTAATTCAGGATATTTTATTAAAACAGTTAAATCAAATGGGTGCCCGACTGGCACGGCCAGGAGAGTTTTCTGAACGAGCTTTTATAAATAACAAGTTGGATTTAGCTCAAGCTGAAGCAATTTCTGACCTAATTCAGGCCAGTTCCGCTCAGGCAGCCCGTAACGCAATACGCTCCCTAAAAGGTGACTTTTCCAAGTATATTAATCAATTAGTTGAAGCGCTAACTAAATTACGCTTATATCTTGAAGCTACAATTGATTTTCCTGAGGAGGAAATTGATTTACTAACCGACAGCTATATTGTTAACCAGCTAACAAGCATTAAAGACCAGTTAAATATGGTTCTACAGCAAGCAAAGCAAGGTAGTTTACTACAAGAAGGTATGCAAGTTGTTATTGCGGGGAAACCCAATGCCGGAAAATCTAGCTTGTTAAATGCATTGGCAGGGCAGGAACGAGCTATAGTCAGCAATATTGCCGGAACCACCCGTGACTTATTGCGGGAAACAATCCAGATTGATGGGTTACCCATCCATATCACTGATACTGCCGGCTTACGAAAAGCTAAAGATCAAATTGAGCAACTTGGTATTGAACGGGCTAAGGCCGCTATTGAACAGGCTGACCGGTTAATATTAGTTCAAGATATCAAAGATACAACGCCATTAGCTGAGCTTTGGAAACAATTAATGGGAAATCATCCTTTACCGCAACACTTAACTTTAGTAAGCAATAAGATAGATTTATGTGAGCAAAATCCAACCATTAAAATAACACCTCAGGTAACCTGCATTACGGTAAGTGCCAAACATCAACAAGGTATTGATTTGATACGACAGCATTTACAGAATTGTGCTGGTTACCAAATAACCAACGAAGGTAGTTTTAGTGCCCGCCGTCGTCATATGGATGCACTATGTCGAGCTCAGCATCACCTTACCCGAGGTGCCAAGCAATTAGCTAAACGGCATATTGAACTATTAGCGGAAGACTTACGGCAAGCTCAAAACAGTTTGGGCGAAATCACTGGTACCTTTACCAGTGATGATCTACTAGGGCGTATTTTCAGTACATTCTGTATTGGAAAGTAAATCACTATTTGAGTTTGTTTCCAGACGATTCATAAAAATATATCTTATTATTTTCTGGACCAGCCATAAGTAAATATGACCGTTGTTTATGTATCAAATACTCAATGAATTTATAGTCCATTATAATGACTGGACCAAAACCCTCTGATAAATCATCCTTTCTTGTATTCAAAGAACAAGGCTCAACAGAAATGTAAATCAATGATCAGAGTAAGCACCCACTACCTGTAATCAACATTGAAATTGGATCAATTGCTAGAGAGAACATTCAGCTTTCGCTTTGAAAAAGCTATTAACATACCTAAATAAAAACCTATGTTTTAACTAAAAATACCTGTACCCAGTTTTTCTAACTATGGGGTTAAATCATATTCTTAGAATAAAGGAATTTCTACCAAAACAGCAACTCAAGCTGCTTAAAGTCAATTGCCAATGAGTTAATACAAATCTTTCAAAGATAGCCGGCTATTGAACCATAAAAATACAGAGAAATGGTTTTGTAATACAGTTTAATAAATTATTCTGTAGGGAGGTTGTTTTGATGCTTATATATTAGATGGTATAAGACAGGTTGATGAAATGACTTAGTCATAATAGCTGTATTATAACAATATATAAATAAATGATTGAAAGCCAAGCACCAGTTGCGGATCGATAGTATCCATTTTTTTAATGCCTCTAATAGTGATCAGATAAACTGCTTTTCTAACCACATCATCATTGGAAAACAGCTTGATGTATATCCTCTGGATAGGTGAAGAAGGTATCCAAACTGACTTAATTTTGACACCAACTTCAGCTAATCTAAAGCTCATTTGGCCTGAGCTTCATCCATTTTTTACAGAACTTCCTTCTTTATCGCAGAGTGAGAAATACTTTTCAGATCGGCCGACACAGCATTGTAGGTTTTCTAGAGTAAAAATTTTATGCAATGACTCACCACATATGTAATTTATAATTTCAAATGGGTTTGTGAATCAATGCTCTGCATCTCTTTAGAGAAGCCCTTTAAGCCATATATGGTTAAAAGGATCTATCCTGGTCTCGTGGCATATTATTGATGATATCGCAGAGGCTCCCCGTTTTCACGAACGACTTTGATTTGGCAAAACTCAAACGCTAAATCCTCAGTAGCCTATATTCTAAACATACAAAGATTATGAAATCGTTCAATATAATTAAACGCATCCATTTTTGCTGAAGTTTAGACTAAATCTAATAAATATTCTTGAAAAAGAGAGTTTTACTGATTTTGATAGATGGTACATAAACCCGAAATAAAAACAAACAAATGGCTGGTGTAGGTTATAGGCTGTCATCATGGCTTTGCTAATCAAATCTGTGGTCATGCGATGATCTGTAATCCCCCTATTAATAATATCAGCCATAAGTAGAGGATGAAGCCACATCCAGTAATCGACGAAGCGGTATGTTTCCAATTGCAGTATGTGGCCGTTCGTTATTGTATGCCCAAAGCCACTGTGTCGCTAACAATTGCGCATGCTCGATATTGTTAAATGGATGTAACTCCAGACATTCATGTCGAGCCGTTCGGTTAAATCGTTTGATACAGGCCCATTATTACAGCATGTCGCATGAGGCTTTACTTCCCTCACCATCTGATGATTTGTTTCAGTGCGCTTTTACACGAAGGCTTGGCAGCGACAGATCAACTTCAATACCCAAAGCACCAGCATTTATTAGTTCTGGTTAAGGGTAATAACTAGTCTACAATTTCTGCATTTTCGTCTGACAGTTTACGCTGATAGTGATAACAGCCCAGCAAAATAGAGAACACCAGACAAGCCACACGAATACTCACCAAGTAATCATTATAGGCACGCAGTAACATCTCTCTACGTCGAGATGGTGTTGTAACTATCCCCTAAACTAATACACATCACTCGTAGAATTTTTTATAAGATATCCCAGAGCAGTTTTACGATGAGCAAACGCATGACCGAAAGCCAAATAGTGGCAATTTTGAAAGAAGCTGACGCTGGTATGGCAATAAAAGATATCTGCCGTAAATATAGCGTAGCCAATTCAACTGTTTACAAATGGCGAGAAAAGTATGGCGGCATGGAAGCCTCTGATGTTAAACGCTTAAAAGAGCTTGAAGAAGAGAACCGTAGGCTTAAGCAAATGTACGCTGACTTAAGTCTTAAATCTCAGCTACAGGAAGAAATCATAAAAAAGCTGTAGTGCCTGTGGCAGAGCGCAAAGTCTGGGCTCAGGAGTTACAGGCCACACACCAAATCGGTGTAACAATGAGCTGTAAAGTCGTTTCTATAAGCCGAACGGCGTTTTATTATCAGCCAACGCTGACAGATGATAGTGCCATTATCGATGCACTGAATGACTTGGTGGAAAAACACCAGAGGTGGGGCTTTCCTAAGTGTTTTAAGCGGCTGCGTAAGCTAGGCTATCACTGGAACCATAAGCGCGTATATCGCGTGTACACGGAGTTAAAGCTCAACCTTAGGCGCAAATCCAAACGAAGGTTACCGCCAAGAAACCCCGAACCATTAACGGTGCCAAATCATCAAGGGCACACATGGTCAATGGACTTTATGAGTGACCAGCTGCATAACAAGGTGCGTTATAGAACATTTAACATCATCGATGACTTTAACCGCCAGCTATTAGGCATTGATATAGCCACCAGCATTCCATCGTTGCGTGTTATACGTTATTTAGACAGGTTGTGCGAATGGCATGGTTATCCAGAGAAGATTCGGGTTGATAACGGCAGTGAATTCACGTCAAGCGTGTTTACCGATTGGGCTTTAGCTCACAGTATCAGAATTGACTATATCAAGCCTGGTTGCCCGTATCAAAACGGCTATATAGAGCGTTTTAATCGTACATATAGGCATGAAGTATTGGACTTATATTGGTTTAAAAACCTACAGGAGGTTAAGCAGATAACGGACGAATGGATTGAAATTTATAACACCCAAAGGCCGCATGACTCGCTCAATGATATGACGCCCACTGAGTATAGGAATGCAGCTTAAACTGTCTACGAGGTGGCTGTGTTAAGAATGGGGTATTTACAGTGTGACCACTTTTTTCCAGTAGCTTCGTGAGTAATTTCAGCCTTAAGCTTTTCTTTGGCATATATTTTCTTGAAGTGGCGATTGTAGACAATTGTAGAAAGTCGCACTCCTCATGCCGTGTTTTCGGCACAGGTCTGTGATGGCAGGGCCTGACTCTGCTTGCTTTAAGTCGGTATAACGTGATTTTTCCATAAAAAATCATCTGGCTAGTTTACAAGTATTTTCTACTTATAACTGATCCGATTTTTCAGGGAAATTACATGTAAAGTATATTAATTCCAGCTAGCTCAAGGTAGACATGCTGTCATTATAATGCTTTCAGATTAAAAGATAAGGACTGTACTGACTAAATTATTAGTGAAGAAAAGTAGAAGGTTGACAATTATTTTTGATAAGGTTAGCTTAAGCATGCCTGTGCGTCAGGCATACAAAGAATGGTATGTTGGGAAGCGATAGTTTTATACAATTAGTTTATTGATTATAATTCTTATTACAATAATTTTTTTCACTTCTAATTTAAGCCTAGGAGAAGTTATAAGCTATGAAATTACTTAAGTATTTATCTTGTATGCTGTTTGCAACTGCTTTACTTCCGGGTCCTGTAGTAGGTAGTCAGGTTGGTAAAATCATTGATAATTATGCCGATATTGCATTGGCAAACTATGAAGATTCACTTACTACAGCTGTTGCATTGCAGGATGCAATCAACCAGCTTTTACATATGCCTATAAAAGCCAATCTTACTGCTGCCAAAGCTACGTGGAAGACGGCTCGTGCCTCCTATCAACAAACCGAAGTCTTTCGCTTTGGCAATGTCATTGTTGATGATTGGGAAGGTCGGGTTAATGCTTGGCCTCTGGATGAGGGGCTGATTGACTATGTATCACTTGGCCATATTACTTCATCTGAAGAAAATCCATATTACAACGCTAACATAATAGCTAATCCATATTTGAATATTGGTGGTGTCATGGTTGATGCCAGTACAATTAACAAGCAATTGTTATCAGAAACCTTGCATGAAATTGATGCTATTGAATCCAATGTAGCTATTGGTTATCATGCTATTGAATTTCTGTTGTGGGGCCAGGATCTCAATGGAAACAATTCAGGCTCTGGTAATCGACCAGTTACTGACTTTGATCTGGAGAGCTGCACTAACGATAATTGCGATCGCCGTCGAGACTATCTTCTTGCAGTCACCAACCTATTAGTGGACGACTTGCACGAGATGGTCAAGAACTGGCAAATTGATGGTGCTGCCCACGTTGATTTAATGGCCAAGAATGATATTAGTGGTTTGGCCACCATAATCACTGGTATGGGTAGCCTAGCCTACGGTGAATTGGCTGGCGAACGCATCAAATTAGGATTAATGCTACATGACCCTGAGGAAGAGCAGGATTGTTTCTCTGACAACACGCACTGGTCACATTTCTATAGTGCCAAGGGTATAAAAAACGTCTATCTAGGCTCTTATACCCGCATTGATGGGTCACAGGTCAAGGGCCCTAGTTTATCTGGCTTGTTGCGCACTAGATATGGCTCTATAGACGATAACATGCGAATGGCTCTGGAAAACACTGAAGCAGCCATGCAGAAAATGGCTGACGTTGCCGAAGCAGGTGCACCGTTTGACGTACTTATTGGGAAAAATAATCTTGCCGGCAACCAGGTAGTACAAGATGTAGTTGATGCCTTGGTAGCAGAGGCTGCTGTGATTGAACGCGCTGCTGTCGCCCTGAAACTGACTGACATTGAGCGGGCTGGTTCCAGCAGTCTTGATAATCCAGATGCAGTCTTATCACAATAATAAAATTGACTAAAACTGAAACTCAGACCATATTCATTTTATTACCTTAATCATTGCCTTAGAGGCTTGCAGTTTTTTGCTGACAGGAGCAAACAGCTTAGAGCAAGCAATATTGATATGTCCTTTTTATCAGCTATATTGTTTCTAGGCTTTTTGCTCCATTTTGGTTTGGCTATCATGCCAGTCGGAGCAGCTATAGACTTCTCTCAACCCCAGGCTAGTGAACACCAGCCTGGTGGACGTGGTTCACACTTCAATGATAAAACCAAAAACGCTTTTTTATATCCTGCCCGTAACCTCCCGTTTATAGACCGGCTTGATTTTGAAATAGGTGGCAGTATTTTCAGTAAGATTTGGATTGGTTCCCCTTCAACGACAACTTCGAGTGATGGGCTAGGCCCGCTTTACAATGCCCGATCTTGTCTGCGTTGCCACGTCAACGGTGGGCGAGGGCAGCCACCAGTACCGAATTCACTCAATAAAAACTCTACATCAATGGTACTGCGGTTGAGTATACCTCCTCAAACTAAAATCCAGCAAAAATGGTTGGATATGGGGCAATTGCCAAATATTGCCGAACCTAACTATGGTTATCAATTGCAGAACTTTGCTGTTACGGGCATGCCTGCTGAAGGGCAAATTGCTGTAGCCTACCAGACGATCACCAAAATACTAGCTGATGGTATCAAAGTGAATCTACGTCAGCCTCAATATACCATTGTCGATGCAAGGTATGGTGACCTGCATAATCAGTTACAGATATCGCCCCGGGTAGCGCCGCCGCTCATCGGCTTGGGCCTATTAGATGCTATTACAGATCATGACTTGCTGTCTGTAGAGGATACTGACGACCAGAATGGTGATGGTATATCGGGCCGGGCCAACCGAGTATGGAATCAATATGCTGGTGATTTGGATGTGGGGCGTTTCGGCTGGAAAGCCGGAAATTCATCGCTCATTCAGCAAAATAGCAATGCGCTATATCAGGATATTGGAATTGCCAATGACGGTGCAGTTTTTCCAGCTGGGGATTGCACATTAACCCAGCTTGTTTGTCTTAATGCACCTCATGGTAATACTAATCGTCAAGATGATCTGGAAGCATCACAGCAAATGACTCGTGCACTACTGTATTATACTCAAAACTTAGCTGTTCCAGCACGTACCAAGGCACACCAACCATCGGTGTTGGCTGGTAAACGTGTATTTTATAAAATTGGATGCAATCAATGTCACCGAGCGAGCTACATTGTAACCGATGATCCTGCTGATGCAACTAACAAAGCACCACAAATCATCTGGCCCTACACCGATTTGTTATTACATGATATGGGTCCGGAACTGGCAGATAACAGGCCTGAGTATCTTGCCAACGGCCAAGAGTGGCGTACGCCACCATTGTGGGGCATTGGCTTAACTTATAAGGTCAGTGGCCATACCTATTTTCTACATGATGGCAGGGCACGTAATTTACTGGAAGCTATTTTATGGCATGGTGGTGAGGCTGATGCCACGCGACAAGCAGTGATCAATTTGCCTACTCAAGATAGGGAAAACTTGATTGATTTCCTAGAATCTCTGTAGTGGCTGATTCATCCTAAAATCACATATTTATTACACTTTAAACTAGCTTTAGTTATTATTAAGTAACTGTAATTTATATATTTTTTAAAAAATATATTTTATGTCAACTGAATGTCAAACAGCATTTTAACTCTAAAAATGTCAACTTTATGTCAACATTGATTGATTAATAGATACCTCTGACAACCCCCGCCAAATAACAATTACAGGTCATTCTGGCCACCACAGTAGTGCAAATCATTTGCAATCATCTGCATACTGTGCAATATAAATTAATGCTTAATTTGTATAATTTGTTAGCAAAGTGCCTGGCTCTGCTGGGCTTTTGCGCTCGATCTCACTGACCTATTGCACGGGCAGTGCATCTGCACAAAAATTACCCACACAAACCGCAGGTGTGGTGGGAGTAGTGTTTTTTTCAGGTGATAAATTTTTTTTGGCCGAGCGTAATGGCACAGCTGATCCAGGCTCAAAAGCCTGTCAGGTGATGTTTAATTAGAGCAGGGGGAGGTAATACATGCACACTGGGTCAGTGTGGTCCAAGGACATGTAATGCAACAAAAAACCCGCCTGATGCGGGTTTTTAATCATCAATCATCAATCACTGGGCAAGTTTCCTAGCTTACTAAATGAGCCTGTAAGCTAGGAAACTTGTGTTTTTACTTAAATCTAACAGTAGATATTAGCCTTTAGGTGGATAGGGATCAGAGCCATAGCTATGTTTGTCGCGGATTTTCCCTGTTGTTCCATTATGGATAGAAACTTCACTGCTAGATTTTCTGGCTAGCTCCCGTGCTCTTTCAAACGCTTTAGCTTGAGTGTTAAACACCCCACTTGCTCTTTCTCCGCCTTCGCGCTTTATCTGCCATTTACCATCACTGCCCTTAAAAACGTTTAAGTCATCTTTCATGATTTTTTCTCGTTTAATTTTTTATCACTTATTTAATACAAAGGATTGCATGAGTTGACATAATTGTTTAAATTGAGGGCGTTGTAGTCAATGGACAACGCCCTGCAAAACTGGTTTACTAAGTTATTACGGTACCTCCCTTTGCTGCTATCGATGTAAATAATCGTTGAGACCCGGATTGGTGGTGTTCCCGCACCATCAATCCAAAAATCCGCAACGGGCTTGTAACTAAATAATAATCTAGCAACTTTATATTTCTATCTTGGTCATCATATCAGGTGATTCAAGAGGTATGCACACCCCCATTAAAACGAAACTTTCAAGCGAACAAACACTACATATAGTGCTTATCTTAAAATTCAGCCACTAAATATAGATAATACAGATAAACAAATCAAGTGCAATAGCCACTTTTGTGTAGCTGACATGACCCAATAACAACCGTTGCTTAGGTATCCATATACAGCAATTACAGGGTATAGATGTATTTCTAAGCATTCTTAATAATACTTAATTTCTTGCATACTAAATATAGTGTGACTGACTACGAAAACTGACACAATAAGCCAGTTGAATTATTTGACCAGGTCTGTGACCACTGGAAGCATTTGGCGCCATGACCAGATCTCCTTGATATGGTCTGCCAGTGCTTTAAAAAAAGGAACTGGAAAAGAGACACCAACAGGCTAATGGAGTGCTGCGCAAACGAAACGCCTACAATCTCCTGCGGGCTTACTGGATGTGCACACAAGCCCTGCTACGCATTGGTGCAGTCTGGTCGCTGCGGCTGGATCACATCAAGTTAGCACAGCGCACTATCCAAATCCGTGACAATCGCAAGCTAAACTGGGTCAACAAGGCTGGTAAATGGCCAGACAAACCAATTAATAATAGGCTCTATGAATTTTTAGAACAGGATTTTAAGAACCGGCCCACAAAAGAGGTTTACTTTTTGGATAATGGTCATGGCAGCCCCTGGTGTTGTAACACCAATTACATGAGCACCAAAATGAAAAAGATACAGATGGAACTGGGTTTGCCAGATGTTAAACCGTTCCATCATGGTTTTAGAGCTACAATGATCACCGAACTTTTAGCGCAAGGTACCAGCCCGGTAGCGGTGCAGATGCTGGCTGATCATTCAAACTTGTCTACAACCATGCAATACTTAAACCGTCGCAAAATTAATCAGCAGATTGCTGCTGAGGACATACCGGAGATTAAGTGATTAGGTATAGCTAAAATTTAGTTAACCATGCTTATACAAGCTAAAGCTATAGTCAACCCATACTACATGGAAAATTCGGCCAGCTCTGAAGCCTGCAGTACGGCCTTTTTTACCTGCTATTCTCAAGACATAGAATTTTTCATTTGTTCCAAAATATGATGGTATGGTGGCATTAATATATTTACGATGAATTGTTTCGGTTCCCAGTGTCGCCTTAGAAGTATTAATAATTTCCTGCCATGTCATCTGAGATCGCGTATACAACGATTCTAGCAGTAGAGCTTTTTGGGCTTGATCACAGTTTGTAAGATCGTAATCTGCTTGAAGGTAATGGAAGCAAAAAACAGGGGGAAAATTGTTATCGCTTTGGCTTTGAACTTCTTCTGTTCTTCTTAATTTGGTCTTATTTGGCCTAGGCGTTATTTTTCTTGGCATTCAATAAGAATTCTAAGCTTCTACAAGTGTATTGAAGTAGCTTTTCATCTCTTCATGATTAATTACTCCACGATTTAGATGATTATTTTTCCACGTGGCGTCTTCATGGGTTAAGTTACGTAGCTTCCAAGCACTAAACTGCCCATAGGCATAAAAAACCTCATTTAAGACTTCAATCTCTTCCTTTACAAAGTAATTCTGTGCATCAAAGTCTGTGGGTGGTTCAATAGGATCGCTTCCGTATCTCTTAAATTCTCTATAAAGGTCAGGGACTACAGGGCCATGTGGCCAAGCTTCAATGGGATTACAGAATAGTGGTTTGCCTAAGATAGCAAGTGCAAAACCTTGGGCATAGTAGACGAGCTTTTGTATTTTTAAATTTGATATCAGCTCGCCACACTCCGTTTCTTTACTAGAAGTGTTCAGAAAATAATTTGCAACATCAATCGCTTCGGCCATCTTTGATTTCACCATTAGGTTAATGTTATTAAATTAACTTGTTTATTATTATATAACTTTTTTCAAGTTAGGATACTACAATCTTGCATATGTAAATCCAAATACAAGAAACTCGACTGACGCGCGTTTCTTGCTTGTGGAGATATTCTGGCCCTTGACCCCGGCTTGCGGTTGCGAGACACGGCCTGATCTGAATAGTTAGGATTGTTGCACATCAGCTTGGACAAGGGAGTCACTATCACCCCTAAGGTAGTCAGTATTAGGATGTAGCTGATCGCCAGCCGTGCAGATGCCGGCCGATCATTCAAACTTGTCTACAACCATGCAATACTTAAACCATCGCAAAATTAATCAGCAGATTGCTGCCGAAGATATCCTGGAAATTAAGTGATTATTTCAAAACAATGTCAATTAATTATAAAATAGCCGCCATTAGATTTTTTTATATTAAAAAACAATAACTTATGTAATTATGTATGAT